>NZ_JBBEGM010000008.1:0-307237 GCF_037400335.1 Actinomycetospora flava
GGGCCTGCAGGCGGTCGCGGACCGGCTGCTGGCGCACCTCGACCCCGACGGCGAAGAACCCCCCGAGGAGGACGCCGGGCGGGACGACGAGCTGTGGTTCGTGCGCCGCAAGAACGGAGTGTTGCTGTTCCGGGGGCGGATGTCGGATCCGGTCGACGCCGAGGCGTTCGTCGAGACCATCGACACCATGGCCACCCCCTGCGGGCCCGACGACCAGCGCGAACTCAAGCTGCGGCGCATCGAAGGACTCAAAGACCTCGTCAACGACGCCACCGGCCCCCCACGGCATCGCCTCTGATGCCCGCCGCGACCACGGCGAGGCCAGCGACGAAACGACCGACGACGCGGCTGACGCCACCACCGACGCCGCCTCAGGCGACGAACCGACCGACGACGGCGCGGCCGATGACACCGCTCGTGACGCGGCCGAGGACGGGTTGATCCCTGCGCCCCGCCGCCCGGAGCCGTCCGGGCACCCGGCGGGACGTACGGCGCGGGCCGCGCGGCCGGGGCGGGCGCTGCTCACGATCACCCTCGACCAGCGGTGGCTCACCGACACCCTCACCACCCGCGGCCGCCACCGTGGCTACGGGCTGCTCGACTCCGGCGCCCCCGTCCACCCCGCCACCCTGCGCCGCTGGGCCTGCGACGCCGACATCGTCCCCATCGTCCTCGGCCCGAAATCCGAACCCCTCGACGTCGGACGCCTCCAACGCACCGTCACCGACGCCATCCGCCGCGCCCTCAACCTGCGAGACGGCGGCTGCGCCTTCCCCGACTGCACCCGCCGACCCCGCCGCTGCCACGCCCACCACATCCGCCACTGGCGCGACCACGGCCCCACCCGGATCGACAACCTGGTGCTGCTGTGCAGCTACCATCACCAACTCCTGCACCACGGCCACTGGACCGTCACCATCCGAGACGGCCGACCCTGGTTCACCCCACCCCACTGGATCGACCCCACCCGACAACCCCGCCTCGGCGGACGACCCCGCATCCCCGTCTGACACGAAACGCTTCGACAATCGAAGCGAACCCGCGAAAGCCGGCGCGCCCTCGGACCGGCGAGGGCCGGCGAGGGCGAGCGAGAGGAATACCGCGTCAGCGGCTGGGCCCGCCGAACTCGCCCGCGAGCACACCCCGCCGGAAGGCGACCCATTCGTCGTCGCGGAAGTGCAGCACCGCGCCCGAGGAGTGCTCGCGCACGGCGCGACCGTCATCGGCGCCCGCGGTCACGTCGACCGCGCCGTTCGCCGACGGGACGTCGCGGGCGACCTCGTCGAGGAACGCCGTCCACGCCGGCCCGTCGAGGTGCAGCACCGGGCCCTCGCCGTGCTCCTTGGTGTCGCGCAGGTAGGTCGCGCCGTCGGCCTCGAGGACCTCGACGCAGCTCGCGCCGTTGGAGCTGAAGCTGGAGGTCCGCCATCTCGTGTGGGTCATGGACTCGTCTCCTTGCACCGTGGGGAGCGATGCGGCCGCGGCACCGGGCTCACGGCTCAGGTACACAGCGCCGCGCGTCGGTCGCGGATCACCTCGAGGGAGGCGTCCGGCGGCAACGCTGCGGCGCGAAGTCTCGCAGCGGCGGTGCGGTATCCGCCAATCCGGTCAGGATCCTGGACGTAGACCGCCCCGTCCTGGAACTCCACGTAACCAATTGATCGCGCAGCGTCGAAATCGAGCAGCGTGAACTCGCCGTCGAGCCCGTCGTGTACGGCGACCGCCAAGGGCATCACCCGGATGCTGACGTTGTCCTGCGCCGAGAGTGTCAGCAGATGGTCGAGCTGTTCGGCCATCACGGTGGGCCCGCCCACGAGCCGGTCGAGAATCGTCTCCTCGATCACCGCTTCGTAGCGCAGCGGCCGTGCGGCGTCGTGCAGACGTTGCTGGCGCGCGAGGCGCAGTGCCACGACGCGATCCACGTCGACGACGGGCACGCGCAGCGCGTCGGCGAGCAGCGCCGTGGCGTAGGCGCGCGTCTGCAGCAGCCCGTGCAGGAGCAGCGGCTCGTAGGCGAACGCGGCGGTCGCCAGGCCCTCGAGCCCGACGAAGGTGCGCAGCCAGTCCGGGACGACGTCGGCGAACGGCGCCCACCAGGTGCCGCGGTCGGCGGCCGAGGCCAGGGAGGCGAGCCGGTCGACGTCGGCGACGTCCGCCCCGTAGGACCGCAGGAGCCGCGCGACCTCGTCGGGCCGCTGCTGGTTCTTCCCCTGCTCCAGATAGTTGATCTTCGCGTGGGTGCAGCCGAGCACCCGGGCCGCGGCGGTCTGGGTGTGACCCGCGCCCTCGCGCGCCGACCGCAGCTCGTGCCCGATCAGCCAGCGCAGCGCGCTGGGGTCGGACCGGTCCGGACCACCGGACCCGCGTCGTTCCGTGTCCCCCGCTTCGGCGGTGCGATCCACGCCCCGCGTACCTCCTACAGCCCCCTGCCGCGCCGCCGGTCGGCGCCGGTCGTCCGGAAGGGTAGCCACCTGACGCAACACGAACCGGTGAACTACTCTTGGCTCTACATGTAACTGCGCCGGTGAGTGACCTGGAGGCCGAGGTGCCCGATCCCACCGTCGATCCTCTCGCCACCCGGACCGGGCTGCGGGCGGTGCCGGACACGCCCGGCGAGTCCACCTGGATCCTCCCCGCCGAACCGGTCAGCGGCACCACGACCACCACCGCGACGGGCCACCGGGCGACCCTGACGCACTGTCGGTGCGGGCTCCCGGTCGGCGGCGAGGGCTACGACGTGTCGGTCGACGCCGAGCCGCCCGACCTCGTCACGGTCACCGTGCTCGGCCAGGTCCCGGGCGTCACACGCTGGGACCGGGGCGCCGACGGGCTCTGGCACCCGGCCCGCACGCGCTACCAGGCGTCGACCCCGCCGGTGCCCTGGCGAGCGCTCGGGGTGTGCGCCGCGCGCCGGCGGCACCGGATCGTCCCGGTGAGGCGCCTGAACCGGTAGGCGTGCCGGCAGATCAGGCGTGCCGGCGGAAGAGCGGCGCCCGCCCGGGCGGCTGCTCGACGTCGCCGACCGGCGGCGCCGGCGGCAGGTCCCGCGTGACCGGCTCCCCCTTCGCCACGGTGACGGACTCGCCGTGGTGCCCGATCTCGAGGTCGTCGCCCTCCTCGAGCGTGTAGGTGGCGTCCGCGCTCTCGATCGCGACGTGCAGCGAGCGCCCCCGCCACTGGATGCGGAACCGCAGGCCCGAGAGCGCCTCGGGCAGGCGCGGCGCGAACGTCAGCTGCCCGTCGTGGGTGCGCATGCCGCCCAGGCCCATGACGATCGAGGTCCACGCGCTGCCCATGGCCGCGAGGTGCACGCCGTCGCGGACGTTGTGCTCCAGGTCGGCGAGGTCCATCTGCGCCGACTCGCACAGGTAGTCGTAGGCGAGGTCCAGGTGGCCGGTCTCGGCGGCCATCACCGCGAGCGTGCCGGGGGAGAGCGAGGAGTCCCGGACGGTCACGCGCTCGTAGTAGACGAAGTTGTCGTGCTTCTGCTCCGGGGTGAACGCGTCCGGGCACTGCACCATCGCCAGCACGAGGTCCGGCTGCTTGACGACCTGCTTGCGGTAGAGGTCGAAGTACGGGTAGTTGAGCAGCAGCGGGTAGTTCTCCTCGGGCGTGTTCTCGAAGTCCCACACCGCGTGGCGGGTGAAGCCCTCGCTCTGCTGGTGCACGCCGAGCGCCTCGTCGAACGGGATGACCATCGAGCTCGCCGCGGAGCGCCAGCTCGCGATCTCCTCGGGCGAGACGTGCAGCCGCTCGGCCTCGCGGGGCCAGCGGACCGCGGCGTCCGCGGCCCCGCGCAGGTTCTTCTGCGCCATGAGGTTGGTGTAGACGTTGTTGTCGGCGACCGCGGAGTACTCGTCGGGGCCGGTGACGCCGTCGATGCGGAAGGCGCTGTCGCTGTCGTGGTGGCCCAGCGAGCGCCACAGCCGCGCGGTCGCCACGAGCAGGTCGACGCCGATCTCGCGTTCGAACGCCTTGTCGTCGGTGGCCGCAACGTAGCGCATCACGGCGTCGGCGATGTCGGCGTTGACGTGGAACGCCGCGGTGCCGGCGGGCCAGTAGCCCGAGCACTCCTCGCCGTTGATCGTCCGCCAGGCGAACGCGGCGCCGTCGAGGCCGAGCTTGGCGGCGTGCGCGGTGGCGATGTCCAGCGTGCTGTGGCGCCAGCGCAGTGCGTCGGCGGCCGCGCGCGGCTGGGTGTACATGAACACCGGGAGCACGAACGTCTCGCCGTCCCAGAAGCTGTGGCCGTCGTAGCCCTGGCCGGTGAGGCCCTTGGCGCCGATCGCGCGGTGCTCGGCGCGGGCGCCGGCCTGCAGCACCTGGAACAGGCAGAAGCGCAGCGCCTGCTGCAGGCGCGGGTCGCCGTCGATCTCGAGGTCGGCCTTCGCCCAGAACGCCTCGAGGTATTCCCGCTGCGCGGCGAGCAGGCCGTCCCAGCCGGTGTAGACCGAGGCGTCGAGCGCGGCCTCGACCTGGTCGACGATCGCGGGCTGGGAGCGCTGGCTCGACCAGCCGTAGGCCATGTACTTGACGACGCGCAGCTTCTGGCCGGGCTTCAGGCGGGTGATCACCGTCGTGCGCCCGACGTTGTTCGAGCAGGAGCTGGTGACCTGGGCGTCGTCGGGCCCGAAGACCTGGTGCTCCATGGCCGCGCCGACGCGCAGCTCCGAGCGCCGCGTCTGGTGGGTCATGCGCGCGCCGTGGGACGAGTACGAGTGGTGCTCGGGGACGAGCACGTTCTGCAGCGCCGCCGCGACGCGCGGGTCGCCCTCGATGACGGGCATCTGCTCGTTGGCGAAGAGCTCGGACTGGATGACGAGCAGCGCCTCCGAGCCGGCGTCCTCGGGGACGGCGACCTCGTAGGAGATCGCGGCCACCGAGCGCTGCGAGAACGACACGAGCCGCTCGGAGGTGACCGTGACCCGCTGGCCGTTGGGCGACACCCAGTCGACGTGGCGGGTGAGCGTGCCGGCGCGCATGTCGAGCGTGCGGTGGTGGGCGAGCACCTGGCCGTAGCGCACGTCGAGCGGCTCGTCGTCGACGAGCACCCGGATGAGCTTGCCGTTGGGGACGTTGACCAGCGTCTGGCCCTCGTCCGGGTAGCCGAACCCGCCCTCGGCGTGCGGCAGCGGGCGCGACTCGTAGAACGAGTTGAGGTAGGTGCCCGGCATCGCGTGCGGCTCCCCCTCGTCGAGGTTGCCGCGCATGCCGACGTGCCCGTTGGCCAGCGCGAACAGCGACTCGGTCTGCGGGAGCGCGTCGAGGTCGACGTGGGGCTCGTGCACCGTCCACGGGTCGACGCGGAACGGGTTGCTGATCACGGGTTCTCCTCGTCGACGGGTCGGTCCGCGGGGCTCTCCACGGAGCGGTTCACGCGGGTCGGAGCGTATCCGGGGTCGCCGCGGGCACCGGGCCTACGGTGGAGTGATGGTTGCTCGCGTCCGTATCCCCCGCTCGGAGCTCGACGTCCACCCGCTCTGCCTGGGCGGCAACGTCTTCGGGTGGACCGCCGACGCCGCCGCGTCGGCCGCGGTCCTCGACGCCTACCTCGACGCGGGCGGGAACTTCGTCGACAGCGCCGACTCGTACACCTGGCGGGTCGAGGGCAACAGCGGCGGCGACTCCGAACGCGTGCTCGGCGACTGGATGGCGGCGCGCGGGGTGCGCGACCGCGTCGTCGTCGCCACCAAGGTCGGGTCGTGGCCGGAACGGCCGGGCCTGTCGCCGGAGAACGTCCGGGCGGCGTGCGACGACTCGCTGCGCCGCCTGCGCACCGACCACATCGACCTCTACTACGCCCACCGCGACGACCCCGACACCCCGCTCGAGGACGCCCTCGGCGCGTTCGACGAGCTCGTGACGGCCGGCAAGATCCGGGCCGTCGGGCTGTCGAACTTCTCGGCCGAGCGCCTGACCTCGGCGCTCACCGTCGCCGACAAGCACGGCCTCGCCCGGCCCGTCGCGCTGCAGCCGCACTACAACCTCGTGGAGCGCGCCGTCTACGAGGACGAGCTCGCCGACGTCGCCGCGGACGCCGACCTCGGCGTCATGCCGTACTTCGCGCTGGCCAAGGGCTTCCTCACCGGCAAGTACCGCCCGGGCGACCCGGCCCCGGACACGAGCGGGCCGATGGCCTCGGCCCGTGCCGGCGGCGCAGTCGCGTACCTCGACGACCGGGGGACGCGGGTGCTGGGGGTGCTCGAGGAGGTCGCCGGCGCGCACGACGTGCCGATGGCGGCCGTCGCGCTCGCGTGGCTCGCCGCGCAGCCGACCGTCACGGCGCCGATCGCGTCGGCCCGCACCGTCGAGCAGCTCGCGACGATCCTGCCGATGGCGGACCTGGTGCTCGCGCTCGACGAGATCGCCGCGCTGACCGAGGCGTCGGAGGACACTCGGCTGGCGAGCTGAGGGCCGCTCGGGTCTCATGAACGTGTGAGCGCGCTCTCCTCGGTGCACCGCGCCCTGCAGGTGCTGGAGGTCGTCGCCGCGGCCGGCGACGGGATCAGCGCGAAGGCCGTCGCCCGGCGCCTCGAGTACAACCTCTCGACGACCTACCACCTGCTCGACAGCCTCGTGTCGGACGGCTACCTCGTGCGCCTGGAGGAGCCCCGCGGGTTCGGCCTGGGCCCGAAGCTGCCGGCGCTGCACGACCGCCTCGTCGCGCAGCTGCCGGTGCCGCGCGGGCTGGGCGGGATCCTCGGCGAGGTGCACGGCCACGCCGGGGCGGGCGCCCTGTACGCGGCGTTCCGCGACGACGACGTGGTGGTCGTGGGCCACGACGACTGTGCCGAGCACCCGGTACCCGTGATCTCGGCGTGGCGGGGAGCCCTGCACGCCACCGCGGTCGGCAAGCTCTGGCTGGCCGAGGTGGCCGGCCCCTCCCGGCGGGCGATCCTCGACCGCGACGGGCTGCCCGCGCACGCCTACCGGACGATGACCGACCTCGACGAGCTCGAGCGCGAGCTCGACGCCGTGCGCCGCCGCGACCTCGCCGTCGACCGCGGCGAGTTCCGCGAGCGCCTGGCCTGCATGGCCGCGCCCGTGCGGGTGCCGTCGGCGTGCGGGCCGACGCTGGTCGGCGCCGTGGCGGTGGCGGTCCCGGTCGTCCCCGCCGGCGGGCCCGGCAGCATCGCCGACCGGCGCGACCGGCTCGAGCGCGCCGTGCGCGAGGGCGCGCGTCGCCTGTCCGTGGCGCTGCAGGATCCCGTTTCCACTGGATGGGACGACGGCGGGCCGGGGGCCGTGCGGCGCGGATAACCTGCCGCGCATGAGTGCCCGGACCAGCGCCCCGTTCCGCGCCGACCACGTCGGGAGTCTCCTGCGCCCGCAGGCCCTGAAGCAGGCCCGCTCCGATCACGCGGAGGGGCGCATCGGCGCCGACGAGCTCCGCAAGGTCGAGGACGAGGCCATCCGCGACGCGGTGCGGCTCCAGGAGGACGCCGGCCTGCAGGCGGCCACCGACGGCGAGTTCCGCCGCACCTCCTGGCACATGGACTTCCTGTACCAGCTCGACGGCGTCACCTCGTCGAAGGACTCGTCGGTGGAGGTGGCGTTCCGCAACGCCTCGGGCGACCTCACCTTCGCCGCCATGTCGCTGGTGATCGACCAGCGGATCGGGATCTCGCAGACGATCTTCGGCGACGCCTTCTCGATGCTGGCGTCGACCGTGACGACCGCGGTCCCGAAGCTGACGATCCCCTCGCCGTCGATGCTGCACTACCGCCTCGGCGGCGCCCCGGTGCACGAGGGCTCGCCGTACTCCGACCCGGACGCGTTCTGGGCGGACCTCGCGGCGGCCTACCGCGACGAGGTGTCGCGGCTCTACCAGGCCGGCGTGCGGTACCTCCAGCTCGACGACACCTCGCTCGCCTACCTCAACGACCCGGCGCAGCGCGAGTCGATGGCCGCCCGCGGCGAGGACGCCGACCACATGCACGAGCGCTACGTCGCCACGATCAACGAGGTGCTCCGCGACCGGCCCGCCGACCTGCGCGTCACCACGCACATGTGCCGCGGGAACTACCGCTCCTCCTGGGCGGCCGAGGGCGGCTACGACTACGTCGCCGAGACCGTCTTCGGCGGCCTCGAGATCGACGGCTTCTTCTGCGAGTACGACGACGCGCGCTCCGGCGACTTCTCCCCGCTGCGCTTCGTGCCCCGCGGCGACCAGCAGGTCGTGCTCGGTCTGGTGACCACCAAGACCGGCGAGCTCGAGGACCCGGACACCCTCAAGCGCCGCATCGAGGAGGCGACGAAGTACGTGCCGCTCGAGCAGCTCTGCCTCTCCCCGCAGTGCGGGTTCTCCTCGACGGTCGAGGGCAACGACCTGACCGCCGACCAGCAGCGCGCGAAGCTCGACCTCGTCGTCTCCGTGGCCCGGGACGTCTGGGGCTGACGCCACGACGCCGGCGCGCCCACCCCCGATCGGGGGTGGGCGCGCCGGCGGGTCGTGGCGAGGTTCAGACGCCGTAGCGCGCCGCGAGCTGGCCGCGGCAGATGCTCGTGTTCGCGTCGACGCCGACCTGGTACGAGCGTGCCTTGCGCAGGTGCAGTGGCAGGGCCTCGACGCCGACCGTGGCGCCCGAGGGGTCGACGACGAGCGGGTCGCCGTCGTCGGCCGGGATGCCGAGTTCGCGGCGCCGGGCCCGCAACCGGTGCAGATCGGCACTGTCAGGAGCATCGGCCAGCGTCATCGCCGCCACCTGCTCCGGCGTCGCCCCCGCCCGCACGAGGGGCCGGACCACGAGATCGGTGCCGGCCATCAGCGCGCGTTCGGTGAACGTGCGCCGCAGGTCGTCGAGCTCCGCCACGGCCTCGCCGACCTCGGTCCCCGCCATCGACCCCACGAAGCCCGCCCGCGCGGCGACGCCGGCGTTGATCGCGTCGGACGCGAAGTGGTCGGCGAGCGTCACGTCGGCGGTCCCGACGCCGGCCACGGCCGACACCGCGTCGTGGGCGTCGGCGACCATGAGGAACGCGAAGTTCGGGGCGCAGAAGTAGGTGGGCAGGCGCAGCGACACGTGGGCGACCCCGTCGTCGGACACCGAACAGGAGCCGACGAAGTCCAGGGAGACCACGTCGGCGTCGAGCTCGGGGTCGCGCACGGTGCGCAGCGCCTCCCACACCCGCGCCGTCGTCCCCGTCGCGGCCGACGCCTCGGCCTCGTTGGAGCCGGCGACGCGGGTGTCGGAGAGCACGGTCATGCCTGGGCCACCTCCCGGTCGACCAGCTCCGCGTCGCCGGGCGACGCGGGGGCGCTGGTGTCCGCGGACAGCTGGGCCTCCGCGGGCACCGGGATGTCGTAGAGCCGGGCCGCGTTCAGGCCGAGGATCTTCTTCTTGCCGTCGACGCCGAGGGCCGGGTAGTCGGCGTACTCCTCGCTGTCCGGGTAGTTCCAGTCGACGAGGCCCTCGACCTGCCACTTCGGTTCCCAGATGTTGTAGTCCGAGCCGAAGGTCATCTTGTCCTCGCCGACCCAGAACAGCAGCTCGCCCATCACCTTGGCGAAGAAGCGCGGGCGGGCGTGCATGAGCCCGCCGAGCACGACCGACAGGCCCGCGTAGACGTTGGGCTCCTGCGTCGCCATGAAGCAGAAGTCCTCGATGCGCGGCAGCCCCACGTGCTCGACGATGAAGTTGAGGCCCTGGAAGTCGGTGGCGGCGTGGTCGACGTCGGAGACGTCGAACGCGTCCTTGTCCAGCGGCCAGATCGTCGGGCCCTTGTGGACGTGGATGTTCTTGATGCCCAGTTCCTGGGCGCGCTCGAGGAAGCGGTAGCACTCCGGGTCGGAGAGCTTGTAGCCGCGCGAGTCGCCGTTCCATTCCGCGGTGTAGAGCTTCGCGCCGAGCGGCTGGTAGGTCTCGACGTTCTTCTCGAACTCGCGCATGCCGGCGTCGCCGTCGCGCGGGTCGAAGCGCGTGTTGACGCGGAACTTCTCCGGGTACTTCTTCGCCAGTTCGCCGTTGCGCTCGCTGGTGTTGAAGCCGTCCTTGTACCACTCGCGCAGGTAGGTCGACTGGAAGATCGCGACGTCGACGTGGCCCTCGTCGAAGACCTCGCGCATCAGCTGGTCCTCGGAGACCTTCTGGAACTCCTTGAGCGGCTGGTGCGTCTCGGCGGGGCCGAGCGACTGGTAGGCGTGGAAGCACTCGATCCAGCCCTTGGCGTACTGCTCGGCGCCCTGCACCCAGTTCTCGGGCGAAGCGTCCCAGTAGTGCATGTGGGAATCGACGACGAAGTACTTCTCACCGTTCTTCTCGTACACGGAGACGGCCTCCCCAGGCGTGCGCGGTCGTGGTGGTGGATGTGGTGGTGACCACGCGGCCCACATCACACGTGATCGTCGGGGCGTGGGCAAGACCACGGATTCCGTGGGTCGCCGAAACGGACGAACCGGACATCGCGAGGAGGCTCCGCGTACCGTCGGACCCATGCGCATCGTCATCGCCGGCGGACACGGGAAGATCGCGCTGCGCCTCGAGCGGCAGGCCGCCGCGCGGGGTGACGCGACGGTCGCCCTCATCCGCGACCCGGACCAGTCCGACGACGTCCGCGACGCCGGTGCCGAGCCCGCCGTCGCCGACCTCGAGGCGACCCGCGCCGACGAGCTCGCGACCCACCTGACCGGCGCGGACGCCGTCGTCTTCGCCGCCGGGGCGGGGCCGGGCAGCACGGTCGAGCGCAAGGGCACCGTCGACCGCGACGCGGCCCTGCTCCTCGCCGACGCCGCCGCGGCGGCCGGGGTCCGGCGCTACGTGCTGGTCTCGGCGATGAACATCGACAGCCCGCCGGCGCCCGAGGACGACGACTCGGTCTGGGCCCACTACCTGCGCGCGAAGAAGGCCGCCGAGGACGCGCTTCGGGCGCGGAGCGACCTGGACCTGACGATCCTGCGGCCCGGGCGCCTCACCGACGACCCGGGCACCGGGCTCGTGCGGCTCGGCGCCGTCGACGGTCAGCCGCCGGTGGGCTACGGCGAGGTCACCCGCGACGACGTCGCCGCCGTCCTGCTGGCGCTGCTCGACGCCCCGGACACGGCGGGCGCGGTGCTCGACCTCGTCGGCGGCACCGTGCCGCCGGCCCAGGCCGTCGCCGCCCTCCGCGGGGCGAACGCCCCCCGCTGACAGGGACGACTCAGCCGATCAGCCCCTGCTCGCGCAGGAACGACCGCGCGACCTCGTCGGGGCTGCGCCCGCCCGCGGAGACGCGCTCGTTGAGCTGGCGCATCACCGGCTCGGTGAGGGTCGGCGCGAGCATCCGGCCGAGCAGGGCGAGCCGGGGGGCGCGCGCCATGACGTCGCTGCGGACGGTGAGCGCGGCGTTGTAGGGCAGGAAGTAGCCGCGGTCGTCGACGAGCGTGGAGAGCCGCAGCGGGTTGAGGCGGCCGTCGGTGGCGAACACCTCGCCGAACGTGCAGGGGTTCGCGGCCGCGACGGCGTCGTAGATCTGGTCGATCTCGCGGGTGTCGAGCGCCTGGTCCCCGAGCGGGATGTCGTAGGTGGCGAGCATCCCCTGCAGGCCGTCCTCGCGCCCGGTGAACTCCTGGTCGACGCACAGCGTGCCCGCCGGCGACCCGGAGCGGACGAGGGCGGCGAAGTCGGAGAGCGTCCGGACCCGCAGCCGCTGGGCCGTGTCGGTGCGCACGCCGATCGCGTAGGTGTTGTTGAACGGGGTGGGGTCGAGCCAGGTCACCTGGTTGCCCTCGTCCGCGGTGCGCACGGCGTCGAACAGGGCCTGCGGGTCGGCGATCGTCGACTCCTGGGACAGGTACAGGCGCCACGCGGTGCCCGTGTACTCCCAGTACATGTCGATCTGACCGCTGGTCAGGGCGGCGCGGACGTTGGCCGAGCCCTTCGTGTCACAGCGGTCGACGACGGTGGCCCCGCTCGACTGGAGCAGGGCGATGGTCATCTTGCAGAGCACGATCTGCTCCGCGAACTCCTTGCCGCCGACGGTCAGCGTCTGCCCGCCGAGGTCGACCTCCCGGGCGAAGCTGCCCGGCGGGGTGAGGCGCTGCTCCTGGGAGCACCCGGCGAGCAGGCCGGCGATCAGCACCACGAGGAGGGTGAACGGGACCGGGGAACGCCGGGATCGGGGCACGGGCGTGGCGCCTTCGTCTCGTACGGTCGTGGACGGTCTTTCCCCGCGACGACGGCGGCCGGCCGGGGCCCGAGGACCCGCGACCGGCCGCCGCCGTCGTCACACCGTGAGGACCATCAGGGGCCTCACTGGCCGCCGATGAATCCCTGCTGCTGCAGCCAGCGGGTGGCCACCTGCTGGGGGTCCTGCCCCTGCGAGGAGACCTGCCCGTTGAGGTCGAGCATGACCTCGTTGGTCAGACGCGGGGTGATCGCGTCGAAGACCCGCTGGACGCTCGGGTTCCGGTCGAAGACCTCCTTGCGGAAGGTCGGCGACGCGTTGTACTGCGGGAAGTAGTTCTTGTCGTCCTGCAGCGTCACCAGGTTCAGGCCGGGGATGCGGCCGTCGGTGGTGAAGACCTCGCCGAAGTTGCACGGGTTGCCGTTGGCGGTGGCCTGGTAGATGGCGCCCGTGTCCAGCGTGTTCAGCCCGGGGGGACCGGCCGGCGGGTTGGTGACCCCGTAGGTCCGGTACAGGCCCGCGAGGCCGTCGTCACGACCGGCGAACTCGGCCTCGACGCAGAGCGTCGCCGCCGGGTTGCCGCTGTTGGTGAAGTTGCCCCAGTCGGTCAGCGTCCGCAGGTTGTTCTGGTCCGCGAACGGACGGGTCACCGCGAGGCCGTAGGTGTTGTTGAACGGCGACGGCGGCAGCCAGACGATGTTGTTCTGCGCCAGGTCGGCGTCACGGGTCGCGATGTACTGCTGCTCGGAGCCCGGGATCGGCGAGGCGTTCTTGAGGTGGGTGATCCAGCCGGTGCCGGTGTACTCCCAGTACATGTCGATCTGACCGCCGACGAGGGCGGCGCGGGTCGACGCGGTACCGGTGATGTTGCAGCGGTCGTTGGCCGTCGCGCCCACCGACTGGAGGGCGGCGATGGTCATCTTGCAGAGGACCAGCTGCTCGTCGAACTCCTTGCCACCGACCGTGTAGGTCTGGCCCTGCAGGTTGATGCCGCTGGCCGCCAGGCTGCCGCCCTGGGCCGTGGGCTGGCCGCTGCCCGACAGGCCACCGCAGCCTGCGGCCAGGAGGGCCGTGGCGGCGAGCGTCACCGCGCCCGCCCGCCAGCCGGAACGACGACCGGAGCGGCCGCCGCGGAATGTCCACCGCACAGTGTTCTCCTTATCCTCCGGGGTTGGCCGGGCCTCGCGGGCGGGGCGGTCGGCCGAGAGAAATCTCGAGGGGCCCGGCGTCAGCCGGACCGGGACACGACGATCCGTTCGACGACGCCGGCGAGCCAGTCGATGAGCAGGGCCACCGTGGCGATGACGGCGCCGGCGACCAGCAGGACGTTGATGCGGTTGAGCCGCAGCGCCTGCTGGACCAGCTCGCCGAGACCGCCCGCGCCGATGTAGCTGGCGAGGGTCGCGGTACCGACGTTGAGCACGAGCGCCACGCGCAGGCCGGCGACGATGACCGGCACCGCGAGCGGGATCTCGACGCGGAACAGGGTCTGCCGTGACGACATCCCCATGCCGCGCGCCGCCTCGATGAGCGACTGGTCGACCTGCTGCAGACCGATGACCGTGTTGCGGAGCACCGGGAGCAGCGCGGCCAGCGTCAGGCCGATGACGGCGGTGGTGACGCCGAAGTCGAGCCAGAACGCCATGAGCAGCAGGACGCCGAACGGCGGCAGCGCCTGGGCGAAGCCACCGACGGCGAGCACGGGGCCCTGGGCCTTCCGGGCGCCCCGCCTGCTCAGCAGGATGCCCAGGGGCACCGCGATGATCAGCACCAGGACCGTCGACAGGAACGCGAGCCAGAGGTGCTGCCGGAGCAGGCCCGCCACGTTGTCGGCGGCGAGCACGCGCTCCTCGATGGTGTCGAGGTCGCGGGTCTGGATGTACACGAAGAGCAGGATCAGCAGCAGGACGATGATCGCCGGCAGGATCACCAGGTCGTAGTGCTGCTGCCAGAGCCGCGAGAGCCTGCTCTGCTGCGGGCCCTCGACCTCCTCGACCGACTGCTCGGCCTGGGTGTTGATGGTCTCCGGGGTGGCCGTGCTCATGCGTCACGCTCCCGGGTGCGCAGCCCGCCGACGAGGTCGTTCCAGTGCAGGACACCCTGCGCGCGGCCCTGCTCGTCGACGACCGCGACCAGGGCGGCCCCGCCGTCGAGCATGACGTCCACCGCGTCGTAGACCGTGCCCGAGATCGGCACCGTCACCAGCGCGACGCCGGTCGCGTCGGCGCCGGGCAGGTGGCGCCACGAGACCGGCTTGCCGGAGGAGTCGACCTCGGCCACCGGGTGGCCGTTGCTGTTGCCCACGGCCTTCTCGTCGGTCTCGATGGGGTGGAGCTCCAGGCGGGCGAGCTCGAGCAGGGACAGGCGCCGGACCGCCGCACCGCCGCCGACGAAGTCGGAGACGAAGTCGTTGGCGGGCCGGGTGAGGACCGTGTCGGGGTCCGCGTACTGCTCGAGCTTCCCGGTGGCGAACACCGCGATCTTGTCGCCCAGCTTCACGGCCTCCTGGAGGTCGTGGGTGACGAAGGCGATCGTCTTGCCGATCGTGCGCTGGATCTCGAGGAACTCGTCCTGGAGGCGGTCACGGGTGATCGGGTCGATGGCGCCGAACGGCTCGTCCATGAGCATGACCGGCGGGTTCGCGGCGAGCGCGCGGGCGACGCCGACGCGCTGCTGCTGGCCACCGGAGAGCTGGCGGGGGTAGCGGTCGCGGAAGGTCGAGGGCTCGAGGCCCACGAGGTGGAGCAGCTCGTCGGCCCGCTCCTTGATCTGCTGCTTGTCCCAACCGAGCATCTTCGGGACGACGCCGATGTTGTCGGCGATCGAGAAGTGCGGGAACAGGCCGCCCTGCTGGATGACGTAGCCGATCTGGCGGCGCAGGAGGTCGCCGTTGACGTGGGTGACGTCCTTGCCGTCGAGCAGGATGCGCCCGGCCGTCGGCTCGATCAGCCGGTTGATCATCTTCAGCGTGGTGGTCTTGCCGCAGCCCGAGGGGCCGATGAGCATGACGATCTCGCCCTTGGGGATCGCCATGTCGAGCTGGCTCACCGCGGGCGTCTCGCTGCCCGGGTAGATCTTCTCGACGCCCTCCAGAACGATCATGTCGGACGACCCGGCGCCGGTGTCCGGGACGATGGCGGTCTGGTCTTGGTTGTCAGACACGGATACCCCTGGGGATGGTCAGGCGCTGGACGATGGCGAAGAAGATCTCGAAGACGGCGGCGACGACGAGGCACAGCAGCGTGCCCGCGAGGACCTGGTAGAAGGAGTTCGCCGCACCGATGCGCGAGATCCCGTTGAGGAGCAGGATGCCGAGGCCGGGCCCCTGGACGACGGCGCCGACCACGGCGATCGAGATCGAGATCAGCGTGGTGACCCGGATGCCGTTGAGGATGACCGGCCACGCCAGCGGGAGCTGGATGGTGAGCAGCCGGCGCAGGCGGCCGTAGCCGAGCCCCTTGGCCGACTCGAGCACGGCCCGGTCGACGGTGGTCAGGCCCGCCACGGTGTTCCGCAGCACCGTGTAGAGCGTGTAGATCGTCAGCACGATGATCGCGGTGGTGACTCCCAGCCCGGTGATGGGCAGGAACAGCGCGAACAGCGCCAGCGACGGCACGGTGAGCAGGGCGGCGGTGAAGACCAGACCGCCCTCGCGCACGCCGGCCGCGAACCAGTCGAGGGAGAACCGCCGCGGGTCGGGCTCACCGGTGGAGACCGCCAGCCCCAGCACGACGCTGATCAGGGAGCCCAGGCCGACGGCGATGAGCACCACCAGGAAATGGGCCTGCGTCAGGAAGACGATCTGCTGCGCATTGCTGGAGAGATAGTCCAGGAAGTTCACGACGCTCCTCTCTCGGGAGCAGGGGGGGTGGACAGGGCGGACACGTCGTCGTGGGCGAGCGGAGCGACGGGAGATCCTTGGGTCGGGCCGGATGGTCCGGCGCGGGCGGTGGCGCGCCCCGCCGGGCTCACCGCGCCCGCCCCCAGGGACCGGGACAGGTCGTAGGCCGCCCGCAGCACCGCGGCGCGGACCTCGTCCAGGACCGGATCGACGCGCGACTCGGGGCCGCTCACGCCGAGGGCGGCGACCACGGCGCCGCTGCTGTCGCGCACGGGCGCGCCGAGGGAGAGGAGGCCGCGGTCGGTCTCGTGGCGGGCCAGCGCCCAGCCCCGGCGGCGCTCGTCGGCGACCCGGGAGACGAGCTCGTCGAGCGATCGCGGTGCCGCCGGGCCGGCCGGACCGAGGCCCTCGGGCACGATGACCCGGGCGATCGCGGCCGTGTCGAGGTCGAACAGAAGTGCACGCCCGGTGGCAGTACACGACAACGGCACCGTGCGCCCCACCCACCCCGCCGCGCGCAGCTCGCTGTCCGGCGCGGCGGAGGCGATCGTCATGACGCTGCCGCCGCTGCGGATGCCGACGTCGACGCGCTCGCCGAGCAGCGCGGCCTCGCGGGCGACGGCGGTGTCGGCCTCGTCGCGCAGCCTGCGGTCCACCGCCGTGGCACCGATCGCGAACAAACGGGTGCCGATGCGGTAGCGCAGGGAACCGGGCTCGCGGTCGACGTAACCGGCGTCGGCGAGGAGCTTGAGCAGGCGCGAGACCTGCGACTTGTCCCGTCCGAGCTGCCGGGCGATCTCGACGACGCCCAGGGAGGAGGGGCCGCCCGGGGTACCGAGCAGGTCGAGGACGTCGAGGGCCCGGTTCACGGGGCCGCCGGCCTCGTCACGGGGGCGTCGCCCGCGGGGGGCGGGGGTGGTGGGGGCGGCCTCTTTCGAGCCGAGCGCGGCGGTGGGCGAGGCGGGGGACCGAGGTGCCGGCGTGTCCGTCGCTCCGGTGCGCGCGCGAGGGCTCACGGCTCGTCCCCCTTCCCGTCGACTCCGTTCCGGGCTCCCCGGATCGGGGCGTCTGCGGCAACGGGCGTTGTCTCAGCGACAACGACTGCGGGGACAGTAGGCGGGGAGAGCCGGGGTTGTCACCCCGTAGGTCCGACATTCGAGGGATGTTTCCCCGGGGATGGTGGACGCGGTGGGTGACCGAGTACCGGTCAGGGGCTCCGACAGAATCGGATCCGGGCAGCTCCGCGCCCGGTCGGACCCTCATCCGGGGTCGGACGACCGCTGCGGCTCACCATCAGTGACAACACCGATGTTTCGAGATCGTGATGTGCTCCCGGACCCCGGACGTCGCCCGTTCGGGGCGGGTCTCGGAGCCCCGGCCGGAGGCCGGCCGGAGGTCAGCCGGAGGTCAGCCGGAGGTCGTGGTGCGCGGGCCGGTGACCGCGGTGCGCGGGTTTCCGCCGACGCCCCACAGGGCGAGCAGGCGGTCCTCGATGCGCTCGAGCTCGCCGGCCACCGCGACGTGGGCGCTGCGGCGCCTGCTCGCGGGCATCTGCTCGGCGGCGCGCACGGCGGACTCGAGGTCGCTGAGGCGCTGCTCGGTGTCCTCGACGAACGCGCGGATCTCGGCCGGGCGGGTGCCGTCGCCGCCGCCGTGGCGCGTGCGCAGGTCCTGCGCGGACAGCGCGAGGTTGTGCACCCGGGCGTAGAGCGCGGCCCCGCGGCCGGTGAACTCGCCGATCTCGTCCGGGGCGACGCCGAGCTGACGCGCGCGGTGCGCGTCCCAGCGGTCCCGCGCCACGCCGACGGCCTGGTAGACGATCGGGGCCACGATCGGCACGACGATCCGGGCGATCCCGATGTAGCGCTTCACCTTCGCGCCGGTCCACGGGTCGGCGGCGGTGCCGTCGAGCTCGTCGTCCTTGTCGGCCGCGGCCTCGTCCGACTTCTGGCGCTTCTTCGCGGCCTTGAGGGCCTTCTTGTCCCCGAGCAGCGTCGCTTCCTGGGTCTCCGCGAGGTGGCGCTCGGCGAGCGCCGCGCGACGTCGCTCCTTCTGCGCCTTGACGGCCAGCTCGGCGGCCTTCCTGCTCACGACGTAGACGTCGTCGCCCACCTCGACGGTGTCCGCCTCCGTCGCGGGCCGCCCGCGCCGCAGCAGTCCCATGGACCCTCCAGTCCTCGTGCCCGTGGCCTGTCGTGCGTCCGGGCGGATCGCCCGCACCCTAGTGGCCGCGGGCGGGGCGTCGGAGTCCGTGACCCGGCCCGGCGCGTCCGGTCCCCGACGATCGATCGGGGCCCGAGTGCCCGGGCCGTACCCGTCCCACACCTGCACGCGGACGCCGTCGACCAGGGCTGTCGGGGTCGCGTGGGAAGCTCGGACCATGAGCACGACCACCGCGCAGGGGCCAGGAGACGCCTGTGCCGCCGACGCGGGTGCCCCCGCCGCGACGCCGCCGCGGCCGGTCCTGCTCGACGCCGCCGCCACGACGCGCTGCCGCCGCCGGGTCCACCTCGAGCACGTGCCGGCGGAGGACCTCGCGCCGGGCGGCCCGCCCCCGGGTGACGACGCCGACCCCGGCGTGGCGATGCGCAAGGCGGACGCGGCGAGCCACCGCGCGACGCTCGCCGCCCGCTGGGCCGAGCTCCTGGGCGCGGGCTGGACCGCCGTGCCGGCGGCGCCCACCGCGCGCGAGCGCGCCGCGGCCACCCGGGCGGTCCTCGTGGACACCACGGCCGACGTGGTCGGGGGCGCGGAGCTCCCGGCGGGCGAGGGGCGCCGCGGGCACGCGGAGGCGCTGGTCCGGGCGGTGCCCGGCGACGCGGCGTCCGGGTGGTGGCCGCTGATCGTCGTGCGCCACCGCATCACCGACCCCGGCGAGGGCGCGCTCACCTCGCCGCTCGGCCGGCCGCACCCCGACGCGGCCGCCCCCGACGACGCGCGGCGGGTGCGCACGGTGACGCGCGACGTGCTGCGCCTGGCCCACCTCCACCGCATGCTGCGCGCGGCCGGGCTCGCGCCGCCGGAGGACGCCGGGGCGCCGGTGTGGGGCGGCATCGTCGGCCTCGACGCCGACGTCGTGGTGTGGGTCGACCTCGCGGGCTCGGCGGGGTCCGGGCGCAGCACGCTCGAGACCTACGACCGCCGCCACGCCGACCGGTTGGCCGTCGCGGAGGCCGCCCGCTCCCGCCGCCCGGCGCTGGCCGAGCCCTCGCGGATCACCGAGTGCCGCCGCTGCCCGTGGTGGCCGACGTGCGAGACGGCGCTGCGCGCGGTCGACGACGTCAGCCTCGTCGTCCGGGGCGACGCGGCGTTGCGCCTGCGCGGTCGCGGCGTCACCACGGTCCGCGAGCTCGCGGCGCTCGACCCGGCCGCGGGGCTGCCCGGCCCGGAGCCCGACCCCGAGACCCCCGAGGCGGGCGAGGTCCCCGATCTGGTCGAGGCGGTGGCGCTCGCGCGGGCCTGGAGCCGCGACGTCCCGCTCGTGCGTCGTGTCGCGCGCCCCACCGTCGCGCGGGGCGACGTCGAGGTCGACGTCGACATGGAGAGCCTCGGCGAGGACGGCGCCTATCTCTGGGGCGCGCTGCTCTCGGGCGCGGACATCGGGCTCGAGCCGGGCTACCGGGCCTTCGTCACCTGGGACCCCCTGCCGACCCGCGACGAGGGCCGCTCCTTCGGGGAGTTCTGGACCTGGCTCTCCGACGTGCGCGCCCGCTGCGCGGAGCGCGGGCTGGTGATGCGCGCCTACTGCTACAACGAGCAGGCGGAGAACCGCTGGTTGCGGGGGTCCGTCGAGCGGTTCGGCGGCATGCCGGGGGTGCCGCCGGCCGCGGAGGTGGAGGAGTTCATCGCCTCCGACGCGTGGATCGACCTGTTCCCCGTGGTCAGCGAGTCGTTCCTCTGCCCGCACGGCAAGGGCCTCAAGCGGGTCGCGCCCTCGGCGGGGTTCGCCTGGCACGACCCGGAGGCGGGCGGCGAGAACTCCATGCGCTGGTACCGCGACGCGGTCGGGCTCGACGGCGGCGAGCCCGACCCGGCGCAGCGCGAGCGGCTCCTCGTCTACAACGCCGACGACGTCCGGGCCACGTGGACGCTGCGCACGTGGCTGACGTCGGACCGCGTCCTCGAGGTGCCCTACCTCGAGGACCTCACGGCCTGACCCCTACCGAGGCTGCATGCGCAGGCCGCCGTCGAACCGGATCACCTCGCCGTTGAGGTAGTCGTGCTCGATGATCTGGGCCACGAGCTGCGCGTACTCGTCGGGGCGCCCGAGACGCTTCGGGAACGGGATGCCCTCGGCGAGCTGCTCGCGGAACGACTCCTCGACGCCGGCCAGCATCGGGGTGTCGATGATGCCGGGCGCGACGGTCATGACGCGGATGCCGTACTGGGCGAGGTCGCGGGCGGCCGGCACGGTCATGCCGACGACCCCGCCCTTCGAGGCTGCGTAGGCGACCTGGCCGATCTGGCCCTCGAACGCCGCGACCGACGCCGTGTTGACGACGACGCCGCGGGCGCCGTCGGCGAGCGGCTCGGTCTGCGCGATCGCCTCGGAGGCGAGCCGCATGACGTTGAAGGTGCCGATGAGGTTGACGCCGATGACCTGGTTGAACACGCCCAGGTCGTGCGGGCCCTTCTTCGACAGCACGCGGCCGGCGGTCCCGATGCCCGCGCAGTTGACGACGATGCGCAGCGGCACGCCGGTGGCCGTGGCCGCCTCGACCGCGGCGGCCACCTGGTCGCCGTCGGTGACGTCGGCGCCCACGTAGTCGACGTTGTCCAGCGCCTCAGCGCCGTCGACGGCCTTCGGCAGGTCGATGGCGACGACCCGCGCGCCCTGCTTGGCCAGCCGGCGGACGGTGGCGCCACCGAGGCCGGAGGCCCCTCCGGTGACGATCGCGGCGACGTCGTTGGTGTCCATCTCTCTGCGGCGCTCCTCTGCGGCACGGGGTCGTTCCGGCGCGGAGGCTATCCCCGACACCCGCGGCCGGTCAGCCCTGACTGCCGGTGAACGCCGACACGTCCCGATCAGGGGCGGGCGATCCCCAGCTGGTAGTCGTCGAGGTAGCGCGACGCGAACCCGGCCTCGGAGTAGGCCAGGTAGAAGTCCCACATCCGCACGAACGTCTCGTCGAACCCGAGAGCGCGCACCTCCTCGGCGCGGGCGAGGAACGTCGCGCGCCACCGGCGCAGCGTCTCGGCGTAGTCGAGCCCGATCGAGCGACGGTCGACGACCTGCATCGTCGTGTGCCGGGCGAGCGTGTCGTCGACGGCCTCGAGGCTCGGGATGAGCCCGCCGGGGAAGACGTACTTGTGGATCCAGGTGTACGACGACTTGGTCGCCTCGAGCCGGTGGTGCGGCATCGTGATCGACTGCAGGCCGAACCGTCCGCCGGGGGCGAGCAGCCGGTCCACGGTGCGGAAGTACTCCGGCCAGAACCGCTCGCCGACCGCCTCGATCATCTCGATGCTGATCACGGCGTCGTAGGTGCCCGCGGCCTCGCGGTAGTCGCGGACGTCGATGGTGATCCGGTCGGAGACCCCGGCGCGCTCGGCGCGGGCGCGCGCGAGCTCGGCCTGCTCCACCGACAGCGTCAGCGTCGTGACCCGGGCCCCGCGCCGGGCCGCCCGGATCGCGGCCTCGCCCCACCCGGTGCCGATCTCGAGGACGTGCTGGCCCGCGCGCACCCCGGCCAGGTCGAGGATGCCGTCGATCTTGCGGTGCTGGGCGTCGACGAGCGGCTCGTCCGGGCGCTCCGGGTCGAACCAGGCGGCGGAGTACATCATCGACTCGTCGAGGAAGAGCGCGAACAGGTCGTTCGACAGGTCGTAGTGCCGGTGCACGTTCTCCTGGGAGACCTCCGCGTCGGCGGCGACCTCCTCGCGCGGCTGGCCGCGGTCGTAGAGACGGCGCAGGTTGCGCAGGGGACGGGGGACCAGCTCCTCGATGTGGTCGGTCATCACACGGAGCACGCCGACGAGGTCGTCGGAGTCCCAGTCGCCGACCATCCAGCCCTCGCCGAACCCGATGAGGCCCTGGCGGCCGAGGCGGGTGAAGAAGGCCTCGGGGCGGATCAGGCGGAGGCCGGGCCCCAGCGGGTCACCCTCCACCGAGCCGTCGGGCCACACGAGGTGCATCGGCAGACGCTTGACCGCCGACCGCACGAGGCCGCGGGCCACCGTCATGCGCAGACGGTTCTCGCCCGGGTCCTGCAGGCCCGGCCAGACACCCTCCGCGGGACGCGGCAGGACGCGGTCGCGCGCGGCGGGGGTCGCGGTGGTGCGCGAGGTCGGAGACACGGAGACGTCCTCTCGTCCGCGGCCGTGGGGGTCGACCGCACAGGGCATCGCGACGCCCTCGTGCGCCGCATTCGCCGCCACCTTCGTCAGGGACCGCCGGGGTGTTCGCAGCATTTCGCCGAGATCACGCCGACGGTCGTCGAGCTGATGATCCACTCACGGACCGCTGCCGTGCGTTACCGTGCGGAACCTGCCCAGCTCGGACGGTGCCCGTGCCGCATGCGGCGGGGTCGCGGAGGAAGGTGTGATGGGCGTCCCGGAGCAGCTGCGTCGCCTCGACGAGGACCTGGCCACCGGGCGGGTCGACGCCGAGTCCTACCGGCGGCGCCGCGACGAGATCCTCGCCTCCCGGCTGCCGCCGGCACCCCCGCCGCCGGCCCGCGACGAGCTCGACGACAGCGAGATCGACGCCGCCGACCAGGAGCTCGGGTTCGACGACGGGTTCGACACCGACGTCGCCGCGCGCGGCAACGGGCGCGGGTCCTCGCACGCGTCGCCGTCCGCGCCCTCCTCGCCGTCCGCGCCCGCCGTGCCCTCCGTGCCCGCCTCACCCCGGCAGCCGCCGCCCGGCGGGCCCCGACCTCCGGTGCCGCCGCCCGGCAGGCCCGACCGTCCCGACCGGCCGGCGGCGCCCCCGCGGGGCGGACCGCCCCCGACCGACCGGCGCCCGCCGCCGCCCCCGGAGCGGCGGAGCACCGGACCGGCGGCGCCCCCGGAGACGGGTGCCCCACGGCCGCCGGCCGGCCGGACGCCGCCCCCGCCGGGCACGCCGCGCGCGCCGAGCGCGCCGACCCCGCCGAGCGCGCCGACCCCACCGAGCGCGCCGACCCCGCCGGCCGAGGCTCCGACCGGGGAGCGGCCAGCGCCCGAGACCCCGGTGACGCCGCCTCCGGCCGGGCCGGAGACGCCGGTCGCGGACGCCCCCACCGGCCGCGACGAGCCGCGGGCGACGATCCCGGCCGCCGGCTCGGTGGAGAGCGCGCTCGCACCCATCGCGGAGGCCACCCCTCCCGCGCGCGACGAGCCCCCTGTCGCGACGACGCCCTCCGACGCCCCGGAGCCGGAGGAACCCGAGACGCCGGAGGAGGACCCGCTCCCGGCCACCGACGCCGCTCCTGAGGACCACGCCATCGGCGGGATCGACGAGGACCGTCCCGACGGGGACACGCAGTGGACGCCGCTGCCCGGCCGTCCGGCGCGGGTCGCCACCCCGCCTGCCGACACACCGGAAGCCCCCGGGACGGCCGAGACCCCCGGGACCGCCGCCGTCGATCCCGAGGCACCCGCTCCGGACGTCCCGGCCCCGGACTCCGAGGACGGCGACGGCGCCCTGCCCCGCGGGATCCCCGTGCCCGCGACCGCCGCCGAGGCGCCGCCGTTGCCCGAGACCCGCCCGTCGTCACCCGCCCTGCGGCCCCCTCCGCCGCCCGTGGACGAGGACGAGGACGACGCCCGCACCGACGAGCGTCCGCTGCCGGCCGATCCCTTCCCGCCGCCGTTCCGGTGGTCGGCGGAGGACGCCGACGCCGAGGCGCACCCGGACACCACCCAGGTCGTGCGCGACGCGCCCGGCCCGGCCGCCGACCGCACGCAGGTCGTGACCCGCGACCAACCGGCGCCGGAGGCGACCCAGGTGGTGCCCCGGCGCCCGGCGGCCCCGCGGTTCCCGAGCGGTCCCGCGCGCCCCGGACCGCCCCCGCCGCCGGAGCGCACGCAGTTCGTGCCCGGCGCGGTGCCCGCGCGGGCGGCCGGGGGTGGCGTGGCGCGCCCCGAGGACACGGCCCCGCCGTGGGCGAGCGCCGCCGCCCGCTCGGAGGGCCTGCAGGGCCGCGAGCTGTTCGCCCGCGGACCGGGCCCGCGCGCCGGGGTCATCCTCGGGACCGTGGCGCTGCTCCTGCTCGTCGCGATCGTGCTCGTGGCGTCGATCGCGCTGGCCTGACGCCACCTCACTAGGCTCCCGGCCGTGGCGACCATGGTCAGCTTCCACGCGCACCCGGACGACGAGTGCATCTCCTGCGGCGGCGTCATGCGCGCGGCCGCCGACGCCGGGCACCGGGTGGTGCTCGTGGTCGCGACGCGCGGGGAGCACGGCGAGATCGTCCCCGGTGTGCTCGACGACGGCGAGACGCTGGCCGAGCGCCGGGTCAAGGAGACCCACGAGGCGGCGGCGGTGCTCGGGATCGCGCGGGTGGAGTTCCTCGGCTACGTCGACTCCGGGATGGTCGACACGGAGACCAACGGGCTGGACGGGTCGTTCTGGTCGGCCGACGTCGAGGAGGCCGCCGAGCGGCTCGCGGCGATCCTGCGCGACGAGGACGCCGAGGTCCTGACCTGCTACGACCGCATCGGCGGGTACGGCCACCCCGACCACATCCAGGTCCACCGGGTCGGCCGGCGCGCCGGGGAGCTCGCGGGCACGCCGCGGGTCTACGAGGCCACGTCCAACCGCGACGAGTTCCGCAAGCTGATGGCGATGGCCCGCGAGGCCGGCGAGGAGGACGGGCCCGACCTCGACCCCGAGTCCTTCGGCTCGCCCGAGTCGGAGCTCACCACGCGGGTCGACGTCACGCCGTACCTCGACGCCAAGCGGGCGGCGATGCGGGCGCACCGCAGCCAGATCGCCGACGACTCCTTCTTCCTCACCCTCGCCGACGACCGCTTCGCCCTGGCCTTCGGCACCGAGTGGTTCATCCGGACCGACGGCGACCCCGCGCACCGTGAGGACACCCTCTTCCCCGCGGAGCGCCCGCGCGACTCCGCTGGGTGATCGGCACTGCTCATGGCGCGACCCGCCGGGCCCTGACGCGGCGGCGCCGCACTGTTGTGGTGGTATGGGCCGACACCGGAGACACGGAAGGCGGAGTCGGCCGATGCCGAGCGTGACTGCCGTCGCGGGCCGAGAGAGGGTGTGAGGTGGCCACCGGGCTCGAGCCGTCCCCCACGACCGTTCCGGACGTCCCGTCCCCGCGCGACGGGGTCCGCGGGCGCGAGTTCCCCAGGCCGTCCCGGTCCACGCTGCTGATCGCCGCCGGCGGCGCCGTGCTGGGGGCGCTGCTGTTCGTCGTGGCGTACCGCGGGATGCCCGACGACTCCTACATCACCCTCGACTACGCGCGGAACCTCGCCGAGCTGGGGCACTGGGGGCTCACACCCTTCCGGGACGCGAACTCGGCGACCTCGCCGCTGAACGTCTGGCTCCTCGCCGCCGGCATCCTCGTCACCGGCCGGCCGGTCGTCGCGGTCGGCCTCCTGCTCGTGGCCACCACGGCGCTCACGGCGGTCTGGGCGGCCTCGCTGGCGCACGCGGTCCGCCGTCGCCGCGTGGTCGTCGCCGGCCTGGTGGTGGGGCTCGTCGTCACCTCGCCGATCTTCGCGAGCGTCGTCGGGATGGAGGCGTTCCTCGCCGCGGCGCTGCTGGTCGGGGTCGCGCGGTACGGCGCCGAGCGCCGCACGGTCCCGGCGGGCGTCGTGACGGGCCTCGCCGTCCTGACCCGCCCGGACCTCGCCCTGCCCGCCGTCGTGGTCCTCGCGGTCCTGTTCCTCACGCCGGCGCCGCGACGGTGGGGCCGGCTCGTCCGGACCCTCGCCACGGCGGTCGCGGTGGCCCTGCCGTGGCACGTGTGGTCGTGGTTCGCGCTCGGCAGCTTCGTCCCGGACAGCCTCGTGATCAAGATGGGGCAGTCGCCCCCGGAGGGCGAGGCGTTCGGCGACGGTCCGCTCTACCTCTACGAGCGCTGGCCCGCGGCCGCCCTGCTCATCGGGCTCGTCGTGGTGGCCGGGCTGCTCGCCCTCGGGGCCGCCGCCCTCGCCCTCGCCCGCGGTCGCGGGCAGCTCGCCGACCGCGTCGTGGTGGCGTGCGGGATCGCCGGGCTGGCGCACTACGCCGCGTACGCGGCCCTGGGTGTCGCCCCGTACACCTGGTACTACAGCCCGTCGCTCGCGCTGCTCACCGTGTGCGCGGCGCTCGGTGCCGCCGGGCACGTCGCCGCGAGGAGCGGTGCCGTCACGGGCCTGGTGCTGGTGGTCGGCCTCAGCGCCGGCGTCCAGGTCGCGCCCGGGGTGCCGTGGACCGCCCCGATCATCTTCGGCAACTGGACGACGGCCGACCAGTACCTGGCCGTGGGCCGCGAGCTCGGCGCCGCCCTCCCGCCCGGGACGAGCGTGCAGGCGACCGGCGAGATCGGGCTGCTCGCCTACGCGTGCGAGTGCGACATCGTCGACGGCTTCGCCGACCAGCGGCACATCATGGTGCAGGTCGCCGCTCTGGAGCAGGAGGCCGGACCGGTGACGCGGCTGCTCCTGGGGGTCAACTACCTCCACGCCGACCGGACGCCGCCGCGGCCGTTCGAGTACTCGCTGCGCTTCGAGCCCGGCTCCGGGGACGGGCCGGGGTGGCCGACCAGCGGTGGCCCCGGACGGGGCGCAGGACGGTTCGTCCTCGGGCCGGCGGGCCCGCAGATCGGTTGGGCCGGCTGAGCGCGGCCCAGACCTCGATGATCCAGCCGAGGACTCAGCCCTCGAGGATGTAGCCGCGCCCGCGCACCGTGCGGATGCGCTCCGCGCCGAGCTTGCGGCGCAGGTAGCCGATGTAGACCTCGACGATGTTCGAGGTCGGCGGCCCGCCCCACACGCGGGTGACGAGCTGCTCCTGGGACATCGCCTGCCCGCGCGGGTGGCGGATGAGCGCGTCGACCACCGCGTACTCGGTGCGCGACAGGCTGACCGGCTTGTTCTCGACGAAGACCTGCTCGAGCGCCGTGTCCACCGCCACCTCGCCGCGGCGCAGGAACAGCTGCGCGGTCGGGCGGTCGTCCCCGAGGCGCAGGCGCAGGCGCGCCAGCAGCTCCTCCATGGGGAAGGGCGTGACCAGGTAGTCGTCCTGCGTCGCGCGCAGGGTCGACACCGTGCGGTCACGGGCCTCGGGGCTGGTCAGCGCGATGATCGGGGTGCGTGGGCTGTCGCGGTGCAGGTCCGCCAGCACCTCGACGGGCCGCAGTCCCGGCATCTCCACGTCCAGCACGACGGCCCGCGCCCCGCTGGCACGCGCGGTCGCCCCGACGCTCCAGCTCTCACGGAGGAGCTGGGGTTCGAAGCCGTGCGACCGCAACGTCCCGACCAGGACGCTCGTTGTGCGATGGGAAGGGGCCACGCACAGCACGCGGCCCCGCTCCGCGCCCGCATAACGATCAGGTCTCATCGCGGTCCAGCTTGTACCGGGACGCGTTCGAGTTCAATCGACGAGCGGCGAGCGGAGACGTGATGCTCGTCCGACGCGCCGACCTGAGAACCACACGAGGCGAGCGGCCCACTTACTCATCCGTTCGGCCGCATCAGCCTGCCGGTCGTCGTGCCGAGCGGTCCTGCGAGCGGCGCCGGAACCTGAGATCTCTCAGATAAGCGGTCGCCGGACGGCCGTGTCCCTACCGTGACCTTCCGTCGGAGCCCGGGCGGCGACGCTCCCCCTTTCGCCCCTGCCGCCGTCCTGGCTCCGCCGACAACCACCGGCAGGACACCCGTGTCCCGCGCGTCGATTCCCCGGACGAGCTCCCCCGTCCCGGCGTCGCGGGCACCGTCAGGAGGTTCCCGTGCCCCGACGCGGACGACATCGCACCAACCTGCCGACACGGCTCATCGCAGCCGTGGCGGCCCTTCTGCTCACGGCCGGCGTCGTCGCCGTGGCCGGCTCGGCCGCCGCCGACGAGTCCGGCAACGGCGGCATCCTCGGTTCCCTCAGCAGCTCGTCCTCCGACGAGGGGTCCGAGGGCGATTCGGACGACTCCTCGGACGACGAGGGCAACCGGTCCGGCGACTCCGACGAGGGCTCCGACGACGACGGCGACCAGGGCGACCAGGGCGGTCAGGCCCAGGGCGACGAGAACGGCGACGAGGGCGACCAGGGTCAGGACGACCAGGGCGACCAGCAGCGTCGCGGCGACGAGAACAACGGGATGTCCCAGGACGTCGGCGAGGTCGACGCCGACAACGAGGGCGCGCAGGTCGAGGCCGCCGAGGCCGAGGACCCCTTCCCGGGCCGTGACCAGGCCGCGAACGCCGACGCCGGTGACTACGTCGAGATCGGCGACGTCGAGGCGAACGGCAACATCGGTGAGGGCGGCGTCTTCAACGGCGGGTCGTACAGCGTCGACTGCGGCGTGAGCGACCACAACAACTCGGACAACTACATGGCCGCGCCGGGCAAGAAGAACGGCGCCCAGCACGTCCACGACTACGTCGGCAACCAGACCACCGACGCGAACTCCGACGACGACCCGCTGCAGGAGGCGGCCGACGCCGGCCAGACCTCCTGCGTCAACGGCGACGGCTCGGCCTTCTTCTGGCCGGTTTTGCGTGACATCAACGGCCAGAGCCCCGACGAGGGCGAGGACGGCGGCAGCCTCGACGGCAACAATGGCTCGATCATCAAGCCGGCCTCGGCCGACCTGACGTTCCACGGCCACGGCGACCGCGAGATCACCGCCATGCCCAGCCACCTCATGATGATCATGGGGAACGCGAAGCAGGGTGCTCAGGACGGCAAGAACGTCAACGCCAAGTACACGTGCTCCGGCGCCGGCAACGAGAACCGGATCACCGAGCAGTACCCGATCTGCGGGGCGAACGAGCAGCTGACGCGCATCCTCGACTACCCGAGCTGCTGGGACGGCGAGAACCTGGAGTCCAAGGACTTCCGCTCGCACATCTTCTTCCCGGACGCCCAGGGCAACTGCGAGGAGGACCAGGAGCCGATCCCGGCCCTGCGCATCACCCTGAAGTACGACCAGCCCGAGGGCCGGACGTTCCAGATCGACAGCTTCCCGAACGAGCAGCACGACCCGAAGACCGACCACTCCGACTTCCACAACATCGCCAGCCAGGCGTCGAACGACGCGGGAGCGGACTGCATCAACAACGACCAGCGGTGCGCCAACCTGCAGCAGTAGGCCGCACTCCGCACGACCCCGAGGGGCCGTCCCCGTGATCCTCGCGATCACGAGGGCGGCCCCTCGTCGTGTGTGCTTCGCGTACGGTCGTCGGCAGGCGCCGACCGGCGCTCACGGGAGTCCGGAGCCACCGGGCTGAGAGGGGACCTGCCAGCGGTCCCGACCGTCGGAACCTGATCCGGATCATGCCGGCGCAGGGAGGCTGACCTTGAGCACGTCCGCATCGACCTCGGCGTCCGAGAACCCCGAGGTCGCCCCCACCCTCGACGGCCCCGTGCCGAAGACCCTCGGTTTCCTCGACCAGGGCGCGTTCTGGGCCAACCTCGGCGTGAGCCTGCTCGGCTTCGCCGGGGTCCTCGCGGTGCTGCAGCCGGCGGGCGCCCCGCCGCTGACCGTCACCGCCGCCGTCGTCGCGACCGTCGTCGGCACCCTCATCGGCAGCGCCATGGTCGGCGTCTCGGCGATGCCGGGCGCCGCGACCGGCGCGCCGGCGATGGTCCTGCTCCGCGGCCTGTTCGGCGGCGTCCTGTCCTGGGTGCCGTCGGTGCTCAACGTCGTGCAGCTCATCGGCTGGGGCACGTTCGAGCTGGTCGTCATCGCCCAGGCCGGCACGCTGGCGCTCGGCGGCCCGACCTGGGCGTGGGTGCTCGGCGCCGGGGTCGTCACCACCCTGCTCACGCTGCGTCCGCTCGGGATGCTGCGCCTGCTGCGCCGGGTCGTGACGATCCTCGTCGCGATCTCGGTGGCCTACCTCGCCTGGTGGCTGTTCACGAGGCCCGAGCTCGACCTCGGCGCCGGCGGCGGCTCCTGGGCAGGGTTCTGGGCGGGCACCGACGCCGCGATCGCCGTCGCCGTGTCGTGGATCCCGGTCGCGTCGGACTTCTCGCGGCACTCGCGGCGCGTCTCGACGGCCTTCACCGCGGCCACCGTCGGCTACGGGGTCACCCAGATCGTCTGCTTCGTCGTCGGCCTCGCCGCCCTGGCCCTGGTCGGGGGCAACGGGGACGAGGTGTTCGCGCCGATGCTCGCCGCGCCGCTCGGGCTCGTGGCGCTGCTCGTGCTCACGGCCCGCGAGACCGACCAGTCCTTCGCGAACGTCTACTCCACCGCGGTCTCGGTGCAGAACCTCGCGCCGCGTGCGGACCGCCGCGTGCTCTGCCTGGTGATCGGCACCGTCATCACCGTGCTCGCCCTCGGCGTGACGATCGACGACTACGCGGTCTTCCTCGCCGTCATCGGGTCGGTGTTCGTGCCGCTGCTCGGCGTGGGGGTCGGTGACGCGCTGGTGCGCCGCGGTGCGAGCCCGGACCTCTCGCGCTGGGCCCCGTCGCGCCCGCTCATGGTCGTCGCCTGGGTGATCGGTCTCGCGGTGTACCAGCTGGTCAACCCGGGTGGGGCGCCCGTCTGGTCGGACGCCTGGAGCGCCCTGCGCGACGCGCTCGGATTCACGCCGCCGTCGTGGCTCTCGGCGTCGCTGCTGTCGTTCGTGGTGGCCGCCGGGGTCGCCGCGGCCCTGGCCCGTCTGGAGCGGCGGGTGACGCGGGCGGGGTCCGTCCGGTAGGGCTGGATCCCGACAAGTCCGGGGGAGTCGAGCAGCGAGGAGGACCGTGGGCCGCCGCCTCCGTGCCGCCGGGCGCGAACTGCGCTCACCCGTGACGCTGCTCCTGGTCGTCGCCTGCGTGGTGGCCGGGGTCTGGGCCGCGCTGGTCCTCACGCCCGACCAGGACGTCGAGGCCTTCGGACAGCAGATCAGCGTCGGCGTCCAGCCGCCGAGCGCGACGGCGTCGGGACCGCCCCGGATCGTCCAGATCGGCAACACCAGCCTGGACGTCCCCGACGTGACGATCTACGGGCCGATCCGCCCGCAGCTCTCGATCGGCCCGGTCCAGCGCAACGAGACCGCCGGGTCCGCGTTCGAGTCGCTGGCCGACGGCGACAGCCCCACCGAGGCGCTGTCGGCGATCGTCTCGGGCTTCGAGCAGTGGTTCGGGAAGGCGACGCTGATCCTCGTCGCCGTGGTGCTGGGGGTGTGCGGGCTGGTCGGCTCGCTGCGGGTCCTCGCCACCCTCCGGTTCACCGCCCGCCGCTCCGGGGCCGGCGCCCGCCCGGCGGTCATCGCGCGGCGGCTCTCCCGGACGCTGACGTCGTCGACGATCACCGCGCTCGGCGTGTCGCTGCTGGTGTGGGGCGTGTGCGGCGTGCTGGCGGTGGCCGGGGCGCAGGAGCTGCGCAGCGCGCGGTCGCTCACCGACCTCACCGGCGCCCACCACGTCACCCCCTCGCCGGTCGGCCCGACGGTCTCCGGGGTGCGGGGCGTCGTCATCGGGGACTCGCGGGTGGCCCGGCTGGGCGGGACGCCGGCGCCGGACGCGTCGCCCGAGGACGTCGCGTGCGCCCGCAGCACCGACTCGCTGGCCCGCCAGCTCGGCGCGGCCATCCGCGACGACGTCCTCAACCTCGCCTGCTCGGGCGCCCGCATCACCGGCGGGCTGCGCGCACCCCAGCAGACGGGCGGGGTCACGGTGCCGCCGCAGATCGGGCGCCTCAAGCAGGTCGAGGACCCGGCGTTCGTCGTCGTCGCGGTCGGCCCGAACGACCTGAACTGGACCGACCTCATCGGCTACTGCTACGCGGTCACCGACTGCGCGGACAACTTCACCGCCGGCGAGTTCTCCTACCGGCTGGCGGCCTTCGACCGCGACTACGCCGACCTGCTCGCCGACCTCGCGACGCTGCCGTCCAAGCCGCGCGTGGTGGTCATGACCAGCTACGACGTGCTGAAGCCCGACGCGCGGTGCTCCACCGCGCGCGGCCCGCTGCAGTACCCCGGGCTGACCCCCGAGGAGATCCAGCTGCTCGCCGACCGCAACGCCCGGCTCAACGGGGTGCTCGCGGCCGGCGCCGCGCGCTACGGGTTCGACGTCGTCGCGCCGCCGCTGACCCCGCTGTGCGAGCCCTCGCCGGACGGGCTGGGCCCGGACCTGCAGTCCCTCGAGGACCCGCACCCGTTCCACCCGACGGGCGTCGGCGAGCTGCGCCTCGCCATCCCGGTCGTCGACCGGATCGGGCTGCCGCCGGCCGCGGCGCCGCCCCCGGGCTGACGCATCGATCGGGATGTCAGGGGCTACTCCGTCGCCGTGAAGATGCGGACACTGGGCGGGACCGGCATCAAGGTCAGCCCCTACTGCCTCGGCGCCATGATGTTCGGCGCCTGGGGCAACACGGACCACGACGACTCGATCAGGATCATCCACCGCGCGCTGGACGCCGGGATCAACTTCGTCGACACCGCCGACGTCTACGCGCAGGGCGAGTCCGAGGAGATCGTCGGCAAGGCCCTGCAACAACTCCCGCCCACCCGCCGGGACGACATCGTGCTCGCGACCAAGGCCCACGCGCCGATGGGCGACGACCCGAACCGCCGCGGCAACTCGCGCCGGTGGCTCGTCACCGAGGTCGAGAACTCGCTGCGCCGGCTGCAGACCGACCACCTGGACCTCTACCAGATCCACCGCCCCGATCCCGAGACCGACGTCGAGGAGACGCTCTCGGCGCTCACCGACCTCGTGCGCAGCGGCAAGGTCCGGGCGATCGGCTCGTCGACCTTCCCGGCCTCCGAGATCGTCGAGGCGCAGTGGGTCGCGGAGCGCCACGGGTACCAGCGGTTCCGCACCGAGCAGCCGCCCTACTCGATCCTCAACCGCGGCATCGAGCGCGAGGTGCTGCCGGTCTGCCGCCGCTACGGCATGGGCACGCTCGTCTGGAGCCCGCTGGCGATGGGAATGCTCACCGGGAAGATCCGCAAGGGTCAGGACGCCGGCACCCAGCGCGCGCACCGGTCGCCGGGCCGGTTCACCGACGAGCGCAAGCTCGACGCCGTCGAGGCCCTGATCCCGCTCGCCGAGAAGGCCGGCCTCTCGATGGTGCACATGGCGATGGCGTTCGCCGTGTCCCATCCGGCGGTCACCTCGGCGATCATCGGGCCCCGGACGATGGAGCAGCTCGAGGACGTCCTCGCGGGGGCCGAGGTCACCCTCGACGACGAGGTCCTCGACCGCATCGACGAGATCGTGCCGCCGGGAGTGGACGCCAACCCCGGCGATGTGTCCTACGAACCACCCGCCATCGGCGAAGTGGCCCAACGGCGTCGGCCGATCGCCGAGCGCGCCGCAGCGGGAAATTAATTCCCTGCTCCGCGGCGGATCAGCACCCGGAACCGGGCACTCCTCCTCGAGCGCTGACCGATGATTTCCCGCGTCCGGAAGGGGTCCCGCGATGGGCACCGTCGCCGTCGTGATCGTCATCGTGGTGGTGTTGCTGGTCGTCGCCGGCATCGCCGCCCTCGTGCTGTCGCGACGACGGCGACAACAGGAGCTCCAGCAGGAGTTCGGTCCCGAGTATGAGCGCCGCGTCTCCGAGACCGGCGACCGCAAGGAGGCCGAGCGGGAGCTGCGGCAGCGCAAGGAGCGCCACGACCAGCACCAGCTGCGGGACCTCCAGCCCGACGAGCGCCAGCGCTTCCACGCCGACTGGCAGCAGGTCCAGCGCGGGTTCGTCGACGACCCGGGCGGCGCGGTCGAGCACGCCGACGCGCTCCTCGTCACGATCATGCGGGCGCGTGGCTACCCCGTCGAGGGAGGCGAGCGGCGCACCGACGACCTCTCGGTCGCCCAGCCCCACCTCGTCGGGGACTACCGCGAGGCCCAGCGTGTGGTGACCGCCCACCGCCAGGGCACGGCGAGCACCGAGGACCTGCGCGGGGCGTTCACGGCGTTCCGCACCCTCGTGGAGGCCATGCTCGACGACGGCGGCGGGCGTGACGGCGATCAGCGAGGCGGCGACCACCGCGGTGTCGCCGGCACCACCGAGCGGATCCCGGGCGCCGGCGGCGGTGGGGACGACGGGCGGATCGGTCACCCGAACGCGGGCACGGAGCGGATCGCGCCCCAGCACGCGGCCGGTCCGGGCGCCCCTCCCGGGGGAGCGCCGCCGCAGGGCCCGCCGCCGCAGGGCGTGCCTCCGCAGGGCGTGCCCCAGCAGGCGCCGCCGCAGGGTGTGCCCCAGCAGGCCGCGCCTCCGCAGGGCGCGCCCCCGCAGGGTCCGCCCCCCGGCGGACCGGCCGGCCCGGGCCGGCCACCGTCGACGCCTCCCGCGTCCGGCGGACCCGACGGACACCAGGAGCGCAGGCGATGAGTCATCCCGAGCAGAGCCGGTCCACCGGCGGGCCGCAGGGCCACGAGCGCCCCGGCGGGTACGACGAGGACCCCCGGCAGGACCTGGGCGCGCAGGGCGGCGTCCAGCAGTGGAACGACCACCAGGCGCCCGGGCACGCCGCAGGGCCGGGTCAGGACCCGTACGGGCAGCAGCCCGGCGCGGGCCAGTACGGCGGGCAGCCGGGCGTCGACCAGTACGGCGGGCAGCCGGGCGCTCAGTACGCGGAGCAGCCCGGTGGCGGCCAGTACGGCGGGCAGCCGGGTGTGGACCAGTACGGCGGGCAGCCGGGCGGGCAGTACGTCGAGCAGCCCGGTGGCGGCCAGTACGGCGGCCAGCCGGGCGGTGGACAGGCCCAGCAGCACGGCCAGCACGTGGGCGAGGCGCCGCCCCAGCAGTACGGCGCGAACCAGGGCCAGCCCGGGCAGGCTCCCGGGCAGGTGCCGGGGCAGGGCGGTCAGCCCGGCGCGTACCCGGGGCCGCCCGATCACGGGACCGGCGCGCCCGGCGAGCCGGCCGGAGCTCCCGGCGACCAGCACGGCGGCCACCCCGGCGCGCGCGGGGACGGCGCGCACGACCCCGGGGACGCACGGCAGCCCGCCGAGCACGGCACGATCTTCGACTCGGAGCACGCCACCCGCTGGCGCACCCAGTGGGAGGACGTCCGGATGGCGTTCGTCGACCGGCCGCGCGATGCGGTGGCGCAGGCCGACGCGCTGGTCGGTGAGGTGCTCGAGGAGCTCTCGCGCACCTTCGCCCAGCAGCGCAGCGCGCTCGACCCGAACGCGCTCGGCGGCGACCCGTCGACCGAGGAGATGCGCCGCGCGGTGCAGCGCTACCGGGAGTTCTTCGACCGGCTGCTCACGCTGTAGCCGGCGGCTGCGGCCGCTAACGTGCGGTCGTGGTCACCACCAGCGGCTTCGGTCGCGTTCTCGATCGTCTCGCCCCGGTCGTCGGTGCGGTGACACGGGCGCACATCGCGCTCTATCGCCGCACCGGCGGCCGGCTCGGCCACACGATCCCGGGCATGCCGACGATGCTGCTGCTCGACCACGTCGGTGCCCGCTCGGGGCGACCGCGGACGACGCCGCTGCTCTACTTCACCCACCCCGACGACCCGGACGACGTCGTGATCGTCGCGTCGTACGGCGGGCACCCGCGCCACCCGGCGTGGTTCCACAACCTGCGTGCCCACCCCGACACGACCGTGCAGGTGCGCGACGAGGTCCGCCCCGTGCACGCCCGGGTCGCCGGCGACGAGGAGCGCGCGCGGCTCTGGCCGGCCGCCCTCGCGACCTACTCGCCGTTCGCCGGCTACCAGCGCCGCGCCGAGGAGGTCGGGCGCACGATCCCGTTCGTCGTGCTCACGCGTCGGCGCTAGCCACCGGCCGACCGTGCGCCCGTGGAGATCACGGGCGACGTCACGCACGCCGCTACCCCAGCCGCACGTGCTCCGGGCGCAGGTCCTCGACGCGCGAGACGCCCAGCAGCGCCATCGTCCGGCGGATCTCCGCGGTGAGGATCGTGCCCAGGCGTTCGACCCCGGGCTCGCCGCCGGCCATGAGCGCGTAGAGGTACGCGCGCCCCACCAGGCACCCCGAGGCGCCCAGCGCCACCGCGGCGACGATGTCCGCCCCCGACATGATGCCCGTGTCGAGCAGGACCTCGGCCTCGCCGCCGATCTCCGCGACCACCGAGGGCAGCGTCTCCAGCGGCACCGGCGCCCGGTCGAGCTGGCGCCCGCCGTGGTTGGACACCACGACCGCGTCGGCCCCGGCGTCCACCACCCGCCGCGCGTCCGCCGCGGTCTGGATCCCCTTGACCACGAGCTGCCCGTTCCATGTGGAACGGAGCCAGGCGAGGTCGTCGAGCGTGAGGTGCGGGTCGAACATCGTGTCGATGAGCTCGGAGACCGTGCCGCCCCACGAGGACAGCGCCGCGAACTCCAGGGGCTCGGTGGTGAGGACGTTCATCCACCAGTGCGGGTGGCGCGCCATGTCCAGCAGCGTGCGCGGGGTCAGCGCCGGGGGGATCGTGAGGCCGTTGTACGCGTCGCGCAGGCGGGCCCCGCCGACGGGCGTGTCCACGGTGAGCATCAGGGCCTCGTTGCCCGCCGCCTTCACCCGCTCGACGATCGCCGCGCTCGCCTCGCGGTCGCGCCAGAGGTAGAGCTGGAACCAGCGCCGGGTGTGCGGGGCGGCGAGGGCGAGGTCCTCGGGCGAGGTGGTGCCCATCGTCGAGAGGGTGTGCGGCACCCCCAGCGTCGCGGCCACGCGCGCGACCGCCGGCTCGCCCGCGTGGTGCATCATCCGGGTGAACCCGGTCGGCGCGAAGGCGAACGGGAACGCGGAGGGCCCGCCCAGCAGGGTGGTCGAGGTGTCGACGTGCGAGACGTCCTGCAGCACCGACGGCCGGAACTCCAGGCGGGAGAAGGCGTCGCGCGCGCGGCGCAGGGAGAGCTCGGCCTCGGCGGCGCCGTCGGTGTAGTCGAACACCGCCCGCGGGGTGCGGCGCCGGGCGATCGTGCGCAGGTCGGCGACGGTGTGGGCCCGCGCGAGCCGCCGCCGGGTCGGGTCCAGCTCGGGACGTGCGACCCGCAGCAGCGGGCGCAGCTCCGACGGGCGCGGCAGCCGGCGCGCCGTGCGTCCTGCGGTCGGGTGCTGCGGCGGGGTCGTCATCGGCCGGCTCCTCTTCGTGACGGTGGTGACGGCAGCGGTGACGCGGTCGTGACGGCACAGCCGTTGCTCACCGAACGGGGCCGGACGCGGAACGTCAAGGGAGACGGAGCGGAGCGGAGCTCGACCCGGGGGAGGGACGCTCCCGGCGCCGGGGGAGGGTCCACCCGTGGCGACGTCCGGTGCGGTACAACCATCCGGACGGGCCGGCACCGTCGGTCGGGGAGAGGACGAGGTCGTGAGCTACCCGCAGTCTTCGTGGAACGACGGCGACGTCGAGGTCCTCGGCCGACGACTCTGGGCCGGCGGGGTGGCCACGGCGATCGTCGCCGCGGGCATCGCCATCGTCGGCGTCCTGATCATCTCCAACGTCTTCGACCTGGGGATCCAGACCGCGCAGCGCAGCGGCGCCCTCGTCGACAACGCCATGACGATCATCCCGGTCTGCGCCGTGATCGCCGCGCTCGCCGGCACCGCGCTGCTGCACCTGCTGCTGCTCACGACGCCCCGCCCGGCGACGTTCTTCTCGGCGATCGTGCTGCTGGTGCTCGTGGTGCTGGTGCTGCAGGTGTTCCTCGCGGCCGGCGGCGTCGTCGACCACATCGCCACGGCGGTCCTCTACGCGGCGATCGGGCTGGCGATCATCTCGATGCTCTCGGGGGTCTCGCGGACCGCGGTCCGTCCGGCGGCGCAGGGCGGCTGGGGCGGTCGGCAGTACGACGGCCGCTACGACCAGCGCTACGGCAGCTACGACCAGCAGTACAACGACCCGTACGGCCAGCGCGACGAGCGCACCACCCGCTACGACCCGCGGGGGCCGCAGGGCGGCGGCCGCTGGGGGTGATCAACCGGGCGCCACGCGTGACGTTGCTTCTATTGACGCCCCCTTTCCTTGACCCCCGCTCCGGGGGCTGACGACGATCGATCCCGCGTGATGCTCCACGCGGGCGGTTCCTGCTGCCCGCGTCCAGCTTCCGTCGCCCTCCCCTGGGGAGGGTGACACCGGGAGGAGAAAGTCGATGGCACCCACGGCGGTCAACGGCAACGGCACCAGCCGCGAGCACGAGGTCCTCCACCGGGCAGGCGGCACGCAGCGCAGCGGAGCTGCCGCGCCGGAGGCCGCAACGGCACCGGCGGGCCGCAAGGCCCCGGACCCACGCCCCGTCGACCTCGAGGCGGCTCGCGCGGCGCTGCGCCTGGCCCTCCCCGAGCCGGGCAGCAAGTTCAGCCAGGACGACGAGTTCTGCGTCGTCGCCCAGCCCGACGGCACGTGGGGCGAGTACCGCTTCCACGACTACGACCGCATCTTCGGCGTCCCCGGGCTCTACGAGAAGATCTTCTATGACGTCCTGGGCTGCGACTCGCCGCGGTTCATGGTCGGCCTGCTGGGTGAGGCCCTGGCCACCGCGGGCGACGAGGCCTCGGCGCTGCGCGTCCTCGACCTCGGCGCCGGCAACGGGATCATGGCCGAGGAGCTCGCCAAGATCGGCGTGGCGCACTCCGTCGGCGTCGACATCCTCACCGAGGCCCGCGACGCCGCCCTGCGCGACCGGCCCGGCCTCTACGCCGACTACGAGGTCGCGGACCTCACCCGGCTCCCCGCCGCCCAGCGGGAGACGCTGGCCGGACACCGGCTCAACGCCCTCACCGTGGTCGCGGCCCTGGGCTTCGGCGACATCCCGCCGGCGGCGTTCCGCACGGCCTACGACCTCGTCGCGCCCGACGGCTGGATCGTCCTGACGATCAAGGACGCGTTCCTCGAGGACACCGACACCACGGGCTTCGGCGGCATGATCGGCGAGTCGATCCGCTCCGGTGCCCTCGAGGTGGTGCGCCGCGAGCGCTTCCAGCACCGTCTCGCGACCGACGCCAGCCCCCTGCTCTACGAGGGCATCGTCGCGCGCAAGCGGGGCGCACTCGCGGGCTGAGACCCCGCGCTGAGACCTCGCTCTATGACTCGCCGGTAACCGTGTGACCCAGCTCCCATCGGGGCACACTCCCCGTCGGGGCGTGTCGGCGCGGCACGCCCGGAGTCGACGTGGAGGTAGGTCGCCGACATGACCCTGGAGCAGCACCGCACGCAGCCGCCGACCATCCCGGACGGCGTCGGTGTCGACCTCGCCCGCTCCCTGGAGTCGATCGTGCCGGCCGAGGTGCTGGCCGAGGTCGACCCGGCCCTGTGGGGCCGGACGGTCGTGCAGGTCGCCCAGGGCCTCGCGACGCACCCGGCCGACGTCGGACGGGTCGTCGCGGGGCACGCGGCGCTCGCCGCGCGCATCGGCACGGCGACGGTCGCGCGGCTGTTCGGCTCGACGGCCGACGGTCCGGTGCCGATCGAGAAGGACGGCCGGTTCAAGGACCCGACGTGGGAGGAGAACCCGGCCTACTGGGGGCTGCGCCAGCAGTACCTCGCGCTCGTGGCCACGCTGCACGACCTCGTCGACGCCGCGGGCCTCGACGAGTCGTCGCGCGAGCGGGCGCTGCTGCTCGCCGACGTGCTGAGCAGCCTGCTGTCGCCCACCAACCTGCTGCCCGGCAACCCCTCGGCGCTCAAGCGCGCGTTCGAGACCGGCGGGACGAGCGTGGTGTCGGGGTTCCGGCAGATGCTCGACGACCTCGCCACCAACCAGGGCCGCCCGCAGCAGGTCGACCGCACCAACCTGCGCGTGGGCCAGGAGCTCGCCGCGACGCCGGGCAAGGTCGTCTACCGCAACCGGCTCATGGAGCTCATCCAGTTCGAGGCGCAGACCGACGAGGTCCACGAGATCCCGATCCTCGTGAGCCCGCCGTGGATCAACAAGTACTACGTCATGGACCTGGCGCCGGGCCGCAGCTTCCTCGAGTGGGCCGTGCAGCACGGGCACACCGTGTTCGTCATCAGCTACCGCGACCCGGACGAGTCGATGGCCGACACGGGCCTCGACGACTACCTGGAGCTCGGCGACCTCGCCGCGCTCGACGTGGTCCAGGAGATCACCGGCGCGGACAAGGTCAACCTCGTCGGTCTCTGCCTGGGCGGGCTGATGGCCACGATCGCGACGGCCATGCTGCACGCGCGGGGCCAGGGCGACCGCATCAACTCGCTGACCCTGCAGAACACCCTGCTCGACTACAGCGACCCCGGGCCCGTCGCGAGCTTCGTCGACCCGGAGATCGTCGAGCGGCTCGAGCGCAAGATGGCGAAGACCGGCTACCTGCCATCGGAGTCGATGGCGGGCACGTTCGACCTGCTGCGCGCCAACGACCTGATCTTCAACTACGTCGGGCCGAACTGGCTGGAGGGCAAGGCCCCGCCGGCGTTCGACATCCTGGCGTGGAACGCGGACTCGACGCGGATGCCCGCGAAGATGCACGCCTTCTACCTGCGGCACTTCTACCTGCAGAACGAGCTGGCCCGCGGCGAGCTCGAGCTGCTGGGCGAGCACCTCTCGCTGAAGTCGATCACGAACGACACGTTCATCGTGGGCGCGGTGAACGACCACATCGCGCCGTGGCGCACGTCGTTCACCTCGACCGGCCTGCTCGGCGGCGACGTCACGTTCACGTTGAGCAACGGCGGGCACATCGCCGGCGTGGTCAACCCGCCCGGCACGAAGGCCAAGCACTGGATCGGCACCGTCGGCGGCACCTCCGCTCCGGACGCGGACACCTGGCTGCAGCGGGCGAGCGAGGTCCAGGGCTCGTGGTGGGAGCCGTGGCGCGACTGGATCGCCGAGCGCGGCGGGGGCATGCGCACGCCGCCGCCGGTCGGGTCGGACGCCCACCCGCCGCTCGGGGACGCGCCCGGCTCGTACGTCCTCGGGACGGCCTGAGCACGGGGCGTGCTGCGTGGCGTGCGAGGAGCAGGTGGGTGACCTGCGCCTCGACGGTGTTTCGCCTGTTGAACGCTGGGTAACGGCGAGGGCCGATCGGTCGATCCACGGTTGACGAGAGCGCGCGCGCTCGTCACCGTGTTGCAAGGAGCGCATCTGCATCGCGCCTCCTGCAACCGGACCGACCGTTGCCCTTCACCGCCCGAGGGTGTTGCCCGATGAACCGCCACGCCTCCGTCGCCCTCCGCCGGAAGGTCGACGACGCCGTCGGCCCCGCCTTCGACCCGGTGTTCCTGCGCCTGGACCTGCTCCTGGCCAGCCGGGAGGCGCGCTGCCCCTGCGGCTCGTGCGCCTCGCGCGTCGCCGAGCGCCTCGAGCGTCTGGTCGCCTCGCTGCCGGAATCCTGACGTGACCGGCGCCATCGCCGTACCGCGTCGACCCGGGAGCGCTTGGTAAACTGAGCGCCGTCACCGACGACGCGGAGGAACCCCCATGGCCACCCCCACCGCCGACCCGAGCATCGACCAGGTCCGCGAGCGGGCCGTCGACATGCTCACCCAGGTCCAGGAGGCCGGGCTCCGCTTCGCGGGCTCCGTCGCCGAGTCCTGGACCGCGGCGCTGCAGAACGTCCCCGGTGCCGGGGCCGTCACCGGCGCCGGGTCCGCGGCCGGTCTGCCGCGCACGCCCGGCGAGGCCGTCGACCGGTTCTACGACACCGGGGTGCAGATCCTCGAGGCGCAGCGCGCCGTCGCCCACCAGGTGATCGACGCCGTCGCCCCGGCGCTCCCGGCGTCCGTGCGCGCGACGACGTCGCCGCGCCGCTAGGACATGGCGGGCCCGGCCGGGGCGTGGGAGGACCACCGTCGCGCCCTGGGCGGGTTCATCCGCAGCCAGCGCAAGCTCGCGCGCCTGTCGCTGCGGCAGCTCTCCGCCCTGAGCAACATCTCGAATCCGTACCTGAGTCAGATCGAACGAGGGCTGCACGAACCCTCGGTGCGCGTGCTGCACGCGATCGCCGAGGCCCTCGACATCTCGGCCGAGACCCTGCTGCTGCAGGCCGGCCTGGTGCGCGAGCACGCCGGGGGTACCCCGGCGGAGGCCACGGGGCCGAGCGAGGCGTCCACGGAACGGGCGATCCGCGCCGACCCCCGGCTCTCCGACGCGCAGAAGGAGGCCCTGATCTCCGTGTACCGGAGCTACACCGCGGGAGGCACGCCGTGAGCGCGCTCCCCGTCGACGACCCCGGTCCCGATCCCGTCCCGGCCGGGCGCCCGGAGTGGGTCGGCGACCTCGTCGTCGCCGCGCACCGCCTGCACGTCGCGCACCGGCCGGGCGCGCCCGGGCGCACGCCGCTGGTGCTGGTCAACGGCATCGGCGCGAGCATCGAGTTCCTCGACCCGCTCGTGGCGGCGCTCGACCCGGACCGTCCGGTCGTCCGCTTCGACGTGCCCGGGATCGGCGGCTCGCCGCTGCCGTGGGTGCCGCTGCCGATGGCCGGGCTCGCGGGACTGCTCTCCGGCCTGCTCGACGAGCTCGGGTACGCCCGCGCCGACGTGCTCGGCCTGTCGTGGGGCGGCGGGATCGCGCAGCAGTTCGCGCTGCAGCACCCCGACCGCACGAACCGGCTCGCGCTGGTGAGCACCGGGACCGGCGCGATGATGGTGCCGGCGCGGTTCACCGTGCTCGCCAAGATGCTCACGCCACGCCGCTACAACGACAAGCGCTACCGCCACGACGCCGGTGCCGAGATCTACGTGGGCGAGGACCAGGCCGCGGTCGACGAGGTGTTCGGCCGCGCGCGGAAGGTCGCGTTCCGGGGCTACCTGTTCCAGCTCATGGCCCTGATGACGTGGACCAGCCTGCCCGTGCTGCCGTTCATCACGGCCCCGACGCTGGTGCTCGCGGGGCGCCGCGACCCGGTCATCCCCGTGGTCAACGCCCACCTCATGGGCACGCTCATCCCCCGCGCCACCGTGCACCTGCACCAGGGCGGCCACGTCGGCATCCTCACCCGCCCGCACGAGCTGGGTCCGGTGCTCGAGGACTTCCTGGACAATTGAACGCCTGCCAATAGGGTGCGGGCATGACCGACTGGCGGACCTGGGTTCCCGAGCACCTCACCTACCCGGAGGTCGCCGTCGGGGCTCTGCTCGACGGCGCCGCGCGCCGCTACGGCGAGCGGGTCGCGTTCTCGCACCACGACCGGACGCTGACGTTCACGGGCCTGTGGCGCGCCGCCTGCGGGCTCGCCCACCACCTGCAGGCGCAGGGCGTCCGACCCGGCGACGTCGTGGGCGTGCACCTGCCCAACGTGCTGTCGTACCCGGTCGCCTACTACGGGATCCTGCTGGCGGGGGCGACGTTCACCCCGGTGAGCCCGCAGCTGCCGGCCGAGGGGGTCGCGGCGCAGCTGGAGGACGCGCGGGCCGTGGCGGTGGTGGGGCTGCGAGCGAGCGCGCCCATTCCGTTCATCCCCACCGACGGCGTCACCGTCGCCGACGGGGCCGAGGCCGAAGAGGCGCCCGTGGTCGACCTCGACCCGACCGTGGCGCGCGCGCACCTCGCCTACACCGGCGGCACCACGGGCAGCCCGAAGGGCGTCGTCCTCACCCACGCCAACGTCGTCACCAACGTGCTGCAGTACGCCTGCCACGGCAGCGGGTCGCGCCCGGCACCCGGCCTGGGCGGCGACGTCGGCCTCGAGCAGGTCGGCCCGCCCGAGGAGTGGCCGGTCCGCCTCGGCGAGGGCACCGGCATCGCCGTCGCGCCGTGGTTCCACGCAATGGGCACGATCGGCGGCATCGGCGTCGCCGTGGTCTCCGGGGCGACGAGCATCGTCCACGAGCGCTTCGACCCGGCCCGGCTGCTCGCCGACGTCGAGACCCACCGGGCCACGACGGTGTCGGGCGCGCCGCCGCTGTTCCACGCCCTGCTCGCCCACCCCGAGGCGGCGGGGCGCGACCTCACGTCGGTCCGCACGGTCACCTCGGGCGCCGCGCCGATGCCGGTGGCGCTCGCGCAGCGGATCGCGGAGCGGATGCCCGAGGCGGTCATCGTCGAGGGCTACGGCATGACCGAGGCGACCATGGGGCTGACGATGGGCGCCACGGCCCGCTCCGCGCACCGCCGGATCGGCACCGTCGGCGTCCCCGTGCCCGACACCGAGATCGTCGTCGGGCCGTCCCCGGGCGAGCCCGCGGGCGTGGGCGCGGCCGGCGAGGTGTGGGCGCGCGGCCCGCAGGTCATGGCCGGGTACCTGGACCGCCCGCAGGCCACCGCGGAGACGCTCGTGGACGGCTGGCTGCGCACCGGCGACATCGGCGTGCTGGGCGAGGACGGCCAGCTCGAGATCGTCGACCGCGCGAAGGACATGCTGCTCTACAAGGGCTACAACGTGTACTCGCGGGAGCTCGAGGAGCTGCTGGTCGCCCGGCCCGAGGTGGCGTCGGCGGCGGTCGTCGGACGGCCGGACGCCGCGGTCGGCGAGGAGCCGGTGGCCGTCGTCGTCCCCGCGCCCGGCCACGAGCCCACCGCCGAGCTCGGTGCGACGCTCGCGTCCGCCCTCGACGAGCGGGTGGCGCCCTACAAGCGGCTGCGTGCCGTGCACCTCGTCGCCACGCTGCCGGTCTCGGCGGCGGGCAAGGTGCTCAAGCGCGAGCTCCGCGACCAGCTGGACGGCGCGCTCGGGGAGCCGGTCTGGCGCCGTGAGCAGGGCTAGAGTGTCCGCATGGCCCGGATCCGCATCGTGCGTGCCGCCGACGGACGGCAGTGGATGGTGCGCCAGAAGCTCGAGTGGACCGACCCCGCCACGGGGGAGGACTTCGAGCACGACATGCAGGGCGGCCGGCTCGCGGCCATCGGCATCGTCTCGATCATGGGCCTGCTGTGGGTCGCGCTGCTGGCCTGGTGGTTCACGGGCAGCCAGGGCGTCGTCGTCCCGGTGTGGGTCTGGCTGATCCTGCTCGCGATCCTGCTGTTCTTCCCCGGCCGGTGGGTGCTGCGGCGCCCGCGCACGCTGGTCGCCGAGACGCCGGGCGGCTCCGACGGGTCGGCGCCCGAGCGCTGGGTGGGCTGGGTGCGGGGCACCGCCGCCGCGCGCGAGGAGATGATGCAGACCGTGCGCAGCCTCGAGACCCGCGCGACGCCCGCCTACGCCGACAGTCCCCTGCAGCCGGTGAGCTGACATGCCCGAGCTCCCCGAGGTCGAGGCCCTCGCCGAGCACCTGCGCACGCACGCGCTCGCCCGGCCCGTCGCGCGCGTCGACGTCGCGAGCATGACGGTGCTCAAGACCTTCGACCCGCCGGTGTCCGCGCTGGTCGGGCGGCTGGTGACCGGGGCGTCGCGGCACGGGAAGTTCCTCGACCTCGAGCTGGAGGACACGCAGCGGAGCGGAGCTGGACCGTCGACTCCGCTCCACCTCGTCGTGCACCTGTCCCGGGCGGGCTGGCTGCGCTGGCACGACCAGGCGTCGGCGACGCCACCGAAGCCCGGGAAGGGCCCGCTCGAGTTCCGCGTGCACCTCGAGACCGTCGGCGGCCCCGGGTTCGACCTCACCGAGGCCGGCACGCAGAAGCGCCTGGCGGTGTACCTCGTCGAGGATCCGCAGCAGGTCCCGGGCGTCGCCAAGCTCGGGCCGGACGCGCTGGCGATCTCGCGGGCGGAGTTCGGCGAGCTGCTGGACGGGCGCCGGGACACGAAGCGCAGCGGAGCTGGACCCATCGGGTCGATGCGGCTCAAGACGCTGCTCGCCGACCAGCAGGTCATCGCCGGCATCGGCAACGCCTACTCCGACGAGATCCTGCACGTCGCGAAGCTGTCGCCGTTCGCGGCGGCCGGCAAGCTCGACGCGGAGGCGGTCGACCGGCTTCACGCCGCGATGGTCGGCGTGCTCGCCGACGCGGTGGAGCGCGCGGTGGGCCAGGACGCGGCCCGTCTCAAGGGCGAGAAGCGCTCCGGGATGCGGGTGCACGCCCGCACCGGCCTGCCCTGCCCGGTGTGCGGGGACACCGTCCGGGAGGTCTCGTACGCCGAACGGTCCTTCCAGTACTGCCCCACCTGTCAGACACAGGGCCGCGCGCTGGCGGACCGTCGGCTGTCGCGTCTGGTCAAATAGCTGCCGTGCCCAGCTGGTTGACCGATCCGCGCCTCCTCGCCGCCGTCGGCGTGCTGGTGGCGCTGGTCATCGCCGTCCTGGTCTACCGGCGGGTCAAGCGGCGCAACCAGTTCGCCTCCCCGCTGGAGCGGGCCACCTTCTCCACGCTGCACACGGTGTCGCTGGCGGCGCCGGCGCTGCGCGAGGGCCTCTCGGAGGGCTCGGCGCAGTTCGCGGTGCCCTACCTGCGCACGCTGCTCGACACCGAGGCCCTGTCGATGACGGGGTCGGACTGCGTCCCGCTGGCCTGGGACGGCGAGGCCGAGCACCACAGCCTCGACGTGCGCCAGTACGCCGAGAAGGTCATGCGCACCGGCCGCCAGCAGGTGGCCAGCCGCAAGGACATCGAGTGCGGCTCGCAGGACTGCCCGGTGCGCGGCATCGTCGTCGTGCCGCTCGAGGTCGACGGCAACGTGGCGGGCACGCTGGCCGCGGTCAGCGCCGACACCCCGGGGCCGGTGCTGCTGCGCGCCTCGGCCGAGGTCGCCCGGTACGTCTCCAGCCAGCTCGAGCTCGCCGACCTCGACGAGTCCCGCGCCCGGCTCAACCGCGCCGAGGTCCGGGCGCTGCGCGCGCAGATCTCGCCGCACTTCATCTACAACGCGCTGAACACCGTCGCCTCGTTCATCCGCACCGACCCCGAGCGGGCCCGCGAGCTGCTGATGGAGTTCGCCGACTTCACCCGCTACTCGTTCCGGCAGGCCGGCGAGTACACGACGCTCGCCGACGAGCTCAAGAACATCGACCGCTACCTCGCCCTCGAGCACGCCCGGTTCGGCAACCGGCTCAACGTGAAGGTGCAGGTCGCGCCCGAGGTGCTCTCGGTGGTGCTGCCGTTCCTGGCGCTCCAGCCGCTGGTCGAGAACGCCGTGCGCCACGGTCTGTCGGGCAAGCCCGGCGGCGGCACCGTGTCGCTGACCGCGGAGGACTCGGGCGCCGAGTGCACGATCATCGTCGAGGACGACGGCGTCGGCATGGACCCGCAGGCGCTCAAGGAGGAGAACCGCGACGCGCACCTCTCCGGCGCGCACGTCGGGCTCGGCAACGTCGACGACCGGATGCGCTCGGCGTTCGGCCCCGACTACGGGCTCGTCGTGGAGACCGAGCGCGGCGCCGGCACCAAGATCATCCTGCGCGTCCCCAAGTTCCGGGCGGGCGTTCGCGTCTAGCGGGCACACCCGGGGTGGGGGGTGCGGCGTGCGGGGTGCGCTGGGGGGCCGAGGGACTCCCTGAGTGCGTGTCAGGCAGCGAGGGACGCCCTCGCTGCCCACCGAGCGCCAGGAACCCGGTTGATCACGACCTCACCCGGGCGGCGGCTAGCCTCGGAGGCATGAACCTGCGCTTCGGCCCGGCCCTGTCCTCGGTCCTGCCCGGTCCCCTCGCGGCGGCGACGGGTCAGCGCACGGTGAGCGTGGTCCGCCTGCAGGGCGTGATCGCGGCGACGACCGGCCCGGTGCCGCGGGCGGTCATCAACATCACCGCGGTCGAGGACGCCCTGCGCCGCGCCTTCACCGCCGACCGGGTCGACGCCGTCGCCCTGATGATCAACTCGCCGGGCGGGTCGCCGACCCAGTCCGCGCTGGTCGCCGACCGCATCCGCGGGCTCGCCGAGGAGCACGAGGTCCCGGTGCTGGCGTTCTGCGAGGACGTCGCCGCCTCGGGCGGGTACTGGCTGGCCTGCGCCGCCGACGAGATCTACGCTCACCCGACGTCGCTCGTCGGCTCGATCGGCGTCGTGTCTGGCGGGTTCGGGCTCACCGGGCTCATCGAGCGCTACGGTATCGAGCGGCGGCTACACACCGCAGGCCAGAACAAGGCCCGCCTCGACCCGTTCCAGCCCGAGAAGTCCGAGGACGTCGAGTGGCTGCTCGGGATGCAGGGCGAGCTGCACGAGATGTTCATCGAGTGGGTCCGCGCGCGGCGCGGCAGCGCGCTGGCCGAGTCCGACGACCTGTTCACCGGCGAGGTCTGGACGGGCCGCAAGGCCAAGGAGCGCGGCCTGATCGACGACCTCGGCACGGCCCGCGAGGTCCTCGGCCGCCGCTTCCCGGACGCCGAGCTGACCACCGTGGAGCCGCGCCGCCCGCTGCTCGCGCGCCTCGGGCTCGGCGGGGTCGCCGCCCCGTTCACCGCCCCGAGCGCGATCGCCGACCCGGTCGGCTCGGCCCTCGACTGGATCGAGCACCGCGCGCTGTGGAGCCGGTTCGGGCTCTAGGGATCCTCCCCACCGTCGCCCGGTCGGACCTACCCTCGGCAGGTCGGAGCGCGCTCGGCGCGGGGAACGGGAGGTGGTGGACCGTGCCGGTCCCCGGCGTCCCGTGGGGCGGACGCGACACCTCGGTCCTGAGCCACGAGCTCATCCACCGCTGGATCCACGACGGCGCCGACCCCGCCGCGCTCGACTCGGCGCGCCTGCGCCACGCCGCCCGCGGCGAGGAGCTCCGGGCGGCCGCCCAGCGCCTCGAGCGCGCCCACGGCCAGCTGGGCGCCTCCTGGCGCGGCCGGGACGCCGAGGCCGCCGCCTCGCACGTGCGCACGCTCGTGGCCCGCATGAGCCGCCTCGGGGACGCCGTCACGGGGCAGGCCGGCAGCCTCCAGGGGGTCCGTGACGCCCTCGCGCGCGTCCAGTCGCTCGTCGCGCCCCCGCGCGCGCCGGCCCTGCCGGTGCTCGGGACGTCGCCGGCCACGCCCGGCCTCGCGGGCGCCCTGGCCGCCGGCGGCCCCGCCGACGGCTTCGGCACCTTCCAGGCGGCGCAGGCCGAGGAGCGCGCAGCTCAGGGCGCCTACCGCGCCTACCTCGAGCAGACCGGGCTGGCGGCGCGCGGCGCCCCGTCCGCCGTCGACGGCCTCGCCGGGCGGTCGGCGCTCGGCGCGGCCCCGGAGGCCGGCGGCACGGCCCGGGGCGCCACGGCCGGGCCCGGCGGTGTCCCGGGCGGCGGGGGCCCCGGTGGCGCGCCGGCGGGCCGCGGCGGCGTGCTCGCGCGGGCCGCGGCGCCCGCGGCCGCCTCTCCCGGCGCTCCCGGGGCCGGTGGTGGCCCGCCGGGGCGTGCTCCCGGCGGTGTGCCCGAGGCGGCGCGGCCCGGCACGGTGGGGCGGTTCGTCTCGCGGCTGCTCGGCGGACCGGGGGGAGCGGGCGGACCGGGCGGACCGGCGAGCGGTGGAGCCCCGGGCGCGGGGGCCCCGGGACGGCCGGCGCCGCGCGCCGGGCCCGGCGCGGTCGGTCCGGGCGGTCCCGTCGTGCCCGGTGGTCGCGGCACCGCGGGTCCGGGCACGCCGGGGGGCCGGGCCACGGCGGGTCCCGCCGGCACCGCGCCGCGGAGCCCCGCGCACCCGGTCGCGCCGACGGCCGCGGACCGCCTCGCCGGGGGCGGACCCGGGGCCGCGGGCCGCGGCGCCACGCCCGAGCGCCGCCGCGAGGAGCGCGAGCCCCCGGACCGCGGCGCGGCGGCCGAGGCCGGCGCCGAGGAGCCGTGGCGGGGGTCGGACGGCCCGGGCAGCACTCCCGGACCGACCGGACCGTCCCTCGCGGGCCCGTCGGTCGGCGTGGGCGGCCACGACGTCCCCGGCGTGCCCGGCGGTACCGCCCCACCCCCGACCCACGCGGGCACGGCGGGCACGGCGGGTGCCGGGAGCCCGGACGTCCCGATGATCCCGCCCACGGCCGGGGCCGCCGCCTCGTCGCCGCTGGAAACCTCGGGCGGCGTGCGCCACCCCGAGTACCTGGTGGACGCCGACCCCTGGCGCGACCCGGCCGACGACCCCGACGAGCGGCGCCTCGTCACCCCGCCCGTCATCGGGGAGCAGGACGGCCGGTGACCGGTGTCGTGCTCGACCGTCACGAGCTGCTGTGGGTGCTCGAACAGTGCGGGGCCGGGTGGCCCTACCCGCTGCGCCCGGTGCACTGGTCCGCGGAGACCGACGCGGAGGCCCGGCGCCACCGCACCGCCACCGAGCAGGCGCTGCGGGCCCGCGGCCTGCTCGAGCCCGCACCCGCCCGGATGCTGCTCGACGCCGGGCAGGCCGTGGCCGGCTGGGCGCTGGCGGTCGACCTCGTCCGCCGCGACGCGACGGCCCCCGTCGCCGCGGTCGCGCTGACCGACGGGCGCACCGCGGCGCTGCTCGAGTCGCCCGAGCACGCGCAGGCCCCGGTGCGCGTCACGCCGTGCGCCCCCGACGGGCTCGCCGAGGCGGTGTTCGCGCTGGTCCCGCCCGTGCCGCCCGGCAGCGGGCCGCCGGTGCCGGTCCCGGCGGGCACCCTGCCCGGCGACCTCCCGACGACGCAGCGGACCGCGCGGGCCCGCGACGTCGCCGAGGACCTCCTCGCGACCGTCACCGCCGTCTCCCAGGTCGGGGTGGCCGACCGTCGTGACGGCGTCCCCCGGCGTCTCGCCGCGCCGCTGTGCTGGCTGGACGGGCCCCGCGGGCGCCACGTCCTGCGCTCGCCCCCGCCCTCCCCCGCACCGTCACAGCGCCCGTCGCTGCTGGTTCCGGCAACCGGCGGACAACTGCTGACCGACATCCGTACCGTGCTGACCGACGCCGCCGTGCCGCGTCCGTCCGGAAGGAGCACCGCATGAGCACGCCCGAGGGGGGTGGTCGTGCCGGTGAGGCGTCCATGCGCCCGGACGAGACCCGCGCGTTCGCCGGCAAGGTCGACGCCCTCGAGCAGGGGGTCACCGAGGCCCAGGCGGCGCTCGACGGGCTCGCGGCCGAGTCGCTCGCGGTGGGCACCGGGGAGGACAACGCGGCGATCGCCGCGTGGTACCGGGATCTGGTGACGTCCGACACGGTCCCGGCCGCCCGCACGCTCGCCGCCGAGCTGGCCGAGCTGCGCCGTGCCGTGCGCGAGAGCGCCGCCGCGTGGGAGCAGGCCGACGCCGACGCCGCGTCCACGTTCCGCACCGATCCGGGCACCACCTGACGGCCCGAGGGCGGTGTCAGGGGCGTGTCGAGCCGGTGTGGAGGCGGTGTCGAGGCGGTGTCGAGGCCCCGAGATGTCGATCGACCGGCCCAACGCCGTCCCCCCGAACGGGTGGTCCTTCCCGCGACACCCGAGGTGAGCCGCGGCTCGCCGTGCCGACGCGCCGGACCACGGCAGGGTGGCGAGCCGATCGGGTCCTATCGTGGACGCGGGAACCTCGGCTGGGCAGGATGGCGTGGCAGTGAACACGAGTGAGAACGACGGCCTGGTGGTCCTCGCCGTCGATGACGAAGAACCGGCGCTCATGGAGCTCGCCTACCTGTTGGAGCAGGACCAACGGGTGGGCACCGTGCTGCGGGCCTCCGACTCGATCTCGGCGCTGCGGATCCTCACCGGCGGCGACCGGGTCGATCTCGGCGGGTTCTCGGGCGGCACCCCGCCGGCGGGCCTGCCGGCCCCCGCCAAGCAGTCCGACGTGGACGTGCTCTTCCTCGACATCCGCATGCCGGGTCTCGACGGGCTGGAGCTCGCGAACGTGCTGTCCCGCTACGTCATCCCGCCGTCGGTCGTCTTCGTCACGGCGCACGACGACCGCGCGGTGGAGGCGTTCGACGTCGGCGCGGTCGACTACCTGCTCAAGCCCCTGCGTCCCGAGCGTCTCTACGCGTCGCTGTCGCGGATCCTGTCCTCGCGCGGCACCACCGTGCCGGTGGAGCCCGCCACCGACGAGGAGAGCGACGACGAGGTGATCCCCGTCGAGCTCGCCGGCACCACGAAGCTGGTGCAGCGCTCGACGGTGCGCTGGGTGGAGGCGCAGGGCGACTACGCGCGCCTGCACACCACCGAGGGCAGCCACCTCGTGCGGATACCGCTGTCGGTGCTCGAGGAGCGCTGGTCGGACGCCGGGTTCGTGCGCATCCACCGCTCGTACCTCGTCGCGCTGCCGCTCATCACCGAGCTGCGCCTGGCCGGCTCCGGGTACGTCGTGCGGCTGGGCACCGGCGGCGACGTCGCCGAGCTGCCCGTCAGCCGCCGCCACACCCGTGAGCTCAAGGACCGTCTCGTCCGCTCGACGAAGCAGGCCTGGGGCCGACGATGACCTCCCCCGGCGGTCCGGCGCGGGCCTCGGGGCCGGTGCCGCGGGCCGCCGGGTCGGAGCGAGCCGTGGACGACGCGCCCCGGCGCCCGGCGGGCGAGGGGCTGCGCTCCGTCCCCGACCCGGGGCCCGACGACGCCGGGTCGGACGACCCCGCCCCGGACGACCCCGCGGCGGACGACGTGGACGGCTCCGGCGTCCGGGGAGACGGCCCGCGGCTCCCCGACGGCGTACCTGCAGACGACGGCGAGGTGCCCGAGGCGGCCTCGCCGGGGGACGGCGTCCCCGAGGGCTGGCCCGGCCAGGGACCCGACACCGGCACCGTTCGGCGCTCGCGGCCGTCCCGGGCCCCGCGGACGGCCGCCGTGGGCGTGCCGACCCCCCCGAGCCCCATGAACGCCGCCACCGGACCGACGCCGGGTCTCGGCACGGGCCCGACCCCCACCGGTGAGCAGCCCCGTCGCCCCGTGCCGCCGACCTTCCCGTCCCCGGGGCAGCCCCCGCCCGGCGTCGCCCGCCGCCACGGGCGGCACGCCCGCCCGGAGCGGCCGGGCGCGGTCCACACCCCGCCCTCGGGCTACCGGCCGCGGCACGCGGCGCCCGACGCCGAGACCGAGCAGTTCGCGGCGGCCCCGGTCACCGGGCCGGGCGGCCTCGGGCCGATGCCGCTGCCCCCGCAGGACGACGCCGTCGCCGCGGACGCTCCCGCGGCCGTCTCCGCCGTACCGGTCGAGGCCGCCGCGATCACCGCCGACACCCCGACCGCGGCGGCGGCGTCGTCGAGCGCCGCCCCCGGCGGGACCTTGCTCCACACCAGCCCGGGCCTCGTCGTCCCCCCCGTCACCGGGGACGACGGCGGCTCCGACCGCGTGCGGGTCGTGCTCGCCGAGCGCCGTGTGCCGACGCGCGCGGTGCGCACGGTCGCGGAGATCGAGCAGCAGACCGAGACCGGCGAGCTGCTGCTGCGCAACCTCCTGCGCGCGCAGCTGGCGCTCGGGCTGCGCCTCGGGCTGGTCGCGGTGTTCGTGCTCGGCGCGCTGCCCGTGCTCTTCCTCGTGCTCCCGCGCCTCGGGTCGTTCGAGGTCGCCGGCGTCAGCCTGCCGTGGCTGGTGCTGGGGCTCGCGCCCTACCCGTTCATGCTGCTCCTGGCCTGGCTCTACGTGCGCACCGCCGAGCACAACGAGCTCGACTTCGCCGACAACGTCGAGGACTGAGGTCGCCGTGGACACCGCGGGCATCGTCGCGCTCGCCGCCGTCGTGGTCGTCGGCGTCGTCACCATCGTCATCGGGTCGCTCGGTGTCCGCGTCGCGCGCACGACCGACGACTTCCTCGCCGCGTCGCGCACCGTCGGCACCCGGGCCAACGCCGCGGCGATCTCCGGGCAGTACCTGTCCGCCGCGTCCTTCCTCGGCGTGGCCGGCATCGTCCTCAAGGACGGCGTCGACGGGCTCTGGTACCCCGTCGGGTTCACTGCCGGGTACCTGGCGCTGCTGTTCTTCGTGGCGGCGCCGCTGCGGCGCTCGGGGGCGTACACGGTGCCGGACTTCGCCGAGGTCCGGCTCGACTCGTCGCTGCTGCGCACGGTCACGACGTGGTTCGTCGTGCTCATCGGCTGGCTCTACCTGCTGCCGCAGCTGCAGGCGGCCGGGCTCGCCCTCACGGTGCTGACCACCGCGCCCACCTGGGTCGGCGTCGTCGCCGTCGGGCTCGTCGTCACCGCGAGCGTGACCTTCGGCGGCATGCGCTCGATGACCTTCGTCCAGGCGTTCCAGTACTGGCTCAAGCTCACCGCGCTCGCCGTCCCGGCCCTCGTGCTGATCGGCGTGTTCACGCTCGGCTCGGCGCGCGACGACGCGCCCCCGCCGCCGGCGTTCACCGACGCCACGACGGTCGAGGTCAGCACGCCGGTGACGCTGCAGGTCTCGACGCCGGTGGAGGTCGGCGTGCGGGGCGAGGTGGACGGCGCGACGATCAACGGGTCGGTGTCCTGGGCGCCGGGCCTGCACACCGTCGACGCGGGGACCACCCTGCGCTTCCCGCCGGGCGCCGCGGTGCCCGTGGTGACCGACGCGGACCCCGACGGCGCGTCGTGGTCGGCGCCGCTGACCGGGTTCGGCGAGGACGGCCACTCGCTGCTCGCGACGTACTCGCTGATCCTCGCGCTGCTGCTGGGGACCATGGGCCTGCCGCACGTGCTCGTGCGCTTCTACACGAACCCGGACGGCCGGGCGGCCCGGCGGACCACCGTCGTGGTCCTCGCGATGCTGGGCGGCTTCTACCTGCTCCCGATCGTCCTCGGCGTGCTCTCGCGGCTCTACGTGCCGCAGCTGCTCGTCACCGGACAGACCGACGCGGCGGTCCTCCTGCTGCCCACGGCGGCGCTGCCGGGGTGGATCGGGATCGGTCTCGCGGCCCTCGTGGCGGCCGGGGCGTTCGCGGCCTTCCTGTCCACCTCGTCCGGATTGTTGCTCTCCGTCGCCGGGGTGCTCTCCACCGACCTGCTGCCCCGCCGTCTGGGTGACTTCCGGATCGCCGCGCACGTGGCCGGCGCGGTGCCGATCGTGGCCGCGCTGGGCGCCACGCGGCTCGACTTCTCCCTGACGGTGTCGCTCGCGTTCGCCCTCGCCGCCTCCACCTTCTGCCCGCTGTTGGTGCTCGGCATCTGGTGGAAGGGACTCACCGACCGCGGCGCCGTGATCGGCATGCTCGTGGGGGGCGGGGTGGCCGTCGCGGCGGTCGGGTCGACACTCGCGGGGGTCGCCCCGGAGGGCGCCTTCGGCGTGCTGCTCGCCCGTCCGGCCATCGTGACCGTGCCGCTGACGTTCCTCGTGATGGTGCTGGTCAGCCGCTCGACGCCGCACCGCGTACCGGCGAACGTCGGGCGCACCCTGCTGCGTCTGCACGCCCCCGAGCGCCTCGGCCTCGGGGACGCGCGGCGTGGCGCGCGCCCTTCCGCCTGAATCCGTCCTCGCCTGCCGTAACCTCCCGGCGACGCTGTGTGAGCAAATGCCACACGCCGTCACGTCCCGGAACGATTCGGACGAACGGGGAGGAGCGGGATGGATTCGCTTGCCGTCTCGACAGGTGATATCGCTGTGAGTAGTCACTCAAATGGGCTAATCGACGTGACGTACGGCGGTTTAAGGTTCGGCCCGATCGTGACGACCACGGACAACGCGGAGATCTCGTGAGTGCCACCGACGAAACGCCAGGTGGGTCGAGCGCGCTCGACGCCACGCCATCCGCCTACCAGGAGGTCCAGCGCTCGCCCGAGTTCGCGTCGCTGCGCAAGCGCTGGCGCGGCTTCATCTTCACCATGAGCGCGATCTTCCTGGCCTGGTTCCTGGTCTACGTGCTCCTCTCCGACTTCGCGCACGGCGTCGTCGACACCCGCCTGGGCAGCACCAACTTCACCGTCGGCCTGCTGCTCGGCCTGCTGCAGTTCGTGTCCACCTTCGCGATCGCGACGATCTACGTCCGCTTCGCCAACCGGAACCTCGACGACGACGCCGAGACGCTGCGGAAGCGCGTGGAGGAGAAGCTGTGAACACGCAGATCGGCAGCCCGGCACTCAACCTGGGCATCTTCGCGCTGTTCGTGGTGGTGACCCTGCTGATCGTCTACCGGGTCAGCCGCGCCTCGAACACCGCGTCGGACTACTACGCCGCCGGCAGCTCGTTCACCGGGCCGCAGAACGGCATCGCGATCTCCGGTGACTACCTCTCCGCGGCCTCGTTCCTCGGCATCGCCGGCGCGATCGCGGTCAACGGCTACGACGGCTTCCTGTACTCGATCGGCTTCCTCGTCGCCTGGCTGACCGCGCTGCTGCTCGTCGCCGAGCTCCTGCGCAACGTCGGCCGCTTCACCATGGGCGACGTCCTGAGCTTCCGGATGCGCCAGCGCCCGATCCGCGCCGCCGCGGCCGTGTCGACGCTGCTGGTGTCGTTCTTCTACCTGCTGGCCCAGATGGCCGGCGCGGGCGGCCTGATCTCGCTGCTGCTCGGGGTCAGGAACGTCCCGGGCACGCCGTTCGACGGGCAGTCGCTGGTCATCGCCGTGGTCGGCATCCTGATGGTCATCTACGTGCTCTACGGCGGCATGCGCGGCACCACGTGGGTCCAGATCATCAAGGCCGCCCTGCTGGTGATCGGCGCCGCCGTCATCACCGTGTGGGTGCTGGGCCTGTCCGGGTTCAACCTCTCGGCGCTGCTCGGCCAGGCCGTCGAGAACACCGGCAAGCCCCTGCTCGACGCCGGCAACCAGTACGGCAAGTCGATCACCACGCAGATCGACTTCCTCTCGCTGGCGATCGCGCTGGTGCTCGGCACCGCCGGCCTGCCGCACATCCTCATGCGCTTCTACACCGTGCCGACCGCCAAGGAGGCGCGCCGCTCGGTGCAGTGGGCGATCTGGATCATCGGCATCTTCTACCTGTTCACGCTGGTGATCGGGTACGGCGCCGCGGCGCTGCTGCCGCGGGGCACGCTGACCTCGGCCAACGTCAACGACGCCGCCCCGCTGCTCGCCTTCCAGATCGGCGGCACCCTGCTGCTCGGCATCATCGCCGCGATCGCGTTCGCGACGATCCTCGCCGTCGTGGCCGGCCTGACGATCACGTCCGCGGCCTCGTTCGCGCACGACATCTACGCGAACGTCATCAAGGACGGGAAGCCCGAGCCGGGCATGGAGGTCAAGGTCGCGCGCCGGACGGCCCTCGTGGTCGGTGTCGTCGCGATCGTCGGCGGCATCCTCGCCAACGGCCAGAACGTGGCGTTCCTCGTCGCCCTGGCGTTCGCGGTGGCCGCCTCGGCGAACCTGCCGACGCTGCTCTACTCGCTGTTCTGGAAGAAGTTCAACACCACGGGCGCGCTGTTCAGCATCTACGGCGGTCTGGCGATCTGCATCCTGCTGATCGTCTTCTCGCCGGTGGTGTCCGGGAGCGCGACCGCGATCTTCGGCGAGGGCGTCGACTTCGCGATCTTCCCGCTGCAGAACCCCGGCATCGTGTCGATCCCGCTGTCGTTCATCCTCGGCATCGTCGGCACGTTCGTCGGCGCGCGGGAGCCGGTGAACGAGGCCAAGTTCGCCGAGATGGAGGTCCGGTCGATGACCGGTGCGGGCGCGTCCCGCACGGCCGTCGACCACTAGCCGGTCCTGTTCGTGGAGCCCGTCGCCCTCCGGGGCGGCGGGCTCTGTCGTTCGCCTCCGGCGCGGCAGCTCTCCCTATCGGTGTGCTCCCCTGATTGCTTCGTGCCGCCACTGCTGTCATACGGACGACGTGATGGGATGGACGGCGTGAGCCACCCCGGACTCCCTTCGGTCGGACCCGGCGACATCCCGCCGGGGTCCACGCTGCTCGACGTGCGCGAGGACGACGAGTGGGCCGCGGGCCACGCGCCCGACGCCGTGCACCTGCCGATGTCGCAGATCACGGCGCGTCTCGACGAGATCCCGGCGGGACCGCTGGCCGTCGTGTGCAAGGTCGGCGGCCGGTCCGCGCAGGTGACGGCGTTCCTGGCCCAGCGCGGCCACGAGGCCGTCAACGTCACCGGCGGCATGCTGGCCTGGGAGGCCCAGGGACGCCCCCTGACCGCCGAGGGTGGCGGTCCCGCCGCGGTGATCTGAGGTGCGGCCGTGATCTGTCCGCGGTGCGGGCGGCCCCAGCCGCCGCCGGACTCGCCGGGTGCGCCCCGTGCCGGGGCCACGCGCTACTGCGTGCACTGCGGACGCGTCCTCGCCGGCGTGCGGTGGGTGGCCCTGCCGCCCGACGCGCTGCGCCCGCGCGAACCACGCCGGCCGCGCCGTCCCTACGCCGGCCCCCCTCGCTACGCCGCGACGCCGCGCTGGAGCCTGCGCGCCTGGATGCCGGCCCCCGCACCGGGCCCCGAGGGCGCGCTGCCCGCCCCGCCGCCCCGCGAGCCCGACGAGGTGCTGCGCGGGGCCGCGGAACTGCTCGTGCGGGTCGCGACGGCGACGCTCGTGCTCGCCGGTCTCGGTGCGCTCGCCGAGGCGTGGCGCTACGGGCTGCTGGTGGCGAGCCGCAGCTCGGCGCTGTCGTCGGGGCCGCTGGCGGTCTCGGACGGGCTCGTTACACTCGTGGGGCTGCTGGCACCGGTCGGGGCGCTCGCGACCGGCGTGCTGTTCCTGCGCTGGCTCCACCTCGGCCGGGAGATCGCCGCGGCCTACTCGGGGACGCGCCCGGCGCGTCGGATGTGGGCGGTCGTCGTCGGCAGCGTCCTGCCCGGCCCGAACCTCACCGTCCCCGGCGCCGCGCTCACCGAGCTCGAGCACACGGCCTCGGCGCTGCCCGCCGACACGCGTCCCCGGCCGTCCACGCCGGTGCTGCGCTGGTGGGTGGCGTGGGTCGCGAGCGTCGTGCTCGGCGTCGCGGCCGTGCTGCGAGGGCTCGGCGTGAGCACCCAGGCGCTCGCCGACTCGGTGCTCCTGCACGCGATCGCCGACGTCGCCGCGGCCGTCGCGGCGTGGGCGACGATCCAGGTCGTCACCCACCTCACCGAGCTGCTCGCGCCCGAGCTGCGGCCCGCGGGGCGGGAGGCGGTGGTGGGACTGGGGCCGTCGACCCGCGCCGAGTCGACCCCGGGCGCGGAGGAGTCGGGCGCCGAGGAGTCGGGCGCCGGGGAGTCAGGCGCCGCCGAGGACCGCGTTGCCGCCGGCGGCGGGCGGAGCGGTGGGGTCGGTACCGAGGTCGGGTGACATCTCGCGGGCGACGAAGTCCTCGACGTGGAAGAGGTTGTCGCCGGCCCGGCGGACGATGCGCAGGAGCGTCGTCATGGAGGCGACCTCCTCGACCTGCTCCTTGAGGTACCACTGCATGAACTGCTCGCCGAGGTAGTCGCCCTCGTCGCGGGCGGTGCGCGCCAGCGTCGCGATCTGCTCGGTGACCGTGCGCTCCTGGTTGAGCACCAGCTCCACGACGTCCTCGACGTTCGCGAACTCGGTGCGCACGTCGTCGATGCCCGGGATGGTGACGGGCAGGTCGTTGTCGAGCAGGAACTGCACCATGCCCATGGCGTGGTTGCGCTCCTCGAGCGCCTGGGCGTAGAAGTGCGCGGCGAGCTGGGGGAGGTCCTCGTCGTCGCAGTAGACGGCGGTGGCCGTGTACTGCTGCGAGGCGGTGAATTCGTTGCGGATCTGTGCCCGCAGCAGCTCGTGGAACTTCGACGTCGGCGCGGACATGTGGCCGAGTGTAGGCGGCGCCCCGAGCTCAGGTCTTGGCCGATCGCCGTCCGTGACGACTGCCATGGCGCTGGGAAGGCACCGCGGCGTCCGAATCGGGCAGCGGGATGGCGCCCGACCAGCCGAACTGCTCGGTGTGGATGCGCGCGTCCGGCACCCCGAGCTGCTCCAGCGCGGCGAGCGAGCCGGCGAGCACCGAGGGGGAGCCGCACACGAAGTAGTCGAGGACCCGCCGCGCGGCGGGCTCGTCGGGCAGCACCTCGGTGAGCAGGTCGGCGTCGATGCGGCGGCCCTCGGTGCGCAGGACGCGCAGGTCGAGGCGCCGGGCCAGCGCGGTGAGCTCGTCGGCGAACAGCGGCTCGGTGCCGCGCTCGGCGAGGACGAGGCGGTGGGTGCGGCGGTCGCCGCGGTCGGCGAGCGTGCGCAGCATGCTCATCATCGGCGTGATGCCGACGCCGCCGGCGAGCAGCACGAGGCCGGCCGCGTCGGGGGCCGCCTCGTCGGTGAACGAGCCGTGCGGGCCGTCCAGCCACACCTTGCTGCCGGTGCGCAGCGTCGCGAGCAGGCCGGAGAAGTCGCCCTGGTCGCGGACGGTGAGCTCGAGGCGGCCGGTGACCCGGGCGCTCGAGGCGATCGTGAAGGGATGCTCCTCGGTGCCGACCACGGCGCGCTTGAGGCGCAGCCACACGAACTGCCCGGGGGCGAAGCGCAGGCCGCCGCGGCGCAGGTGCACGGGCGCGAGCACGAGGGTGCTGACCGTCGGGCTCTCGCGCCGCACCCCGTAGACGACGTAGGCGCCCTGGCGGGAGAACAGCGGGCGCCACACCCAGCGGTGGGCGAGCACCCCGAGCAGCGCCAGGGCCAGCGCCGAGAGCACGACCCGCATGACGGGGTCGGTCACGAGGTTGCCCAGCCAGAACACGTGCAGGCCGGCGAGGACGAGCGCGGCGGCGGCGAGCAGGACGTGCAGGCGCGCCCAGATCTCGTAGCGGGCCCCGGGCCGCCGACCGCGGACCGCGACCAGCCCGACCAGCAGCAGCGCCGCCACCGACGTCCACCCGGCCTTCGCCGCCGAGGTGGCCTGGAAGGGGTTGAGCAGCTGCGGGTGGTTCGCGATCGCGACGCCCATGTGCAGCGCGACGAGCAGGATGGCCAGCGTCCCGAGCCAGCGGTGCAGGCCGAGGACCTTCTCGACCCCGAACGCGCGGGTCAGCGAGCGGACGCGCGAGGGCACGACGACGACCACGATCAGCAGGCTCAGGGCGAGCAGGCCCAGCCCGACGGAGAGCATGCCCGCCACCGACGTCCCGCCCGCCCGCGAGGCCATGAGGACCACCGGGACCACCACGAGAGCGGCGAGCACCGCGATCCAGAGCGCACGAGTCAGCTTTGCCGGCACGGCGCGGAACGGTAGGCAGTGTGGATCAGCGTCCCCGGCGCGTCTGAGAGTCCGTCCGGGCACGGCGCGACGACGGGCGCCCACCGCGCGCCCAGGCGCCGCGGGTACCCCCGATCGGGCGAACCTGTGCTCCGTCTGCCTCGCCGCCCTCTCAGGTTCCCCGGGGGGACGTGCGCCCGGCGGTGCGAGCGATGCGGCGTCGCTGGCGTGTGACGCCAGGATCGCCACATCCTCGCGGGCGCGACACGCCGCGGGGGCTTGGCCTGGCGTGTGTCAGCGTGGCGGCCACGCTGACGTTCAACGTCAGGAAATCCACCGGCTCGGGTCAGCGGCGGCCGAGCACCGTGTGCACGATGCCGCGCTGCCAGCCGTCGACGGGGCGCGTGTGCACCTCGCGCAGACCCGCGTCGCGCAGCCGCTGCTCCAGGCGTGTGAGCCCGTCGAAGGCGAGCACGCTGCGCCAGAGGTAGCGGTAGAGCGAGGCGTCGCCGGTGACGCGCCGGCCCAGCGGGATGATCACGGCCCAGCACACGGCGCTCCACACCGACCGGGCGTAGGCGGAGTCGGCCACGGAGTACTCGTGGACGGCGATCGGGGCGCCGGGCGTGAGGTGGTCGACGAGCACGGCGACGCCGGCGTCGCGGTCCGGGAGATTGCGGACCAGGTACGCGGCGAGCAGGCCGTCGAACGGGCCCTCGAGGCCCTCCCGCGCGAGGGCGGCCGTGAGGTCCTCGGCCCGCGAGTGGACGAATCGGACGGTCTCCGGCCAGGCCTTCTCGCGCGCCTTGGCCAGCATCTCGGCCGACGCGTCCACGGCGACGACGCGGGCCTCGGGGTAGGTCTCGACCAGCGCCGCCGTCGAGAGCCCGGTGCCGCAGCCGACGTCGAGCAGCACCGCGCCGGCGCCCCGGTCGGGCAGGCCGAGGCGCTGCGCGGACAGGCGCAGGTGCTCGTGGTAGCCGGGGTTGGCGCCGACGAGGCGGTCGTAGGACGCGGCGTCCTGGTCGAACTGTGCCGACACCCCGGCCGCGGCGGACTCACGGTCGAAGGCGCCCTCCCGGCCACGCAGGGCCCGCCAGGCCGGCGGCACGAGGGCCACCGTGGCCGCCGCGAGGGCGAGCGCCGCGGGGGCGCGCAGTCGGGTCCGGCTCGATCGCGAGGTCACGCGCGCATCCTTCCGGTCGGCGCCGCCTCGGGCGCGAGCTGGGGGATCTCCTGACGTTCAACGCCAGCGTGGCCGCCACGCTGGAACACCTCGGAACTCGCTCGGTCGGCGTGTCGCGCGAGCGAGGATGTGGCGATCCTGGCGTCAGACGCCAGCGACGCCGCATCGCTCGAACGGGCGCTGGCGAGCGGATCAGCCGCGGCGGCGGGCGGCGCGGACGGCGTAGGTGCGTTCTGCGTACTCGATGTCGTCGGTCCACAGGCGTCTCGCCGCCCACTCCATCGCCGGGCGCACGAGGCCCTGCACGCGGCGGGCCTTCGCGAACCCGGGCCGCGGGGAGTGGGCGATCGTCGCCTCGACGACCGCAGTGCGGGGGCGGCCGTCGGGGTGCGGGGCCAGCGGGGTCGCGTGGGTCTCGACGACGCTGCCGGCGCCCTCGCCCTCGGTGATGTGCATGACGATCGTGCGCGGCTCCGGGCACGTGAACCGCGCGCGCACCGGCACGCCCCAGTTCTTCGAGATCCGGAACGCCACGCGCAGGTCGAAGTGGTCGTCGGCCTCGGCGGCGTCGCGGGCCGGCGCGCTCTCCACGCGCAGGTCGGCGAACGAGTGCGGGTGGAACCACGCCCCGTGCCAGGGGTCGAGCCGGTTGGCGATGACGTCGGCGGGCTCGCACGTGCCGACCATCGACGCCACGGCGACGAGGCTCTCGGGCACCGGCGGGCGCACCGGGAGCACCGGCGCCTCGGTGGGCTCCTCGCCCCCGACCGCGTCGACGCGGACCCACGCCAGCGCGCCGTCGTCGTACGCCGGCAGCGTCCGCCACCCGGCGCGCCCCGAGGGTCCGAGCGCCAGGCCGTGCCAGCGGCAGATCAGCTCGCAGCCCTGCTGCACGGCGGTGGACATGTCCGCGCCCAGGTGCGGGCACGCGCCCGGCCCGGCGTGCAGCGAGCCGTCCGGCGACCGCCACACCACCAGCTCCACGCCCGCCACCGACGTGCCGAACGGGGTGCCGGTGCGGATGTCGCGGCTCGCGCCGACCACGTACCAGTTGCCCGAGGGCCGCGCCGTGGCGCGCGAGAGCGCCGCGTCGATGACGCCGACCTTCGCCTCGCGCCACGTGGGCTCCATCGCCGCCCACTCCTGGCCGGAGAGCCGTCGCAGCGGGTGCACCGGCGTGCGCCGTTCCGCCTTCTTCAGCACGAACCGGACGCTAGGCCGGGTGTCGCAACAACGCAGTGAGGGGACGCGGGCTGTGGCCGGACGCACGTCGTGCTGCGCCGAACGTGCAGCCCCTCACTCCACAGGGGCACGCTCCCAGGGGCACGACAGGCACCGCGGGCCACCACGCCCCGACCCGAGCTCGAACCCCGCGATCGTGAGGACCTCGATCCCGGCGGCCTCCAGGCGGGCGTTCGTCGTCGTGTTCCGCTCGTAGGCGACGACCCGCCCGGGTGCGACGGCGAGGGTGTTGTTGCCGTCGTCCCACTGCTCGCGCTCGGCGGCCACCGATTCCAGCCCGGTGTCGACGGCGCGCAGCGTGTCGATGCCCATCGCGCGGGCCGCCGCCGGGCGGAACGGCTCGGGACCGGTGATCCGCAGACCGGAGGGTCCCTCGGGGCGCACGGTCCACGCCTCGAGCCCCTCGAGCACGCCGGGGTAGATGACCATCGTGTCGACGTCGACCATCGTCGCCACCGTGTCGAGGTGCATCGTCGCGCGGCGCTGGGTGATCGGGACGGCGAGCACGGTGTGCGCCAGGCCGTCGGCGAACATCGCCCGCGCGAACGACTCCGCGCCCGCGGGGCTGGTCCGTTCGCCCACGCCGATCGCGAGCACCCCGGGCGCCAGGAGCAGCACGTCGCCGCCCTCGACCGCCGACGGGTCCCGCGGCGCCGTGGGGATCACGACGCCGAGCTCGGGGTGGTGGCGCTGGGCCAGCGCGACCAGCGACGCCTCGCGACGGCGCGCCGGCATCCCCATCGAGGACGCCACGACCCGCGGGCCCACGCGGACCGACGAGTCGCGCGTGAACATGAGGTTGGGCAGGGGGTCGACGGCGAAGTCGTGCGGCCCGGCCATCGCCCGCACCAGCGAGTGGCCGGTGACGCCGAGCTCGGCGAACGTGCGTCCCCCGACGAGGGCGTCCGCGACGGCGTCGTCGTCGAGGCTCGCCAGCTCGGTGAACACGGCCGCGGCCAGCTCGCGGCCCAGCGCGCGCTCGTCGACGGCGGCCTCGATGCCCGCCTCCCGGGCGTCCGGGGCGGCCGCCAGCGACTCGCGCAGCACGTCGCCGAGCAGCAGGACCCGCACGCCCTCGGCGCGCAGCAGGTCGGCGAAGGCGTCGTGCTCGATCTGCGCGCGCTCGACCCAGGGGATCCCGTCGAACAGCAGCCGGTCGGCGTTGCGCGGGGTGAGGCGCTCGAGCTCGGGACCGGGGCGGTGCAGGACGACGGTGCGCAGCGCGCCGACCTCGGAGTCCACGCGCGGGAGACGGAGCGCAGCGGAGCTCGACCCTGACAGCGGCACGTCCACGGTCGGCGACCCTAGGGCGCCCGCTCTACTGTGCGCGGCATGGGACTCCTCGAGGACAAGGTGGTCGTGGTCACCGGTGCCGGTCGCGGCATCGGTCGCGGTGAAGCGCTGGAGTGCGCACGGCAGGGCGGAGCCGTGGTCGTCGCGGAGTTCGACGGCGAGGCGGGCGAGGAGGTCGCCAAGGAGATCGTCGCCGCCGGCGGGCGCGCGGTCTCGGTGGCCGGTGACGTCGCGGACGCCGACGTCGCGGACTCGCTCGTGACGGCGGCGGTGGAGAACTTCGGCGCGCTCGACGCCGTCGTCAACAACGCCGGCATCCTGCGCGACCGCACGCTGGTCAAGATGTCGGACGCCGAGTGGGACGACGTCATCCGCGTCCACCTGCGCGGGCACTTCGCCCCGACGCGCGCGGCGTGTCGCTACTGGCGGGAGAGCTCGCGCCCCGGGCACCTCGTCCACACCGCGTCGACCTCGGGGATCCTCGGCAACTTCGGCCAGTCGAACTACGGCGCGGCGAAGGCGGGCATCGCGGCGTTCTCGACGATCACGGCGATGGAGATGGCCCGCTACAACGTCACCTCGAACGCCATCGCGCCCTCGGCGCTGACCCGGATGACCGAGTCGCTGCTGCCGCCGGAGGTCCGCGAGGCGCGCGAGGCGATGCTCGCCCGCGGAGACTTCGACTTCTTCGACCCCGAGAACGTCGCGCCGTTCGTCGCCTACCTCGCGTCGGACCACGCGGCGCACATCAGCGGCAAGGTCTTCGGCGTCCAGGGCGACTCGATCGAGCTCTACCAGCCTTTCACCTCGGTCGCGGAGATCCGCGGCGACGGGCACCGCTGGGACCCCGAGGCCATCCCGGAGCGCATGGCCGAGCTGTTCGACGCCGCGGGGATCGACCCGGCACCGGAGAACATGATGGCGCGCTCGCGCCACAAGATCATCAGCTGAATCGAGCGCGTGGCGTGACGGACACTCATCGTCTGCAGCGCCACGCCGCTGACATCTACGCGGGCAGGAAGGGCAGCGCGCCGCGCAGGAGCGCCGAGCCGACGAAGGCGATGACGTCGAGCAGGGCGTGCGCGCCGACGAGGGGCCAGAGCCGGCCGGTGCGCTGCCACACCCGCCCGAACACCAGGCCCATGAGCAGGTTGCCGAGCCCGCCGCCGAAGCCCTGGTAGAGGTGGTACGAGCCGCGCAGCACCGCCGAGATCGCCAGCGCCCTGTTCTCCGAGACGCCGAGCCGGCGCAGCGCGTGCAGCAGGTAGCCGACGACGAGCACCTCCTCGGCCCAGGCGTTGGCGCACGCCGAGACGACCAGCACCGGGACCGTCCACCAGTACTGGTCGAGCAGCGACGGGATGACGGTCGTGTTCAGGCCCAGCGCGCGGGCGGCGAGGTAGAGCCCGAGGCCCGGGATGCCGATCAGGGCGGTGAGGCCGACCGCGCCGAGCGCGTCGCGCCCCGGCCGGCGCCCGTCGAGCCCGATCGCGCGCGGTCCCGCCCCGGCCCGCACCAGCAGGTACAGCCCGAGGCAGCCCCACGCGACGAGGACGAACGACCCGGCGAGCTGGGCGGCGAGGTCGGCCCACGGGTTGCGGGCGAGGGTCTCGTCGATGGCCGTCGTGCGCTGGTCCAGCGGCACCGGCGACGAGAGCGCGTCGAGCAGCGAGACGAGGCTGCGCACGCCCGAGAGGCCCAGCGTCACCGAGAAGACGATCACCAGCTCGGTGCGCAGCAGCCGCCGGTCGCGTTCCCCGAGCGGAGCGACCGCCGGGCCGGCCGGGCGCGTCCACCCGCGCCACACGTCCCGCGCCGTCACGCGCGCCACGGTAGGGGCAGCGTGGCGGGCGTGCCGGTCGCGGGTACCGCTAGCCGGTGAGCCGCCACGCCCTGATCTCCGGTGCCAGCATCGCCGGTCCCGCCGTCGCCCACGAGCTGAACGCCCGCGGGTGGCGCACCACCGTCGTCGAGCGCGCCCCCCGGCTGCGCGACGAGGGCCAGAACATCGACGTCCGGGGCGCCGGGCGCGAGGTCCTGCGCCGCATGGGCCTCGAGGACGCCGCCCTGGCGGCCGGCACCGGCGAGGTGGGCCTGCGCTTCGTCGACGACGACGGCGCCGCGGTCGCCGAGTTCCCGGCGGGCGAGGGCGACACGGCCGGCGGCACCGCGGAGATGGAGATCCTGCGCGGGGAGCTGTCGCGCCTCATCCACGAGCGCACCCGCGACACCACCGACTACCGGTTCGGCGAGCAGATCCGCGAGCTGACCGAGCACGGCGACCACGTCACCGCCCGCCTCGCCGGGGGCGAGGAGATCGACGCCGACCTCGTGGTCGTCGCCGAGGGCACGCGCTCGCGCACCCGCGACCTGGTGCTGCCCCCCGACGAGGCGGCCGAGGTCACCGAGCTCGGCCTCCAGGTCGCCTACCTGACGATCCCGCGCACCGGGGACGACGACCGCTGGTGGCGCTGGCACAGCGCCCCGGGCTCGCGGAGCACCAGCCTGCGTCCCGACAACCGCGGCACCACGCGCGCGATGCTCGCGTTCCTCTCCGACGTCCGCGGGCTCGGGGAGCTGGACCGCGACTCCCAGATCACGATCCTGCGCCGCACCTACGCCGACGTCGGCTGGCAGGCCCCGCGGGTGCTGGCGGCGCTCGAGGACGCGTCGCTGTACTTCGACGCCGTCGCCCAGGTCCGTCTGCCGCGCTGGAGCACCGGGCGCACCGTGCTGCTCGGCGACGCCGCCTGGGCCACCGGCCCGTTCGGCACCGGCACCACACTCGCGCTCGTCGGGGCCTACATCCTGGCCGGCGAGCTGGGCGACGGACAGGACACCGGTGCGGCCCTGGCCCGCTACGAGCAGCGGATGCGGCCCTTCGTCGCGCAGGCCCAGGACGTCAAGCCGGCGGCCCTGCGCGCGATGAACCCGCGGTCCGGGGCAGGCCTGGCGGTGCAGCGCCGGGTGCTCGGTCTCGCCGGGTCGCTGTCGTCGGTGTTCGGCGGACTGGTCGAGAAGCTCGCCGGCCCGCCGGCCGAGGGCATCGAGCTGCCCGAGTACCGGTTGACGGCCTGACGACGACGCTGTCCGGATCGCGGCAGCTCCGCTCCGCTTCGTGCCGCGGCGGTAACCTCGGTGCCGTGCTGCGCCTGCTCGTCACCCCCCGCTGGATCGGGTGGACGCTGTTCGCGCTCGCGGCCGTCGTCGTGTGCGGCGGGATGGCGTACTGGCAGGTCGTCCGGGCCGAGTCGCCCGGCGGGTCGCTGCTCAACGCGGGCTACGCGTTCCAGTGGCCGCTGTTCGGCCTGTTCTTCGCCGCCCTGTGGTGGCGCATGCTGCGGGCCGAGGCGAAGGCGCTCGACGAGGTGCAGGCCGCGCGGCGGGTCCGCGAGGCGCCGGAGCCCGTGCGCGCCGCCCCGGCGGACTCGCCGTTCGGGCCGCGGCCGGTCGGGGTCGCCGCGGGGGTGATGGACGGCGCCGTGGACGGGACGTCGTCACCCGAGCGTGCGCGCTGGAACGCCATGTACGCCGAGCTGGCGGCCGCCGAGCGAGGCCCGACCCCGAACGAGGAGACCGATCCACGGTGACCACGAGTGAGACCCAGGCCCCACCCACCCCGGAGGTCGTGGCCGCGCTCAAGCGCTACCGCGTCGGGGCGTGGGTGGTCGGTGTCGGCCTGCTCGTGCTCGTGCTGATCGGGATGCCGCTGAAGTACATCGGGGGTGACGGCACCGTCGTGGCGATCGTCGGCCCGATCCACGGCTTCCTGTACATGGGCTACCTGCTGCTCACCGCGGACCTTGCCTACCGCGACCGCTGGCCGGTCGGGCGCGCGGTGCTCGTGGCGCTGGCGGGGACGATCCCGTTCGTGTCGTTCGTGGCGGAACGGAAGATCACGCGCCCGCTGCGGGACGCGACGTAGGACGCAGGCCGGGCACGTCGTCGTCGCAGCCGATGAGGCTGCGGACGGCCTGGCCGAGCTGACCGGGGCACGACAGCGGCGCCGCGAACGGCAGGCGCACGTCGTGGTCGCCGGGCTCGGGGCCGTCGGTCTCGACGCGCAGCCGCAGCCCGAACCGGTCGACGCCGAGCGGTGAGATCCGATGGCCCGGGCGGCGCAGGTGCAGCGGGAGCCGCGGCACGAGCGCGGAGAGCGTGCCGGCGTGCGCGGCGGCGAGGTGGGCGAGCCACGGGTCGCCGGTGGCCGCGACGGGGTCCGGCGGCGCGGCGGCCATCGCGGTCGGCGCGAGCGCCTCGGTGCCCTCGGCGTCGGAGAGCACGACCATCGCCGGCTCGAGGCGCAGCAGCGTCTCGCCGTGGCCGACGTCGAGGAGGCGCTCGTCGGGGAGCTCGGCGGCGATCCGCAGCGCGGCGCGCCGGGCCACCCGCATCGGGAGCACGCGCAGCCGCCCGCTGACCCACAGCAGCCCGCGCACCGGCCGGCGCACCGTCACCGGCGCGACGTCGGCCAGCTCGAGCATCACGGGCAGCAGCGACTCACCGCGCTCGCGCACCCGCAGCACCAACGGGTGGTCCTCGGGGAACTGCAGTGTCGCCGCGCCCGTCGAGGGCACGTGGTGCAGCGTCGGGGTGGCGCGCAGCTCGCCGTCCTCGTCGGCGGACCCGACCGCCTCCCCGATCACCGCGGCGTGCCGGGCGCGGCCCGCGAGTGTCCGCGCGCGCTCGGCGGGCGGCGGGACGGGCGGGGCGGGCGGTCGGCTCCTGGCCATCGGACTCCCTCGGTGCGGACGAACTAAGGGGAGCCTAATCAAACTTCCGGGTCCGGCGCGAGACCCTCGTGAGCCACAGTGGATCCCCGGTACCGGTGGCCGGTGCCGGGCGGGCGCCCCGCTACCGTGCGGGACGTGTCCACCGTCCCCGAGGCCGGCGGGGCACCGGTCGACGGTGTGCCCGCTCTGCTCCGAGCGATCGTCGACGACGCCGCGCTCGTCGCCGAGGGCACGCGACCGGACATGGCGACGGTCGTCGACGAGCACCTCGCCGCCCGCGCCGACGACGCCGGCGGGCTGCTCGGCTCGCTGGTCGTGCCCGTGTCGCGGCTCTCCGAGCTGGTCAGCGTGCTGGTCAAGCGGCGTCCCTCCGCGCCGCTGCCGATCGCCCTGGCCGTCGACACCGGGCTCGGCGGCGTCCCCAAGGCGCTGTCGCTGACCTCCTCGCGCGCGGCCCTGCTCGACCCGCGCACCGTCGAGATGCCGGCGCCGCACGACGTCGACACCGTGTGGCTCGAGCGCGTCACCGAGTTCGTGCCCGAGGACGTGGTCGCGGTCGTCGAGCCGCGCCGCCCCGACGCCGACGGCTCCGAGGACTGGCTCGACGGGGTCCGCCGCGTGGTCGACCACGGCTGCCGGCCCAAGCTGCGCTGCGGCGGCGGCCGGGCCGGGGCGTTCCCGGGCGTGCAGGACGTGGCGGGCTTCCTGGCGCTGGCCGTCGGGGCCGGGCGCTCGTTCACCGCGAGCATCGGCCTGCAGTCGGCGGTCCGGCACACCGACCCCGACACCGGGTTCACCCACCACGGCTGGCTGAACCTGCTGGTGGCCACCGTGCGCGCGCTCGCCCCCGGCACCGACAGCCCGGTCGAGGAGCGCATCGGCGAGGCCCTGCTCGTCGACGACGGCGACGCGCTCGCCGCCGAGCTCGGGGAGGTCGGGTCCGACGCCGCGGTGCGGGTGCGCTCGCTGTTCTCGTCGTTCGGGTCGACGGCGGTCGCCGTCCCGGGCCCGGAGCTCGCGCGCCTCGGCCTGCTCTGACCCTTCGCGCGCGGCCCCGTACGCTCCTTGGACGTGACAGGGTTTCGGGTCGCCTTCCTCGGGCCGCACGGCACCTTCTGCGAACAGGCCCTGCGCACCCTGACGCCCGCCGTGCTCGGCGACGCCCTGGGCGAGCCGGAGCCGGCGCTGCTGCCGTTCGCGAGCACCACCGCGGCGCTCGACGCCGTGCGCGCGGGGGACGCCGAGGCCGCCTGCGTGCCCGTGGAGAACTCCGTCGAGGGCGGGGTGCCGGCCACCATGGACGGGCTGGTGGAGACGCCGCCGCTGGTGATCGTGCGCGAGATCCTGCTGCCGGTGCGCTTCTCGGTGCTCGTCCGTCCGGGCACGACGGCCGACGAGGTCGGCAGCGTCGCCTCGCACCCGCACGGCGAGGCCCAGACCCGGCGCTGGATCGCCGAGCACCTGCCCGCCGCGGAGGTCCGCCTGACGTCCTCGACGGCGGCGGCCGCCGCGCAGGTCGCCGCGGGCGAGGTCGACGCCGCGGTGTGCGCGCCGGTGGCCGCGGCCCACCACGGGCTCGTCGAGCTCGCCTCCGGGGTGCACGACACCGGGGACGCCGTGACGCGGTTCGTGCTGGTCCGCCCGCCGGGCGCGCCCGGGCTGCCCGCGCCGACGGGCGCCGACCGCACCTCGATCGCCGCGACCACGGTCAACCAGCCGGGCGCGCTGCTCGCGGTGCTCACCGAGATCGCGGTGCGCGGGGTGGACCTCACCCGCATCGAGTCGCGCCCGCTCAAGGACCGCCGCGGCGACTACTGGTTCTTCCTCGACGGCACCGGCCACGTCGCCGAGCCCGCGATGGGCGAGGCCCTGGCCGCGCTGCGCCGGCGCTGCACCGACGTCCGGTTCCTCGGCTCGTACCCGCGCGCGACCGTCGCGGGCGAGGAGGGGCCGGGCGGCGACCCCGGGCCCGGCCAGACCGTCAAGGACTACACGGAGTCGGCGTCCTGGCTCGCGGCGCTGCGCGACGGGAGCGGTGCATGAGCGACCTGCGCCTCGTGCTCGCCCGCCACGGCCAGACGCCGTCGAACGTCGAGCACGTCCTCGACACCGTGCTGCCCGGACCCCCGCTCACCGACCTCGGCCGTGCCCAGGCCCACGCGCTGGGCCGCGAGCTCGCCGAGGGCACCGAGGGCCGCGTGACCGCGCTGTACCACTCGCCGGCGCGGCGGGCGGTGGAGACGGCGGAGCTGGTCGCCGAGCACCTGGGCCTGGACCCGATCGAGGTCGAAGGCGTGCACGAGGTGCAGGTCGGCGACCTGGAGGGCCGCAACGACGAGCCCGCGGTCGCCGCGTTTCGGCGGGTCGTCGACCGGTGGCTCGACGGCGACCTCGACGCCCGGCACCCGGGCGGCGAGAGCGGGCAGGACCTGCTCGACCGCTACGAGCCCGTCGTCGCCGACCTGCGCGAGCGCCACCCCGACGGCGGCACGATCGTGCTCGTCAGCCACGGCGCCGCCCTGCGCCTCGCGGCCCAGGAGCTCGTCGAGCGTGTCGGTGTGCCGGCCCGCGACGAGGAGCACGTCGGCAACTGCGGGCGCGTCGTCCTGCGCCCGCGGGGCAGCAGCTGGGAGCTCGTGGCCTGGCGCAGCGCCGTCCCCGGCGGCCTGCCCGCCACGAACGACCCCACCGGATAGGTCTCACGCACGTAGAGGTCAGCCCCAGCCCAGGCGGTGCAGGGTCGCCTCGTCGATGCCGAAGTGGTGCGCGATCTCGTGCACGACGGTGACGGCGACCTCCTCCCGGAGCTCGTCCTCGTCGGCGCACACGTCCGCGAGCGCGAGGCGGTAGAGCGTGATCCGGTCGGGCAGGACGCCGCCGTAGTCGCTGTAGCGCTCGGTCAGCGCCACGCCCTCGTAGATCCCGAGCAGGTCGGGCTCCTCGCCGTGGCGGTCCTCGACGAGCACGACGACGTTGTCCATCGCCCGCGTCAGCGGCTCCGGGAGCTCGTCCAGCGCGTCGGCGACGAGCTCCTCGAACCGCTCGGGCCCGACGTCCACCACGGAAGAGGACGCTAGCCGCCGCCGAGGCCCGGGACCGGCAGCGAGGGCACCGGCAGGCCGGGCTGCTGGCCGGAACCGGGCTGCGTCGCACTGCCGCCGGCCGCGCCGCCCTCGGGGGCCGGGGCGGCGGTCGTCGAGCCGGGCACCGACGCCGGCGCGCCGGGGCGCAGGCTCGGCACCGTGGACGCCGGCGCCTCGCCGCCGATGGTGACGCCCTCGGCGGCCTTGCCGGTCAGCGGGGCGAACCCGGAGCTGTCGGCGAGCAGCGAGCCCAGGTTGCAGCTCACGCGGCGGGTGCCCGCGGTCCAGGACTCCTCGGCGAGGTTGGTCCAGTACACAGTGAGCTTCGAGTCGGTGAGCTTCTGCGCCGAGCCGACGTACTGCTCGGCGATCCGCTGGCAGGTCGGCTGCAGGTAGTTGTCCTGTTCGTCGACCGACGGGAAGCCCTGGCGGAACTGGGTGCCGAGGTCGACGGTGCCCGCCACCTCGGCGGCGTGGGTCTCGCCGCACGCGGTGGGGTCGGAGACCTCCTTGCCCGCGAGCCCGAGGCAGGTGCCCTGGTCGAACACGACGGCCTGGTCGGCGTCGGTGACCCGCCCGGTCGACGAGAAGAGCGCCCCGGTGCGACCCGGTGCCTGCAGCCCGCAGCGCACGGTGCGGTCGCCGGCGTCCCACGCGGCCTGGGTCGGCTTCAGCGCGCCCGCCTTGTAGCGCCCGGCCGGGTCGAGCTTGCCCTGCAGGTAGGTCCGCGCCTGCGGCGTGCACTGGTCGGTGACGAGCTGCTGCCACGCCGGGTCGGCCGGGAACGGCGCGCCCGGCGGCTGCGCGGCGTCGACCGCACCGACGCTCTCGAACAGGTGCGACTGGGCGCAGTCGACCTCGCGCACGTCGCCGGCGTCGTCACGGCTCCACGTCAGGCAGGCGCCGGGCTGGGTGGTCAGCGGGGGCGGCCCGTCGTCCTCGCCCGCCGAGGACGCGCCGGCCGGCCCGGACGACGACCCCGAGAACCCGAGGACCTCGGGGCCGGACCCGGTGGCGGCGAGCGCGGTGGCGGCGATCAGCATGATCAGCGCGCCCGCCAGCACGCCGACGACGCCGCGGCGGGCGGCGCGGCGGCGGGGGTCGGCGGCGTCGTCGGCGCCGAGGACGCGGTCGAGCCAGCGGTCCACACCGCGGGCGTCACCGTCAGCGTTGTACTCGCCGTCGGGGCCACCGTCACCGGACGGCCCGGACTGGCGTTCCCGGAGCAGCATCGCCCTGTCATCATGCCGCTCCGGGATTCCCCGGGCCGGGTGACCCCGAGTCGGGCAGGATCGGTGGTGACCGGTGCGCGCCGGACGGTGCCGGCGAACGGTTGGGCGGAGGGGACCATGACAGGCCGAGGCGACGAGCGGGACCAGCCGTCGGAGCGACGGACCGAGAAGGTCGACCTGAACGCCTTCTCCGAACAGGCGGCGGATCCGTCTCAGCGGCCCACCGAGAAGGTCGACACGTCCGCCGTCGCCGGCGGGCGCCACCGCGGACCCGACGACACCCCCGACACGCCGGGCGCACCGGACACCGACGACACCGCGACGCCCCCCTCGGGCGTGCCGGCGGCCACCGCGGGATCGGGCAGCGGCGCGCTGGCGGCCGTGGGTGCGGACGCCGGCGCGGACGAGGGCGAGCAGCGCCGCGGTCGCGTGCGCTACCAGGACCCGGCGACCACCAAGCCCCGCGAGCCCACGGTGGCCGAGCAGCGCGCCCGCCGCGAGGCGCAGCGCCGCGAGCGTGCCCAGCGCGACGCCGCCGCGGCCGCCGAGGAGCGCAAGCGCAAGATCCGCAAGCGCGTGCTGGTCGGCGGCGGGGTGGCGGTCGGCGTGGTCGCGCTCGTGGCCGTCGTCTACGCGGCGAGCTCGCCGGACGAGGTCGAGGCCCAGTGCGTCGACCCGCAGGGCGTCGTCGTGCCCGACGAGAACTGTGGCGGCACCCAGCAGGGCGGCTACTACAACAGCAGCGGCGTCTTCGTCCCGATCTTCATCGGGGGCTTCGGCAACCAGTACCACTACAACTACGGCTCCAGCTCGCCCGTCGGCACCGTTGCCTCGGGCGGGAGCACCTCGCCGCCCGCCAGCGGCACCTCGGTGCGCAGCGGCACCTCGGGCAGCAGCCTGGGCAGCACCAGCAGCAACGGCACGGTCAGCCGCGGCGGCCTCGGCGTGGGCGGCAGCTCGAGCAGCGGCAGCAGCAGCGGGTCGGGCAGCTCGAGCAGCGGCTCGTCGTCGGGCGGCAGCTCGTCGGGTAGCTGACAGAGGAGCCGACCGGAGATACGGCAGGATCACCGTCGTGCAGCGCGCGACCGGAAAGCCCCGCCCCGGCTGGCAGCAGAAGATCGAGGAGCAGGGGCTGGTGTTCGGCACGCCCGCGGCCGGTCTCAACGGCGCCCGGCCGTACTGGGACGAGTCGGTGCACTACGTCCTCGACATGGCCGAGGTGCTCTCGCTCGAGGCGGACGTGGAGCTCCTGCACTCGATGTGCCTCGAGGCCGTCGACCACGTCGTCACCACCGAGCGGTTCCGAGACTTCGCGCTGCCGGAGTGGTGCTGGGAGCAGGTCGCGGCGTCGTGGCGCCGCGGCGACCCGCACCTCTACGGCCGCTTCGACCTGCGCTACGACGGGTCCGGGCCGGCCAAGCTCATGGAGTACAACGCCGACACCCCCACGACGCTGCTCGAGGCGTCGATCTGCCAGTGGTACTGGCTCAAGGACGTCCACCCCGACGACGACCAGTGGAACTCGCTGCACGAGAAGCTGGTGGAGCGCTGGGGCGAGATCGCCGCGAAGCTGCCCCGCAACGAGGTCCACTTCTGCTGGTCGCAGGCCGACCCGACCGGCGAGGACCACGTCACGACGGCCTACCTGCAGGAGTGCGCCGCCGAGGCCGGGCTCGACACCGTCGGTCTCGCCATCGAGCAGCTGGGCTGGGACTCCGCGCTCGACCGGTTCGTCGACCTCGAGGAGTCGCCGATCGCCGTCGTCGACAAGCTCTACCCGTGGGAGTGGGTGCTCGGCGACGAGTTCGGCAAGCACGTCACCCGCAGCCTGCCCGAGACCACGTGGATCGAGCCGCTGTGGAAGACGCTGCTGTCGAACAAGGCGCTGCTCGCCGTGCTCTGGGAGATGTACCCCGGGCACCCGAACCTGCTCCCGGCCTCGCTCGGGGACCCGGGGATGCTCACCGAGTACATCCGCAAGCCGCTCCTGGGGCGCGAGGGCGCGAACATGGCGGTCGTCGCCCCCGGCTACGAGACCGAGACCGGCGGGGTCTACGGCGAGGAGGGCTACGTCTACCAGCTCTTCGACCCGCTGCCCGAGTTCGACGGCTACCGCCCCGCGCTCGGCGCCTGGATCGTCGGCGACGCCTCCGCGGGCCTCGGCATCCGCGAGACCACCGGGCTCATCACCGACAACGGCGCCGCGTTCGTGCCGCACCGCATCCCGGACTGAGCCACCCCGGTCCGGGGGGTCCTCGGCGGGGGAGCCCGGACGACCTAGGCTCCCGGGACGTTGTCCGCCCCGCCCGAGACCCCGGCCCGCGCCGAGGCCCCGATCCCGGAGGACACGACTCCCCGCGCCGGCCGGTCGTTGTTCGTCTGGGCCCTGCTGACGATCCTGCTGGGGATCGCGGTCCCGCTCGCTCCGGTGACCGCGCAGGACACCACCGTGACCTGGCCCGACCCGGGCGCGGCCGCCGGCGCGCCGCTGTCCACCACGCTCACCCTGAGCCCCCCGCGCCCGCTGGCGTTCGCGGCGACGGTGCCGTGCAGCGCGCTGCGGGCCGGCGGCGACGTCCTGCGCACCCTGCCCGCCGACGCGGGCGGTGCCGGGCTGACGGTCTCCTCGACCGGCGCCGCGATGCAGGTCGACGTCTCCGGGCGCGCGGTGCTCACCGGCTCGGTCCCGCCCGGCGACTGCCGTCTGGACCTCGCGGTCGACGCGCAGGGCCTGCGGGCCGCGCTCGACGGGCGGGCGCTCCCGCTGACCTGCGGGGCGTGTGACGACGTCCTGCCCCCGCAGGTCAGCAGGCTCTCCACGAGCACCGACGGCACGCCCGCGTCGGCGGGTCTCGGGGCGACGCTGCGGACCGACGACCGCTACGCCTCGACCCCGGGCCCGCTGAAGACGGTGCTGCTGGCCGGGCACCTGATCGCCCTCGCGGTGCTGCTCGTGCTGGTGCACCGGCGCGGCACGCACCGGCACACCCGGCGGGGCGCGCACGGCCGGGTCGGCGCCCGCGGGTGGTTCGACCGGCTGCGACGCCACGCGTCGTGGGCGGACGCGATCGTCGTGGCGGTCTCGGTCGGCTGGCTCGTGGTCGGCCCGCTGGACTTCGACGACAGCTGGTACCCGCTGATGGCCCGGGACGCCGGCGAGGCGGGCTACGTCGGCAACGCCGTCTACATGTTCAACGTCACCGAGAACCCCTTCGTCGCGTCGCAGTACGCGACCCAGCTGTGGGGGGCGATCGGCGGCTACGGGCTGGTCTGGCAGCGGTGCCTGCCCCTGCTGTTCGGCCTGCTGACGTGGGCGATGCTGCGGGCGTTCTTCGTCCTGCTCGCCCGCCGCGTCGACGTCCGGCCCGCCCGGGTGCCGTGGGCGCTGCTGCTGGCCCACCTCGTGTGGTGGCTGCCGTTCGGGCTCTCGCTGCGCCCGGAGCCGCTGATCGTGCTGCTCTCGGTGGTGGTGCTCCTGCTCGTCGAGCTGGCGCGCGACCGGGACGCGCCGGTCCTCTGGGCCGGCGCGGTGATGGCGGCCGCGCTGGCGCTGACCTGCTCGCCGACCGGTCTCGTGGCGGCCGCGCCGCTGCTGGTGGAGATCCCGCGGGCGGGGCCGCGGATGCTCGCCGCGCCCCGCGCCGAGGCGCTCGGCGCCGTGCTGGTCGCGGGCGCGGCGGCGAGCGTCGCGATCCCGATCGCCTTCGCCGACGCCTCGCTCGGGGACGTCCTCGAGGCCTCGGCCGTGCACGCCTGGTACTACGACACCGTCCCCTGGTACGACGAGCTCGACCACTACGAGACCCTCCTGCGCCCCGGCGAGACGCCGTGGGGGCAGCGGGCCCCGGTCCTCGTCACGCTCGCGACGGCGGCGCTGGTCGCGGCGGGCAGCGCCCACCGCGGGCCCGACGACGACGCGCTGCGCCGGGTGCTGCTGCACTCCGCCGCGACCACCGCCGTGGCGTTCGCGCTCGTGGCCGTCAGCCCGACCAAGTGGGTCCTGCACTTCCCGGCGGTGGCCGCCTCGGGCACCGTGCTCCTCGCCGTCGCGCTGCTGCGCGGGCCGATGCCGCGCCACGAGCGGGCCCTGGCGACGACCGGGGGCGTGGCCGTGCTCGTCGTCGCCGCGGCCGTGAGCTTCGCCGGGTGGAACGTGTGGCGCCCCTACAGCGACCGCGGCCAGCCCTTCGGCGACCACGCCGACCCCGACCCGACCGCGCTGAGCGAGAACCTCCTCGCGCCCCACCTCGGTCCGGTGTTCCTGCGCAACCCGCTCGTGTGGATCGGGGTCGCGCTGCTCGCCGCGGCCTGGGGGCAGTGGGCCCGACGGCGGTGGCCCGCCCGCGACCTGCTCCGCCCCGAGCCCGAGCGGGCCGTCCTCGCGGCGGTGTGCGTCGCGGTCGTGATCGGCATGGTCGGCGTGATGGTGCTGGCGCCGCTGCGGCAGTACCCGGGCTGGACGGTCGCGCTCGGCAACGCCGAGGACATCGCGCGCGGCGAGTGCGGGCTGGAGAGCAACGTGACCGTGCTCCGCCCGTCCCCGGTCCCGCTCGGCGCGCCGACGGGGCCCGCCGTGCCGTCGGGCGACATGGTCGACGACACCCGCGTCCCCCCGCCGCGACCGGTCCCCGGGCTCGGACGCGTCTGGCACGACGACGTCCCCGGCTCCACGGGGCGGGGTGGTCTCGTGACCGGCTGGTACCCCGTGCCGGCGGGCACCGGCGCCTCCGACGTCCTGGTGCCCCTGCTCGCCGCGAACGATCCCGACGAGTCCGTCGCGGTCGAGTTCGGCCGCGGCGGCGGCGTCGTGGGGCGCACGGGGATCGACGACCTGCCCAACACCGACGGCCGGGCCTGGCAGGAGCGGCCCGTCTCGCTGGTGGACGCGCCGCCGGGCGTCGACGCGGTGCGGGTCGTCGTCGAGCGCGGCGGCTCGGTGGGCGAGGACCGGCTCGCGGTGGCCGAGCCCCGGCTGGCGCGCCCGGAGCCGATCCAGGGAATCGTGGACGGCGCGCCCGCGCTGGCCGACCAGAGCTCGTCGAGCCTGTGGCCGTGCGTCGACCAGGTCGCCGTGCACGACGGCATCGCCCCGGTGCCGGCGTTCCGGCTCTCGGTCGACGAGGACCTGACCGGCGCGACGATCAACTCCCAGGACTGGAACGCGCGCGGTGGCGTGTGGCGCCTCGACGACCTCGAGTCCACCTACGTCGCGCTCGCGACCGCGGTGCGCCCCGGCGGCGTGCCCGCGAAGCCCTGGGGCCGGGTCGAGGCGGTGGTCCGCGACCTCCCCGCCGGGCGCTACGGGGTGATCACCACGGAGCGCCCGAAAGCCGGCTGGGAGCGCGGTCCGACCCTGGCGAGGGAGGACTACGCCGACGTGGAGTACCAGGGCGCCGTCGGCTAGATCAGTGCCCTAGTCTGGCGCCCCGTTCGTCCGGATGGAGGGCCCCTGCGGTGCTCGCTCCCGAATTCTGGCCCACCATGGGCGTGAACATCGGCCTCATCGTGGTCTACGCGGTGATCGGCGCGGTGCTGATGTACATCGGCTACTTCGCGATCGACCTGACGACCCCGGGGGACCTGCGCGGCCTGGTCCGCGAGGGCCGGCCGAACGCCGTGGTGGTGTCGGCCGCGGGGCTGGTGTCGATGGCGCTGATCATCGTCACCGCCATCTACGTCTCCGGCGGCGGCTTCGTGGCCGGCATCCTCAACACGTCGATCTACGGCCTGGTCGGGATCATCGCCCAGGTCCTCGCGGTTCGCGGTCTCGAGCGCGTCGCACGCCTGGACGTCGACGGGTGCCTGCACGACGACCGGTTCACCTGGGACTCGGCGATGATCGCGGCGATGCACGTCGCCCTCGGCCTCGTCGTCGCCGTGGCCGTCATCTAGGGACACGCCGCGACCCCCGGGGCCTGACGGGGCCTTCACAACTTATCCTCCATCACGGTGCGTACTCCCCGGTTCCCCACGCTCACGACCCCGTGCCGTCCGCGGGGCGACCGGTGACGACGCTGGTGCGCGCCGGCGAGGCCGCGCCCCGCGGCGAGGAGCCCGATCGGGCGCCGCGGCTGGGCGCCCGCGCCGTCGTCGTGTGGGCGATGCTGACGATCCTGCTGGGGATCGCCGTCCCGCTCGCCCCGGTGACCGCGCAGGACAGCACCGTCACGTGGCCGGACCCGGCGGCCGCCCCCGGCACGCCGGTGTCCACGCAGCTCGCGCTCAACCCGCCCCGCCCGCTCGGGTTCTCGGCCGAGGTCCCGTGCTCGGCGCTGCGGGCGGGCGGCGACGTCCTGCGCACCCTGCCCGGCGACCCGCGCGACGGCGGGCTGGTGCTCGCGTCGGGCAACGGGCTCGCGAGCCTGACCGTCTCCGGGCAGACGGTCGCCGCGGGCCCGGTCCCACCCGGGGACTGCACGCTCGCGATCACCGTCGACGAGGCGGGCCTGCGGGTCACCCAGGACGGCGTCCCGCTGCCGCTGGCGTGCGGCGACTGCGCCGCCGTCCTCCCGCCGATCATCGCCCAGCTCTCGACGAGCACCGACGGGACGCCGGCGTCGGCGGGCCTCGGGGCCACGGTGCGCACCGACGACCGCTACGCGTCCACCCCGGGCCCGCTGAAGACGACCCTGCTCGTCGCGCACCTCGTCGCGCTCGCGGTGCTGCTCGTGCTCGTCTACCGGCAGGGTCGCTGGCGGAAGGTCCGGGGGCTCGTCGCGCCGCGGACCTGGCCCGCGCGCCTGCGTCGGCACCTGTCATGGGCCGACGGCCTGGTGGTGGCGATCTCGGCGGGCTGGGTGCTCGTCGCCCCGATGAACTTCGACGACAGCTGGTACCCGCTGATGGCGCGGGACGCCGGCGAGGCGGGCTACGTCGGCAACGCCGTCTACATGTTCAACGTCACCGAGAACCCCTTCGTGGTCTCGCAGTACGCGATGCAGGCCTGGGGGGCGATCGGCGGGTTCGGGCTGGTCTGGCAGCGGTGCCTGCCGCTGCTGTTCGGCCTGCTGACGTGGGCGCTCCTGCGCGCGTTCTTCATCCTGATCTCGCGGCGCACCGCGGTGCGGCGGGGCTGGGTGCCGTGGGCCCTGCTCGTCGCGCACCTGCTGTGGTGGCTGCCGTTCGGGCTGACGCTGCGTCCGGAGCCGCTGATCGTGCTGCTGTCGGTCGTCGTGATCCTGCTGGTGGAGGTCGCCCGCGACCGCGGCACCCCCATCCTCTACGTCGGTGCGGTGATGGCGGCGGCGCTCGCGCTGGCCTGCTCGCCGACGGGTCTCGTGGCGGTCGCGCCGCTGCTGGTGGAGATCCCGCGCGCCTGGCCGCACATGATGGCCGCCCCGCGGCGCCAGCAGATCGCGCTGCTGGTGGTGCTCGGGGCCGCGTCCTCGATCGCCGTCCCGTTCGCGTTCGCCGACGCCTCGCTGGGCGACGTCATCGAGGCCTCGGCCGTGCACGCGTACTACTACGACACCGTCCCCTGGTACGACGAGCTGGTCCACTACCAGACCCTGCTCGGGCCGGGCCGGACGCCGTGGGCGCAGCGCGCGCCGATCCTCATCACGCTCGCGGTGACGCTGCTGGTGGCGGCGGGCAGCGGGCGCAGCGGGCCGGAGGACGACGCCCTGCGCCGGGTGCTCCTGCACGCGGCGGCGACCACGGCGCTCGCCTTCGTGCTCGTCGCGGCCAGCCCGACCAAGTGGGTGCTGCACTTCCCGGTGATCGCGGCCTCGGGCACCGTGCTGATCGCCCTGGCCCTGCTGCGCGGCCCGATGCCGCGCCACGACCGGGCGCTCGCCACCGTCGGCGGGGTCGCCGTGCTGGTGATCGCGACGTCGGTGAGCTACGCCGGGTGGAACCTGTGGCGGCCCTACACCGACCGCGGCCAGTTCTTCGGCGACCACGCCGACCCGTATCCGACGCCGCTGAGCCTCAACCTGCACGCCCCGCACCTGGGGCCGGTGTTCCTGCGCAACCCGCTCGTCTGGGTCGGGGTCGCGCTGCTCGCGGCGGCGTGGGCGGCCTGGTCGCTGCGGCGCTGGCCGGACCGCGACCTGCCCCGGCCCGAGCCCGACCGCGCGCTGCTCGCGGTCGCGTGCGGCAGCGTCGTCGTCGGGCTGATCGCGGTCATGGTGCTGGCCCCGGTGCGCCAGTACCCGGGCTGGACGGTCGCGCTCGGCAACGCCAAGGACATCGTGCGCCAGGGCTGCGGGCTCGAGGACAACGTCAGCGTCCTACGGCCGACCCCGACGGCACTCGGTCCGCCGGTCACGCCGGCGGTCACGACCGGCGACTTCGTCGATGACACCGTGGCGCCGACACCGCAGCCGGTGCCCGGACTGGGCCGGGTGTGGCACGACGAGACCGACGACTCCAGCGGGCGCGGCACCCTCGTCACCGGCTGGTACCCGGTGCCGCCGGACTCGGGGGCCTCCGACGTGGTCGTGCCGCTGCTGGAGTCCGGCCCGCCGGACGAGCGGGTGTCGGTCGAGTTCGGCGACGGGCCGGCCGCGAACCCGCGCGTCCTGGGGCGGACCCCGATCGACTACCTCCCGCAGGCCGACGAGCGGACCTGGCAGCAGCGGCCCGTCTCGCTGCGCGACGCCCCCGGCGACCCGACGTTCGTGCGCGTCGTCGTCGACACCACCGGCGAGCGCGGCACCGACCGGCTCGCCGTGGCCCAGCCGTTCCTGGCGAGGCAGGAGCCGATCGGGCCGCTGCTCGAGGACCAGCCGGTGCTGGTCGACCAGATGTCGGCCGTGCTGTGGCCGTGCGTGGACCAGGTCGCCTCGCACGACGGCATCGCGCCGCCGTCGACGGTCCGCATCCACGTCGACGAGGACCTCAACTCCTCGTACTACGGGCTGCAGGACAACCGGTACCGCGGCGGCGTGTGGCGCTTCGACACCGTCGGCGTCACCTACGTCCGCCTCGCGACGGCGGTCGCCCCGGGCCGGGAGGCCGCGAAGCCCTGGGGGCGGGTCGACCTCGTGGTGCGCGACCTCCCCACGGGCCGCTACGGGCTCACGACGACCGAGCGCTCGAAGTCCGGGTGGGAACGCGGACCGACGCTCGCGCGCGAGGAGTACGTGGGCGTGCAGTACCAGGGCGCCGTGGGTTAGCTCTCAGCTCTCCGCCCGCACGTCGGTGCGGACGAGGGCGGCGGCGAGGCGGGCGACGTCGTCGCCGGCGACCTGACCGGCGAGCTCCCCGGCGTCGCGCGGCAGGCCGAGCGCCCCGGCCGCGGCGAGGGCCTTGTCGTCGAGGTGCGGGCGGAACTCGGGCCACACGGCCTGCACCTCGCGCACGAAGATGGACGCGCCGACCGGCCCGAGGCGGGGGACCTCGGTGAGGTGCCCGCGCAGGGTGTCGAGGTCGCCGTCCGCGGCCTCGCGCATCCGGCGCAGGTCGCCGCCCCAGCGGTCGGCGACGAGCTCGGCGCCCTGCTGCAGGGCGTCGGTCGTCTGGTCCTTGCTGAGGAACTTCGCGCGCTCGAGGGCGTCGTGGACCGCGGAGCGCTCGGCGTCGCGCATCCGCTCCGGGGTCCCGAACCCGGAGTCGACGAGCTCGCGGCAGGCGCGCGTGCCGAGCTGGGCCTGCACCCGGCTGGACAGCAGCACGCTGAGCACGAGCAGGCGGTAGAGCGGGGCCGGCTCGTCCTTGAGCGTGATCCCGGCCTCGTCGGCGAACGTGCGGCCGGACTCCTCGAGCAGCGTGTCGATGGTGGTCATCGGGGCGGGTACCCGCAGGTGAGCGATCTGGGTCGCCATGGCGACCCAGGTCGCTCACGTGGCCGGAGGCCATAGTGGAGGGCGTGCAGAGCCCACGCCTGGTCGCCACCGACGTCGACGGGACGCTGCTCGGCGCCACGGAGGACCCGTCGCCGCGCACGCGCGCCGTGATCCGGCGGATGGTCGACGCCGGGGTGCCGCTCGTGCTCGCGACCGGCCGTCCCCCGCGGTGGGTGCCGCGGGTCTGCGAGGCGCTCGGGGTGCACGCGCTGACCGTCGCCGCCAACGGCGCCGTGCTCTACGACGCCGCCGACGACCGTGTCCTCGCCGCCGAGACCCTCGGCGTGGACGCGCTCGCCGAGGTCGCCGCCGGCCTCCGGGAGGCGATCCCGGGCTGCGGGCTCGCCGTGGAGCGCGTCGGGGCCGGGGCGTTCGACCGGCGCGAGGAGCAGTTCGTCTCCGAGGCCGAGTACGTGCACGCCTGGCCGCACCCCGACCACCGCCGCGTCGCGCCCGGCGACCTGCTGGGCGAGCCCGTCATCAAGGTGCTCGCCCGCCACCCCACGATGACCAGCGCGGACATGGCGCGCGCGGCCGTGCCGGCGGTCGGGCACCTCGTCGACATCACGTACTCGGCGGGCGGCGGGCTGCTCGAGTGCTCCGTGCGCGGGATCGACAAGGCCCACGGCCTGGAGCGCGCCGCCGCCCACCACGGGGTGACCGCGGCCGAGGTCGTCGCCTTCGGTGACATGCCCAACGACCTCGCCATGCTGCGGTGGGCGGGCCACGGTGTCGCGGTCGCCAACGGTCACCCGGATGTGCTCCACGTCGCGGACGAGGTCACGGCGAGCAACCTCGAGGACGGCGTCGCGTCCGTGCTGGAGAGGTGGTTCTGACCGACCCGGGGCGAACCGCCGCCCCGCGTGGCGCGATGGACCACTGCGGGGCCGTTGTCAAGGCCCGCGTAACATCTCGCGCCGGAGCCCGATCAGGACATCCTCGCCGGCAGGAGGGACGACCACGTGCTCGATCGTGCCGAGGGACCCGAGGTCGCGGTCCTGCGCACCGTCCAGCGCCGCGTCGGCACCCCGCCGGTGGTCGGGGCGGCCCGGGCGATGTCGTTCTTCGGCGAGCACGCCGCCGGGTGGATCGCCCTCGGCGCCCTGGGCGCGGCGCTCGACGCCCCGCGCCGGCGCCAGTGGGCCACCGCGGTCGGCGGGGTCGTCGCGGCCCACGGCACCTCGATCGTCGTCAAGCGCGTGGTGCGCCGCCGCCGGCCCCACGACCCGCGGGTGGCCGTCCACGTCGGCACCCCCAGCCGTCTGAGCTTCCCCTCCTCGCACGCCTCGTCCACGACCGCCGCCGCCCTGCTCTACGCCGGGATGGTCGGGGGAGCCTCGGTGTCCCATGGTCGAGCTCCGCTCCGCTCCGTCTCCCGGGGCGGCGCGAGCCTCCTCGTGCCCGGCATGGCGCTCTCGCGCCTGGTGCTGGGCGTCCACTACCCGACCGACGTGCTGGCGGGCACGGCGCTCGGAGCGGCGTGCGCCCTCGGCGCGCGACGCCTCGTGCGCCGCGGCTCGATCGGCCGCTGGAGGACCGCATGACACCCGTCACGCCGCCCAGCCCCGCCCGCGAGCAGGAGGGCACGGAGACCGCCGTCGACACGGCCGGTAGCCCCGCGACCGCCGACGCCCCCGAGCCCGCGCCCGCGACGAAGGACCGGCCCCGCCCGGTCGCGGTGCCGCTGGGCCTGCTCAAGGCCATGCGCCCGCGCCAGTGGGTGAAGAACGTCCTCGTGCTGGCGGCGCCGTTCGCGGCGGGCCGGCTGCTGGACCTCACGGTGCTGCCGGACGTCGCGCTCGCGTTCGTCGCGTTCTCGCTGGCCGCGTCGGGCGTCTACCTGATCAACGACACCAAGGACGTCGAGGCGGACCGGGCGCACCCGAAGAAGCGCTACCGCCCGATCGCGGCCGGCATCGTGCCGCCGACGCTCGCGGTGGTCACCGGCATCGTGCTGTTCGCGGCGGCGATCGCGGTCAGCTTCGTCGCCGACCCGGACCTCGCGCTGGTCACCGCCATCTACATCGTGGTGCAGCTGGCGTACTGCCTGTGGCTCAAGCACGAGCCGGTCATCGACATCTGCATCGTCTCGTCCGGCTTCCTCATGCGGGCGATCGCCGGCGGCGCCGCGGCCGGGCTGTACCTCTCGCCGTGGTTCCTGCTGACGATGGCGTTCGGCTCGCTGTTCATGGCCTCGGGCAAGCGCTACGCCGAGATGCGGCTCTCCGAGCGCACCGGCGCGAAGATCCGCAAGTCGCTCGAGCGCTACTCGGCGTCCTACCTGCGCTTCGTGTGGTCGCTCTCGGCCACCATCGTGATCATGGCCTACGGGCTGTGGGCGTTCGGCATCGGCGTCACGGCCATGCCGGGCCGGCTGCCCTCGGCGCCGTCGACCTGGGCCATCGTCTCGGTCGTGCCGTTCGTCATCGCCGTGCTGCGCTACGCGGTCGACGTGGACGGCGGCAACGGCGGCGAGCCCGAGGAGATCGTGCTCGGCGACCGCGTCCTGCAGGTGCTCGGCCTGGTCTGGGTCGTGCTCATGGGGCTCGCGGTCTACACGGCGGTGGCCCACTAGTGACCGCCCGGCCGGTGCGCGAGCTCCTCGGGGGGCTCGTGCGCTACGGCCTGGTCGGGCTGGCCAACGCGGCCACCTACTACGGCACCTACCTGCTGGCGCACCCGTCGGCGGGCTACCTCGTCGCGCACGCCGTCGGGCTGGGCGCGGCGATGGTCGTGTCGTTCTTCCTGAACTGCCGGTTCACGTTCCGGGTGCGCCCGACGTGGACGCGGTTCCTGCTCTACCCCGCCTCGCAGATCGTCAACGTGCTGGCGACGACGGTCGGGGTCGTCGGCCTGGTGCACCTCGGGGTCGACGAGCGCCTCGCCCCGCTGCTCGCCGCGGCGCTCGCGCTGCCGGTGAGCTTCCTCGCCGCCCGGCTCGTCATCACGCGCGCGCTGGTCGGCCCGGTGCCGCCCGCGGTGTCGTGGGACGCGCCGACGGGCCCGATCGCGCTCGGCGGACGCTGAGACTCAGCGTCGTTCGACGGTCAGCGTGGTCCACGCGCCGACGTGGATGCAGTCGCCGGAGCGCAGCGCCACCGGGGTGTCCGGGGTCAGCGGCGCCTCGGCGTAGTTCAGCGTCGTGCCGTTGGTCGAGCCCGCGTCGATGACCACCCAGCGGTCGCGGGGCAGCGCGAGGAGCACGGCGTGCAGCTTCGAGACACCCGGATCGCGCGGCGGGCCACCCAGGTCGATCTCGGGGGTGTCCGGGCCGCCTCGGCCGACCCGCGTCTCCTCCGCGGTCAGCACGATCTCCCGCGGCGGCAGGTCGGCGGGGAACTCGCCGGGGGTGGAGGTGTCGTCGGCGCCGCCGCGGGCGAGGACGAGCTCGTGGTAGTCGCGGTCGGCCCACACCGTCACGACCCAGGTGCCGGCCGTGACGTCGGCGGGGGGATCGGGTGGGACGTCGGTGCTCACCGGTCGACCACCCCCTCCCCGTCCAGCGGGATGGGCCCGGTGCGCTCGTCGGGGCCGCGACCGTCGACGGTCACCGAGGCGCGCCCGCCGGCGTCCGCGGGCGGCACGATCGGGATCAGCGCGAGCGTCGCGTTGTCGTGGCCGCCGTCGTCGAGCGCGGCGGCGAGCAGCGCGGCCGCGGCGGCGAGCGCCGGGTGGTCGGGCACGCCGGTCTCCTCGACGTTCTCCGCCGCGGCGGTGCCGCCGAGACCCGGGCGCGCGAGCCGGGCGAGGATCTCGGCGTCGGGCAGGTGGTTCCACAGCCCGTCGCTGCACAGCAGGAGCAGGCCGGGCACCCCCAGCCGCACGCGGCGGGCGTGCGCCGGGCCGCTCGGGGCGTCGCGGCCCAGCCACCGGGTCAGGACGTGCGCGCGGCGGTCGCGCGCGGCCTCCTCGCGGGACATGATCCCGGCGTTGGCGATCTCCTCGGCCCACGAGTCGTCGGTGGACAGCAGGCGCGACGACCCGTCGGAGGCGAGCCAGTAGGCCCGGCTGTCGCCGATCCACGACACGACGGCCTCGCCGCCGCGCACGACGGCCGCGACGTAGGTGCACGCGGGGCTGTCGCCGCCGCCGAGCCCGAGGTCGGCGGCGGCGGTGGCGGCCGCCGCGGAGGCCGCGGTGGCCAGCGCGTCCAGCTCGCCGGACACCCCGGTGCCCGCGCGGCCGCCGGAGGTCGGGGTCTCGCCGGTGGTCGCCTCGGCGTCGGCCCCGCCGTCGTCCGCGCTCTCGGTCGGCACCGGGCCGGTGTCGCGGGTCGAGATCGCCGGGAAGCCGGTCGGCGGGGTGGCGGGCGCGGCCGCGGTCTCCAGCGCGGCGCCCACGGCGGCGCCGACGGCGACCAGGGAGGCCTCGTCGCCGCGGCGCGCGGAGGCCACGCCGTCGCAGACCACGGCCACCCAGGTCTCGACGCGGTCGTCGCCGCTGCCCTCGACCCGCCGGCCGAGCTCCACGGCGTCCTCGTTGCGGCGGCGGCGCCGCCCCCGGTCGGTGATCGCGGCGGCGTCGCCCAGGGTCAGCTCGACGTGGTCGCGCAGCACGGGGCGCGTCGCGCCGCAGGTCGGGCACGTGCCGTCGGGCGCCGCCGGCTCCTCGTCGCCGCACTGCGGGCACGGCGGCGGGGTGCCGTCGGCGAGCTCCGCGCGCAGGTCGGTGCGCTCGACCAGCGGGCCGCCGCCGGTCCCGGCCATCTCCATCACGGGATCGGTGCTCCTCGGGCCTCGCGGTGGTCGCCGGCGGGGTCGGCCGGACGGCCCCCGCCACGTCTGGTGGATCCATCTTCCGGGTGCGCGCCGACGCCCACGCCGGAGTCGCCCGGTCGGGCGGTGCCGTCCGGGGCGCGGCCGGCGGGGTAGCGCTCCCGGACCCGCTGCGCCTCCGCGGCGAACGCCTCGACGCTGCGGTGCCGGCGGGCGGGGTCGGCGTCGGTGGCGCGGGCGAGCAGCGCCACCAGGTCCGGGTCGTCGCGCAGGACCGGCACGCCCGCGGGGTCCGGCAGGCGCAGGGCGTGGTTGCGCAGGTGGTCGAAGTCGGCGAGCAGCACCGCGAGCGTGCGTCCGAGCGCGAAGACCTCGGAGGCCACCGAGGGGCCGGGGCCGCCGGGGTGGATCTCGGGCGCCACGAAGCCGGTGGTGGACCACACGTCGCTGTGCCGGTCCTCGACGCGCCGGACGCTGCCCAGGTCGAGCACGGTGATGCCGTGGGGCCCGCGCAGCAGGTTGCTGGGGTTCAGGTCGGCGTGCAGCAGGCCGTGCCGGTGCAGCGCGGCGACCGGGGGCACCGCGCCGAGCACGGCGTCGAGCGCGTCGGCGGGCGGGACGGGCCGGGACGCGGAGAGCACCTCGCCGGGCACGTGGTCGAGCACGAGCAGGCGCACCGCGCCGTCCCGCCCGTCGGCGTGGACGACGTCGCGGGCGTGCACGAGGCCGGGCACGTCGAGGGCGAGCAGCACCTCGGTCTCGTCGACCGCCAGCGCGCCGGCGGCGGGCCCGTCGGGGCCCTCGAGCCTGCCGAGGACGACCAGCGCGCCGTCGTGCCCGCGCGTGGCGGTGTACGACCAGCCCCGCGCGCCGCGCACCAGCGGGGCGCGCACCCGGTAGCGGTCGGCGCGCCCGGCGAGCTCGGTGCCCGTCGCGATGTCCGGCCGGACGTCGTACGCGGCGCCGCACCACGGGCACGTGCCGCGCTCCGGCCCCGGCCGGCCCGAGCGGCCCCGGCCCACGGGCCCGTCGCAGCGCGCGCAGAAGCGCGCCTGCTCGGGGACCGGAGGACCGCTGGTCCCCGGGCCGGGTCCGTCCATGCCGTTGTCCGCCGTTCCGCGCCGTTCCGCGCTGTTCTGCCGGTGTCTGGTGAACCATCGTGTCATCGCCGTGCGCGCGACCGCTCTCCGCCGTCGGACGTGGATCATCAGCGGCCGGAGGACACTCCTCCGTCCGGGTGGCGAGCGACACCCGCTCGGCTCAGGTGCACGTCGATCAGGGTTTCCGGGAGCGCTCTCGGGGAGGGTGCCCGGGCCGATCGGGCCGTGGCCTGCCATGCTGTCGCGGCACCGAAGCCGATCGGGGGGTTGGGTGCCGCGCCTAACAGCAGGCCCGGCGCGCGGCCTTCCGCGCGAGAAAGTCCGGAGGTCGTGCCGTGAGCGCCACCGACGACGCCGAGCGTCCCGTCGGATCCCCCGTGGGATCCGACGAGCTGACCGGGGACCGGTCCGCCCAGCACCGCCGGCCGGAGGCCGACGACTTCGCCGACCGGGGCAGCATGCCCGGCCCGGGGGCCTCGACGCCCGCCGCCACGCCGGGCGGACCCGGATCCGACACGACGGCGCCGACGCCCACGAGCACCTCGGGCGCTGCGGGCACCTCGGTCACCGCGGGCACCTCCGACGCCTCGTCCATCTCCGACGCGGCGGCCGAGGCGGAGCGCGCCCTGGCGCAGGCCGCGCGCGACGCCGAGCAGGCGGTACGCGACGCGCACACCGACGGCACCCAGGCCGTGGAGAAGGGCTTCGCCGACGCCCAGCGCGCCACCGAGCGCGCCTACGAGGAAGCCGCGGCGAAGAACGACCGGCTGTCCTGATCCCCCGGCCCTCTCGCCGGACCAGGTCGCGTCGTCGTCCTCCGGCGACGCGCGTGGTCCGGCGACCGAGGTCGCTCCGCGCACGAGGCAGGTGAGACATGGCGGTCCAGGTCCGCATCACCGCGGACGGCCTCGTCGTGCGCTTCACCGGCACCGACCGCGTGTGGGCCTGCCGCCGCGGCGTCTACCTGCCGCTGAGCCGCGTGCTGCTCGCCCGGCCCATGGCGCGGCGTGACGCGGTGACCGCGAGCCCCCGGGTCCACCTGCCCGGGGTCAGCGTGCCGCGGGTGCTGCGCGCCGGCTCGTACGGCGTCGGGGAGCGCCGCCAGCTCTGGATGGTGCGCCGGGCGGAGCGCCTGCTCGCGATCTACCTGCGCGGCGACCCGTACCACCGGGTCGTCGTCGAGGTCGCCGACCCGGAGGAGACGAGCCGGACGATCAACGACGCGCTGCCCCCGCGTCGGCTGCCTGCTTGATCGGGTCGAGCTCCGCTCCGCTTCGTCTCCCTGCTTGATCGGGTCGAGCTCCGCTCCGCTTCGTCTCCCTGCTTGATCGGGTCGAGCTCCGCTCCGCTTCGTCTCCCGCCTAGAGGGTGTCGGCGACCAGCGGCGCCAGCAGCATGTCCGGGTTGTTCTGGGCGACGGCCTGCAGGCGCCACTTGTGCGGGAACAGCGCCAGCAGCTCGCCGTCGAGGCGCCGCGTGAGGACCTCGATGCCCACGGCGCCCTTGAGTCCCGCGGCGCCGGACTCGTCGGTGCGGCGCGCGAGCGTGTAGTCGAGGCGGTCGAGCTTCACCGGGGCGCCGAACTCGTCGGCCAGGCGGGCCGACACGACCTCGAACTGCAGCGGGCCGACCGCGGCCAGCACCGGCGCCTGGTCGCCGCGCAGGTCGGAGGACAGCACCTGGATGACGCCCTCGGAGTCGAGCTGCTCGATGCCCTTGCGGAACTGCTTGGTCTTCGACATGTCGGCCACCCGGCAGACGGCGAAGTGCTCGGGGGCGAAGCTCGGGATGGTCGGGAACGTGACCGGCTCCTCGGCCCACAGGGTGTCCCCGGGCCGCAGGGCGGTCGCGTTGACGAGCCCGACGATGTCGCCCGGGAACGCCTCCTCGATCGTCGAGCGGTCGCGCCCGAACATCGCCTGCGCGTACTTGGTGGCGAACGGGCGCCCGGTGGCGTCGTGGGTGAGCACCATGCCGCGCTCGAAGCGTCCCGAGCAGATCCGCACGAACGCGACGCGGTCGCGGTGCGACTTGTCCATCGAGGCCTGCACCTTGAACACCAGCCCCGAGAACGGGGCGTCGACCGGGCGCGGCTCGCCCTTCTGGTCGGGCCGCGGCCCGGGCGGCGGCGCCAGCTCGACCAGCGCGTCGAGCAGGCGGGCCACGCCGATGTTCGACAGCGCCGAGCCGAACATGACCGGCGTCGCGGTGCCGGCGTGGAAGGCCGCCATCGCCTCGTCGCTGCCGAACCCGGCGCCGATCTCGTCGAGCAGCGCGAGCTCCTCGGTGGCGCGCTCCCAGTCCGGGCCCTCCTCGGCGGCGGCGCGCTCGGCCTCGAGCACCTCGGAGGTCGCCTTGGAGGCACCGTGCGCGGCCCGCGTGAAGCGGTGCATGGTGCCGTCGGCGCGCTCGACGAGGCCGTGCAGGTCGCCGGCGATGCCCACCGGCCACGTGATCGGCATCGGGCGCAGGCCGATCGTCTGCTCGACCTCGTCGACCAGCTCGAGCGCCTCGCGGCCCGGGCGGTCCCACTTGTTGACGAACGTCAGCACCGGCACGCCCCGGTCGCGGCAGACGTCGAAGAGCTTGAGGGTCTGGGGCTCGAGGCCCTTGGCGGCGTCGAGCAGCATCACGGCGGCGTCGACGGCGGCGAGCACCCGGTAGGTGTCCTCGGAGAAGTCGCCGTGGCCGGGGGTGTCGAGCAGGTTGATGACCTGGTCGCGGTAGGCGAACTGGAGCACCGCGGAGGTCACCGAGATGCCCCGCTCGCGCTCCATGTCCATCCAGTCGGACGTGACGCCCTTGCGCCCGCCCTTGCCGTGCACCGCGCCCGCCGCCGAGATGACCTCGGCGTGCAGGGCCAGCGCCTCGGTGAGGGTGGACTTGCCGGCGTCCGGGTGGCTGATCACGGCGAACGTGCGGCGGCGCTGCGCCTGCGTCCCGGGATCCTCGGCCGTTCCCTCGCCGGTGGACGGGGCCGACACCGCGGTCATGCTGTTCCTCCCGCAGTCGTTGTCCCTCGGGGCCGTTCACGTCGAACGCCCGCGATCGAGGGTACGGCGGCGCTCAGCCCGCCGGCGTCAGCGCCCGCAGCGGCTCGGCGAGCTCGGTCGTGAAGTGCTCGAAGAACCCGTCGACGTCGGTGCCCGCGTTGATCAGCGCGAGGTGGTCGTAGCCCGCGTCGACGAACGGCTGGGCCGCCGCGAGCTGGGTCGTCACCTCGGGCCCGCACCCGAACGCCTGCCGCATGTCCTCGGTGGTGACGTAGGCGGTCGCGGCGTCGAAGTTCACCGGGTTCGGCAGCTCGGACTGCACCTTCCAGCCGGTGACGCCGAAGCGGAACAGCCGGCGCGCCGACTCCGCGCCCTCCTGCTCGGTCGGCGCGTACGCCAGCGGCACCTCGCAGTACCGCGGTCCCTGCCCGCCGGCCGCGGTGAAGGCCTCGACGAGGTCGGTGCGCGGCTCGGTGGTGAAGATGCCGTCACCGAGCTCCGCGGCGAGCTGCGAGGCCCGCGCGCCGCCGGTGGCGACGACGATCCTCGGCAGCTCGTCGGGGAGGTCGAAGACCCGCGCGTCCTCGAGCGTGAGGTGCCGGCCCTCGTAGCTCTGGTACCCGCCCTGCCACAGCAGCCGGATGATCTCCAGCGACTCGCGGAACATCTGGTGCCGCACGTGCACCGCGGGCCAGCCCTGCCCGACCACGTGCTCGTTGAGCCGCTCGCCGGACCCGACGCCGAGGGTGAAGCGGCCGTCGGCGAGCAGCTGGGTGGTCGCGGCGGCCTGGGCGATGATGGCCGGGTGGTAGCGGATGAACGGGCAGGTCACGCCGGTGGCCAGCTCGATCCGCTCCGTCTTCGCGGCCATCGCGGCGAGCATCGACCACGCGAACCCCGAGTGCTGCTGCTCGGAGACCCACGGGTGGTAGTGGTCGGAGATCTCGACGAAGTCGAAGCCCGCCTCCTCGGCGCGCACGCACTGGCGCACCATCTCGGCGGGCGAGTAGGCCTCGGCGATCAGCTTGTAACCGATCTTCACGGACGGACACCTCCGGGGTCGGGGGAACGACCCGCCGGGTGTTCCCGATCGGTCCCGGAATCCACGCGGGCGCAGGCGTAACGCCGCTCTCCCGGCGGACGACAGACAGGGTGGCCCCGCGGGGCGGCGGACCCCCGACCCGCCGTCCCGCGGGCCTTCACCGTTCCGGCCCCGGCTGTGTCAGCGTGGCGGCCACGCTGACGTCGAACGTCAGCGGATCCCCCACGATCACCAGGGGCGCGACTCAGTTGGCCCCGGCGCCGTCCAGCGGCTTGTCGGGCTCGATGCGGGGCATGTTGCCCCCGCCGCCACCGCCGCCGCCCGAGTCGGGCTCGACCCAGATCGTCACGGCCTCGCCGGCCGGCACCCGCGTGCCCGGCTCGGGCTGCTGGGCCGTCACCGTGCCCTCGACCGTGGGCGGGGTGTCGGGGTCCGGGTCGACGGCCACCACCCGGGCGGCCATCGCGACCTCGTGGGCCTGCGCCGCCGGCAGCCCCACGAGCGCGGGCACGAGCACCAGCTCGGGTGTCCTCATGCGCAGGGACGGTAGCCAGCTCACGGTGGCCGGTGCCACCACAGCCGCACCCGCGTGCCCGCCGCCTCCCGCTGCAGGTCGTGGCCGTCGGTGACACCGGAGAGCAGCAGCAGGCCGCGCCCCCGGTGCCCGGGGTCGTCGGGCGGCGGCTGCCAGCCCCCGCGGTCGGAGACGGCGATCTCGAGCCACGGCTGGTCGGCCGGGCCCGACACCGCGAGCCGGGCGGTCACGTCCACGGGCCCGGTACCCCCGGGATAGGCGTGGTCGACGACGTTGGTGAGTGCTTCGTAGAACGCGGTCGCCACGTCCTCCAGACGCGCGGTCAGCGCGGCCTCCGAGGTGTCCCCGGAGGCCTCCGCGGTGGCGCGCACCCAGTCGACGAGGTCGGTCCGCAGCGCCCGCAGATCCTGGGCGCGGACCACCTCGTGGGCGACCTCGTGCACCACGCAGCGTGTCTCGGTCCCCGCCGTGCCGTGCATGGTCGGAGGGTCGACCGTCCCGGCCCGGTCGAATCATCGCGTGCGGGGGACCCGGTGTGTACACGGTGTGAAGCCGTCGTCACCCGGAGCCGCCCGCGGCTCCGTCCGGCGGCCCGGCATGATGGGCCGCCCGGCGCAACCGGGCGTTCGGGGACGGCAGGAGTGGCACATGGCACGGACGCACGCCCGGCCCGGCTCGCCCACGTCCGGCCGCCTCCGGCGGCGGGCGCGCGGTCTGCTCGTCGTGGCCGCCGCGGCGCTCGCGGTCGCCGGGTGCACGGGAGGCCCGGAGCCGGCGGTGCCCCCGATCCCGATGTCGTCGACGACCCCGTCGGCCTCCGCCGCGCCGCCGCCCCCCGACCCGAGCGGCGTGGCGCGGTTCGTCCCCTGCCGCGGGGATCTGCAGTGCGCGTCCGTGTCGGTCCCGGTCGACTACGCGAACCCGGCCGGGCCCACGATGCCGATCGCCATCGCCCGGCGGCCGGCGACCGACCAGGCCGCCAAGCTCGGCGTGCTGCTCGTCAACCCCGGCGGGCCCGGCGGGTCGGGCATCGAGATCGTCCAGGCGGGCGTGCTGCCCCCGGAGGTCACCGACCGCTTCGACGTCATCGGCTTCGACCCGCGCGGCGTCGGCGACAGCACCGGCCTGCAGTGCCCCCTCGGCCCGGACACCCCGTACTTCGGCGACCCCGACCCGGGTGACCCGGCCGACGAGGCCGCCACGAACGACGCGGTCGACCGGTACGACGCGGCGTGCGGCGAGCGCTACCGCGACCTGCTGCCCCACCTCGGCACCCGCAACGTCGCGCGCGACATGGACCGCATCCGCGAGGCCCTGGGCGAGGACCGCATCAACTACCTGGGCTTCTCCTACGGCACCTCGATCGGCCAGACCTACGCCCAGCTGTTCCCGACCCGCCTGCGCGCGATCGTGCTCGACGGCGTGGTCGACGTGAGCAAGCCGGGCCTGGACTCCGCGCAGGCCGAGAGCTTCGAGAACTCGCTGCGCCAGTTCGACGCCGCGTGCCGCACCGACCCGCGCTGCCCGGTGCGCGCCGACCCGATCGGCACCCTCGACCGCGTGCGCGCCCGCGTCACCGCCGCCCCGCTGCCGGTGGCCGGCACGACGCCGCTCTCGGCCGGCCTGCTCGAGATCGGCGTCGTCTACCCGCTCTACAGCACGACCAGCTGGCCCCAGCTCGCCCAGGCGCTCGCGGCCGCCGACCGCGGCGACGGCACCCCGATGCGCGCGCTCGCGACCGCCTACTTCCGGGGCAGCAACTCCGACACCTACAACGCGGTGACCTGCCTGGACAACGCGTGGCCCACCGAGGATGCGCAGGTGTTCGCGGCCTCCCGCGCCACCGAGCTGCGCGCCCCGCACTTCTCGGGCAACGTGCTCGTCAGCGGCCTGACCTGCGCCGACTGGCCGGCACCGCAGCAGCCGCTGACCCCGCTGGAGAACTACACCGGCCCGCCGATGCTCATCCTGGGCACCACGAACGACCCGGCCACCCCGTACCAGAACAGCGTGGCCCTGGCCGGACGCCTGCCGGGCTCGGCGCTGCTGACCTACCGCGGCGACGGCCACACCGTCTACACCAACGGCGTCCCGTGTGTCGACGACGCCGTGAACCGCTACCTCGTCGAGGGGACCCTCCCGCCCCCGAACACGACCTGCTAACAAGGTCCGTGACCCGCCCGACGCCCCGCCTCTTCGCCCGCCGCTCCTGGCCGGAGACCAGCCGGATCGGCGACATCCTGCGGCGCGAGACGGTCGGCGGGGTCCTGCTCCTCGTCGGCGCCGCGGTGGCGCTGGTCTGGGCCAACTCGCCGTGGCGCGACGCGTACACGGCGCTCTCGGAGCTGACGGTCGGCCCGGCGTCCCTGCACCTGGACCTGGACCTCGCGACCTGGGCCGCCGACGGCCTGCTCGCGATCTTCTTCTTCGTCGCGGGCCTCGAGCTCAAGCGCGAGTTCGTGGCGGGCGACCTGCGCGAGCCCGCCCGGGCGCTCCTGCCGGTCGCCGCCGCGGTCGGCGGCATGATCGCGCCGGCGATCCTCTACACCGCGATCAACCTCGGCGGTGACGGCCTCGCGGGCTGGGCGATCCCGACCGCCACCGACATCGCGTTCGCGCTCTCCGTGCTCGCGATCATCGGCTCGTGCCTGCCCGACGCGCTGCGCACGTTCCTGCTCACGCTGGCGGTGGTCGACGACCTGCTCGCCATCACGATCATCGCGCTCTTCTACACCGAGCGGCTCGCGATCGGCCCGCTGCTGCTCGCCCTGCTGCCGCTCGCGGCGTTCACCGTCCTCGTCCAGCGGCGCGTCCGCTCGTGGTGGCTGCTGCTCCCGCTCGCCGCGCTCACCTGGGTGCTCGTCCACGAGTCCGGGGTCCACGCGACCGTCGCCGGGGTGCTGCTCGGGTTCGCGGTGCCGGTGGTCCGCCGCCGGGAGGGACCCGGTCCCGGGCTGGCCGAGCACTTCGAGCACCGCTGGCGCCCCCTGTCCGCCGGCGTGGCGGTGCCGGTCTTCGCGTTCTTCGCGTCCGGCGTGACCGTCGTCGGCGGCGGGCACGGCGCGGCCTTCACCGACCGGGTCACCATCGGGATCGTCGTCGGCCTCGTGGCCGGCAAGGTCGTCGGCATCACGGGCGCGACGTGGATCGTGCAACGGGTGACGCGTGCGCGACTGTCGGAGGACCTCGCCTGGAGCGATGTCTTCGGGCTGTCGCTGCTCGCCGGCATCGGCTTCACGGTGTCCCTGCTCATCGGCGAGCTCGCCTTCGGCACCGGCAGCGCGGCGGACGACCACGTGAAGATCGGTGTCCTGACGGCCTCGCTGCTCGCCGCCGCCCTCGCGACGGTGGTGCTGCGCCACCGGAACCGCGTGTACCGGCGGATCCAGGAGCGCGAGCGTGCCGACGCGGACGCCGACGGTGTGCCCGACGTGTACGAGGAGGACGCCCGCGAGCGCGGCGAGTGAGCCTGCTCGCCGCGCGTCGCAGCGCGTTGGGCCGATGGCGGCGTGCGGGTGCGGCCGTGCAGAGCCAAGCGGGTGGCGTCGCGGGTGTCGGCCTTGCCGGGGCGTGAGTCGGGCCGCACCCTCGCCGCATGACCGGACCGGCGGACCGCGCCGCCCGCAGCACCTCCGGCCGACGTCGGGGCACGCGCGTCGTCCGGCCCGTCGAGCCCGTGCCGCCGCTGCCGCCCGAGGAGCCCCCGCCCGGCATCGACCGCGAGGCCCTCTCGCGCACCATCGCGATGGTCAACGACAAGGGCGGCGTCGGGAAGACCTCGCTCGTCGCGAACCTCGCAGGACAGTTCGCCGCGGCCGGCTACCGGTGCCTGCTCGTCGACCTCAACCGCCAGGCCAACCTCGCCGACGACCTCGGCTTCCGCGACGGTCCCGCCGACGACCGCGGCGCCGGCCTGCTCGTGTCGGTGGTGGCGGGGACACCGCTGCGGCCGGTCGAGGGCGTGCGCCCCGGGCTCGACGTCGTCGCGGGCGGGGCGCGGCTGGTGGACCTCGTGCCGCTGATGGTCTCCCGCGTGCAGGAGCAGGGGCGCGAGGCGTTCCTCGCCCTCGCCGAGGTCCTGGCGCCTGTCGCCGGGGACTACGACCTCGTGTTCGTCGACTGCCCGCCCGAGACGACGATCCTCACCGACCTCGCGCTCGCCGCGGCCCGCTGGGTGCTCATGCCGACGAAGTCCGACGGCGGCGGGCTGGTCGGGATGCGCCTGGTCGGCGAGCGCTTCGCCCTGGCCCGCGAGCTCAACCCCGACCTCGGGCTGCTCGGCGCCGTGCTGTTCGCGACCGGGTCGCGGTCCCGGGTCGTGCACGCCGAGGTCCGCGAGGCCGTCGAGGAGGCGTTCGGCGGGCACTCGCCGCTGTTCACCACGTCGATCCGCCACGCCGAGCGCACCGCCCAGGACGCCCGCCGCCTCGGCCGGCTCGCGCACGAGCTCGAGCAGGAGGTGGCCGCGCAGCCGGCGTGGTGGGCGGCCCTGCGCGAGGGCGGCACCGGCGCGCGCCGCCTGTCGCCTACCGCCGCCAGCGTCGCCGGCGACTACCGCGACCTCGGCGTGGAGCTGCTCACGCTCCTGCGCGCCACCGAGGAGTCCACGAGCCAGGACGTCCGCCCCGAGCAGGAGGCCACCCCGTGACCGCCGAGCCGAACTTCGCCGCCGACCGGTCCGCCCGCGCCGATCGCTCCGATCGCTCCGACCGCGATGATCGCGACGACCTCAGCAGCGCGTTCGGGCGTCCCGCGACGTCGAGCCTGCGCGGACTCCTGCCCCCGCGCCCGCGGCGCAGCACCGAGCACCTCATCGAGGTCCCGGACGACGTCGTGGAGACGGTCGACGCGGAGCCGGCCGACGCCGCCGTCGCCGAGGAGCCCGCGCCGGAGAGCCCGGCCCCCGACCCGGCCCCGGCGGCTCCCGCGGACGCCGTGCCGGCTCCGCGGACGCGCCGTCGCGACGCGGCCGCGGCGGGTGGGGAGCGGTCGGCGCCGCCCGCCGCGGGCGTCGCCAACCGACGCTGGGGCACGGTGCGGCTCGCGTCCCGGGAGCACGTCGAGCTGCTCGTCCTCGTCGCCCTGCGCCGCGGTCCGGCGGACGGCCGCGAGCTCGCGGCCCGCCTGCGCGAGGACAGCGGCGGCGGGCTCGTGCCGCCGCCGACGACCGTGCAGCGAACTCTTCATCACCTCGCCCGCCACGGACTCGTGGCCCGCGACGAGGGCAACGATCGGCGTTTTCGGCTCACTCCTCTCGGAACTCGGATAGGCCGCGCGCGCGTTCGCGCATGGCACGCGATGCGCCGTGCCGTGGACTCCGTCGTGCGCGCCGCCGACGAGAACTGACCCTCCTTTCACACCCGGCGTCCGGCGTCCGGCGGTTGCGGCGTTCCGCCTACCCGTGGTGCCGTGGAACGGTCGCACCGCTGACCCCGGTCGACCGAGGGGCTCGACGTACCGTTGCCGCCCGCCCGTGATGCCGCTCTGTCGTCACGTGCTCGCTCGGCGTACGAGGGTGGCGCATTCGGTGCAGCTATGCGTAGCATTCTGAGGAATCGTTGATCGGCATTCGGGTGTCAGGTTTTGAGCATTCGAATGACGGCCGAACGCGTGACCTTGCTTCGTGCTGTCGTGATCGACAATTGGGTCGATCGGCCCACCGACAATTTGATCTTTGCGGTCTAGCGCTTTCCCGAACGACGCGCTGTAATGTCCGGCCCTGATGGCGGCGGGCTGTGGTCCACCGCACTGGTGAGACCAAATCCGTTCGGAGGTGCACGGTGCCCGGAACCGGCCTGAAATTGGCCCTCGCGGTCATCGGCGGCTATCTGTTGGGCCGTACGAAGAAGATGAAGCTCGCGATCATGCTGGGCGGTGCTCTCGCCGGAAAGAAGATCTCGACCGACCCGGCCGCGATCCTCGGGCAGGTGTCGAAGCTGGTCCAGGCGTCGCCCGAGCTGCAGAAGCTCGACAGCGCCGTGCGCGGCCGCCTGCTCGAGGCGGGCAAGGACGCGGCCCTCGCGGTCGCGAGCTCCCGCATGGAGGCGCTGACGGACAACCTCGTCAACCGCGTCGAGAACCTCGGCAAGCCGGCGACCGAGGCCGCCGGCGCCGCGGGCCAGGCCGTGGGCGAGACCGCCGGTGCGGCCGGCGACGCCGTCGGTCAGGCCGGCGGGGCGGTCGGCGACACGGTCGGGGGCGTGGCCTCCACCGCGGGCGGTGCCGTCGGCGACACGGCGCGCGGGCTCTCCGGGCGTGGGCGTCGCTCGAAGGCCGACAAGGCCGAGGACGCCTCGGGTGACGAGGGTGTCGACGTCGCGGAGGAGACCGCCGACGACGCCGACGACGTGGAGGCCGACGAGGCCGACACCCAGGACGCCGAGCCCCAGCCGGCCGCGGCGACGTCGGGCTCCTCGGGCTCCGGCGGTCGCCGGCGCTCGACGAAGTCGTCCGGCTCCTCGAGCAGCTCCTCGGGCGGCTCGGGCCAGGAGCGCCGCCGGCGCTCGACGTCCTCGGACGAGGGCTCCTCCTCCTCGAGTTCCGCCTCGCGCTCGGGCAACGGCTCGACGCGCCGGAGCGGTGCGAGCGGCAAGTCCCGGTCGTCCTCGTCCTCCTCCGAGGGCAGCGGGTCGCGCAGCCGCGCGACGGCCGGCTCCGGCACCCGACGGACGGCGGCGAAGCGCGATGACTGAGGCCGCCACGGACGTCGCGTCGAACGGCCACCGACCCGACACCGACGCCGGGTCGCTGACCGACATGCTGCCGACGGACCGCCTCAAGCAGGCCGCGATGACGCTGCTGAAGGCGGCCACCGACAAGGCGGTCTCCTCGGCGCTCGACCAGGTCGAGGGCCTGACCAACAAGCTCACCGACGTCGCGGAGAACCCGAGCGTCGGTCTGCAGTCCGCGCTCGGCGCGGGCTCGTCGATGCTGCAGGGCGGGAGCGGCGTCGGCGGTGCGCTGAAGGGCGGCTTCTCCGCCGTGAAGGACAAGGTCACGGGAGCGCTCGGCATGGGCGACGACGACGACGACAGTGACGAGAGCGGCAGCGGCAGCGGCGGTGGCAACACCAGCGGTCGCGGCAAGTTCAAGTTCATGAACATCTACGAGGTCCAGGACGTCGGGGTGCCGCTGCGCGTCGCCTACGACCAGTGGACGCAGATGGCCGACTTCCCGAGCTTCATGAAGAAGGTCGAGACGGTCAACCAGGAGTCCGACGAGAAGGTCACCTGGACCGCGAAGGTGTTCTGGTCGCGGCGCTCGTGGGAGACCACGATCCGCGAGCAGGTGCCCGACAGCCACATCCTGTGGGTCTCGTCGGGGGCCAAGGGGTCCGCGGACGGCATCGTGACGTTCAGCGAGCTCGCGCCGAACCTCACGCGCATCGTCCTGATCATGGAGTACTACCCCCAGGGCTTCTTCGAGAAGACGGGGAACCTCTGGCGGGCCGTCGGGCGCCGGGCGCGGCTCGAGTTCAAGCACTTCTGCCGCCACGTCATGATGGACACCCTCATCAATCGCGAGGAGCTCGAGGGCTGGCGCGGCGAGATCCGCGACAGCGAGGTCGTCAAGACCCACGAGGAGGCCCTCGAGGAGGAGCAGCGCGCCTCCGAGGAGGACGGCGACTACGAGGACGAGCTGCCCGAGGACGAGCTCGAGGACGACGCCGAGGACGAGGACGACGACCTCGTGGCGGAGGACGACGAGTACGACGACGACCTCGAGGACGACGACGAGGACGCGGACGGCGAGCTCGACGAGGACCTCGACGACGACGTCGAGGACGACCTCGACGAGGTGGACGACGAGCTCGAGGACGAGCCCGAGGACGCCGCCGACGACGAGGCCGAGGACGCCGCCGAGGCGGACGAGCCCGACGAGGACGAGCGTCCCCGCCGCCGCTCGCGCCGCCAGCGCACCCCGGCCTGATCCGGCCCGACGACCCCAGCACCCCGGTTGAGACCGCAGCCGGGCCGACCGTCACACGACCCGTTCCCGGCGCCGGCACCGGCCGGCGCCGCACCCCGTCGTTCTAGAGAGGGGGCACGGTGACCGTCAGCCAACGGCAAGGCGGAGGCGTGCAGAAGGAGCCGCAGGGCGGCCTGGCCGAGGTCCTCGACCTGATCCTGGACAAGGGCCTGGTCATCGACGCGTTCGTGAAGGTGTCGCTGGTCGGGATCGAGATCCTCACCATCGACGCCCGCATCGTGGTCGCCAGCGTCGACACCTACCTGCGGTTCGCCGAGGCGACCAACCGTCTGGACCTGCACGCCAAGGGCGGCAAGGACCTGAGCGAGGTCGTCGGCGGCATGACCGAGGGCGCCACGCAGGGCGGCGCGAAGGGCAAGACCAAGGGCGTGCTCGACGCCGGCAAGGAGAAGTGGGACGAAGTGCGCGGTGAGCGCCAGAGCCGCCGTGAGCAGGCGTGAAGGAGGCCGGCGTGACCACCACCGAGGACTCCACCAAGGGCTCGCAGACCAGCGCCCGGGCGTCCTACATCTACGGCATCGTGCCCGCCGGGGTGCGGATCCCCGACGGGCTCGACCCGATCCCCTACGGCGAGGACGGCAACCAGCTCGGCCTCGTCACCGAGGGCAAGCTCGCCGCGGTCGTCAGTGACGTCGCGGCCGACCGCGCCCTGGGGACGCGCAAGGACCTGATGGCGCACGAGGCCGTCCTCAACGCCATCGCGCAGGACACCCCGGTGCTCCCGATGCGCTTCGGGGCCGTCGTCACCGACGACGACGCCGTCGCCGAGGAGCTGCTCGCCCCGCACCAGGACTACTTCGTCCGCGCGCTCGAGCAGCTGAAGGGCCACCTGGAGTTCCGCCTGCGCGGCGACTACGACCAGGACGCGGTGCTGACGCGCATCATCGAGGCCGACCCGCGCATCCAGACGCTGCGGGAGAAGATCGCCGGGGTCGACGAGGACGCCAGCTACTACGACCGCATCAAGCTCGGCGAGGCGATCTCGCAGGCCATGGACCAGCTCCGTGCGGACGATGCGCAGGCCAGCGTCGACGCGCTGTCGAAGTTCGCGGTGGCGACGGAGGTCAAGGAGGCGGGCGGCGAGAACGGTGCCGTGCACCTCGCGTTCCTCATCCGCACCGACCACCGCAGCGACTTCGAGCGGGCGGTCGACGAGCTGGGTGACGCGTGGTCGGGACGGATCGAGCTGCGGCTCATCGGCCCCACCGCGGCCTTCGACTTCCTGCCCGAGTTCGACGCGCCCGACGAGGCCCAGGCCTAGAGGGGCGTGACGTGGGCTTCTTCACCGAGCTGCTGCTCCTGCCCCTGGCGCCGGTCCGGGGTGTCGCATGGGTGGGCGAGAAGATCGCCGACCAGGTCGACCACCAGATGAACGACCCGGCGGTCATCCGCGCCCAGATCGACGAGCTGGACGCGGCCTTCGAGCGCGGCGAGATCACCGAGGCCGACCGTGACGAGCAGCAGGAGGTCCTCCTGCAGCGACTCGTGGGCGGGGGTGGGGCGTGACGCGCTCCGCCGACCGCGAGGCGGCGGCCGACGAGACACCCGACGACCCGCCCCTCACCGACCAGGAGCGGCCTCGCCGTCGACGGTCGGGGGGCGGCGAGGCCGCTTCCGCGCCGTCGGAGGAGAAGCCGCGGCGCCGTCGCAGCAACGGCAACGGCAACGGCACCGCGCCCGAGGGTGGGGACGAGGAGCGCCCGCGCCGTCGTCGCCGTCCCGCGGACGACGGGGCGGACGAGAAGCCGCGCCGCCGGCGTCGCCCCGCGGACGAGGGGGCGGACGGAGGCAGCGAGGAGAAGCCGCGCCGCCGGCGTCGCCCCGCCGAGACCTCGGGGGATGACGCGGAGGAGCGGCCTCGCCGTCGGCGTCGCCCCGCGGGCGAGGGCGCCGGGGACGGAGGCGGCGAGAAGCCCCGGCGTCGGCGCCGTCCCGCCGAGAACCCGGGGGGTGACGCGGAGGAGCGGCCCCGCCGTCGGCGTCGCCCGGACGGCGAGGGCGCGTCGGACGAGGAGCGGCCACGGCGTCGGCGCCGGTCGGACGCCGACGCCCCGGACGCCGCGGAGTCGTCGGAGCCGTCGCAACCGTCGGAACCGTCGGAGCATGAGCGCCCGCGGCGCCGTCGCCCGCGGGACGCCGAGGACGGCGACCGCGAGCGACCCCGCCGTCGCCGCCGTCCGCCGGACGAGGAGCCCGCGGCCGAGCAGGAACGCCCCCGCCGTCGCCGTCCGCGCGAGGAGCCGGCCGAACCCGAGCCGGAGGACCTCGACGAGCAGGACGACCTCGACGACGACCTCGACGAGGACGATCTCGACGAGGAGTCGGCGGCCGAGGCCGAGGACGACCTCGAGGACGAGGACGAGGACGAGGACGACGACGTCGACGACGAGGACGAGGACCTCGAGGACGAGGACGTCGCCGAGGACCAGGCCGAGGCCGCCGAGCCGGAACCCGAGCCGGAACCGGAGCCCGAACCGGAGCCCGAGCCCGAGAAGCCCAAGAAGATCCCCGCCCGCAAGATCGCTCGCTGGGCCGCCGAGCAGGTCCAGGAGATGAGCGGCAAGGAGAGCGAGGCCATCACCTCGGTGCGCAAGACCGAGGACGGGTACGTGGTGGGCCTGGAGGTGGTGGAAGCGCGCAAGATCCCCGAGACTGCTGACCTCCTCGCCTCCTACGAGGCCGAGATGGACGCCGACGGCGAGCTCATCAGCTACCACCGGGTCCGGCGCTACACCCGGGGCCGCGGCGACGACGACTGACAGCCGACGGGGGCGGGGGACACGAGAGGAAGCGACCCATGAACGACCCGGTGCGTTGGACCGGGCAGATGCCGTCCACCCCGAACCAGGCGAGCCCCGCGCGGCAGGGCGGTGGCGGGGACGGCACGAACCTCGCCGACATCCTCGAACGGGTCCTGGACAAGGGCATCGTCATCGCCGGTGACGTCCAGATCAACCTGCTGGACATCGAGCTGCTGACGATCAAGCTGCGGCTGGTCGTCGCGTCGGTCGACCGCGCCAAGGAGATGGGCATCGACTGGTGGGAGCGCGATCCCACCCTCTCCTCGGGACACGCGGAGCTCGAGGAGGAGAACCGGCGTCTGCGGGAGCGCCTCGAGGCCCTGGAGGGCCGCAACGGTCACGCCCCGGCGCTGGACCGCGGCGACGACGAGGACGACGACCTCGACGAGGACCTCGACGACGCCGAGATCGTCGAGGAGGACGAGCCGGTCGACGAGGAGCCGGTCGAGGAGGACGAGGAGCCCGAGCCGGCCCCGGCGCCGCGCAAGCGCTCGAGCGGTCGCAAGAGGTCCGACCGATGAGCGACACGCTGACCTACGTCTACGCGCTCGCCCGCGACGTCGACCCCGCCGACGTCGGCGACCTCGCGGGCGTCGGGGGCGGGCCCGTCCGGGTGCTGGCGGCGGACGGCGTCGCGGCGATCGTGAGCGACGTCGACCGCGCCGAGTTCCAGGAGCGGGCGCTCGAGGAGCGCCTCGAGGACCTCGAGTGGCTGACGACGACGGCGCGGGCGCACCACCACGTCGTCGACACCCTCGGGCGCGACCACCTCGTCGCGCCCCTCGCCCTCGCGACCGTCTACTTCGACGACGAGCGTGTGCGCGCCGTGCTCGCCGAGAACGGCGCGGCGTTCTCCGCGGTGCTCGACCAGCTCGCCGGCCGCGCCGAGTGGGGCGTCAAGATCTACGCGCGCCAGGGCGGCGGCACCGAGGCCGGGGAGGCGCCCAAGCCGAAGAGCGGCGCCGAGTACCTGCGGGCGCGGCGCAAGGCGCTGCGCGAGAGCGAGACCTCGCTCGACGACGCCCGTGAGGCCGCCCTGGAGGTCGACGCCGCCGTCACCGCCCTCGCCGCGGCGACCCGCAGCCACCGGCTCCAGGACGCCCAGCTGTCGGGCCAGTCGGATCCGATGGTGCTCAACCACGCCTACCTGCTGCCGGTCGAGCGGGCCGACGAGCTCCGTGACCTCGTCGCGTCGCTCGCCGACCACCCGCGGGTCCGGGTCGAGGTCACCGGGCCCTGGGTGCCGTACTCCTTCGCCCAGGCGGCGCAGGGCGCGTCGTGACCGGGCCGGGCTCGGGCGAGCTCGAACCCCGCGCGACGACGCTGTTCGGGGACGAGGAGGTCGCGCTCGTCGACCTGCTCGACCGCCTGCTGGCCGGTGGCGTCGTGCTCGCGGGCGACCTGACGATCTCGCTGGCCGGCGTCGACCTCGTGCGCATCTCGCTGCGGGCGCTCATCACGTCGATCGCGCCGGTGGAGCGGCCGGGCACCCTCGCCGCGAGAGCGGAACGAGGCGGCACGCAGCGGAGCGGAGCTGACGCGCCGGAGGCCGTGACAGCCCGGGAGCTGGAGTCGGGGCGTGGCTGAGGACGAGGAGACCGGCCACACCCGCGCCAACCGCATCGAGATCGACAAGGACGCGGTCCGCCGCGACCTCATGAAACTGGTGCTGACGATCGTCGAGCTGCTCCGCCAGCTGATGGAGCGGCAGGCGATCCGCCGCGTCGAGCAGGGCGATCTCACCGAGCAGGAGGAGGAGGACCTCGGCACGTCGCTGATGCACCTCGCGGAGGCGATGGACGAGCTCACCGAGCAGTTCGGGCTCACCGCCGACGACCTCAACCTCGATCTCGGACCGCTCGGGCCGCTGCTGCCGCGGAACCGGTGAGCAGAGGCGCCGAACGGGCGGACTCCGTCCCGGCGCGGCGGGGTACTCGGACCGCATGACCAGCGCTCAGCGTCCGAGCAGCACCCCGTCCAGCCCGACCCCGACCGCCACCTCCGTCCCCGGCGCGGCGGGCGACCCGACCACCGTCGAGGGCACCACCGAGGTGCTCCCCTCGGTGATCCAGAAGGTGACGGCGTTCTCCGCACGCGAGATCCCCGGCGTCGTGGCGCTCGGGGGGAGCACGTCCCGGGCCGTCGGCGCCGTGCGCCAGACCCTCACCGGCAACACCGAGAACACCGCCGGCGTGCGCGTCGAGCTCGCCGACCAGCAGGCCCACGTCGGCCTGGACGTCGAGATCGAGTACGGCGTCGGCGCCCGCGAGCTCGTCCGTGCGCTGCGCCGCCACGTGCCGAAGGCCGTCGAGGAGATCACCGGCGTCACGGTCGTCGAGCTCAACATCGTCATCACCGACGTCCACCTGCCCGGGGCCGACCTGGACGCCGACGCGGACACCGTCGCGCCGCCGGCCGCCACGCTCTGACCTACCGCAGGCCCGCCACCCACGCGCGGCACGCCTCGGCGGTCGGCAGCACCCCGGCCTCGCGGGCCTGCGCGAGCGTGGGCGCGGCGCGGTCCTTGTCCGACAGGACGAGGTCCTCGCGCGCGACGTACTGCTCCCAGGGCAGGCCGAGCGCGGGGTCGAGGGGGTCGACGCCGTGCTCGGCGGCGGGGTCGTAGGGCGTCGAGCAGAGGTAGCTGGTGACCGAGCCGTCCTCGAGCGCGAGGAAGGCGTGCCCGAGGCCCTCGGAGACGTAGACGCCGGTCATCGTCGCCGCGTCGAGGCGGACCGCGTCCCACCGCCCGTAGGTGGGGGACTCGACCCGGATGTCGACGACGACGTCGAGCACGGCGCCGGCGACGCAGTGGACGTACTTCGCCTGCCCCGGCGGCACGTCGGCGAAGTGGAGGCCGCGCAGCACGCCGCGGCGAGACACACTGGTGTTCGCCTGGGCCACGGTCAGCCCGTGGCCCACGGCCGCCCGGAACGGCTCGCCCTGGAACGGCGCGGCGAACAGTCCGCGGGCGTCCGGGAAGACCGGGGGCGTGAACCGCCACGCCCCGGGCACGGCCAGCTCCTCGGTCTCCACGACCGGGGAGCCTAAGGACGTGCGTGGGAGGATCGTCGTCACGCCCGGCCGAGGGAGACGATGAGTACGGTTCTGGTGACCGGTGCCGCGGGGTTCATCGGGTCGAACTTCGTGCGGTACTGGCGGCGTGAGCACCCCACCGACCGGGTGGTGGCGCTGGACGCGCTGACCTACGCGGGGGTGCGCGGCAACGTCGATGGCCTCGACGGTGTGGAGTTCGTGGCGGGCTCGATCGCGAACACCGAGCTGGTCGAGCACCTGCTGCGCGCCCACGCGGTGGACGTGGTGGTGAACTTCGCCGCCGAGTCGCACAACAGCCTGGCGATCCTGCGGCCGGGCGACTTCTTCGCCACCAACGTCATGGGCACCCAGGGCCTGCTCGAGGCGGTGCGGCGGGTCGGCGTGTCGCGGTTCCACCACATCTCGACCTGCGAGGTCTACGGCGACCTCCCGTTGGATGTCGACGACGCGTTCACCGAGGACTCGCCGTACCGGCCTCGCACGCCCTACAACGCGGCCAAGGCCGGCGGGGACCACGTGGTGCGGGCCTACGGGCTGACCTACGACGTGCCGGTCACGATCACCAACTGCGCGAACAACTACGGGCCCTTCCAGTTCCCGGAGAAGGTGATCCCGCTGTTCACCACCCGCGCGCTGGCGGGAGAGCCGCTGCCGCTCTACGCGTCGACGAAGAACCGCCGCGAGTGGCTGCACGTCGACGACCACGCCCGCGCCATCGACGCGGTGCTTCACCACGGGCGGGTCGGGGAGACCTACAACGTCGGTTCCGGGCACGAGGTCGACATCGAGGGCATCGCGGACAGCGTCCTCGGCGCGCTCGGGCTCGGGCCCGAGCTCAAGACGATCGTGCCGGACCGGCCGTCCCACGACCGGCGCTACCTGCTCGACAGCTCCCGCCTGCGCAGCGAGCTCGGATGGGCGCCGCAGGTGGCGTGGGACGACGGCATCGCCGCCACGGTGGACTGGTACCGGCGCAACGAGGCCTGGTGGCGCCCGCTGATCGGGCGCAGCCCGGTCGTCGAGGGGGACTGGTGAAGGGCATCGTGCTCGCCGGCGGCAGCGGCACCAGGCTGCACCCGGTGACCCGCGCCGTCTCGAAGCAGCTGCTGCCGGTCTACGACAAGCCGATGATCTACTACCCGATCTCGGTGCTGATGCTGGCCGGGATCCGCGAGATCCTGATCATCTCCACCCCCGTCGACCTGCCCGCGTTCCGGCGGCTGCTGGGCGACGGCGGCGAGCTCGGGCTGTCGTTCTCCTACGCCGAGCAGGCCGCCCCCAACGGGCTCGCCGAGGCGTTCCTCATCGGCGCCGAGCACGTCGGCGACGACACCGCCGCGCTCGTGCTGGGCGACAACATCTTCCACGGCCAGGGCTTCGCGTCGATCCTGCAGCAGCAGCTCCGGCGCCTCGAGGCGGAGAAGGGCTGCGTGCTGTTCGGCTACCCGGTCCGCGACCCCGGTCGTTACGGGGTCGGCGAGGCCGACGAGACCGGGCGCCTGCTCTCCATCGAGGAGAAGCCCGCGAAGCCGCGGTCGAACCGGGCGATCACCGGGCTCTACTTCTACGACAACGACGTCCTCGACATCGCCCGCACCCTGACCCCGTCGGCCCGGGGCGAGCTGGAGATCACCGACGTCAACCGGGCCTACGTCGAGCGGGGCGACGCCCGGCTCATCGACCTCGGGCGCGGCTTCGCCTGGCTCGACACCGGCACCCACGAGTCGCTGATCGAGGCCTCGCAGTACGTCCAGGTGCTCGAGCACCGCCAGGGCGTGCGCTTCGCGTGTCTCGAGGAGATCGCCCTGGCCAAGGGGTGGATCACCGCCGACCAGGCGTTCGTGCTCGGGGAGCGGCAGGCCAGCTCCGGCTACGGCGACTACGTCATGGACGTCGCCCGCCGCATGGGGGCGGATCGTCCGTCGAGCTGATCCGTGGCGCGCCGTATCTCCTTGGCGCGAACGACTAGTGCTTCTCGACGGGCTCGGTGCCGAGGAAGTCCTGGAAGTCCTTCGGGAGCTGGCTGGTGAAGTTCCGCCACTCGCCGTCGGTGAGCGCGGTCTCCAGCCCCTTCGCGATCGCGCGCGCGTGCTGGCGGGCCTGCGCCACGGTGACGCCGTCGCCCTCCTGGTCGGCGATCCGCTGGTAGAAGGTGTCGACGTCGAACCGCTCACCGGCACCCTGGCTCGGCAGCGCGTCGGCCAGGCCGCCGGGCAGCTGGGAGGCCAGGTCCTTGGCCTCGCCGCCCTCGAGACGCTGCCCGAGGACGGTCAGCGTGGCGCGTACGGCGCGCTCGGCGCTCTGGTTGTCCGGCAGGTCGAGGCTCTCCTTGACCGCACTGACGAACTCCTGCTGCTGCATCGTTCTCCTCTCGCGCTCGTGACCACGTAGGTCTCCGACGCGCGCGGGTGCCCGACTCGGCAGGAGCTCCACACGTCGCGGCGGGGCAGGATCAGAAGAGCGCGCGGACGAACTCCACGAGGGACTCGGCGAAGCTCGCGAGGATGGCCAGGATGCTGGTCACGGTGGCCGCGGCTGTCGTGGGTGAGTCGATGATCCAGAACAGCACGAGGGCCAGAGCGAGGAGCCCTACCACACGTTGCATGTTTCATACGGTAATCGCCACGGTCGTGTCCGTCACGCTGTGGCGACAGAACGGGCCCGAACTTCCCCTCGTCGGGCGACTTTCGTGCTCCGCGGGACGGAGGATCTCAGTCGTCGAGGCGAGCCGCGAGGCCCCGGTTGAGCTCCGAGACCTCGAGCGTCCGAGGCCCCTCCGAGAACGTCACCGACGCGATCACGCCGTAGTTGACGAGCACCGCGCTGGTCTGATCGAGCACGTACCGGTGGACCTCCCCGTCGCGGACGAGCTGGTGGAAACGGTCCATGACGGCCCCGAGCTCCTCCTCGAACTTCAGGGTCAGCGGGATCTGCGGGAGCGACACATAGACCGTCACAGTTCCTCCAGGCGCCACAGGAATTGCTCCGAGTGCCGCGCGTGGAGAGGACGGCGGCTACCGATCCTAGAGCCATGGAGATCGACGGGGTCGAGGTCTTCGAACAGACGGAGGACTACGGCTACTCGTGGCACTGGGATGATCCGCGCGGATTCCAGTCGGAGATCCTCTGGCACCGCGAGGTCGGCCACCTCAGCCTCGGTACCCGGCAGCTGCCGGGCGGGTGGACCCACAACCGTCTCGACCCGAGCGCGTGGGGCAGCGCGCGGACGATCTACGAGGCCCGCCAGGTGGTCGAGACCTACGTGATGCAGGCGGCGGCGAAGCCGGGTTGAGCCTCAGGGCATCCCGGGCACGGTCTGCCGCTCCCGGGTCAGGTCGTAGCCGTCCGCCGGGTAGGGCGGGCGCAGGTCCACCACGTGGACGTCGTCGATCTCGTCGCCGACACCGCGGACGCGGGTGGTGAGCTGGGTGGGCTCGCCGTCTGGGGCCTCGCGCCCGGCGTGGCCCAGCAGGCCGCCGCGGGACGGGTCGAACGCCCAGCCGCCCAGCGCGGCCTCGAGGGTCTCGCCGTACCCCACCGCCGCCACCGCCGGCTCCGTGATCCCGGCCTGCTGGCGCGGCTGACGCTGGCAGGGGAAGAGGAAACCGATCTCCCAGGGCAGCCCGACCGCCGCGCCCGCGGGCAGGTACTGCTGCAGCGGCACCCAGGGCCGCTCCATCGGCGCGGTGAACGCGAGCCAACCGCCCGTCGAGGCGCTGCGGTCGTCGGCGACCAGGCGCACGGCGTCGGCACCCGGCGGCGGGGGCGTGTTCGGCGAGGGCCGCGTGGCCGTGGGATCGGGCTCCTCGGTGAGCGCCACCGGGCGCCACGCCGTGGACTCGTCCTCGGTGGCGACCGGGGTGCTGCCCATCGGCACGAAGCCCCCGGGACCCGTGCGCCCGTACTCCGCGCGCAGCGACACGTCGTCGCCGGTGCGGCCGGACACGGCGACGACCACGCCGCCCCGGGCCGGGTCCGGGAGCCGGAACCAGCCGGTGGTGAAGGTGCCCTCGCGGGAGTCGGCGTTCGCCCCCGACCCGGGCACCAGGAAGCTGCCCCACGCCGGCGTGCCGGGCGGCACGTCCGCGGGCAGCGGGCTGCGGGGGAAGAACGCGCCGGGGACGAACGGCTCGCCGCGCTGCTCGGGGGCGGGGGCCTCCGGGTCGTCCACGGCGGGGATCGGCGGCTCGGGCGGTGCACCGGGCAGCGTCACCGGCGCGAGGGCCCGCGAGCCGCGGGGATCCAGGACGTCGATCTGCTCCGCCAGCCCGCACCGGGCGCCCCCGGGGTCGCGCAGGGCGTCGACCTGCGGGGACCACCCGTCGGCGGTGAGCCGGGTCGCGCGGACGAAGTCACCGACCGTCCAGAGCGTGAAGGTCAGGAGCAGGACGCAGGCCATCACCGGCACGGCCGCGCCGAGCGCCAGGCGCTGCAGGTGCGGGGCCCGCCACCGGGCGAGCAGCCAGACGGCGACCGTCACCGCCGCGAGCCCGAGGGCCCACCAGAGGGGCTGGTCGAAGTCGACGCCACGCACCGATGGGACGTCGCCGTCGGACGGCCGCCCCATGCCCCAGCCGTGCGGCCACATCGCGCGGCCGTGCCCGGCGAGGGCGAAGACGAGCACCGCGGTGACCGCGGCGGCGACCATGGCGCCCTGGGGGACGCGGCGATGTCGGTCGAGGGCCGCGAGCAGGCGGGGGGCCTCCACCACGACCAGGGCGATCAGGACCGCCCCGAGGCCGGCGAAGGCGCCGAAATGGTGGGTCGGCTTGCTGGGGGTGGGCAGCAGCAGGGCGAAGGCGAGCATCGTCGACCACGCGGCCAGGGGCAGGCGGGCCGGGATCACGACCTCCCGCGCGCGGGCGGCGACGAACAGGACGAGGAACCACACGAGCGCCAGGAAGCAGATGAGGATCACGGCGCGGCGCGCGTAGGACCCGAAGTGGGTCAGGGTGTCGAGGAGCGCGCCGTAGCGCACGATCTCCTCGTACCAGGTCTGGGCGCGCTGGATGGGCGCGTAGATGTCCTGGGACCGGACGAAGTCCCGGTAGGCGCCGTCGGCGAAGCCCAGGAGGCTGCCCACCGCGACCGGGGCGAGCACCACGACCCAGCGGCCGGCGGCCGCCCACGCCGACGACGAGCGCTCCGCGATGTGCCGCCACATCGCCGGCGCCGCCACGATCAGCGGCGCGAGGGTGATGAAGCCGGTGGGTGCGGCCATCAGCCCGGCCATGGCGAGCCCGACCGCGAGGCCGAGCAGCGCGAGGCGGCGGCGTTCGAGCCCCTCGGCGACCGCGACGAGCGTGGCCACCGTGAAGAATCCGACGACCGGTTCCGGGCGGACCCCCATGTTGTAGGCCAGCCACCACGCGAGGAACGCCGCGGCGAGCGCGAGCCGCGCCAGGGCCGGTGCCCACCAGGCGGACAGCGAGCGGGTGCCGAGCAGAGGCGTGGACGCCACGTACGCCCGCGCCAGGAACCAGGTCCCGATGCCCAGCACCAGGGCGGGGATCCGGAGCATCACGGGGCCGAAGCCGACGACGCCCTCCCACCAGGACAGGGCGTAGTAGGGCCACGAGAACGGGGTGTAGCCCTGGTTGAACAGCTGGAAGTAGTTCGGCACGTAGCCCGAGAAGGGCACGTTCGCCGCCATCGCGCTGTAGTAGCCGTCGTCGTCGGTGATCGGCGCGAGGAACAGCCAGGCGACGAGGACCGCCGGGACGACGAGGTCCACCACGCGGGGACGCAGCCCCCACGGCGCCGCGCCCGGCCGCCGCGCCAGCCGGTGCCGGACCCGGGCGAGCAGGTGCGCGCCCGGCGGTCCCGGCGGACCCTGGGTGTCGGCACGGGCGGCGAGCACCCCGAGGACGCCCATGGCGGCGGCGCCGACCGCCAGCGCCGCGATGATCACCACGATGAGCGCGGACTTGAGCGGCGTCGGCGTGTGGTCGAAGGCGTCGTCGAGCCGGAGCCGCACCGAGAGGTCGTCGGGGGTCGCGTCCGGCGAGGCGGGTGCCGAGGTCCGCAGCGCGTCCACCTCGGGCATGGGGCTGATCGGCTCGTGCTCGGGCTCGGAGTCGGGGAGCTCGTCCGGGTCGACCCGGTCCGGGCGGGGCTCCGCGGTGCCCACCACGGCGCCGTCGACCGCGGCGCTCACGGTCGCGCCGTCGCCGGAGACGAGGAACCCGCAGTCACCCGGGGGCAGCGGCCCGGAGAACACCTCGGCCCCGCCGCTGCGGACGGTCACCCCGTCGTCGCGCGCGACGACGGTCAGCGCCTCCGCCGCGACGTCCGGCGAGTCCGGGCCCATGGTGGAGAGCACGAGACCGTCCGGCGTGCCGGCGGCGGCGCGGGCGGTGGCGCAGCTGAACCGCGCCTCGAACGCGGCGGGCTCGTAGGCCGTCAGCATCAGCATGGTCGGCGCCGGGTCCCGGGGATCGGGCGGCCAGGAGACCTCGGGGGTGCTCACGGCGACGGGCGCGAAGGGCAGCAGCAGCGCACCGACGAGGGCGATCAGGCCGGCGACGACCGCGGTCAGCGCGGCCGCGGACCGCAGGGGCAGCACGCGACGACGGGGCGCTTCTCCTGCAGCCGCTCGGTCCTCGGGCCGGGCGTCGGTGCTCAAACCGTCCGTTCTCCTTGTCGCCGCGAGGGGAGATCACGCTAGTCGTCCCGCCCGCAGGACGTTCCGGGCGGTGCCCGGTTCCCTCCGCGGTGCAGCCTCCTCGGTCGTTTCGGGTAATCCACTCGCCACCGCTGCACGGGAGGTTCCATGCCGCACGGCGTCGCGCACCAGCTCATCGCCTCGCACCTGGTCGACGGGGAGATGACCCCGGGCGAGGAGATCGCCCTGCGGATCGACCAGACACTCACCCAGGACGCCACGGGCACCCTGGTCATGCAGGAGCTCGAAGCGCTCGGGCTCGACCGGGTGCAGACCGAGGTGTCGGTGCAGTACGTCGACCACAACCTCCTGCAGGCCGACGAGAAGAACGCCGAGGACCACGCCTACCTGCGCTCGGCGGCGCGCCGCTTCGGGCTCTGGTACTCGCAGCCGGGCAACGGCGTCTCCCACCCGACGCACATGCAGCGCTTCGGCGCGCCGGGCAGGACGATGATCGGCTCGGACTCGCACACGCCCGCCTGCGGGTCGCTGGGCATGCTCGCGATCGGCGTCGGCGGCCTCGAGGTGGCGATGGCGATCGCGGGGCAGCCGCTGAGCATCCGGATGCCCGAGATCTGGGGCGTCGAGCTCACCGGCGAGCTGCCGCCGTGGTGCTCGGCCAAGGACGTCGTGCTCGAGATGCTGCGCCGCCACGGCACCAAGGGCGGCACCAACCGCATCATCGAGTACCACGGTGCCGGCCTCGCGGGCCTGACCGCGATGGACCGCCACGTCGTCGCCAACATGGGCGCGGAGCTCGGGGCGACGACCACGGTCTTCCCCGCCGACGAGGAGGTCCGCCGCTTCCTCGCCGCCGAGGGCCGCGAGGACGACTACACCGAGCTCCTCGCCGAGGACGGCACGGAGTACGACGTCACCGAGCACATCGAGCTCTCCGAACTCGAGCCGCTGATCGCGCAGCCGGGCTCGCCGGCCGACGTGGTGCCGGTCCGCGAGGTCGCCGGCACCCCGGTCGGCCAGGTGGTCATCGGGTCGTCGGCGAACCCGGGCCTGCGCGACTTCGCGATCGCCGCGCGGATGGTCGACGGCCGCCAGACCCATCCGGGCGTCAGCTTCGACGTCAACCCGACCTCGCGGCCGATCCTCGTCGACCTCACGCGGTGGGGCGGGACGACCTCGCTCATCGCGGCCGGCGCCCGCATCCACCAGTCCGGCTGCCTCGGCTGCATCGGTATGGGCCAGGCGCCCGCCCCCGGCACCAACTCGCTGCGCACGATGCCCCGCAACTTCCCGGGGCGCTCCGGGGCCGGCAAGGACGACCGGGTCTGGCTGTGCTCGCCCGAGACCGCCGCGGCGAGCGCGCTGCGCGGCGAGATCACCGACCCGCGGGCGCTCGCCGACGAGCTGGACCTCACGTGGGGCGACCTCGACCTGCCCGCACCGACGGTGATCCCGGGGATGATCGAGGAACCGCCGCCGCCCGAGGAGGCGCAGCGCGAGGAGCTGGTGAAGGGCCCGAACATCTCCGGGCTGCCCGAGCTCGACCCGTTCCCCGACGCGTTCGAGGTGCCCGTCCTGCTCGCCGTCGGCGACGACATCTCCACCGACGACATCTCGCCCGCGGGCGCCGACGCCCTGCCCTACCGCTCGAACATCCCGGCGCTCGCCCGCTTCGCCTTCACGCGGATCGACCCGGACTACCCGGAGAACGCCGAGAAGATCAAGGACTCGACGGGCCACGCGATCGTCGGCGGCGAGAACTACGGCCAGGGCTCGTCGCGCGAGCACGCGGCGATCTGCCCGCGCTACCTCGGCCTGCGCGTCGTCGTCGCGGCGTCGTTCGCCCGCATCCACTGGCAGAACCTGGCGAACTTCGGGATCCTCGCCCTCGAGTTCACCGGGGAGTCCGACCGCGACGCGGTGGGGCAGGGCTCGACGCTGTCCTTCGCGGACCTGCACGACCAGCTGACCGGTGGCGACGAGGTGGTCGGCCGGGTCGACGGCACCGAGTTCACGTTCCGCCACCGGCTCTCCGAGCGGCAGGTGCGGATGGTCCTCGACGGCGGGCTGATCCGGCAGCTGGCCGAGGGGAACGCCTGAGACCCTGCCGCCGCCGGGCGGGTGCGGCGGGGCGTCGCGAGGACCGGCCGCCACCCCGATACCCTGGACCCCATCGCAGCACCGAGTGAGGAGTCGCTCGCCGTGGGCGACCGGGCTCCCGGTCAGGTCGGGGCCAGGAGGCTGGTCGGCGCTGCCGGCCTCGGCGTCCTGGTCTCGGGCCTGATCGTCAACGTCTACCTGGCCGTCGTGGCGCGGGCCCTGCCGCCCGCCGAGTACGCCACGTTCGGTTCGTTCTGGGCGATCGCCCTCGTCCTCGGGTTCGGCGCGTTCCTCCCGCTCGAGCAGGAGCTCGCGCGGCGCCTCCCGTCCCCCGGAGACCGGCGCGCCCTGCTGCGGGCGGCGACCGGCGCGTCGGCGGTGCTCGCCGGCATCGCCCTCGCCGTGCTCGCGCTCGCGCTGCCGATCGTGTCCCGGTCCCTCGACGGCAACCTCTCGGCGATGCTGGCGCTCGTCGCGCTCTGCCTGGTCTCCGGCGGGCAGTTCCTGGTCCGCGGCACGCTGATCGGCACCGATCGCCTCGTGCGGCACGCGGCCGTGATGGTGCTCGACGCCGTGCTCCGGCTGGGCCTCGCCGTGATCGTGTTCTTCGTGGGCGGCGCGGACGCCGCCGCCTTCTGCTGGGCCCTGGTCGTCGCGATCGCGCTCGCCCACCTCCCCCAGCTGCCGGCCGCCTGGCGGCGCGCGGTGGCGTGGGGCCGGCCCGCCCCGGCGGACGCGCCGACGGTGTCGGTCCGCGGCCTCACCCGGGACGCGATGCCGCTGCTGGTCGGCTCGGTGTGCGCCCAGCTGCTGCTCAACGGCCTGCCCGTGCTGGTCGTGGCGCAGGCCTCCGACGCCGACGAGGCCGCCGCGGGCGTGTTCGTCGCGGCGTTCACGCTGGCGAAGGCGCCGCTGTCGATGGTGGTCCCCCTGCAGTCGGCGGTGGTGCCGACGCTCACCCGGCTCATCGCGGCGGACCGGCGGCGCGAGGTGCTGGTCCTGCTGCTCAAGGGCGTCGCCGCGCTCGGGGCCGTGGCCGCGATCGGGGTGCCGCTCGCGCTGCTGATCGGCCCGCCGCTGGTCTCGCTCGTCTTCGGCGCCGAGTACACGATCGGCGGCCTGGATCTCGCGATCATCCTGTGCGGCGTCCTCGCCCACATCGGCCTGGTCGTCGTCACCCAGGTCCACGTGGCCCGGGCCCGGCACCGGGACGTCGCGCTGAGCTGGACCGCCGGGCTCGTCACCGCCGGCGTGACCTTCTGGCTCGTGCCCGGTGTCGTGCTGTCGGGTGAGGTCGCCTTCGCCGTGGGCAGCGCGGTCGGCGCCCTGGTCAGTGGCCTGATCCTGGCGGTCTCGCGCCGCCGTCCGAACGAGGGGAACGACGCGTGACCAGCGAGGGCACCGAGTACGACGAGCAGTACTACCTGGCCAACGGGCAGGCCGACGACCGGCCCGCGCTGCGGTGGTACACCCAGCTGGTCGGCCGGTACACCGACGGCGGCCCCTACCTGGACTTCGGGTGCGGCACCGGGCACCTCGTGCGGCGGCTCTTCGCCCTCGGGCCCGCCGCGGGCCTCGAGATCTCCGAGTACTCGGCACGGACGGCGCGGCGCAACGCCCCGGGCGCGACGATCGCGACCGACCCCGCCGACCTCCCGGACGCGGGCTTCGGCGCGCTGACCGCGATCCACGTGCTCGAGCACCTCGACGACGCGGTGGCGACCGAGACGCTGGCGACCTGGCGGCGCATCCTGCGACCCGGGGGCCAGGCGCTGGTCGTCATGCCCGACCCGGCCGGCCGCGGGCGCCGTCTCGCGGGCGACGCCTGGATGGGCTTCGCCGACGAGACCCACATCAACCTCAAACCGCACGCGCAGTGGCGGGAGTTCCTCGTCGACCACGGTTTCCGGGTCGAGCGCGAGGGCACCGACGGCCTGTGGGACGTGCCGTACGGCCGGCTGCCGAAGCTGGTCGACGCCGCCCGGTACGCCGTGCCGGCGTTCGCGCAGTTCCTGTCCGGACGCCTCGTCCTGAAGCCGGGGACCGGCGAGTCGTCGGTCTTCCTGCTCCGGCGGGCCGAGGACCGGAGCGACTAGGGCTGCTCCACCGGCACCGACATCGTGGTGTTCGGCGCCGGCGACCAGCCGGCCACGACGACGCGGCGCGGGTCGACCGCGTAGGCCGGGATCAGGGGCACGAGCGGCGCGAGCCGGTAGACCTGGCCCGCCGTCGCGTCGGGGGCGACCTCCAGGCGGGTGACCAGCGAGGTGACCTCCGAGTCCCGCAGGCTCTGGACGAACAGCCCGCCGCGCCCGGTCTGCCAGATGTCCGCGGTGCGGAACGCCAGCGGCTCCTGGCCCCACACGAGGGCGAGGGTGGAGGGCTCGTTGATGCCCAGGGCCTGGACCGGCTTGCGCTGGCACGGGAACAGGAACGCGTACTGCCAGCTGACCGCGGTGGCCTCGCCCGGGTCGCTGTAGTCCGGCAGCGAGGTCCAGCGCTGCACGCTCGGGGCCGTCAGCGCGAGCCAGCCGCCGCGGTCCACCGAGGTGTCGGTAGCGGTGAGCCGCATGATCGTCGCGCCCGGGGGCGGCCCGTCCGGTCCCTCGAGCAGCACCGAGCGCCAGGTCGTGGAGTCGACGGGGCCGTCCTCCTCGGTGAGGCCGAGCTCCTGCTCACCGACCGGCACGACACCGCCGCCCACCACCCGGGCGTACTCGACCCGGAAGGTGTTGCCGTCCCCGGTCCGGCCGGACACCGACGTGGTCATCGCGGCGCCGGGGCGGTCGGCCGGGATCGCGTACCAGGGGGTGGAGAAGCCGCCCACGGTGCCGTCGGAGCCGTACGCGGCCCCCGGCCCGCCGGGGGGCGGGACGAAGCTGCCCCACGCCTCGGAGCCGGTGGGGGGCGGCGGGTGGGACGGGAACCATCCGCCCGGCACGAACGCGGCCGAGCCGCCGGCGCCGCCGGGCGGCGGGGCGGGCAGGTCCGGGCGGGGCGCCAGGGCGGTCGCCGTGGCCGGGTCGAGGACCTCGATCCAGGGGGCCGCCCCGCAGTCGCGGGCGAGCGGGTCGCGGAGGGAGTCGGCCCACGGGGAGTAGCCGTCGATCGTGCGGCCGGTGGCCAGCACGAAGCCGCCGACGAGGTAGGTGGTCGAGACCAGCAGCACCGCGGCCGCGGTGAGCGACACCGCGATCACCGGGACCTGGGGCCGCCAGGACGGCGCCCACCGGCGCACGGCCACGGCGGCCAGCCCGAACAGGACCAGCCCGCCGACGAGCCACCACACGGGCTGGTCGAACGAGAAGAAGGCGACCCGGGGCACCTCGTAGGCGTCCGGGAGGCTCAGCATCCAGGAGTACGGCCAGGCGTTCTTCCCGTGGCCGGCGAGGGCGGCGAGCACGACCACCGCGAGCCCCGCGCCCAGCGTCACCGCGAGGCGGGGCCGCGGCCGCCCGGGCTCGGCCGGCCAGAGCTCCCGGAGCAGGACCGGGATCCCGACCGCGGCGAGCGCGACGACCGCCGGGCCGACGGTCGCGAGCGTGCCGAAGTGGTGGGTCCACTTGCTCGGCGTGAGCCAGAGCAGGGCGAACGCCAGCAGCAGCGTCCAGCCGGCCGCGGTGAGCCGCGGCGGGAGGCGCAGGTCCCGCCCGCGGGCGGCGGCGACGAACGCGAGCAGGCAGACCAGCGCGAGGACGCCGAGCAGGACCGGGTAGCGCTTGGCGTACGTGCCCATGGCGCTGCCGTCCTCGAAGAGGAAGGTCCACCGGACGATCTCGGAGTACCAGGTCTCCTGGCTCTGCATCCCGAGGAAGATCTGCTGGGCGCGGGTGAAGTCGCGCAGTGACCCGTCGGCGAAGGCCCAGACACCCACGAGCGCGCCCGGCGAGGCCAGGGCGACGACGGTCGCGACCCGGCGCGGCAGGCCGAACCCACCGAGCCGGCGCCACACCGCGGGGAGCGACGCCAGCAGCGGGGCGAGCGCCACGAACCCGGTCGGCGCGGCGGTGGCGCCGAGGGTCGCGACCGCGACCGCCAGCCCGACGAGGAACCACCGGTCGCGCTCCAGGGCCACCCGCAGGCACAGCAGGCTGGCGATGACGCTCGTGGCGACCACGGCCTCGGCGCGCACGCCGACGTCGTAGGCCAGCCACCACCCGGTGAAGGCGATGGCCAGGACGGTGTGCAGGGCGACGGCCCGGAGGCGTCCCGGCCCGGCCGGGAGGGCGCGGGCGACGTACGCGCGCAGGAGTCCCCAGCTGAGCAGCCCCAGCAGCAGGGCGGGGATCCGCTGGGCCACCGGGCTGAACCCGAAGACGCCCTGCCACCAGGACAGCGCGTAGTACATCCACGTGAACGGGGTGAAGCCCTGGTTGTAGAGCTGGTAGTAGTTCGCGACGTAGCCGGTGTACGGGACGTTCGCGGCCATGGCGGCGTAGTAGCCGTCGTCGTCGGTCATCGGCCCGATGAACGTCCACAGCACGAGCAGCGCGGGCACCACGACGTCGGCGACGCGCAGGCGCGGCCAGCGCCGGTCGCGGTCCTCGACGTCCCACCGGGCCGCCCGTGCCGCGCGGTCGCGCGCCCCCAGCGCGACGAGGACCACGGCGACGGCGAGCAGCAGGAGCACCGTGACCGCGGTCTTGACCGGTGTCGGCGAGGTGGAGAACTGGTCGTCGACCGTGACGCGCACGCCGATGCCGGCGCCTCCCGCGGCCGGCGGCACCGAGGACACCAGCGCGTCGACGTCGGGCAGCGACTCCGGCCCGGCCCGGCCCACGACCCGGCCGTCCAGGGTCACCGCGGTGCCGGTGAGGTCGCCGGCGATCCCGATCGTGCAGGGTCCGGCAGGCAGCGCGACGTCGGCGAGGGGAACGCCCCGGGAGACCACCGTCAGGCGGTCGCCGCGCACGGTGGCCTGCAGGCCGACCCCGGCCGCCGAGGACAGCGGCGGCAGGGTGGCGAGCAGCAACCCGTCCCCCCGGGCGCCGAGCGCCGGGCCGCTGCCGTCGCCGCCCGCCCCGCGCGCCGCGCGGCAGTCGGCGCGGACGTCGAGGGCGAGCGGGCGCTGGGTGGTCAGCTGCAGCGCCGTCGGCCGCGGGTCGGCGGGATCGAGCGGCCAGCTCACCTCGGGCTGCGACACGCTGACCGGCAGCAACGGCAGCAGGACCGCGCACAGGAGCGCGATCACGCCGGCGACGGTGGCCACCGTGGGCCACGACGGTCTCCAGGCCGTGCCACGTCTGATCACGCCGCCCGCGGGCTGCGAGGTCGCGGTCACCGGTGCTCCGGGGTGGGGGAGGGGATGGGAGGCACGCTAGCAACCACGGTGCGTGAGCGATTGCTCCGGTGGGTCAGCGGCGGAAGACCCACACGCCGTCGCGGACCTCGCCGGGCACGCCCGTGACCTGTCGCGTCCACCGCACGGCGGCGGGGACGTCGACGTCGGGCTGGGGCACCACGAGCACGACGGTGACGCCGAGCCGGTCGAGGTCGCGACGGGCGGCGGCGGGATCGCCTCCGAGGGTGTCGAACGCCGAGGCCTCGGCCTCGAGCAGGACGGGCCGTCCCGGCGCCGAGCCGATGAAATAGCCGCCGACCTGCCGATACGCCATGCCGGCGTCCGCCTGCCACAGCATCGGGCGCGCGCCGCCGACCCACGCGACCGTGGCCCGCGGCACCGTGGCGACGACGTCGGCGGTCGACAGCCCGGGCGCGCCGGCGGCGAAGAACGCCGGCGAGCTCGCGTCCGTGGCCTCCAGTGCGTCCGCCGGGATCCAGGTGGCCGCGGCGGCCAGGAGGCCCATGACGAGGGGGATGCGCACGCGAGGCGGTGCGCGCAGGGCGCGGTCGACCGCCACCGCCACCAGCACGGCCACCGCGAGGGCCACGAACACCCCGTAGCGGACCGGTTCGGCCTGCCCGACCAGCGGCACGGCGTGGAGCCACGTGCCGGGCAGGGGGACCCCGGTGTCGGTCCCCGCGAGGCGCAGACGCGGTCCCAGGGAGACGACGAGGGCGACGAGGCCGCCGACGGCGACGACGCGGACCGGGGGCGACCGGACGAGCAGGACCGTCGCGACGCACACCACGAGGAGCGGGATCCCGAGGTACGCCGACGCCTCGGACGGCAGCACGGCCGCGAGCCGGGCGCCGAGGTCCTCCCACCCGAGGGGGAGCGCGAGCGACGGGGGCGGGGCGACGAGGGCCGCCAGGTCGGTGCTCGCCGTCTCGGGGGCCCGGATCTGTCCCTGGGGGCGCGACGGCCCGGCGAGCAGGAGCCAGAGGGGGTAGGCGCAGATCGCGCCAACCATCGCGAGGGTGGCCAGCAGCGACCGGCCCAGCGCCGGCAGCCGCGGCAGGACCTGACCGGGCCACCGCACCGCCAGCACGACCGCGACGACCAGGACGACCACGGCGCCGAGGGCGACGGTCTGCGTGTAGAGCCCCATCTGCAGCGCGATCGCCAGGCCGAGCAGGGCCCCGTCGCGCCAGGGGTGGCGCTGCTCGACGAGGATCGCCCGCACCGCCCAGAGCAGGACGGGCGGCAGCACGGCCCAGACGAGGTTCAGGTGGCCGACGGCGCCGTGGGCCACCACGAACGGCCCGAACCCGTACAGGGCGCCGCCGAGCGTGCGGGCCGGCCGGCTGCGCACCCACGCGCCCAGGGCGAGGTAGCAGGCCAGGGCGGACGCGACCGGGCCCAGCATCATCCCGACGTTGAACGCCGCCGTCGGCCCCGCCGTGAGCGTGATCGGGGCCAGCAGCGCGCCGAGCACCGGGACGCTGGTGTTCCACAGGGCGTTGACGCCCGCCGGGGCGCCGATCCACGTGGTGAGCAGCGGGTCCTGGCCGTGGCCCACGGCGAAGGGCGTCCAGCGCAGCCACCACGTGAACAGGCTGCTGTCGGCGGACACCCACCCGGTCGCGCGGTGGTCGAGGTCCGCCAGCACCCGGTGGTGGAGCGCCACGGACGCCACCGCGTAGAGCGCGGCGGCGAACGGCCACCCCGGGAGGCGGACGCGCGCCCGGCGGGGACCGTCGTCGGCCGTGGGCCGGGCGACGGGTTCCGCCAGGGTCATGGACGAAGCGTGCCGCATCGGCACCCTTCGGAACGACGGAACGCGCCCGATTCCCGGGCCGTGTCCGGTCCGCCGGTCACGCGACACGGCGACGGCCCGTGATCGGTGGTCCGCGTCGTCCCCTCTACAGTGACGTCGATGCCGAGGGACGGGACGGAGGGGGCGATGGACGACAGACGGCATCACGACCTCTGCATCGTCCTGACCTACTACAGCCCCTACGTCTCGGGCCTGACCAACGTGGCGCGCGACCTCGCGGAGGGCTTCGCCGCCCGCGGCAAGCGGGTCTGCGTGGTGGCGTCCAAGCACGATCCCGACCTGCCGACCTACGAGACGGTCAACGGGGTGCAGGTCGTGCGTGCCCCGGTGCTCGCGAAGGTGGGCAAGGGGACGATCGGGCTCAACCTGACCCGCCTCGCCCTGCGCGAGATGGCGCGGTCGACCGTGGTGAACCTGCACCTGCCGCTCGTGGAGGGCGGCCTCCTGGCGCGGCTCTCGCCCGCGCCCGTGGTGTCGACCTACCACTGCGACGTCTCGCTGCCCACGGGCGACGGCCCCCTCGCGCTGCGGCTCGTCAACGCCGCCCAGCACCGGGCGATCGACTTCTCCAGCCGGGTCGCGCTGCGCCGGTCGGCGGCGGCGGTCGTGTCCAGCGAGGACTACGCCCGGCACAGCCGCATGTGGCCGTCGATCCGCGGCGGCATGGTGGCGATCCCGCCGCCGTGCCCGCCCCGCGGCGCGGGCCGGCCGACCTATCGCCGGACCGACGGCCTGCACGTCGGGTTCCTCGGGCGGATCGTCGAGGAGAAGGGCGTCGAGCACCTCGTCGACGCGTTCCTCGCCCTGGACGACCCGGACGCGCGCCTGCTCATCGGCGGCGACTACGTCGACGTCGCGGGCGGCAGCGTCGTCCAGCGGGTCCGCCGGCACATCGGCGACGACCCGCGGGTCGAGATGCTCGGCTTCATCCCCGAGGACGACCTCGACGACTTCTACGCCTCGCTCGACGTCTTCGCGCTGCCCTCGGTGAACGCCTTCGAGGCGTTCGGCATCGTGCAGGTGGTCGCGATGATGGCCGGGGTGCCCGCGCTGGTCAGCGACCTGCCGGGGGTGCGCACGGTCGTCGAGAACACCGGGTTCGGCGCCGTCGTGACGCCCCGCGACGTCCCCGGGCTCACCGCCGCTCTCGCGCGCCTGCGCGACGAGCCCGAGGACCCGGCGGCCGGCGCGGCCGCCGCGTCCTCGCTCTACAGCGTCGACGCCGTGCTCGACGCCTACGACGCCGTTTTCACGAAGGCCACCGGGCGCTGAGCCCCGCCGACCCTCCGGAGGATCCGTTGAGCACCGAACCCGACGCCGGGATCGACGAGGTCTCGCGGACCTGGACCCGGCTGGGCCGCGAGGACCCGCTCTGGGCGGTCCTCACCGACAAGGACAAGGAGGGCGGGGGCTGGGCGCCCGCCGACTTCCTCGCCACCGGTGCCACGGAGATCGCGACGCTGCTCGCCCGCCTCGGCGAGCTCGGCGCCGACCCGGCCCGCGGGCGCGCGGTGGACTTCGGCTGCGGCGCCGGGCGGCTCTCGCACGGCCTGGCGACGGCCGGGTTCGGCGAGGTGATCGGCCTCGACATCTCGCCGACCATGCTGGAGAAGGCCCGCGAGATCGTCGAGGCGCCCGCCTGCGACTTCCGGCTCGCGACCGGGCCCGACCTCGCCGTCGTCGAGCCCGGCTCGGCCGACCTCGTCTACACCTGCCGGGTGCTCCAGCACATGCCGAGCGAGCTGGCCCACCGCTACGTCCGCGCGTTCTACCGGATCGCCAAGCCGGGCGGGCTGGTCGTGTTCCAGTTGCCCACGGCGCCCCGATGGAACGCCGCGGGCGTCGCCCTGCGGGTCCTGCCGCGCCCGGTCCTGCGGCGCCTGCGCCGCGGGATGGAGATGCACGGGACCACCGAGGCCGACGTGCGGGCGCTCGTGCGCTCCGCCGGCGGCGAGGTCCTCGCCGCCGACCCGGACACCAGCGCCGGCGACCGCTGGGACTCCCGGCTGTACGTCACGCGGGCCGCGGCCCAGTAGTAGCCGCGCGGCCCGGCGCCGGGTCAGCGGCCGATCAGCGCCGCGATCCGGTTGCCGACGACCGGCGCCAGCGAGGCCGTGAACGTCCCGGTCAGGTGGTTGTCGTCGAGGTACACCATGACCCGGCCGATCTCGGGCGGGCAGGTCGTCGACAGGCAGATCGAGTCGCTGAGGTCGAGGAACGACACCGTCGAGGGCGTCCCGGCCGGCAGCGAGGAGACCCTCGGGTAGAGGTCCGAGCGCGGGACGTCGCACTCCGGCGCCGACCGCCCGTAGGTGTCCACGCAGCTCGGGGGCGCGTGGTCGAACCGGGGGTTGTCGCGGACGCCCAGCACGGGCACGCCGGCGTCGGCGAGACGGTTCCAGGCCTCGACCATCCCGGGCGGGGTGGCCTCGGTGCGCCCCGCCCGGACGTTGTGGGTGGCCTGCGCGACGACGAGCGCGGGGCTCAGCCGGCTCAGCGCGTCCAGGGTCTGCTGGTTCCAGGTGATGCAGTCGACCTCGCCGATGTTGGACTCGGACGTGGTCGAGAGCGGGCAGCCGGGCCGGATGAGCGTCTGCACCCGCCAGCCGCGCTCCTGGGCGATCGGACCGACGGCCGGGAGGAACTGCGCCATGTGGGAGTCGCCGACGACGACGACGGTCGGCGCGGCCGGGTCCGGTGCCGGCACGTAGGTGCAGAGCTGGAGCGCCGCGTGCTCGGGGAGGTCGTGGCAGCCGTTCTCGGGCTCCTCGTACTTCACCCAGTCCTCGTTGGCGGAGACCGCCGGGGGGATCGGCTCGGCGTCCGGCGAGCCGCGGTCGACGAATCCCGGCTGCAGGGCCATCGCGCCCGGGTGGTTCGCGTCCCCGGCGACACCGGACGGTGCTGCGCGCGCCGTGGTCACCGCGTGCCAGGCGAGGGCGAGCACCAGCACGGGGACGAGCGCGAGCACGGCCACGCGGTGGTCGCGCAGCGGGCCGGACCGGCGGCGCGCGCGGCGCAGCAGCGGGTCCTCGACGAAGTGGCGGGTGGCGGCGGCCAGGAGCAGCGACGTGCCGATGATCGCCAGACCGAGGCGGAGGCCGGGCTCCTCGGTGTGGAAGGTGACCAGGGCGAGGGTGAGGACCGGCCAGTGCCAGAGGTAGAGCGGGAAGCTGATGCTGCCCAGGTACTGCATCGGTCGCGACGAGAGGAACCGCGCGCTGCCGAGGTGGTGCGTCGTGTCGCCCGCGACGATGACCGCCGCGGCGCACAGGACCGGCCACAGGGCGAGGTAGCCGGGGAAGCCGGCCTCGACGTCCAGCATCATCCCGCAGGCCGCCAGCCCCGCGAGCCCGCCCCAGCCGAGGACGAGCCCGGCCCAGGACGGGAGGCGCAGGCGGTGGATCCCGAGGGCGAGGAGCCCGCCGAGCGTGAACTCCCAGACGCGGGTGAGCGAGTCGAAGTAGGCGTAGGTCTGGTCCGTCGCCGTGCTGACGACCGACCACACCAGCGAGATCGCGGTGGCCGACACGAGGAGCGCGACGACGGCGGGGCGCCCCGCGATCCCGGCCCGGCGGGCGGCCAGGGTCGCGACGATGACGACCACGGGGAAGACGATGGCGAACTGGCCCTGGATCGACAGCGACCAGAAGTGCTGGACCACGCTCGCGGTGTTGTGGGCCGCGTAATAGTCGACCGAGTCGGCGGCCAGCTGCCAGTTCTCGACGAAGAACGCCGACGTCACGACCTCGCGGACCGTCTGCGGCCACCGCGACTCGGGCAGGAGGAGCAGGCTCGCGACGATCGTGCCGATCAGCACCACCGCGGCCGGCGGGACCAGGCGGCGCAGGGTCCGGCCCCACTGCCGGAAGAGATCGATGCCGCCCCGCTCGGCGGCGCGGACGAGCTGGCCCGCCGCGAGGAACCCCGTGAGCGCGAAGAACACGTCGACGCCGCCGGAGACCCGGCCGATCCAGACGTGGTAGACGACCACGAGGAGCGACGCCACGGCCCGCAGGCCCTCGATCTCGGGGCGGAACCGCGAGCCGTCACTGGGCTGGCGGGTGGTCCCCGACTCCGCGGCGACGGGCCGTCGGCCGGCCACGAGGCGGTCCGTCGGGACGTCGCCCCCTGCCCGCGCCGACCCGTGAGCCGTGGAAGTCATCGCGTTCGACTGTGCCCTTCCCGTTCGATGCACCGCACACCGGGGTCCACTCGGAGCAACGACGCGGACACGGTCTGCGTCGACGGACGGGGCGGACATCGCCGTCCACGGCGCGCGGACCAGCACCAACGGTCGTGTCGATCTCCTACCCGGGCGATGGTCGATCTACGCCGGGAAGAGGCCCACACCACCCCGTCCGGGGGTCAACCCTCCGGGACGAGCCGGGCCACCTGGTGCACGCCGGGGGCCCGGGTGATCGGCCAGTCCCCGGGGCGGGGCTCGGCCGGGCCCATCTCGAGGCGCCACCGCGCCGGGATCGGTGCCGGCGGCCGGTAGTGGCGGTAGTTCAGCGCGGTCCACGGCCGCTCGGCCCGCCAGGGCGCCACCCACCGCTGATCGACCCGGCCAGGATCAGCCAGGACCCCGTCGACCACCGTGCACCCCCGGTCCTGGCAGTAGAACGCCAGCGCCCCGATCTCGGTGCTCGAGTAGACGACGCCGTCGGTGGGCAGGTCGCGGGCGATCGCCTCGTACTCGGGGTTCGTGGCCCAGTTCTGCCGCACCGGGGCGAGCCCGTCGGCCCAGCCGGGGCCGTGGAGCACCGACACCGCCACCCCGGCCGCGACCAGCCCCGCGGGCACGATCCACCCCCAGCGCACGGTGTCGGCGGCCAGCACCAGCGCCACCGCCAGCGCGCCGATCGGGGGGCCCGCGTAGTACATCATCGGCGGCGCATGGCTCAGACCGAGCGCGGCGAAGTGCACGACGGCGCCCGCGGCCAGCGCCACCGGCACCCACCGGCGGGTCCACAGCGACCACGCCGCGCCGGCGAGCCCGCCGGCGGCCGTCGCCAGCGCCACCACCGTGACCCCGGTGAACGAGACGAGGAAGAAGTCCGGCCACGAGTTCCAGAGATAGAAGGAGCCGTCGAACCACCCGCGGCCGTTGCCCTTGATCGGGACGGTGTGGGGCCAGGCCGAGCCGAAGCGCCACCACGCGAACAGGTGCCAGGGAAGGGCGACGGCGAGCCCCACCGGCAGCGCCCGCCACAGCCGCGGTGCCCCGGGGAGCAGCACCAGGAGGGCGACCAGCGCCGCCGCCAGCAGGTCCGGTCGGGTCAGGACCGCGGCGCCGAGGAGCACCCCGGCCGGGAGCCAGCGGCCGTCGGCGGCGTAGCGGACCAGGCCGACGAGCACGGCGACAGCCAGGTAGGTCTCCAGCCCGACCGCGGACCCGAGCAACGGGGAGCTCGCCAGCAGCGCGGTGCCGAGCAGCGCGACCCGGTCACCGCCGAGGTCCCGCAGCCACAGGGCGGTCGCGGCGAGGGTGATCGCCAGCAGGGCCCCGGCCGCGAGGAAGGCGTGCCCGCCGGTGAGGAGGTGGAGCGCGGCGAGCAGCCAGATGTTGAGCGGCGACGTCGCGGTGTGGACCTCGATGCCGGTCGTCAGCGCCCACTGCCCGTGCTCGGCGAGGTTGCGGGCGAACGAGAGCGAGATCAGCGCGTCGTCGGGCATCGCGCGGTGCGCGACGGCGAACAGCACGGCCCCGAGCACCGCGCCCCACGCGGCCGGCCACCACCGGCGGGCCCGCGCCCGCCAGGCGCCGCCGTCCACCGCGCCCCGTCGGTCCGGAGTGCGCCGTTCGTCCGCCGTCCGCGGTTCCCCCAGCACGGTCACACCCGAAGGATGCCGCACCGTGACCGGATCACTGCGCGGGGTGACGTCAGCGGCTGTCGGCGTCGTCGAGCCCGAAGAACCGGCCCCAGCTCTCCGCCGTGGTCAGGGCGGGCCGTGCCGCGCGCCACCGCTCGGCGGCGGCGGAGCCCTCGCGAGCGAACCGCCACAGCACCCGGGCGCTCTCGCGGGTCAGGTCCCGGAGGTGCTCGGCGTCGCGGCGGCGGAGCCGTACGCCGTTCTCCCCGGCGTCCACCACGGCCACGCGGTCGAAGAGGGAGACGTGCCACCAGTGGGCCTCGCCGGCGCCGATGAGGCCGCCGTGCCGGGGCACGCGCCCGGTCGCCTGCTGCACGGCGCGCTTGAGCTTCACCAGCCCCGGGCGGGACGGCTCGAAGCCGGCGCGGGCGATCGGCATCTCGACGCTCGCGAGGCCGGGCACGTCGTGCACGCCGTGGAGCGTGGTCTCGGTGTAGCGCCGGCGCTCCTCCTGGATGCTGAACGCGGCGCTGACCCCGCCGTCGGCGAGGACGTCGGGGCCGGCGAGGAAGTCGTCCACGGCCTTGATCAGGGTGGCGGCGAGGCCGTAGTTCATGGCGAGGACGTACCGGACGAGGTGGTCGTACAGGGTGCGGCCGATCGCGCGCACGGGGAAGTCCGAGTGCAGGGCCGCCGTGATCATGGCGTTGCGGTGGTTGAAGTACCGGCGCCAGTCGTCCCAGTCCTTCCACTGGAAGTCGGCGTGCCAGAGGCCGGCGCCCGGCAGCGTGACGGTCGGGTAGCCGTGGGCGCGGGCACGGTAGCCGTACTCGACGTCGTCCCACTGGAAGAAGAAGGGCAGCGGGTAGCCGATCGCGCGAGTGACCTCGGCGGGGATGAGGCAGGCCCACCAGCCGTTGTAGTCGGCGTCGACGCGGCGGTCCTGGACGTTCTTGGTGCCGTCCGGGAAGTAGCCGGTGACGTCCGACTCGCCCACGGCCCCCTCGGGCCGGCGCCCGCACGCGAGCTCGATGAAGTCCGCGCACTCCGCCCCGGCGATGACCTGGGTCGGGTGCAGCAGGTTGAGCATCTGCGCCCCGACGATGGTCGGTACCGCCGTGTGCCGGGCGAACGCGGTGAGCCGCACGACGACCTCGGGCTCGCACCGCACGTCGTCGTCCATGAGCAGCACGTCGGTGTCCGGGTCCGTGCCCCGCTCGACGAGCTCGTAGAGACCGCGGGTGAAGCCGCCGGCGCCGCCGAGGTTGCTCTGGGTGATGTAGCGGAGCCGGTCGCCCAGCTCCTCGGCGACGGCCGCGTACCCGGGCTGGTCCTCGACCCGGTCGGAGCCCTGGTCGACGACGAGGACGCGGTCGAGGACCGCGAGGGCGTCCTGGTCCTCGACGACCGTGCGCAGGGTGGTCAGGCAGTCGACGGGGCGGTTGTGCGTGCAGATCACCATCGAGGCGTGCCGGTGCGTCGCCGGGGCCGCGACCGTCCAGCGGGCGTCGGAGAGCTCGACCTCGGCGTCGTCGGTCGTGATCTCGATCCAGAGCCCGCCGCCGTCGAGGAACCGGTCGAGGGTCGCCGACAGGGCGAGGTCCTCGGCCTCGGTGTCGTGCACGGCCAGGGTGCGCGGGACGCCGTTCGTGTCGGAGGCGCGCAGCATGACCCGGCCACGACCGCGGAACCGGCCCTCGAACCGCACCTCCGTGGCGGTGGCCCAGCGCTGCCAGTAGCTCGCGGGGAAGCGCCCGAAGTAGGTGTTGGTGCTGACGTGGCTGAACTCGCCGACGCGCATCCGGTCCCGGCGACGCTCGGCGCGACCGCGCACGATCTCCACGTACATGTCGTCCGGGGTGTCGGCGGTCGGCCCGGCGTACAGCCCGCGCGCGACCACGGCGCGTCCGGAGCGCGTCGTGCCCTCGGCGGTGCGGGCGGTCTCGACGTCGGTCATCGGTGCGTGCTCCCCGGCGGTGCGTGGTCGGGCGGTCACCCGTCGGCCACGTCTCAGCGTAGGAGACGCCTCCCGCGCTGCTCCGGGTGCGCCGGGGCGACGCGCCGGGGTCAGCTGTGGACGCCCGGCGACGCCGACCGCTGGGTGGGCGTCACCGGCGACGGCGTCGAGGTGATGACCACGACGACCTGCTCGTTGTCGTGGGTGAACGCCTCGTACCGGAAGTCGAGTCCGGTGGCGGCGACGTACTCCGTCCACGCCCGGTGCTCGCCGTCCTCCCACCCCGCGTGGTTGAGGTACTCGTCGAAGACCACGACCGAGCCCGGACGCAGGCGCGGGCCGACCTGCTCGAGCACGGTGGCCGTCGACGAGTAGAGGTCGGCGTCGAGGTGCAGGAGGTCGACCGGGTCCGGGTGCTCGGCGAGGAACCCGGGCAGCGTGTCGGTGAACCAGCCGACGACGAGCTCGGCGCCGGGGACCTCCGGCGGCTCGGCGACGGCGAACGTGCCGGCCCCGAACCCGGCGCGCCAGTCCTCGGGCAGGCCCTGGAACGAGTCGAAGCCGTAGACGCGGCCGTCGCCGCGCGCCGCGGCGATCGCCCGCAGGGTGGTCCCGGAGTAGACGCCGAACTCCAGCGCCAGCCCGCCGCGCCGGGGCGCGAGCTCGAGGGCGTGCGCGAGCGTCGCGAGCGGGTTCGGCAGGGTGCGGGCGCCGGGCATGGCCTCGCGGACGAAGCGGGCGCTGCTGTCGACGGCCTCGCGCTCGCCGGCGGCGATCATGTCGCGGCGGTCGCGGATCTCGCGCTGCACCAGGTCGTGGCGCAGCGCCCCGATCTCGCCGCGGGCGGCGTCGAGCTCGGCGCGCTGCTGGGCCACCCGGGCCTCGAGTGCCTCCAGCCGCGGCAGCACACGGTGCTCGACGACGGTCGTGACGCCGCGCTCGACGGCACCGACCAGTCGGACGTTGAGGGCGTGGCGCAGGCGGGCGAGGCGGGGGAGCACCCCGCCATGGAATCGGACACGGAGGGACCGCGTCGAGGTGAGGTCGGGGACCGGTCGGCCGGGGCCGACGAGGGGTCACCCGATCCAGCTACTGCTGCGTAGCGGGAGTCCGGTCCGGCTCGCCGTGCGGCGCACGGCGAGCGGTCGGGCGGGTGCGCCGGGTCGCCGCGAGCGCCATGGCCGTGTGCCCGATCGCGAGCATGACCATCGTCGCGACGCCGTAGGGCCAGTAGATGTGGCTGGTCAGGAACGACCAGGCGCCGACGACGGCGAACAGCGCGCCGGCCCCGGCGAGCACGCGCCACGCCCCGGGCGCGGCGACGAGCGCGAGCATCGCGGCGAGCACGGTGGCCGCGAGGTAGGCGTACGCGCCCTGGATGCCGAGCGCGTCGGCGATCTCGAACAGCGCCGCCACCCAGGGGCCCGGGCCGACGCGCATCGTCTCGTGGCCGCCGCCGATGCCGGCGAGGGCGTCGAGCGCACCGTAGAAGGCCGCGTAGACGAGGCCGAGCACGACGGCGAGACCTTCGAGCACCCAGCCGACCGGGCCGGCGGGCCGCGCGGCGCGCACGACCGCCCACGGTCCGAGCGCGAGCAGCGGGAAGAGCACGAGCCCGATGACGTGGAGGTCGCGCCACCACGGCGCCGACTCCGGGGTGAGCACCGCGGGGTGGGAGCTGCCGAGGACCGCGAGGGCCAGGGCCGGAAGGGCGGTGGCCAGGACAGCGGTGGTCGGGCGCATCGGGCACATCCTCGCAAACACGGCACGGCCCGCTCGCTGATCCACGTCGTGTCACCCGCGCGACAGACGCGCCGTCCCATGATCGACCAATAGGGTGACGACGCGAAGATCCTGTCGCTTTGCGTGCCCGACCGGTGCTCCACTAGGCGGGTGACAGGGGTCGATCGGGAGGCGAGGTGACGCTCCTCGCGGGCGCGCTCGCGGTCCTGGCCGCCCTGCTCTTCGCGATCGCCTCCGTGGCCCAGCGCGGCGCCGCCGCGGACGTCCCCGACGACGAGGCCCGCGGCGGGCGGCTGATCCTGCGTCTCGTGCGCTCCCCGCGCTGGTGGGCGGGCACGGTCGGCGACACCGGCGGCTTCGTCGTCCAGGCCGCGGCGCTCGGCGTGGGGTCGTTGCTGCTGGTCCAGCCGCTGCTCGTCACCACCGTGCTGTTCGCGCTCCCGCTCGAGGCGCGCCTGACCGGGCGGCGCATCGGGCGCAGCGAGGTGCGGTGGGCGCTCGTACTCGTCGCGGCGCTGGCGCTGTTCGTCGTCGTCGGGGAGCCGACGGCGGGCCGCGACCGCGCGCCGCTGCACCACTGGCTGCCCGCGCTGGTGGTCCTGCTCGCCGTGCTCGCCGGGTGCGTGCTGCTGGCCGGGCGCAAGCGTGGTCCGCGCCGCGCCGCGCTGCTCGCGGTGGCCACGGGGCTGGCCTACGGCCTGGTCGCGGCGCTGACCAAGTCCGTCGTGGACGCCCTCGGCGACGGCCCCGTCGAGCTGCTGACGTCCTGGGAGACCTGGGCGCTGGTCGCCGCCGTGCTCGGCGGCACGCTGCTGCAGCAGGCGGCGTTCGGTGCCGGCCCGCTCGCGGCGTCGCTGCCTGCGGTGACCGTCGGGGAGCCGATCGTCGCCGCGGTGCTCGGCGTCGTCGTGCTCTTCGAGCAGGTCCGCGCCGACGGGCCCGAGTGGTTCCTCATCGGCCTGCTGGTGGTGCTCATGGTCGTGGCCACCGCGGCCCTCTCGCGCTCGTCGGCCGCGGCCGCGGCGACGCCGGAACCCGCCGATCGTGAGGTGGCGACCCCGTGACCCTTGACCTGTCGCTCGACATCGAGGCCCGGGCCGGCGCGGCCTGGATGCTCGGCTCCTTCGTCGTCGTCTTCCTCGCCACGCGCGTGATCGTCCGGATGATCCGCGCCGGGAAGGGGCCGTTCCGCAACCAGGCGGTGGGCGGTGTCCACCTGCACCACCTGGTGCACGGCATCTTCCTCATGCTGCTCGCGGGCATCGGCGAGTTCACCTACCAGCCCGATCCGCCGTGGCTCTACGTCCTCGCCGCCGCGTTCGGGGCGGGCGCCGCGCTGACCCTCGACGAGTTCGCGCTCTGGCTGCACCTCTCCGACGTCTACTGGGAGCGCGAGGGGCGCATCTCCGTCGACGCCGTCCTCGTCGTCGGCGCGCTGATGGCCCTCCTGGTGGTCGGCGCCAACCCGTTCGACTCCAGCACCGCCGACGGGGTCGAGGCCCTCGTCACGACGATCGTGGTCAACGGCCTGCTCGCCGTCATCGCCCTGTTCAAGGGCCGCCCGCTGCTCGGCCTGCTCGGGGTGCTCGTGCCCGTCGTCGCGCTGGTCGGTGCGGTGCGCCTGGCCCGCCCGACCTCTCCCTGGGCGCGCTGGCGCTACCCCGAGGGATCGAAGAAGGCCGCGCGCAGCCGCAAGCGCTTCCCCGAGCGCGAGCGGCGGCGCTGGAACGCCCTGGTGGAGGCGGTGGCCGGCAAGCCGAACCCCGACGAGCCGCACCAGGACGAGCCGAACCCCGACGCTCCGGAGGGCCCGACGCCGGAAGTCGACACGAGGGAGCAGGAGGGGGCTCGCTGAGATGGACGGGCACACCGACACCGAGGCGCCGGCCGAGCACACCGACGACGACGGTGCCGACCACGGCGTGCACCTCGGCCAGCAGGACATCCGGTCGGCCAAGCTCGCCGCCCGCCGCGCCGCGGGGGAGACCGAGCCGTACCGCTGGCCGGTCGACCACGCGCTCGCCGATCTCCGTGCCGCCCACGCCGACCTCGCGCCGGACACGGTCACCGACGAGGAGGTGTGGGTCGCCGGGCGCCTCACCGGCCTGCGGCGCCAGGGCGGCCTGAGCTTCGGCACGCTGCGCGACCGCACCGGCAGCATGCAGCTGTTCGTCGACACCGCGGTGGTCGGGCACGACGCCCACGTCGCGATCGACGACCTCGACCGCGGCGACTGGGTCGGCGTCCGGGGCCGGGTCATGACCACGAAGCGCGGCGAGCTCTCGATCCGCGTCGAGCAGTGCGCCCTGCTGGCGAAGGCCCTGCGCCCGCCCGCCGGCGGGCACCACGGCCTCGCCGACGTCGAGACGCGCTACCGCCAGCGCTACGCCGACCTGCAGGTCAACGAGCGCACCCGCGAGATCTTCCGCATCCGCCACGCCGCCGTGCGCGCCATCCGCAACCACCTCGCCGAGCAGGGCTTCACCGAGGTCGAGGGCCCGGTGCTGCAGAGCATCCAGGGCGGGGCGTCGGCGCGGCCGTTCGTGACCCACCACAACGCGCTCGACCTCGACATGTATCTGCGCATCGCGCTCGAGCTGCACCTCAAGCGCCTGATCGTCGGCGGGATGGAGCGCGTCTTCGAGCTCGGGCGGGTGTTCCGCAACGAGGGCGTCGACACCCGGCACAACCCCGAGTTCACGATGCTCGAGGCCTACCAGGCGTTCGCCGACTACCACGACATGATGGACCTGACCGAGGGCATGGTCGTCGCCGCCGCGCACGCCGCCCTCGGCGACGACCTCACCGTCCGGTACCAGGGCCAGGAGATCGACGTCCGGCCGCCGTGGCCGCGCAGGCGCTTCGCCGACATGATCAGCGAGAAGACCGGCGAGACCATGCACCCGACGATGCCGGTCGAGGACGCGCGGGCCGCGCTCGACCGCCTCGGCATCGCCTGGGAGCAGGGCTGGGGCGCGGGCCGGATGATGAAGGAGGTCTACGACGAGCGCGTCCAGCACGACGTCGTCGGCCCCGTCTTCTGCATCGACTACCCGCGCGAGGTCTCCCCGCTGGCGCGCGCCCACCGCGAGGACCCGGCGTACAGCGAGCGCTTCGAGCTGATCGTCGCCGGCTTCGAGCTGTGCAACGCCTACTCCGAGCAGAACGACCCGGTCGAGCAGATGGCGGCCTTCTCCGACGAGGCGCAGGCCAAGCGCAACGGCGACCCCGAGGCCGGCGACATCGACCTCGACTACGTCCGCGCCCTCGAGTACGGCATGCCGCCCACCGGCGGGCTCGGCATCGGCATCGACCGGCTGGTGATGCTGCTGGCCAGCGTCGACTCGATCCGCGAGGTCATCCTCTTCCCGACCCTGCGCCCCGAGTTCGCCCCGCCGCCCGGCGGCGGTCCCGGCGGCGCCCACCGCCCGGTGCTGCCGCCGACGCCCCTGCCGGCCGCGGCGCTCGCACCCCCGGCCCCGTCGAGCCCGGTGGCGGTCGCCTCGGCGACGCCCGACGAGGGCCCGCCGAAGCGGCCGTGGACGGTCACCCTCATCGCCGGGCTCACCGCGCTCGCCGGACTGCTGCACCTGCTGGTGCACATGCCGATCGTCCACGAGCGCCTCGGCGACCGGGTGAACCTCGACCTCGTCCCGCCGTGGTTCGCGGTCACCGGCCACGTGCTCTCCGCCGCGATCGGGCTGCTGCTGATCCTGCTCGCCGACCAGCTCGCCAAGCGCAAGCGGGCCGCCTGGCGGGTGGCCGTCGCGCTCTCCGCGCTGGCGGTGCTCGCCCACGTGCTCAAGGGGCCGCACCAGGTCGGCCTCGCGATCAGCGTCGCGCTGCTGGTGCTGCTCGTGGTCGCGCGCGGGCAGTTCCGGGCGCCGGGCGACCCGCCGTCGCTGCTGCGGCTGGTGCGGTTCGTGCCGATCTACCTCGCCTGCGTGCTGGCGTTCGGCTTCGTCTCGCTCGGCCTGCAGAGCGGGCGGATGACGCCGTCGCTGACCCTCGGCGGCGGCCTGGAGACGATCGTCGGCGGGCTGGTCGGGGTCGACGGGCCCTACACGTTCGACCGCCGGGTGTTCGCCGAGACGTTCCCCGCCGCGCTGCTCGCGCTCGGCGTCGTCGGGCTCGTCGTGTTCCTGGTGCTGGTGTTCCGCCCGCTGACGGCGCGCGACCCGCACACCCGCGACGACTGGACCCGCGCCGAGACGCTGGTGCACACCTACGGCTGGGACACCCTCGCCGCCTTCGCCCTGCGCGACGACAAGAGCTTCTTCTTCGGCTCCGACGGCCGCGCCATGATCGCCTACACCTACCTCGGCGGGTACGCGCTCGCGGCCGGCGACCCGATCGGCGACGAGGCCTCGCTGCCCGCCGTCGTCGACGAGTTCCTCGCCATGTGCGCCCAGCGCGCCTGGACCCCGGCGTTCCTGGCCGCCCGCGAGGAGGACACCCGCGAGGGCGGCCTGCTCGCCTCGCGGGGGTTCCGGTCGTTCTACCTGGGCGACGAGGCGATCATCGACTGCCCGTCGTTCACGCTGGAGGGCCGCGAGCGCAAGAGTGTCCGCGCCGCGGTGCGCCGGGTCGAGCGCACGCACCGGTTCCAGCTGATCGCCGAGTCGGCGGCGTCGCCGAAGCTGGTGGAGGCCCTGAACGCGATCTCGGAGAAGTGGCGCGGGAAGAACCCCGAGCGCGGGTTCACGATGTCGCTGTCGCAGGACATCACCGGCTCCGCGGCCAACAGCGACTTCCTGCTCTGCGTCGCGCTCGACGCCGACGGGGTGCCGGGCGGCTTCCTGCGGCTCGTGCCGGCCTACGGCGGGCCCGCCACCGGCACGACGTTCGGCTACACGCTCGACCTCATGCGCCACGACCCGGGCGCACCCAACGGCATGACCGAGTTCCTCATCGCGAAGAGCGCCCTGGCGCTGGCCGAGCGGGGCGTGACGCGGCTGTCGATGAACTTCGCGATGTGGGGACGGCTGTTCGCCGAGGACGTGCCGTTCACCGCGACGCAGAAGCTCGCGCGGCGCGCGGTGGGCGTGCTGAACCCGTTCTTCCAGGTCCGCTCGCTGCACGACTTCAACGAGAAGTTCGGCCCTCAGTGGCTGCCCCGGGTGCTCGCCTATCGCAGCCCGGCCGACCTGCCGCGCGTCGGCCTGCTCTACGCGGGCGCCGAGGGCTTCCTCGCCGTGCCGGGACTCGGCCCGATGTTCGTGCCGGCCGCCGTCGGGGGCGCGCCCTCGCCGTCGGGTGAGACACCCGCAGCGACCGCGGCATGAAGCGCAGCGGAACTGCCGCCATGTGGACCGCGGCATGAAGCGCAGCGGAACTGCCGCCATGTGGGCCGCGGCATGAAGCGCAGCGGAACTGTCGCCATGTGGACCGCGGCATGAAGCGCAGCGGAACTGCCGCCATGTGGACAGCGGCATGAGCGTCATCGAGCGCCACCCCCGGCGCACGCGGGGCAACGGGTTCGGCGACGTCGTGCTCGTCGTGGTGCTCGTCGCGATGGCGCTGGCGGTGGTCGTGACCGTCGTGGTCCTCGCCGACGCGAGCGGGAAGAGGACGCCGGCCGGGCCGCGCGGGGCGGGCGCGCTCGACGCGCTGCAGGCCGACATCACCGCCGCCGGGCTCGTCGTCTGCTCCCGCACCGACCTGCCCGACCCCCTCGCGACCGACGCCGTCGCCGCGCGCACCCTGGTCGTCGCGGTGCAGTGCCGCGACGGCGAGACCGCGACCGTGCAGGCCGACGCCTTCGCCGACGACGGCGACCGCGACGCGGCGGCGCGCAGCATCTCCGGGGTCGGGCGCCCGCGGGCGTCGTCCACGGTGCGCACCTACGGCGACCTGGTCGTGGTGGTGCAGGGCGGCGCGGAGGACGTGGTCGCCGACCGGATCGACGCGATGCTGCTCGCGAAAGGCGCTGCGTGAACGTCAAGCTCGGCGTGCTGGCCCTGGCGATGATCAACATCGCGGCGATCGTCAGCGTGCGCAACCTGCCCGTCATGGCCGAGTACGGCTGGTCGATGCTGGCGCTGTTCGCGCTCTCGATCGTCGTGTTCCTCGTGCCGATCGCGATGGTCGCCGCCGAGCTCGGCACCGGGTGGCCGCGCGACGGCGGGGTCTACGCCTGGGTCAAGGAGGCCTTCGGCGAGCGCGCGGGCTTCCTCGCGGTCTGGTGCGACTACGCCGAGAACGTCGCCTGGTTCCCCACGGTCCTGTCGTTCATGGCCGCGAGCCTCGCCTACGCCCTCGACCCGTCGCTGGCCACCGACAAGGTGTTCCTCGTCGTGGTGATGCTCGCCTTCTTCTGGGCCACGACGATCGTGAGCCTGCGCGGGGTGGGCACGTCGTCCTGGATCGGCTCGGTGGGCACGGTGGCGGGCTCGATCGTGCCGGCGATCGGCGTCGTGGTGCTCGCCGCGGCGTACCTGGCGCAGGGCAACCCCAGCGAGATCCCGTTCTCGGCCGGCGCACTCGTGCCCGACGTGGAGCTGAACAACCTCGCGTTCCTCGGCGGGATCATCCTGCTGTTCACCGGCATGGAGATGGCAGGCTTCCACGCGCGCGACACCCGCGACCCGGGACGCACGGTGCCGCGGGCGATCGCCCTGTGCGTCGGGGTGGTCGTGGTGTTCTCGGTGCTGGGCTCGCTCTTCCTCGCGATGGTCGTGCCCGCGAGCGAGATCAGCCTGGTCAGCGGGACCATGGAGCTGTTCTCCCGTGTGCTCGACCGCCTCGGGCTCGGGTGGGCCGTCGCGCCGCTCGCGCTGGTCGTCGCCTTCGGGGGCATCGCCCACCTCGCGCCGTGGATCCTCGGGCCCGCCAACGGCGTCGCCGCCGTCGCCGCGCAGGGCTCGGTCCCGCCGCGGCTGGGCCGGCTCAACGCCCACGGGGTGCCGGTCGCGCTGCTGCTCATCCAGGGCGCGGCGGGCACCGTGTTCACGCTGCTGTTCCTCCTGGTGCCGAGCGTCAGCACCTCGTACTGGATGCTCTCCGCGGTGACCGCGCAGATCGTGATCATCATGTACGCGCTGATGTTCGCGGCCGTCGTGCGCCTGCGGCACGTCCAGCCCGACACGCCCCGGCCGTACCGGATCCCCGGCGGCCTGCCCGGCGTCTACGCCGTCGGCGGCATCGGACTGGTCGGCTGCCTGGTCGCGTTCGTGCTCGGGTTCGTGCCGCCCGGCCAGCTCGCCACGGGCAGCACGGTCACCTACGTCGGCCTGCTCGCCGTCGCGGTCGTGGTGCTGTCCGCGCCGCCGTTCGTGTTCGCGGCGATGGCCCGCCGGCGGGCGCGGCGCGACTCCGGCTCCGGCTCCGGCTCCGGCTCCGGCGACGAGGTCTCGGTGCCGGCGTGACCGTCGACAGCATCGGCGAGATCGACATCACGACCGACTCGTTCCTCGGCGCGGGCGCGATCATCGCGCTGTTCGTGGTCGTCGGGCTGGTGCTGGTCATGCGCAACCGGCTGGGCCGGATCAGCCGGTTCGGCAAGGTCGCGCTCGTGTCGGTGACGACGGTGCTGGTGCTGCTCGGGTCCGGCGCGGGGATCAACGCGCACTTCGACTACTTCCGCACGCTCGGCGACGTGATCGGCCTGCCGCCGTCCGACGAGGTGGAGCTCGCGGCGCTGCTGGCACGGACCTCGCGGCCCGACCGCGGGGTCGTCACGTCGATGGAGATCCCCGGCAAGGTGTCGGGCTTCACCGGCCGGCCGGCGACGGTGTGGGTGCCGCCGGCGTGGTTCGCGCGCCCGCGCCCGACGCTGCCGGTGGTGATGCTGCTGCACGGCACCCCCGGCACGCCGCAGGACTGGCTGGACGGTGGCCAGGCCGGGGCGACCGCCGACGAGTACGCGGCCGCGCACGGCGGCACCGCGCCGATCCTCGTCATGCCCGACGTCAACGGCACCATCGACGGCGACAGCGAGTGCGTCGACGGCCCCGGCGGGCGGGTCGAGACCTACCTGACCGCCGACGTCCCGCGCTTCGTCCAGGACGTCTTCCACGCCGCGGCGCCCGGGCGGACCTGGGCGGTGGCGGGCCTGTCCGAGGGCGGGTCGTGCTCGCTGATGCTCGCCCTGCGCCACCCGGACCTGTTCGCGACGTTCGGCGACTACGCCGGTCTGGCCGGCCCCCGGGCCGGCGACACGAACGCCGACACCGCCTCGGCGGTCGCCCAGCTCTTCGGGGGCTCGCAGCAGGCCTTCCTCGCCCACGAGCCCGCGGCGCTGCTCGCCGGGCGCCGGTACGACGGGCTCGGCGGCTGGTTCGAGGTGGGCGACGCCGACCCCGAGCCGTCCGCGGCGCTCGACACGGTCGTGCCCGCGGCGCGGCGGGCGGGGATCGCGACGTGCGAGGTGGTCGTCCCCGGCGGCGGGCACACGTTCGCGCTGTTCTCCCAGGCGTTCTCCGATTCCCTGCCGTGGATGGCCGGGCGCCTCGGCGTGGGGCCCGCGGTGCCGAGCTGCCCCTAGCCGGTCACCAGGCCCCAGCGCGCGGCGCACCGGGCCGCGGCCGCCCGGTTGCGCGCGCCGGTCTTGGCCAGCACGTGCTCGACGTGGGTGGCGACGGTGCGCGGCCGGATCCCGAGCCGGGCGCCGATCTCCGGGTTGCTCAGGCCGTGGCCGACGCCGTCGAGCACCTCGAGCTCGCGCACGGTCAGGCCGGCGGGCGGGGCGGCGGCGCGGTGCAGGACGAGGACCCCGCGGGCCGTGGCGTGCAGCTCCACGCCGACGACCTCGCCCGAGCCCGTGACGAGCAGGAGGGGGCCGGGGGCGGGCGCACCGGCGCGGAGCGCGTCGACGAGACCCGCGAGCCGCGCCCGGACCAGCTCCGGGCGCGCCCCCGCCGAGAGCGCGACCACGCGGCCGCCGGGCTCGACGAGCAGCCCGTCCGTGCCGTCGGCGCCGAGGGTCCCGGTCCGCGCGCGGGGCGCCGGCACGGGGTCGAGGGCGGCGGCGAGGTCGGGGGCCAGCAGCTCGAGCAGCGCGACCGTGTCGTCGTCGGGGTGCCGCGCGTCGAGGGTGCTGGCGTTGAGCATGCCGACGTAGCGGTCGTCGGCGGCGAAGAGGCAGAGCGTCAGGCCGTCGCGGAAGCCGTGCGGGAGGATGATCCGCTCGAAGATCTCGCCGCGGCGCCGGGACGGGGCGAGGTCGCGGACCCGCACGGCCTGCCCGCCGTCCCGCACGACCGTGAAGAGGCGGTCGGTGTGCATCCGCGTGTCGATGACGTCGGTGATCGTGGCCGGGTAGGACGAGGCGAGCGTGCGGTGGCCGCCGGTCACCGGGTCGGCGACGGACAGGGCGGCGCAGTCGGCGGGCACGACGTCGGCGAGCCCGTCGAGCACGGCGCGGGCGGCGCCCGGCGAACGGCTCCCGTGGCGCCGGAGGAACGCCCGCAGCTCGCGGGCGGCCGCGACCGCGGACATGCTTCGGAAGCTACGCGGACCGGGGCCCGCGTGACCAGCGGATCCGTCAATCGACCGATGCGCGCGGGCCCCCTACGACGCAGCATCTGCGGCCATGACACCCGAGGAGTACGCCGAGCTGGACGCCACCGGCCTGGCCGAGCTGCTGAGCAAGGGCGAGGTCGGCGCCGACGAGGCGCGCGACGCCGCGACCGCCGCGATCGACGCCGTGAACCCCCACCTCAACGCGCTGGTCGGCGAGCGCTTCGAGGCGCCGCTGGAGCACGCCGCGGACGGGCCGTTCGCCGGGGTGCCGTTCGTGATCAAGGACCTGATCGTCCACGCGGCCGGCGTGCCGCAGCGGGCCGGGACGCGCCTGCTCGGCGACGGGGTGCCGATGCCGGCGGACACCCACCTCATGGCCCGCTTCCGCCGCGCCGGCCTCGCGACCCTCGGGCTCACCGCCACCCCGGAGCTGGGCTTCAACGCGACCACCGAGTCGGTCGCGAACGGTCCGACCCGCAACCCCTGGGACACCACCCGCAGCCCCGGCGGGTCGTCGGGCGGCTCCGCGGCGCTCGTGGCCGCGCGGGCGCTGCCGGTCGGGCACGCCAACGACGGCGGCGGCTCCATCCGCATCCCCGCGGCGGCCTGCGGGCTGGTCGGCCTGAAGCCCAGCCAGGGCCGCACCTCGCCGGGTCCCGACTACTCCGACCCCCTCCTCGGCATGGGCGTCGAGTTCGCCGTGACCCGCACCGTCCGCGACACCGCCGGCCTCCTCGACGCCGTCCACGGCGCCGAGCCCGGCGACCGCTACCTGCTGCCCGACCCGGCACGCCCCTACGCCGACGAGGTGGGCGCGGGGAGCCGTCCGCTGCGCGTGGCGTTGTGGACCACGCCGTTCTCCGGCCACGGGTCGGTCGACCCGCGCTGCGTCGAGGCGACGGAGGCGGCCGCGCGCACGCTCGAGGGCCTGGGCCACACCGTCGAGATCGCCGGCCCGGAGCTGGACGCGGCGGCCTTCGACGACGCCAACCTGGTCGGCTGGACGAGCTTCCTCGCCGACGGCGTCGACGTGCTCGCCGGCGCGCTCGGCGTCACCCCGGGGCCCGACACCCTCGAGGCGGCGACGCTCGCGTGCGCCGAGCACGGCCGCACCCTGCGGGCCGGCGACCTGTACGCCGCCGACCGCGTCTTCAACGCGACCCGCCGCGCCGTCGCCGCCTTCCACCAGCGCTACGACGTGATCCTCACGCCGACGATGAACGTGCCGAACACGCCGCTGGGGTACCTCGACCAGAACGACCCCTCGCGGGACGCGCGCGGCTGGTACGACCACATCTTCTCGACGGCCGGCTTCACGGCGCTGTCGAACGTCACCGGCAATCCGGCGATCTCGCTGCCGCTGGGACGGACCGAGGAGGGCTGGCCGATCGGGGTCCAGATCGTGGCCCCGTACGCCGGGGAGTCGAGGCTGATCGCGCTGGCCGCCGACCTCGAGCGCGCGACGCCGTGGGCGGGGCACCGCCCGACGATCCCTTCCTGACCGAGGCGCCGGTGCCGGTCCGGTCCGCGAGTTCGTCGATCCCGGTCCTCAGAAGGGCGGCGGGTCGTCGGGGTCGTGGGTGACGGGCGGCGGGGTGCTCGCGGTCGTGGTGTCGCGGGGGCCGCCGAATTTGGCGGCGAAGCGTCGGCGCCAGTCGTCGAGGTGCTCGGTGTCCTGGTCCGGGCAGCCGTCGTCGGGGAGTGGTCGCGGGCGCTGCGCCGGGTTGGGTGTTGGGAGTGGTCGCAGGATGCGTGGTGGTCGGGTGGTGTGGGTGATCCCGGCGCGGGTGCGGATGATGAACCAGCCGGGTAGGGGTTGGCGGACGTGCCAGCCGGCGTGGTGTTTGGCGCGGTGGTCGTGGCTGCACCAGGCGCCGAGGTTCCAGGTGACGGTGGGGCCGCTGTGGGCGTGGTCGCGGGTGTGGTCGATCTCGGCGCGGTGCGCGGGGCGGCGGCACCAGGGGACGATGCAGTGCCGGTCGCGGGCGCGGGTCCAGCGTTCGGCTTCGGCCCCGGGCCGGCGGCGCCGCCACTGGTCGGGCCCTGAGTCGGCGTCGGGGGGTAGCCCGAGCCGCCCGGTGTGCTGGAGGTCGGTGAGCCGGGCGTGGAGCTCGGCGAGTAGCCCGGCCCATTCGGGGTGATCGTCGGGGTCCAGGGCGGCGACGAGTGTCGTCGGAACGTGGAGTTCGACGATGGCGCCGGTCCGGGTCGCGCCCGGTGCCCGCCCCCGCACCCGAGTCTGGTTGCGGGGGCGGGTGGGTCGGCTGCGGGCGAGCAGGACGTGCTGGAGGTGCCCGTCGTCGTCGACGAGCACGACCCGCCACTCCCCGCGGTGGCGGTGGGCGATCAGGTCGCGGGCGACGGGGGCGGTGACCGCCCCGAAACCAGGCACGGTGGCGGGGTGTTGGTCGAGTCCGAGCGCGGTCGTGAGCCGCAGGCGGACTTCGACGGTGCCGTGGCGCACCCGCCCGGACCGCCGCTCCACCGGCTCGGGCTCGACCACCGGCTCGGACTCGCCCAGCGGGCAGGGCCGGCCGGGCCGGCCGGACTGATGGGGGAGGTCGGGGAGGTCCAGGACGCCCTGGCCGGAGGACCGCGGCGCCACGACGAGGGCGAGGGCGTGGCGACCACTGGCCGGCCCGTCGCCGGGGCCCTCGTCCACCGGCCCGCCGTCGGGCTCGCTATCCGGTCCGCCGTCACGGCCCTCGGGCTCGCCGCCCGGCCCGCCGTCGCCGCTATCCGGTCCGCTGTCCGGCGCGCTGTCCTCGGGCCCGCCCTCGTCGGGCCCGCCCTCGTCGGGCCCGCCCTCGTCGGGCCCGCCCTCGTCGGGCCCGCCCTCGTCGGGCCCGCCCTCGTCGGGGCCGTCGTCGTCGGGGCCGTCGTCGTCGGGGTCGGGATCGGCGGGGCCGCCGGTCCCGTCACCGTCGGGCCCATCGTCGGGGTCGTCGGGGTCGTTCGCGGCGTGGTACTCCGCGGTCAGCAGGGCGACCACTTCCGGGTCGGTCATCCCGGCGGTGGACCCGTTGAGCAACCGCATCCCGACCTGCATGCGCAGCCGGTTGATCGGGGTCAGCACCCCCGCCGCCCGAAGCTGCGCCGCCACCGCCTCGACCCGCGAGGTCGACGCGATCCCCTCCGGGGACGGGGCGTCGACGAACGACAGCGTCGCCGTCCCCGACGGGTTCGCCCGCAGCTCCAACCGCCCGCGCGCCTCCGCCCGTCGGCGGCGGCGCTCGGCCCAGTCCGGGTCGAGCGCCAGCGCGATCTCGGTGACCCGTTCGCGCAGCGCCATCACCGGCAGTTCGGCGGCCTCGTCGAGGACCTCGGCCACCGCCAGCCGGGCGTGGTCGGCGGACAGGTCGGCGACACACTCGCTGATCGCCCGGACCTTGGACTCGTCCAACACGCCGCGCCACAACGCCGCGCCCAGCGCCGGCAACCGCGAGAACAGGTCCTCGGCCAGGGCCAGGCGACGGGCCGCCATGGTGCGTGAGCAGCCCAGCACGCCGGCGACCTCGTCGCCGGAGAACTCGTCCGAGCTCGGCAACCGCCGCGGGCGCCCGTCGGCGTCCTCCACCGCCAGCCCGAGCTCGCGCAGCCCGGCCAGCAGTTGGGCCTCGGCGCGGTTGTGCACCGCGAACCGCGCCCGCACATAAGCGGCCAGCTCCGGGCCGTCCAACCCGGCCGGGTCGACGGTGTCGAGCAGCGCGTGCAGACCAGCGTCCGGGGCATGACCAGCAAGCCGGGCCGCCAGCCCAGGCCGCTGATCCTGCTCCACGCTCACGGGAAGAACGCTAGAACCGACCCCCGACAGTCCCGCCCGGGAAACCCCAGGTCGGAGAACCAGCAGAGGTCACAGAACGGTAACGATCCCCTGCTCAGCCGGTCCGGTCGGCTGCCGCCGCGGCCACGGGCACCGGGGCAGAGACGGGCGCGGGCAGGACCACCGGCCGGACCGTCCGGCGGTCGAACGCCGCCATGAGCTGCCGGTGCGCGGGCCGCTCGACCAGCCGGGTCAGCAGCCATCCGACGAGGACGGCCTGGAGCAGCATCGCGACGGTCTGCAGCGTGGGACCGACGCCGATCATCTGCAGGCGGCGCATGAGCACCATGCCGAGCGTCTGGTGGACGAGGAAGACGCCGTAGGAGATCCCCGCCAACCACGTCACGACGGGCCGGACGGCGGACGGCACGAGCCAGTCCCAGTCGGGGCCGCTGGCCGCGAGCAGCATGGCCGCCATCCCGACCCCGACGCCCGCCACCGCGATGCGGTCGCCGATCAGCGCGCCGGAGGCGTCGATGCCGCCGTGCACGAACTGCGCCGCGGTGCACGTCCCCAGCAGCGCGGCGGCGTGCGGGACCCCCAGCCGCCACCGGGCGCACAGGAAGATCGCGACGCCGGCGACGAACAGGTGCATCCGGTGGAAGCCGAGACCGTCGACGAGCACGCCGTAGACCGGTGGCGCGATCGCCTTGAGCGGCAGCTGCGCCATCGGGAGGAGGGCGGCGACCCAGAGCACGACCCGCAGGCGGACCCCGCTGCCCCAGCGGCGGCGCCACAGCAGCGCCGCGGCCGTGAACGCCAGCAGCTGCAGCGGGATCGTCCAGTAGGAGCCGTCCAGGTAGCCCCAGGTGCGGTCCCAGTTCCACAGCATCAGCAGGTTCGCCGCGAGGTCGCGCAGCGTCGGCTCCGGCCCGCCGGGGGTGAGGACGTCGGCCGCGACGTAGGCGAGCAGCGTGGCCGCGACGAAGCCGGGCAGCAGCCGGGCGAGCCGCCCGACCCACCAGCGCGCCACGCCGTGGCGGCGCAGCGACGCGCAGACGAAGTAGGCGGAGACCACCAGCAGCAGGCTCGCGCCGATCTGGTGCGGGAAGACGAACCGCCGGTCGACGAGGTCGGGATAGTTGTCCGGCACCACCTGCGTCGAGTGGTACAGGACGACCATCAGGACGCAGGCGACGCGGATGAGGTCCCAGCTGAACCGGCGCATCGCCCGCTGAAGGTAACAACGAGGTCACGGCGCGCCGGCGGGCCCTCCTCCTCGTCCTAGGTCACCGGGAGCTTCTCCAGCGCTGCCTGCAGGGTCCGCTGCGCCTCGTCGCCGAGGCTCCCCAGCGCCGGCACGAGCAGCGGGGTGGCGAGCTTGGCGAGGCCGTGGAAGGTGAACGTCGCGGTGTAGGTCAGCGTGGTCCCGGGGCCGTCGGCGGTGAGGACCAGGTCGTCCTCGCTGGTCACCGTCTTGTTGCGCCCCACGATGCGCAGGTGGCCGGGGTCGTCGCGCTCGAGTGTGTAGATCAGCGTGGTCTCGCGCCCGCGGAACTCCGAGACGTTGCGCCACTGCTTGCCCACGCCGAGCGGGGTGTCGTCGACCGGCGTGCAGGAGATCGTCCCGGCGTCCCACTCCTCGGCGTTCGTGAAGTCGCGCAGGTAGGCCTGCACGGTGCCGACGGGCGCGGGGGAGTGCACGGTGCGGGTGACGGTGGGCATGTCGCCGGATACCCGCGCCCGGCCTGACCCACCGCCCCGGCTACCGTCGGTCGCATGGCTGTGGAACCGGACCTCGTCGTCGTCGGCTCGGGCTTCTTCGGCCTGACCGTGGCCGAGCGGGCCGCGACCGAGCTCGACAAGCGCGTCCTGGTGGTCGAGCGTCGGTCCCACCTCGGCGGCAACGCCTACTCCGAGCCCGACCCCGAGACCGGGATCGAGGTCCACCGCTACGGAGCGCACCTGTTCCACACCTCGAACAAGCGGGTGTGGGACTACGTCAACCGCTTCACGGACTTCACCGGCTACCAGCACCGCGTCTTCACGATCTACGAGGGCCGCGTCTACCCGATGCCGGTGAACCTCGCGACGATCTGCGAGTACGCGGGCCGCGCGATGACGCCCGACGAGGCGCGCGCCTGGGTGGCCGAGCACGCCGCCGAGATCGACGTCGCGGACGCGCAGAACTTCGAGGAGAAGGGCGTCGCGCTCGTCGGTCGGCCGCTCTACGAGGCCTTCTTCGAGGGCTACACGGCCAAGCAGTGGCAGACCGACCCGAAGAACCTGCCGGCGTCGATCGTCTCGCGCCTGCCGGTGCGCTACACCTTCGACAACCGGTACTTCTCCGACACCTACGAGGGCCTCCCGGTCGACGGCTACACGGCGTGGCTCGAGCGGATGGCCGACCACCCGAACATCGAGGTCCTCCTCGACACCGACTGGTTCGACCTGCGCGACCGCCTGCCGGCCGACGTCCCGACGGTCTACACCGGCCCGCTCGACCGCTACTTCGACTACAGCGAGGGCGAGCTCGGCTGGCGGACGCTCGACTTCGAGCCCGAGGTCCTCACCACCACCGGCGACTACCAGGGCACGCCGGTCATGAACTACGCCGACCGGGACGTGCCGTTCACGCGCATCCACGAGTTCCGGCACTTTCACCCCGAGCGGACGTCCTACCCGAAGGACAAGACGGTCATCGTCCGGGAGTACTCGCGCTTCGCCCAGCACGGCGACGAGCCGTACTACCCGATCAACACCCCCGAGGACCGTGCCAAGCTCGAGCGCTACCGCGAGCTCGCCCGGAAGGAGGCGACCAACCGGCGCGTGCTCTTCGGCGGACGCCTCGGGACGTACAAGTACCTGGACATGCACATGGCGATCGGGTCGGCGCTCACCCTGTTCGACAACCGCATCGCCCCGTGGTTCACCGAGGGTGCGTCGTTCGACGGCGCGGACCTCGCCGAAGCCTGATCTGCTCACTCGTTCGGCCGCTTCGTCCGGTGTGACGATTGCGTAGCGTCACGGCGTCGACGTCGATGATCACCGGAGGCCGCCGTGTCCGCTCCCCCGTCCTCCGCCCGGCGGCGCTCCGCCGCGGGCCTCCTGGCGATGCTCTCGTGCGCCGCGGTGCTGACGCTCTCGGCCTGTGACACCAGCAGCGAGTCGGCGCCGTCCGGCGGGTCCGGCGGCGGCACGAGCCACGAGGGCGGGCACCCCACGGAGCACAGCGGCACCCACCCCTCGTCGACCCACCACACGACGGCGCCGACGTCGCGGCCCTCGGAGTACAACCCGGCCAACTGCCCGACGGGTCTGGTCTGCTCGACGCCGACGCCCTAGCCGAAGTCGATCTCTCCGCTGCGGGTGCGCTTGAGCTCGGTGAACCCGGGCACGCCGGCCAGCAGCACGGCGCCGTCGAAGGCGTCGAGCGCCTCCTGCCCGCGCAGGGCGCGCTCGAGGACCGGGCCGAAGAACGCGACGGCGCCGCGGGCGGTCGTGACGTGCAGGGTGGGCGTGCCGACGTCGAGGCCGACCGGTGCCATGCCCTCGTCGTGGCGGGCGCGGACGTCGTCGTCGAGGTCGGTGCGGTCGGCGGCGGCGTAGAGGTCGGGGTCGCCGAGCTCGTCGCACACCTCGCGGAGCACCCGGTCGCGCCCGCGCAGCCCCTGGTCGTGGAAGCGGGTGCCGAACGCCTCGACGAACCCCGCCCAGGCGTCCTCCCCGCGCTCCGCGACGAGCCGCGCGCCGACCCGGGCGGGCCGCCAGGCGCTGTCCTCGCCGCGCGCCGGGGCGACCGGGTCCTCGCCGTTGAGGACCGCCAGGCTCATCCGCCGCACCTCGAGGTCGAGCGGGCGCTGCCGGGCGACCTCGCGCAGCCAGCCCAGCGCGAGCCACGCGAAGGGGCAGACGGGGTCGACGTACACCGCCACGTGATCGGGCTCGCTCACGCTCCGCACCGTAGGTCGCGCCCCGTCGGGGTGGTCGGTCGGGCGACCCGCCGGGGGGCTCCCGGGCCGCCGACGAGCGCGCCGTTACCGTCGTCGGTGTGACGAGCACGGTCGGCGGGACGGTGGAGATGACGGCACGACCGGCGGGTGCTGCGGGTGGTGCGGGCGCCGCGCTGCTGCAGCGCATCATCCTGCCCCGGCCCGCCGACCCGACGTCGGTGCGCTCGCTCTACCTCGACGAGGGCACCGCGACGTCGGTGGAGACCACGTCGCCGACCGCCCACCGCCCGGGCACCTACGACGACACGGCCGACGAGTACGTCATGCACGTGCGGCGCTCCGGCGGCCGGGTGGCCGAGGTCGTCTCCCGCACCGGCGTGCGCCTGCCCGAGCGCAGCGAGGTCTCGTTCGCCGCCTACTTCAACGCCTTCCCCGCGTCCTACTGGCGACGCTGGTCGGTGCTCGACGCGGTCACGCTGCGCCTGCGGATGCGCGGGCAGGGCCGGGTCGACGTGTACCGGTCGACGGCGAAGGGCGTGCCGGTGCACGTCGCGGGCGAGCTCGTCGACACCGCCCCCGACGGCGGCACCGACGTCGTCGTCCCGGTCTCGCTGACGCCGTTCACCGACGGCGGCTGGGTGTGGTTCGACCTCACCAGCGACAACGACGACCTCGAGCTCGTCTCCGGCGGCTGGTTCGCCGACCGGGAGGCCCCGGGCCGGGCCGCGATCACCGTCGGGATGCCGACGTTCAACCGCCCGTCCGACTGCGTGGCCACCCTCAAGGCCCTCGGCGACGACCCGCTGGTCAGCGAGACCCTCACCGCGGTGATCATCCCCGACCAGGGCACCTCGAAGGTGCGCGACCAGCCCGGCTTCGACGAGGCCGCCGCGGCCCTCGGCGACCGGCTGCGGATCATCGACCAGCCCAACCTCGGCGGGTCCGGCGGCTACGCGCGGATCATGTACGAGGCGCTCGAGAACACCGACTGCGAGCAGATCCTGTTCATGGACGACGACGTCGTCCTCGAGCCGGACTCCGTGCTGCGCGCGCTCGCGTTCTCGCGCTTCTCCCGCGAGGACATGCTGGTCGGCGGCCAGATGCTCTCCCTGCAGGCGCGCTCGCACCTGCACGTGATGGGCGAGGTCGTCGACCGCGGCCAGTTCTTCTGGCAGCTCGCCCCGCACACCGAGGACGACCACGACTTCGCCGTCGACTCGCTGCGCGAGACGCTGTGGATGCACCGGCGCACCGACGTCGACTACAACGCCTGGTGGATGTGCCTGATCCCACGCACGGTGGCCGAGCGGATCGGGCTGCCGCTGCCGCTGTTCATCAAGTGGGACGACTGCGAGTACGGCCTGCGCGCCGGCAGCCACGGCATCCCGACCGCCACCGTGCCCGGCGTCGCCATCTGGCACATGTCGTTCGTGGAGAAGGACGACACCTCGGATTGGCAGGCGTACTTCCACGTCCGCAACCGCCTGGTGGTCGGCGCGCTCCACGGGCCGGAGAACCCGCGGGCGATGCTCACCGACTCCCTCAAGCGCACCCTGCGCCACCTCTTCCTGCTCGAGTACTCGACGATCGCGCTGCACCACATGGCGATGCGCGACTTCCTCTCCGGGCCCAAGGCGCTGTTCGGGGCGCTGCCGACCGCCCTCGGCGCCGTCCGCGCCACGCGCGCCGAGTTCCCCGACGGCACCGTGCACAAGGACGCCGCCGACGTGCCGCGCCCGGCCCTCGGCGCCCGCGAGGCTCAGCTGTGGCCCAAGCCGCCGGTCGGCCGGGTCGCCCAGGTGGCGGCGCTGGCCCGGGGCCTCGTGCACCAGCTGCGCCCCGTGGACCCGACCGCCCACGAGCGCCCGCAGCGCGACGTGCCCGCCGAGCACGGCCAGTGGTTCCTGCTCTCGGTGCTCGACGGGGCCGCGGTGACGACCTCCGACGGCTCCGGCGTCACCTTCCGCAAGCGCGACCGCGAGATGTTCTGGGCGATGCTGCGCGAGTCGGTGCGCCTGCACGGCGAGATCGCCAAGGCCTGGCCGGCCCTGCGCCGCCGGTACCAGGAGGACATGCCGGAACTGATCAGCCGTCAGGCCTGGCGCGAGCAGGTCTTCGACCGCTTCCGCTGAGGGCCCTCGTGGTCCGGGGTGTTGCAGCCTGGCGGCCATGCTGACGTTGGACGTCAGGAAATCCGCCGGCTCGATCTCGCAGGTAGGCCGGGAAGTAGGACCAAAGCTGTCCGCCTCCCTCCGTAGCTTTCTGGTCATCAGGGACGACGAGGAAGGCAGACCCCGATGACCACGATCGCTGCGCAGGAGGCCCACATGACTGCTACCGACGCCGACGAGCGCGCCGACCTCCTCGCCGAGCTGGCCGCGGCCCGGCACTGGCTCGTCTTCCCCACCCGCGACCTCACCGACGAGCAGGCCGCCTCCCGGCCGACGGCCTCGCAGCTCACCCTCGGCGGGCTGATCAAGCACGTCACGAAGGTCGAGGAGGGCTGGATGCGCTTCGCGGTCGAGGGCGACAACGGCGAGGAGGACTTCGAGCTCCCCGAGGGCATGACGATCGACGATTTCGAGGGCTGGATCGCGAGCCTCGACGAGAAGCCGGAGTGGCTCGTCGAGCGGGAGAACGAGTTCAAGCTGCTGCCGGGCGAGACGCTCGCCGAGGTCGTCGCGAAGTACCACGAGACCGCGGCCCGCACCGAGAAGACGCTGGCGTCGCTCCCGGACCTCAACGTGCGCCACCCGCTGCCCAAGGCGCCGTGGCACGAGCCGGGCACGACGTGGTCGGTGCGCCGGGTGCTGATCCACATCATCGCCGAGACGACCCAGCACGCCGGCCACGCGGACATGCTGCGCGAGCACATCGACGGCGCCACGTCCATGTGACCCGGCGGCACCCGATCTGCTCCGTCACGGCGCCGGTGCCAAGATGCCGGGCGTGACGGAGCAGGCGGGCGCGCAGCGCACCGAGGGCGGGACCGACAACGGCGAGCCGGCGGAGGCGGGCCCCGAGAACAAGGACGCGGCGACGGAGTCGAGCGGGAGCGGCGAGCAGTCGTCGGGCTCCTCGTCGGAGTCCGGGTCGAGCGGCGCGTCGGGGACCTCCGGGTCGACCTCCGGGTCGTCCGGGGAGTCGTCGGAGCCGTCCGGGTCCTCCGAGTCGGCCACGACGTCCACCACGAGCACGGCAACGGCGTCGCGCCCCTCCGACGACCCGCCCCCGAGCGAGGCGCCGACGACCCAGCACCGCACGCCGGACACGTCCGACACCTCCGGCCCGCGCGGCCGCGAGCAGCGGGCCCCGCTGGACGTCGGCGAGCTCGTCTGGAAGATCGCCAAGGTCGTGGCATCGGTGATCCGCATCGTCGCCTACGTGATCGCCGTGGTGCTGGTGGCCTACGTCCTGCTGACGCTCGTCGGGGTGAACCCGCTGAACGCCGTCGCGCAGGTCGTCGGCGGGATCGCGGACGCGACCGTGCTGGCGTTCCGCGACCTGTTCCTCGTCGCCGACCCGACGTTCGCGGTCGTCGTCAACTACGGCCTGGCGGCGGTGTTCTGGGTGCTCGTCGCCGAGTTCGGGTCGCGGATCGTCCGCTGGGTGGGCGCGCGGTTCTCCTGAGCCGGCGTCAGGTGCGGACCGCCGCCTGGCCGGCGGCCGCGCCGCCGGCCACCGCCCGGACCGGGATCAGCGTCAGGAACCCGAGCAGGAGCACCAGCCCGATCCCCAGGATCCCCCAGCGCTGGGCGCCGAACACGGCGATGAACAGCGCGAACATCGCCGGCGCCAGGAAGCTGACCGCGCGGCCGGTCGTCGCGTAGAGCCCGAACAGCTCGCCCTCGCGCCCCGGCGGCACGATCCGCGCGAGGTAGCTGCGCGAGCAGGCCTGCGCGGGGCCGACGAACAGCGACAGGAACGTGCCGCCGATCCAGAACGCCGTCGGTCCCGAGGCGAACAGCATGATCCCCGCGGTGACGACGAGCGCCCCCAGGCACACGAGGATCACGATCTTCGGGCCGATCCGGTCGTCGAGCCAGCCCCCGACGACGGCCCCGAGCGCGGAGACGACGTTGGCGACGATGGCGAAGATGATGACGTCGCCCGGGCTGAGCCCGAACGTCCCGGCGGCGAGCACGCCGCCGAACGTGAACACCGCGGTCAGGCCGTCGCGGTAGATCGCGCTCGAGACGAGGAAGCCGAGCAGGTGCCGGTCGTCGCGGTAGAGGCGCGCGAGCCGGCGGAACAGCAGCTTGTACGACGCGGCCCACCCGACCGCGGCCTCGGTGTCGCCGGGCGGCGGGGGGAACGGGAACCGCATCCGCAGCACCGGGATCGTCGACACCGCGAACCACACCGCCGCGACGAGGACGACGACGCGCACGGCCGTGCCCTCGCCCTCGAACGGGACCACCGGTGAGTCCGCGAGGAACAGGACGAAGCAGATCAGCAGCAGGACGATGCCACCGACGTAGCCGGCCGCCCACCCGATGCCCGAGACCCGCCCCGTTCGCCCCGGCGGCGCGAGGCGGTAGATCATCGCGTTGTACTCGACCTGGGCGAGCTCGTAGGCGAAGGTGCCGATCCCGAGCAGCAGCAGGCCCCACCACAGGTACGACGGCTGGGGCGCGATCAGGGCCATGAGCGCCGTGCACGCGATGATCACGGCGGTCAGCCAGCCGAGCCGACGCTGGCGACCGGTCTCGGCGCCGGCCGCGTCGCTGCGCTGCCCGTAGACGGGCGCGACGAGGGCGACCAGCACCCCGGACACGCTGATGGCGGTGGCGAGCGCCGACGAGCCCGAAGCCTCGTCCGCGGCGACCGAGCCGGTCAGGTAGACGGTGAAGACGAACGTGGTGACGATGTGGTTGAAGGCGGCGGAGCCCCAGTCCCACGCGGCCCAGGCCGCGAGCGGGCGCCCGATGCGGGCCGTCGGCGCGGACGGCGCAGTCGAGGACGACACGCGCGAACGGTAGCGACACCGGCGGTCCCGCGCGCGCCCCCGGACGGGCGGGTCAGCGGTCCGGGCGTGTGAAGGCGACACCACCCGGTGCCACCGAGCGCTGCCGACGCACCGTTCGGCGTTCGCCCACTCGGCCGCAGGGTGACCTGGCCGGTGACGCCGCGTGCGACGGTGCGCCACTCGGTCGTGGACTACTGGACGGTCTGTTTCACGGGCTGTCGGTGAAGTGATGGTGTGCCTGACTAATGATCACCTTCTCAGGGTCGACGGCGCGTTCCCGACCGGGTGACGGGGGCCCATTCCGACACCGGATCTCCATGGCCGACTCGTGCGCAACCGGTCGCTACTGTCCGCCGCGCGGCATTCCGGTGTCGCCGGTGAAGGCTCCCCGTTGTTCGTCCCGACGCGGGGAGGACCATGCGAAAGGACATCACTGTGGGGATTCTCCGTAAGTCCGTGCTGGCCGCGACGCTGATCGGTGCCGGTCTGGCGAGCACGACCGGTTCGGCTCTCGCGCACGAGAGCGGCGGCCAGGAAGGCATCGCGAACATCGACTCGGTGCAGCCGGTCGTTCCCGTCGACGCCTGCAACAACGACGTCCCGGTGAACGTGCTCGGCGTCCAGGTGCCGGTCGAGGACGTCTCCGGTGCGGTGCCGATCCTCTCCGACGCCGACGGCGCCGCCGGGCAGCCGGAGTCGCAGTCCTGCAGCACGGACATCGACGCCGACGCCAACTGAGGCCCGTCCTCGATCGTCACCGCCCGGTCTGCCGGACCCCGAAAAGCCGGTGGACGGGTCGGCTCCCCAACCCCTCCGTGAAGGAGAAGACATGAGCTTCCTGCGACGCGCCGCGCTCGCCGGTGTCCTGGCCGGGACCGCCCTGGCCTCCACCACGGGCTCGGCGTTCGCGTCCGAGGCCCCCGCGGACCGCGGGTCCGACGGTGACCAGCACGGAGTCGTCAACATCGACGACGTGCAGCCGGTCGTGCCGCTGACCGCGTGCAACAACGACGTCCCGGTGAACGCCCTCGGCGTGCAGGTCCCGGTCGAGGACGTGTCGGGCGCCCTCGGCCTCGGTCTGCTCGGCAACGAGGACAGCGACGGGGCTGCGGCGCAGCCCGAGTCGCAGTCGTGCGGCACCGGGATCGACGCGGACGCCTGAGAGCGCGCGTCGATGTCCGGGCCCCGGTCCCTCCCCGAGGGGACCGGGGCCCGGATGTGCGTGACGGGTGGTCCTATCCTCGGCGCCGACAATCGGATCGCGAGCATCGAGGAAGTGGACGTGCTCAAGGGTTTCAAGGACTTCCTGCTCCGCGGGAACATCGTCGACCTCGCCGTCGCCGTCGTCGTCGGCGCGGCGTTCACCGCGCTCGTCACGGCGTTCACCAATGCATTCCTGAAGCCGCTGATCCAGCTGTTCTCGGGCGGCGGCGAGTTCGCGGGCACGTTCATCGTCAACGATGTCGTGTTCGACTACGCGAGCTTCATCAATGCGCTCATCACGTTCGTTCTCACGGCCGCGGTCATCTACTTCCTGGTGGTCATGCCGCTGAAGTACGTCGAGGAGCGCCGGCGCCGGGGCGAGGAGGAGGGTCCGGCCGACCCCACCGACGTCGAGCTCCTCACCGAGATCCGCGACCTCCTGCGCGAGCAGTCCGGCCGCGCCGGCGGCGCCGGCACCGACCGCATCCCCCAGCAGGACCGCTGACGCGCCCCGCACCCGCGCCCGCACCCGTGCGAGCGATGCGGCATCGCTGGCATCTTGCGCCAGGATCGCCACAGCCTCGCCGTCGCGACACGTCGCGGAGACGCCCGACGCACGGGGCGTCAGGAGCCCCACGATCGTCGTGACGCCGTGATCGGCCCGTCGGCGCCGAGCCGGCGGAGTTGCTGACGTCCAACGTCAGCGTGGCCGCCAGGCTGGAACACCCTCAGGCGCCGAGCGCTGCCGGGTCGATCTCGAAGTGCACCGTCGACCACGGGTCCGGGCGCGCGTCGTGGATCAGCGTCGCGCCGGGGAAGCTCGTCCAGAACGCGAGCGCCCCGGGCACCGAGGCGTTGGTGTGCAGGCAGATCGGGTCGTAGCCGTCCGCGAGCGCCCAGCGCGCCGCCTCGACGGCGAGCATCCGCCCGACGCCGAGGCGCCGGTGCGCGGGGTCGACCCACACGCGGCAGATCTGCCCGACGCGCCGCCCGGCGTAGCGCCCGGTGAGCCACGGGGGGACGAACTGCGGCTTCGGCCCGCCGGCCCGCACCGACGCGGTCCCGGCGAGCGCCGGTCCGTCGGGTCCCTCGACGCGGCAGACGAACAGCCGCGTGCCCGCCGCGCCCAGGTAGGTGCCGGCGAGGTCGTCGACGTCGGCGTGCAGCCGCGCGTCGTAGCCGCCGAGCTCGCGCTCGAGCATCCCGCGCATGTGCAGCGCGACGGCGGGGAGGTCCTCGCGCCGGGCGGCGCGGACGACGGGCGGCGCGACGGCCAAGGTCATGTCCGCACTGTTGCACAGAAGTGGCAACGGACAAACATCCGGTACGGCGAGACTCTCCGACCGGGCAGGTGCTGGCATCACGGCGGCTTCACGAGATCGCCGAGGTGTCGCCGGACCTCTCCCGTCGCAGACCCTCGACCCGGTGTCACCGCCACCCGCCGGTGATTGCTCCGATCGTGGAACGGTGACGGAGAGCGAGCGCGCCCACCGCCGTCACTCCCGGATCGAACGGCACCCCTCCCCAATCCACCGATCGGAGTATCAACACGCCGCCACTCGGCGCCGTTGACCGGATCGAGGGTTGGCATCCGCCAATCTGTCGGCGACGTCGGGGAGGCGCGGTGCGAACGGTGGTGGGGCAGGACCACGGCGGGCCGGACGACCGCGGCGACCGCATCCGGGCGAGCCTGCCGGGCATCCGGCCGATCCCCGTCCCGCGCGGCGCCGCCGCGCCCCGCCCGGCGGCGCCGATCCGGACCGTGGAGGAGGCCGCCCGCACGGTCGAGCACCCGGCCACGCCGACCGGGATCCCGGCGGGCGCGCGGACGCCGTCCCGTCCCGCGACCGTCGAGATCCCGGCCCTCACCGGGCTGCGGGCCGTGGCGGCGGTGTGGGTGCTGCTGCACCACGTCAGCTACCTGCCCGTCACCGGCTATGCGGAGTGGTTCGCCCCGATCGCGCCGCTCGTGGCAGCGGGCCCGCTCGGCGTCGACCTCTTCTTCGCCCTCTCCGGTTTCCTGCTCGCCCGGTCCTACCTGGACCGCTGGCGGGGAGCGCCGGGCCCGCGCCAGGCGTTGGGGTTCGTCTGGGCGCGACTGGCCCGGGTGTGGCCGCTCTATGCGGTCGTGGTGGTCCTGGCCGGGCTGTGGTGCGCCGCGCGCGCCGTCCTGGGGAGCGACGGCGTGATCACGTGGCAGGGCACCCAGCCCGGCCTGGACCCCCTGAGCTGGCTGCGCCAGCTGACCATGACGCAGATGTGGGACTCCGAGGGCATCGACGGCGTCTCGTTCGTCCTGCCGGCGTGGTCGATCAGCGCCGAGTGGGCCGCCTACCTCGCCTTCCCGCTGCTCGCCGGCGGTGCCTGGCTGCTGCGCGGCAAGCCGCGGGCGGTGCTGGCCGCCCTCGCCGTGCTCGCCGCGACCCCCACGGCCGCGTTCGCCGTGCACGGCGCCCTGCACGGCGCGTGGGAGGGCTTCTGGGCCGTGCGGCTGGCTGCGGGCTTCACCGCCGGGGTGCTGACGTGGCTGGTCGTGCGTCGCGTGCCCCGCACGCGCACGGTCTCCCGCTGGGCGCACCGGGTGCTGCTGCTCGCGATCGGCGAGGTGCTCCTCGTCGTCTACTGGGCCGCCACCGCGCCGCCCACCGCCGCCTTCGGCGCCGACGCCCGCGTCTACCTCGCCGCGCCGCTGCTGCCCGTGCTTCTCGGCGCGCTGGCGCTCACCGACGGCCCGATCGCCCGCGCGCTCGGCACCCCGCGCCTGCGCCAGGGCGGGCGCATCTCCTACGCGCTCTACCTCGTGCACTTCCCGCTGATCGAGATCGCGCTCGTCGCCATGACCCGCATCCCCGCACTCGCCCCCGACACGGCGGCGGCCGCGCTGCTCGTGCCGCACCTCGTCGTGGCGTCGCTGGTGCTCGCGCACCTCGCGTACCGCTACGTGGAGGAGCCGGGGCAGGCGTGGATGAAGGACCGGGACCCGTCGCGGCGCCGGGGCAGCGCGCGCCGCGACACCGCGGAGACCCGCCGTCCGGAGGTCGCCCCGCCCTCCGGTCGTCGGGCGGTCGGGCGGCGTGGGGGTAGCCACGCCGCCCGACCGGCCCCGGTCGCCGCCTGAGCCCTCGAGACGTCAGCGGTGGGCCACCGCTGACACCGGGCGTCCGAAACGCCACACGCTGGCCGACGCGACACGCCGGGTCACGAGACACGAACGGCGCCCTCGCTGCTCCCGACGCAGCGAGGGCGCCGTTCGTTCGTTCGCAGCGGACCGCCGGCGCCGACCTGGCGACCGCACCGGCCGGCGCGCCTCCCCGCATTCCGGCCGAGGGTGCCCCTCGCCCATCTATCCGACCGACGGTGCCCTTCGGTCAGAACCTCCGGGGCGGCCCGGCCCTCAGACCGGCAGGCGCCGGAAGATCGGGCGCGGGATGTGCCGGAGCACCGACATGACGAGCCGCAGCGGCGCCGGCGCCCAGGCCTGCTCCTTGCCGGAGCCCACCGCCGACACGATCACGTCGGCGACCGCCTCCGGCGTCGTCGACAGCGGGGCGGCGTCCATGCCCTCGGTCATCTTCGTGTGCACGAAACCGGGCCGGACGACGGTGACGCCGATGCCGTCGCCGCGCAGCGCCTCGGTCAGGCCCGTGTAGAACGCGTCGAGCCCGGCCTTCGTGGAGCCGTAGACGAAGTTCGACCGGCGTGCCCGCTCGGCGGCGACCGACGACAGGGCGACGAGGTGCCCGTGCCCCTGGCGCCGGAACTCAGCGGACAGCGCCACGCCCACCGAGACGGCGGCGACGTAGTTGACCTCGGCGAGCTCGACGGCGGCGTCGATGTCCTGCCAGGCCTTCTCCTGGTCGCCGAGCACGCCGAAGGCGACGAGGGCGATGTCGATGTCGCCACCCGCGAACGCCTTGCGCACGGCCTCGGTGTGCACGGCGGCGTCGCGCGCGTCGAACTCGACGGTCTCGACGGTCGCGCCGGCCCGGGTGAGGCGGGCGGCGGCGTCGGCGAGGCGCGGCGACTGGCGCCCGGCGAGCACGACCCGCACCGGGCCGCCCTCGAGGTAGCGCTCGGCGGTCGCGAGACCGATCTCCGAGGTGCCGCCCAGCAGCAGCAGGGACGACGGGTGGCCGACGGCGTCGATCATGGAACTCCTCAGGGGGTGAGCCGGAGGCGGCGCGACATGTCGGACGCGAACACCCCGTCGGGGTCGGCGGCGTCGCGGACCTTGCGCCACTCGTCCAGCCGCGGGTACATGGCGGCGAAGGTGTCGGGGTCGGTGCGCGAGTCCTTGGCGGTGTACAGACGCCCGCCCATGGCCAGCACGCGCTCGTCGAGGGACCGGCAGAACGCCCCGAGCCCGTCGACGATGGGGAAGTCGACGCAGATGTTCCAGCCCGGCATCGGGAAGGACAGCGGCGCGCGGTTGCCCTCGCCGAACTTCTTGAAGACGTTGAGGAACGAGACGTGCCCGGACTCCGCGATGTCGCGGATGATCGCCCGGAACTCGGCCTCGGCGTCGAGCGGGACGATGAACTGGTACTGCAGGAAGCCCTTGGTGCCGTAGGCCCGGTTCCAGTCCCCGAACAGGTCCAGCGGGTGGTAGAAGGCGGTCAGGTTCTGGATCTGGCCGCGCTTGTTCTTGGTCTTGCGGTAGTACAGCTCGCCGATCGCCGAGAACGTCAGCTTGTTGGCCAGCCCGTTCGGGAAGACGTCGGGCAGCGTCGCGAGCGTCGGCGCGTCGAACTTCAGCGGGTCCCGGCGCAGCTTGGCGGGCAGCTCGTCGAGCCGGGCCAGCGAGCCGCGGCCGAGGGCGGCGCGGCCCAGCTTCGACCCCGTGGAGATCGAGTCGAACCACGCCGACGAGTAGTCGTACGCCTCGTCGGAGCCGTCGGAGAAGCGCTCGATGGTCTCGTCGAGGTTCGCGGTGCGCTCGGTGTCGGCGACGAAGTACGCCGTCTCGGTGGGCGTCATCCGGATCGTCGCGCGCAGGATGACCCCGGTCAGCCCGATGCCGCCGACGGTGGCCCAGAACAGCTCGGACTCCGGGCCCTCGGGCTCGAGCCGGCGCACCTCGCCGGAGGCGAGCAGCAGGTCCATCGACACGACGTGGTCGCCGAAGCTGCCCGCCGAGTGGTGGTTCTTGCCGTGGATGTCGTTGGCGATGGCGCCGCCGATGGTGACCTGGCGCGTGCCCGGCAGCACCGGCACCCACAGGCCGAAGGGCAGCGCCACGCGCATGAGCCGGTCGAGGGAGACCCCCGCGTCGAGGTCGACGAGCCCGGTGGCCGCGTCGACGGAGTGCACGCGGTCGCGGGCGGTTATGTCGATGACGAGGCCGCCCGCGTTCTGGGCGGTGTCGCCGTAGGAGCGTCCGAGTCCGCGGGCGACGACGCCGCGCTCGCCCGCCCCGGCGATCGCCTCGGCGAGCCGGTCGGTGGAGACGACCTCGTCGCCGGTGAGCACGGTGGACCGCGACGGGGCGGTGCGGGCCCACCCGGCGAGCGTCTTCTGGGTGCGCGACATCCCGGGCGAGTCTAGGGGGTGTCCAGAACGGGGACGCTCGCGCGTCCCGTGCTGCTCCAGCCCGCGACCGTCTCCTCGCCCACCTGCGGCGACAGGGTCGACAGCGGAAGGCGCGGCACCCACCGCGCGAGGCCCACGGCGTCACGGGTCGGGTCGCCGTCGAGGTACACCGGCAGGCGGACCTCGTCGACGAGCAGGCGCGGGGTGAGGAACGGGCCGCCGGTGGTCGGGGCGACCGCGATCTCGCCCGCGTCGGAGAGCCCGGGCGGGGTGACACGCCACGGCGGCACGCCCGCGGTGCCGCCGGTGAGCGGCGGCGGGCGCAGGCAGCTGAAGGCGAACGCGACCGGCCAGTCGACGAGCGCGGTGCTGCCGGGCGGGACGACGTCGTCGAACGGGACCGTGCGCGGGACGCGCGGGACGCTCACCGCGAGCGGCAGGTCCGGTGACGCGCCCGCCGGCGAGGCGACCCGGGCCTCGTCGGCGTCGCGGGCCGCGCTCGTCGCCAGCACCCGCACGACCGTCGACCCCTCCGGCGCGAGCGCCCGCAGGTCGCGCGGCGCGGTCCCGGCCAGGGAGCCGGCGGGGGTCTCGGTGACGGTCGCATCGCCCGATCCCGCGAACTCCAGGGCGACGGATCCGCGCTCGAGGCTCCCGCTCGCCGCCACGACGACCGGTGCCTCGCGGCGCTGTGCCTCGGGGGGCAGTGCGAACCACTCCGAGCGCAGCTCCGCCGGCCCGTCGGCGATCCCCGCCGGCGCCGCCCACCCGGGCAGGTCGACGCCGCCGACGGTCAGCGGCACCACCGGTCGGGCCGGCGTGAACCGGGGTCCCGATGTCAGCGGCGTGGCGTCGCTGTCATCCAGTGTCCGTAGCGCCACGCCGTCGACGTCCAGGAGACCGGCGCGCGGATCGGTCTCGACGGCGAGGTCCGAGGTCATCCCGCACGGGTCGCCGCGCAGGGCGGCCAGGGAGTCCGAGCCGTAGCTGTAGGTCCCGAGACGGTCGGCGGTGACCTTGAGGAACGAGCCGCCCTGCAGCGCCACGACCGCCACGACCAGCACGAGCGCCAACGCGCCCGGCGCCAGGACACGGGCGGCGCGACGAGGCACACGCCCCCGCACGCCCACGAGCACGGCCAGGACGAGCGTGCCGACGATCGTGACCGGCCAGACGACGTCGCCCAGCGGGGTGCGGGCGACCTGCGGCGGGATGTCGTTCCAGAACACGCCCCACGCCGAGGCGTACGCCCACTGGTTGTAGCCGATGAGCACCAGCGTCGTGACCAGCCCGAACCCCCCGAGCACGACGACGAGCGCCGGCCCGCGCAGCCGCGCCCACAGCGCCACCACCCGCGGCGACCACAGCAGCACGAACACCGTCAGCAGCACGGTGCCGACGCCCACGAGCTCGCCGAAGTGCAGCGTCCACTTCGTGGGGCTGACGATCAGCAGCACCGGGGCCAGCGCCACCACGGCCAGCAGGCGCCGCGCCGGCCCGACGGCGATCCCGGCGCGCACCCGGGCCACGAGCAGCGACCAGGCCACCGCGGCGAGCGCGAGCAGCGTGAGCAGCACCGCCAGCCGCGCCCCGAGCCCGCCCTGCACGTCGCCCGGCGCGACGAGGTGGGTGTAGCGCTCGAGCTCCTCCCACCACGGCTGCCCGCCGCCGATGAGCTGGCGCACCCGCGTCGCCTCGAGCAGCCCGGCGAGCGACTGGTCGGCGGCCATCGGCAGCACCGCCACCGCGAGCCCGGCCACGACGACCAGTGCGCGCGTCCAGCCCTCCCGAGCACTGAAGCGCGACAGCGCGGGCAGCGCCACGAGCAGCGGCGCCAGCCCCAGCAGCGCGCCCGGCGTCAGCGCCACGGTGAACCCGGCGAGCACGCCCGCCGCGAGCAGCGGCAGCAGTGCGCGCGTCGCGACGGCCCGTTCCGTGCACACCCACACCGCGAGCACGCCGAGCGCGAGCCACGGCTCGGGGCGCAGCGAGAGCCCGAACGGCGCCCACCACGCGAAGAACGCCGCGGCCGCGATCCACGTCGCCGCCGGCCGGCGCAGCGCCGGGCCGAGGCGGGGCAGGGCGTGGCGGCGCAGGAGCACCCAGAGCAGCAGGCCCAGGACGGTGGCGGGCACCCGCAGCCACAGGACCGACGCCGCCGGCCCCGGCGCCAGCGACGCCCACGCCCGCGTCGCCTCGTAGAACCAGCTGAACGGCGCCTCGGGGGCGTTGAGCCAGCGGTAGACGTTGCCGGTGAACCCGCTCTCGCCGCGGTTGCGCAGGATGCCGGCGATGTAGCCGTCGTCGACCGTGGCGGGACCGACCACCGCCCAGCCGGCGAGGCCGAGGGCGACGACACCGTCGACGGCCCGCAGCCGTGGACGGCGGAAGCCACCGAAGCGGCGCCCGTCCCGCCGCCACACCGCCACGACCATCCCGGCGAGCCCCAGCAGGACCCCGATCCCGAGCAGGACCTTCACCACGCCCGGCGTCGTCTGGAACCGCGTGTCGGTCCGCAGCGACAGGGACAGGCCGTCGGTACCCGGCGTGCCGGCGATCAGCGCCGCGACGACCGGCCGCACGTCACCCTCGCGCTCGCCCACGACCCGGCCGTCGAGCGCCACCGACGTCCGCGACGGGTCCGACGCCACGGTCAGCGTGCAGGGACCCGGCGGCGGAGCGACCACGGCGAGCGGCGTGCCGTTGCTGCTCACGACGACGCCGTCGGGCCCGGGCCGGACCGTCAGCCCGCCGACCGGGACGGGCGGCGTGCCGGGCGGGGTGGTGGCGAGCGTGGCCGCGCCGGGCGGCGTCGCGGCCAGCGCCGCGCAGCTCACCGAGGCGTCGAGGCGCACCGGCTGGTAGGGCATCAGCGGCAGCGAGGAGGCGGGTGCCCCCTGCGGCCACGTGAAGGTCACCACCGGCTGGACGACCGGGGCGAGCGGGAAGGCGATCGCGCACAGCAGCGTCAGGACCGCCGAGGCCAGCAGCAGGGTGGGGCGCGGGGTGGCAGGACGAGGAGCCGGCGCCCCCGGCTCAGCCGAGATACTCACGTCCGGAGTAGGCCTCCGAGGCGAGCGTCGCGAACCGCTCGAGGCCGCCGCGCGTCACCTGGTCGACGCGCAGGTCGTAGCCGTCGGTGGGGTGGTCGTAGACGATCCGGTCGACGTTGCCCCAGGCCAGGGCGGGCACGCCGCCGTCCGGGAGCGCCGAGTACGGGCGGACCGTGGCCCAGGTCCGCTCGGACTGGACCATCGTGCCGCCCCAGGACTCGTAGGTCGGATTCGTCAGGATGAACTCCGGGGTGTTCTCGGCGGCGATGAGGCGCAGGGTCGGGGTCGGCGCGATGCCGTGCTTGACGGCGACCTGGTCGACGCAGGGCCAGAGCACGGCCGAGAGCTGGTCGGCGAAGGCCCCGCCCGCCACCTGCTCGGACGGCCGGTCCTCGGTGGTCGCGAGGTTCATGACGGGCTGCATCCGGGCCAGGTGCGGCGCCGCGACGGCCAGCGAGCTGTCGGGGCCGGCGACCCGGTCCTCGACGACCAGCCGCACCGCGGTGGGCCGGCTGCCCGGCAGCTGCACCGGGATCTCCTGCCACTGCCGCGCGGTGAAGCCCGGGGCGGGCGTGACGGCGACCGACTCCGCCTCGACCGGCGCGCGCGGGTCGCCCGAGGCGAACTCGACGACGATCCGCTGGCGGTTCGGCTCGTTGCCGGCGACCGGGACGATGACGTGTGAGGGGGCCCCGGGGTCGGCCGGGTCGACCGACGGCAGCGGGTACCAGCCGGTGGTCAGCGACCCGAGGCCTGTGACGCCGCCCGGCGAGCTGGTCGGGTCGGCACCCGGCGGGAGCTCGACCTCGTCGTGCCACAGAGCTTCCGGTCCTGCGCCCGGACCGGGCGCGGGCACCGGGGACGGGTCGTCGGCGGCGAGCGCGAAGTCCCCGGTGCGGGTCTCCGGCGTCGTCGGCGCCCCGACGTCGGACCCGGTCCGCGCCATCACCGTCGCGGCCTCGCCCAGCCCGCACCCGCGCCCGGTGAGGGCCTGCATCTGGCTGCCGGCGATCGTCCACCCCGCGCCCTGGTTGATCGGCGCGACGAGCATGACCCCGACCATGAGCCCGACGAGCGCGCCGGTCGCGACGACGAGCACAGCGCGCTCCGGGGTCACCCCGAACGTGCGGCCCCCACTGCGCCGCCGCCACGCCAGCCACAGCCCGGCGAGGGCGGCGAGGATGAGCCACCACCACACGTCGCGCAGGTAGAAGTCGCCCCAGTGCGGCGCGAAGCTCTCGAGGTCGAGCATCGAGATGTCGGTGTCGAGGTGGTCCCCGAACGGCTGGCCGCGGTCGCTGTAGGGCTTCCAGGTGTTGGGCCCGGCGAACCCCAGCACGGTCGCGCCGCTGATGAGGACGACTGACGCGCCGGTCGCCAGCGCCCCGGCGCTGCGGGGCAGCGGCGAGCGCAGCAGGGTCAGGGCCAGCAGGATCGTGGCCGGCGCCTCGATGGCCCCGAAGTGGTTGACCCACTTCGTCGGGCCCAGCGCGAGCAGGCCGAGCGCGACGGCGACGGTGACGGCCGCCCCGAGCGTCGCGTCGCGCACCCGCCCGGCGGCGGGGCCGCGCCCGCCCCGGCCGCTGCCGATCGAGACGACGACCAGCAGCACCACGGTGATCAGCACCGGCAGGCGGCGTCCCCACGTCCCGGTCTCGATGAGGGTCCGGTAGTGGGCCCACTCCTCGTACCAGGGGAAGGTCAGGTAGTACCAGCTGTGGACGTCGGTGGCCTCGATGACGTCGCCGAGGGTCGCGTCGCCGAAGCCGACCGGGATGGCGATCGTCCCGGCGGCGATCACCGCGCCCGCCGCGCCGAGGCGCGAGCGCCACCCGCGGGCCGCGAGCCAGCGCCACAGCCACGGCAGCGCGACCACCACCGGCGCGGCCGCCACGAGGCCCGACGGCGAGACGGTGACCGCCAGCGCGGCCAGCGCCGTCGCGGGGACCAGCGGGCCGACCGCCTCGCGGCGTCGGGCGACCTCGGCGAGGACGAGCACGGCCGCGGAGATCGGGACGATGACGGTCTCCGGGCGCAGCGCCATCCCGTAGGGCAGCCACCAGGCCAGATGCGCGACCAGCAGCGCCCACGCCACCCCGGGCAGGCGCCCGCCGCGGCCGAGGATCGTCGACAGCAGGACCCGCAGCAGCACCCACGTCAGCAGCCCGAGCAGCAGCGGGAGCAGGCGCATCCAGAGCAGACCCCACCCCGGGAGCCCGAGCGCCGTGCCCAGCTGGCCCCACAGGGCGAAGAGGTACTGCGAGAACACGAACGGGTTCTCCGTCGTGTTGAACATGTAGATCTGGTTGCCGATGTAGCCCGTCGGCCCCGCGTTGCGGGCCATCAGCAGGTACCACGAGTCGTCGTTCTGCAGCGGCCCGAGCACCACCCAGACCGCCGACACGAGCCCGACGACGGCGTCGGCCGGACGGAACCGTGGCCACTCCAGGCCGGGACCACGCCCGCGCCACCGCCGCGTCGCCATCCAGATCGTCGCGACGAGCGCGAGGGCGTGGAGCACGAGCAGCGTCGTCTTCAGCCCGCTCGGCACCGACGAGTAGCGGTCGTCGGTGTGCACGGTCGCGGCCAGGCCCGGAGTGCCCGGCGCGTCCGTGGCGAGCTCGGCGACCTGCGGGACGAGGGCGCCCGGCCGCTCGGCGAGGACCTCCCCGTCGCGCTCGACCCGCGTGCCCTGCTGGTCGGCGACGACCCGGTAGGTGCAGTCGCCGAGGGGCAGGAGCTCGGAGACCAGGGTGTCGCCGGAGCTCGTGACGACGACCCGCCCGCCGCTCGTGGCCACGGTCAGTCCCCGGCCGGGCGCGCCCGCCGACTCCGGCTGGGTGCGCAGGGCGTCGCCACCCGGACGCAGTGCCGCGCACGGGACGTCGGCGGACAGCGACAGCGGGCGGTAGGGCGTCAGCGGCAGGCTCGTCGACGAGGCCGGCTGCCCGGCCTTCGGCCAGGTGACGACGGGGTCGTCGGCGACGACCGGGGCCAGCGGGATCGCGAGCCCCAGCAGCACCGTGAGCGCCCCGAGCGCCGCGAGCCACCAGCCCGCGGCGCGCGACCCCCCGCGCCGGGGCGGGTCGCCCGACTCGTGGTGCGCCTCGCCGGGGGCCGGGTCGGCCCGGCCCTCCTGCGCTGCGACCACGGCCATGAGTGGCGACGATATCGACGCCGCTCGGTGACACCCCGAGGAGGTCGCCGGGTGCGTGCTCGTACCCTCGACCCATGACCGAGACGGACGAGCGTCCCGCACGCCTCGGCCTCAAGGCCCAGATCGTCCGTTTCGTCGCGATCGGCGCCGTGGCCGCGGGCGTGGACCTCGGCGTCTACGCCGCCCTGCTGGCGCTCGACGTGTGGGCGCCGCTGGCCAAGGCCGTGTCGTTCATCCTCGGCACCACGACGGCCTACCTGCTCAACCGCCGCTTCACCTTCGCGTCCTCGTCCGGGGGCGCCGGGAAGTTCCTGGGCTTCGTGCTGCTCTACGGCTCGACGTTCGCGGTCAACGTCGGCGTCGCCGCGCTCGTGCTGCACGTCATGGACGCACCGTCGATCAACCCGGGCGTCCTCGCCGGGTTCCTCTCCTGGTTCATCGCCCAGGCCTGCGCCACGACGATCAACTTCGTCGTCATGCGCACCGTGATCTTCCGCGACTGACCCCTGCACACCCTGCGGATCGTCCCGGACCTCCGGAGCTCGGTCGTCGAGGCGATGCCGCCGGGGCAGGAGCTGCTGCACACCGCCCGCCGCGACGACGCGGACGCCGCCCTGCTCGCGACGCCGGGCGTGGCGCCCTTCTCCTGGCGGCGGCTCCTCCGCGCGCTGCGCGACCCCGACCTGGAGATCCTCGAGGTCGCCGAGCCGCTCTGGGTCGGCGAGTGGGTGCGGGCACTGCGCTACATCGCGCTGGCGAAGGCGATGCGTGTGGTGCGCCGGCGGCGGGTGGCGGTCGCGACCTACGCCATCGAGAACCTCGACGTCCGCGACCGCCTGCGCCGTCCCGCCCGCCTGGCCCTCGGCGTGTCGTTGCTGGCGCTGGACGCGGTGGTCTTCGGGACCACCGGCGCCGCCGAGAACTACCGGCGCACGTTCCCCCGGTCGCTGCGCCGCACGCGCCACACCGTCCTGACCCCGCGCCTCGACGAGTGCCCCGTGTGCCCGCCGCGCGAGGCGCCTCGCGAGCCGACGGTGCTGTTCCTCGGCACGCCGAGCGAGCGCAAGGGGTTCGGCGTGCTGATGCGCGCCTGGGAGCTGTCCGGGGCGGTGTCCCGCGGCTGGCGCCTCGTGGTGGCCGACCCGAGCGGGTCGGGGGAGCGCGAGCCGCTGCCGCCGGGGGTCTCGGTGACCGTGGACCCGCCCCGCTCGGCGGTGCACGAGATGCTGTGCGCGGGCGCGGTGGTCGCCATGCCCTCGGTGCGGCAGCCGGGGTGGCGCGAGCAGATCGGGCTGCCGCTGGTGGAGGGCCTGACGCACGGCTGCCGCGTGGTGACGACCACCGAGACCGGCCTCGCCGACGACCTGCGCGAACACCCGCTCGTCGAGCTCACGACCCCCGGCGACGCGGCGAGCCTCGCCGACGGCCTGCGCCGCGCGATGGAGAGCACGGCGACCGCCGTGCCGGGGCGGCGCGGGCACACCAAGAGCGACGTCGTGGCCTGGTGGCGCGCGGCGTGCGCCCTCGCCCGCTAGCTAGCGCGACGGCGACGGCGTGCCGGGCGGCGGGTCGCCGATGGGGCCCGGGGTGAACGTCCCCCACACCGTGCGCTGGCCGTGGGTGACGGTCGGCGCGGCGGCGTCCGGGACGTAGGGGTCGAGGCGTTCGACGATGCCCCAGTCGCGCCAGGGCTGGCCCTGCAGATAGGTCGGCAGCTCGGTCCGCCGCTCCAGGATCTCGATCCACCCGAGCGGCCCGCCGGCGTTGGCCGACGACCAGTTCACGCCGCCGGGACGCAGCTGGCTCGCGTCGGCGATGAGCCGGTAGCGCGCGACCTCGGCGATGCCGTCGCGCACGTCGAACGGCCGCAGGCACGGGCTCGCGAACTGCACGGGCCACTCGAGGTAGCCGGGGTTCTCAGGGCCGAGGATCTCGGTCAGCGGCACGAGCTGCGGGCCGCGCATGGGCGCGAGGGCGAGCCAGCCGTCGGGTCCGAGCGCGCGGTCCTGGGCGATGAGGCGCACCTCGTCGGCCCGGGCGCCGAGCCCGCCCGCGAGGTTCAGCCGGATCTCCCGCCACCCCGGCTCGCCGAAGCGCCCGTCGTCGATCGGCTGCTGGCCGAGCACCTGCACGCGGCCGTCGGGCAGGCGGTCGGCGTACTGGAGGGTGAGGAAGTTGCCGCCGTTGAGTCGCCCCGCGACCGTGAGGACCAGCGGCGTCGTGCCGCTGCGCAGGTCGTCGTTCAGCGAGTACCAGTCAGTGCGCAGGACACCCGTGCCGGTGCCGTTGGCGTCGTAGGAGCCGAGCGCCTCGTCGGCGAGGCCGTTGCGCAGCGAGTACTCGTAGCCCGACACCCCGGTGCCGCCGCCGACCGGCGGGCTGGCCCCGGCGCGCGAGAAGCCGCTGTTGAACGGCTGCGGCTCGACGAGCTGGGCGTCGGGCGCGGACGCCGGGATGGTGTTCGCGGGCAGCGGGGCGGGCGTCTGGCTGGTCGACGCCCCGCTCCCCGGTGTCGTGGAGGTGGTCGGCGGGGTCGTGGTGGTGGTCCCGCCGCCGTCGGTGCCGGCGCTCGCGTCGCTGCCCGAGGAGCCCGTGGCGCCGTCGGTGGTGCCCGCGCCGGGCGCGGTGCTCGGGGCCGGGGGCGCGACGGTGGGCAGCACCCCGGGCGCGGACGGCGCCAGCCCGGTCGGGGCGGGCGCGGCGGGCAGCACCCCGGCGAGCGTGGAGCCCTCGACGCGGACGGCGTCGGCGAGGCCGCAGGAGTTGCCGGTGGGGTGCTCGAGGACGTCGCCGCCGAGCGAGAAGCTGCCCTCCTGGGCCTCGATGCCGTCGGTCATCGAGATCATCTCGAACGCCAGGAGCCCGGCACAGATCAGCGCGATCGGCGCCGACCCCACGCGGAGCGCCCGGGCCCGGCGCTCCACGGTCGAGCCGCCGCGGGTCCGGCGGAGCTTGCCGATCGCCTCCCGCGGCCGGGCGAGCGCGGCGCCGACCGCGGCGGAGGCGGCCGACGGCTGCTCCGAGATCGGTCCGGGCGGCTCCTGCCCGGGCGGCGCGCCCCGGACGTGCACGATCCCCGCGACGATCAGCAGGATCACCGAGACGCCGAGGCACAGCGAGTACACCGGCAGCGGCTCGGCGAGGAACGGCTCGAGCGGCCAGCCGTTCCAGTCCGGCGGGCCGGCGTTGAACGGCACGCCCCAGTTGTTCGTGTACCACCAGGTGTTCGGGCCGGTGGCCGCGAGCGCGAGCGTCGCGAACAGCGCGGCCAGGAACAGCAGGCGGTTGCGGCGCGAGCGCAGGACGTCCGCCGACGTCGCCAGTGCCGTCAGCGCGGCCATGCCGGCCCCGAGCGCCGCGAACGCGCCGAAGTGGTGGGTCCACTTCGTCGGCGTCAGCGCGAGCACCATGAACGCGATCACCGACGAGCCGATGAGCCGCTGCGACGGGCCCAGCGCGGCGCCGGCGATCTTGTCGCGGCGCAGCAGGACCACGATGCACACGACGATCCCGAGGATCAGCAGCAGCACCGGGAAGCGGCGCGCCATCGAGCCGTCGGCCGCCGTGCCGAACAGCGACTGGTAGCGCACGACCTCCTGGAACCAGCTCCAGTTCGGGCCGAGCAGCGTGCGCAGGCGGGTCGCCTCCCACACCGCGGACCAGGTCTGGTCGGCGTAGATCGCGACGAGCACGAGCAGCCCGGCCGCCGTGACGGGCGCGAGCACGGCGAGCCAGCCGCTGAACCGCACCCGCTCGACGACCAGGCGCCACAGCGGGCGCGCCGCGGCGAGGAACGGGGCGACGGCGATGAACCCGGTCGGCGTCGCGGCCACGGCGAACGCCGCGGTGAGCAGGCCGAGCGCGACGGGGGCGAGCCGCCGGGTCGCGACGCCGCGCTCGACCGCGCAGAACGCCAGCAGCGCCGAGATGACCACGACGGGCTCGGGGCGCAGGCCGTTGTTGTAGGGCAGCCAGAACGCGAGGAACACCATCGCCGCGGCCCACGCCGCCGCCTTCGACCGGCGGACCTGCTGGCCCAGGCGCGGCAGCATCTCGCGGCTGATGAGGATCCAGGACACGATCCCCATCGCCAGCGAGGGCACGCGCAACCAGAGCACCGAGTCGTCGATGCGGATCCACTGCGCGTAGAGCTCGTAGAACCAGCCGAACGGCGCCTCGGGGACGTTGAACCAGCGGTAGTAGTTGCCGATGTAGCCGGCCGACTCCCGGGCCCGCGCGATGCCGAGGATGTAGCCGTCGTCGGAGGTCTGACTGCCGATGACGGCCCACACCGCGAGCACGGCGGTGACCACCAGGTCGCGCCCGGTGGGCCACCACCAGCGCTTCGGCGCGAGGCGCGGTGCGCGGCGCCCGGCACGGACGTCGAGGGCGTGCAGCGCCCAGACCCCACCCGCGACAGCGAGCACGGCGAGGACACCGGCGAGCACCTTGAGGGTCGTCGGCGAGGTCTCGAAGCGCGTGTCCGGCGTGACCGACACCGACACGCCCGCGACGTCGTCCTGGGCGTCGTCGAGGTCGGAGTAGATGCCGACGACCTGCGGGCGCGCGTCGAACGGCAGCCGGATCTCCTGGCCGATGCCGAGGTCGACGAGCGTCGAAGCGGCGTCCGACACGATCCGCACCGTGCAGTCGCCGGGCGGCACCGTCGCGTTGGCCATCTGCTGGCCGCGGTCGTTGAGGACGAGCTGGCCGTTCTCGACGGTCAGGCGCATGCCGACCTGCGCGCCCGGCTCCGAGAGCGGCGGGTACGTCGAGAGCACCGTCGCGGCCGGGCCGGTGCGCGCGTCGAGGTCCTGGATCGCCCGGCACGGCACCGTGACGCTCATGGTCTCGGGGCGGTAGGCCACCAACGGGGCGTCCACCGGACGGGTGCCGGTGGTCGCGCTGGGCCACGTGATCGTCGAGGTGTCCTGCACGACCGGCAGGAACGGGAACAGCAGTGCCAGCCCGGTCCCGAGCAGCCCGAGACCGACCGCGAGCAGGCGGAGCCACCGGGGACCACGGGACGGGCGTCCCCCGTCCGGGGTCTCGGACACCCCCGCGCCCGGATGGTCCGGGCTGACGGACTGTTCCGAGGTCAGCACGCCGGGAGAGGCTAGTCGGGATGTCGGAGGCCGCCGTGAGGTGGATCCGGTTAGCGACGCAGGAAGCGCTCCCGACGACCGAGCCGGACCAGCGTCAGCCACTCGCGCAGCGCGGCCGGGTCGCGGCGGGAGACGAGGAAGTACCAGGCGAAGCGCAGGTGCTCGATCGCCCCGAACTTCCGCAGGCCCGGCTGCGCGAGCAGGTAGCCGCGGTTGCGGTAGGTGTAGTAGCGCTTGGCCGCGTCGCCCGGGTCCTGGGCGTGCAGGCGCCCGCCGAGCATCGGCTTGAACTCCGCCGAGCCGTCCGGGTGCAGGTACGCGGTGGTCAGGCAGATGCCGTAGGGCAGCCCGGAGCGGGCCAGCCTGCGGTGCACCTCGACCTCGTCGCCGCGCACGAACAGCCGCAGGTCCGGGACGCCGATGACGTCGAGGGTGTCGGCGCGGAACAGCGCGCCGTTGAACAGGTGGGCGATCCCGGGCATGAGCTCGTCATCCCCATAGGCGGCGAGCTCGCTGCGCCGCCGCATCCAGCGCAGGCCCTGGCGCAGCGGGAACGCGAGCCGGTCCGGGTCGGCGATGTCGGCGATCACCGGCGAGACCTCGGCGAGGCCCCGGCGCTGCGCGACGTCGAGCAGCGTCGCCAGCACGTGCTCGTCGGCCGGGCGCCCGTCGTCGTCGGCGAGCCAGAGCCAGTCGGTGCCGCGGGCCAGCGCGGTGAGCATGCCGAGCGCGTAGCCGCCGGCGCCGCCGAGGTTGTGGTGCGAGGGCAGGTAGGTGACGGGGAGCCCACAGTTCTCGACGACCGCGCGGGTCTCGTCGTCGGGGCCGTTGTCGACGACGACCAGGTGGTCGGGCCGGCGGGTCTGCTTGGCGATCACCGCGAGCCCGTCGACCAGCAGGTCGGCCCGGTGGCGGGTGACGACGACCGCGGTGACGGTCCCGGTCTCGCTCATCCGGCCGCGTCGGCCCGGTCGAGGCGCTCGAGGGTCTCCTGGCTGAGGTTCTCGAACACGTCGCGGCCCTTGTAGTGGCTGACGACGTCGCGCAGCGAGCCCTGCTCGCGGATCACGCCGCCGTCCATCCAGATCGCGGTGTCGCACAGCTCGACGAGGAACTCGTCGGAGTGCGACGCGAACACGAGCATCCCGGAGCGCCCGACGAGGTCGCGCAGGCGGTCGCGGGCCTTCTCGAGGAAGGCCGCGTCGACGGCGCCGATGCCCTCGTCGAGGATGAGGATCTCGGGGTCGATCGAGGTGACGACGCCCAGCGCGAGACGCACGCGCATGCCGGTGGAGTAGGTGCGCAGCGGCATGTTCAGGTAGTCGCCGAGCTCGGTGAACTCGGCGATCTCGTCGACCCGGCGCTCCATCTCGCGGCGGTTCATGCCGAGGAACAGGCCCCGGATGATGATGTTCTCGTAACCGGAGATCTCGGGGTCCATGCCGACGGCGAGGTCGAACACGGGCGCCACGCGGCCCTTGATGCTCGCCCGCCCGCGCGTCGGCTCGTAGATGCCGGCGAGCAGGCGCAGCAGCGTCGACTTGCCGGCCCCGTTGTGCCCGACGAGTCCGACGCGCGCGCCCTCGCCCAGGGAGAGGTCGACGTCGCGCAGGGCCTCCACGACGGGGACCTTCTGCTCGCTGATCCGCCCGCCGGCGCGGCCCAGGACGGACTTCTTCAGGGACCGGTTCTTGGCGTCGAAGATCGGGAACTCGACGCAGGCCCCGCGGACCTCGATGCTGACCATCAGATTTCTCTCTCGGGCATGCTCACACCCAGTACGCCACACGGGAGCGGTAGTTGCGCAGGGCGATCAGCGCGAGCGTCCAGCCGATGACGGTGATCCCGCCGGCGACAGCCCAGTGCGTCCAGCTCTGCACCTGGCCCACGAGCGGGGCCCGGAAGATCTCGATGAAGTGGTAGAAGGGGTTCAGCTTCGCGAGGATCGCGATGATCGCCCGGGGGCTGCCGTCGTCGGGGCCGGCCAGCAGGTCGGTGGTCCAGATGATCGGCGTCATCGTGAAGAACAGCTGCATGAAGCTGCCGACCACCGGCGGGATGTCGCGGAAGCGCGCCGAGATGATGCCGAACAGCAGCGTCACCCACAGGCCGTTGACGACGATCAGCACGAACGCCGGGATCGCCATCAGCGCCCACCAGCTCAGGCCGGGGTGCGTGATCGCGTGCGGGTTGTTGCGGACCATCGTGTACGGCTGGTCGAGCTGCTGGAAGAAGATCGCCAGCACGATGACGTAGACGACGACGTTGTGGGCGAAGAACAGGATCTGGCGCCACACCGTGCGGAACACGTAGATCATCAGCGGCGCGGGCAGGAAGCGGATGAGCCCCTCGTTCGAGATGAAGGTCTCGGTGCCCTCCAGCACGCAGGCGCTGATGAAGTACCAGATCATGAAGCCGACGGTCACGTACGGCATGAACGTGCCGATGGGCTGGCCGAACAGCTGCGAGTACAGGCCGCCGAGCGCCGCCGCGGTGACGGCCATGCTGATCGTGATCCAGAGCGGCCCGATCACCGAGCGGCGGTAGCGCTGCTTGATGTCCTGCCAGCCGAGGTGGCCCCACAGCTCGCGCTGCGCGATCCCGGCCCGGATGTCCCCGAACGCGCGCCCCCAGCTGCGCGGGGAGGGCGCGTTCTCGACGGGCGCCGGGTCCTCGGCGTCCTGGCGCGCGAGTGCTGGGACGGCCACGACCGGTGAGCCTACCTGCGCGTGGGGTCGCTCCTCGCGGACCGGCTCGCCCCTCCGGCCGACCCGTCCGGCGCCGCCGTCCCGTGTCTCGGTCAGAGGTACTGGCCGGTCGTGTCGTGGCCGCTGCCGGCCCCGCCGGACCCCGCCGGCAGCCCCCGGCGCATCTGCTCGAGCTGCACCTTCGCCGCCATCTGCTGGGCCACGAGCGCGGTCTGGATGCCGTGGAACAGGCCCTCGAGCCAGCCCACGAGCTGCGCCTGGGCGATCCGCAGCTCGCCCGCCGACGGGGGCTCGTCGGCGGAGAACGGCTCGACGAGACGCTCCAGCTCCTCGCGCAGGTCGGGCGAGAGCGCGGACTCGAGCTCGCGCAGCGACGAGGCGTGGATCTCGCGCAGCCGGCCGCGGCTCGCGTCGTCGAGGTCGGTGCCGCGGACCTCCTCGAGCAGCTGCTTGATCATCATGCCGATGCGCATGACCTTCGCCGGCTCCTCGACGCCGGTGGAGGGGTCGTCGCCGGCCTCCTCGCCGGTGGTGGCGGGGGCCTCGGCGTCGCTCGTCCCGTCGCCGGGGACCCGGACCGTGCCGACCGGTTGGCCGTCGGGCCCGACGATCATGACCTGGTCACCGGGGCTGGGCGTCTCGCTCATGTCCTCCATCCTCCACCCGGCGGTACGGCGCGCCCGTCCGGCGCCCGCCCACCGCCTGCCGCCGTCACCTGAGCTGACCGCCGTCGCTGCCCGGCGTGTCGCTCCGTACCCTCGCGGGCATGGCGTTCGACGTCGCTAGGGTCCGCGGCCTGGTGCCCGCCCTGGGTGACGGGTGGGCGCACCTCGACGGGCCGACGGGCATGCAGGTGCCCGAGCAGGTCGCCACGGCGGTCTCCTCGGCGCTGCGCGCGCCGGTCTCGCGCCCGGGCGGGGTCTTCCCGGCCTCGCAGCGCGGCGGCGCCATCATCGAGGCCGCGCGGCGCGCGGTCGCCGACCTCGTGGGCGCCGACCCCAAGGGCGTCGTGCTCGGCCCCGGCCCCGCACCGCTGCTCGAGCGTCTCGCCGACGCCCTGAGCGCCGACTGGGCTCTCGGCGACGAGGTCGTCGTGTCCCGCCTGGACGACTCCGCGAACGTCGCGCCGTGGGGGCGCGCCGCCCAGCGCTCCGGCGGGCGGCTGGTCACCGCCGAGATCGACGTCGAGACCTGCGAGCTGCCCAGCTGGCAGTTCGACGAGCTGCTCGGCGACCGCACCCGCGTCGTCACCGTCACCGCCGCGTGCCCGGCGATCGGCACGCGCACCGAGGTCGCGGCCATCGCCCGCAAGGTGCACGCGCTGCCGCAGTACGGCGCGGGCATCGAGCCGCTGATGGTCGTCGACGCCACCGCCGCCGCGCCCTTCCTGCCGCTCGACCTCGACACCATGGGCGCCGACATCATGGTGCTCTCCGCGAGCGCCTGGGGCGGGCCGCCGGTCGGGGCGCTGGTGTTCCGCAACCCCGAGCTGCTCGACCGCCTGCCCGCGGCCTCCCTCGACGCGTCGGCGAAGGGGCCCGAGCGCCTGGAGATCGGCGACGCCCCGTACGCCCTGCTCGCCGGGCTCGTCGCGTCGATCGACTACCTCGCCGACCTCGACGACAACGCCGACGGCCCCCGCCGGGACCGCGTGCTCACCTCGATGAGCTCGGTCCGCAGCCACCAGGACGAGCTCACCGCGTACCTCGTCTCGGAGCTGCGCTTCCTGCCCGGCGTCATGGTCATCGGCGAGCCCCCGCGCCGGATCCCCGTCGTCGCCTTCACGGTCGCCGGGCGCACCGCCCGCGAGGTCGCCGAACGCGTCGCCGAGCACGGCGTCTGCGTCGTCACCGACACCGGCGACAGCGGCGCGCTCGAAGTCCTCGGCGGGGCGGAGGTCGGCGGCGTCGTGCGCGTGGGTCTCGCGCACTACACGACACGCCAGGAGATCGACACGCTCGTCAGCGCCCTCGCCCGCCTCTGACCTCCCCGTGTCAGCGTGGCGGCCACGCTGACGTTGAACGTCAGGATCGCCACCACCTCGATGCGCGACACGCCGTGGCCGGCGCACACGGGGACGCGCGCAGGACGCCCGGGGCGGCAGTTGGAGATCACGAGCGACGTCATGCACCTCCGAGATGCTCCGAGGTGGATGAGGACGCCCGTGATCTCGCGCGACACCCGCCACCGGAAATCACCAGGCCGAAAAGCACCCGCAGGGGCACCGCAAAGGTGCCTATCGGCCTGCTGATCTCGCGCGGACCGCTCAGCCGCCCAGCACCCCGTCCTCGTCGCGCACGACGAGCACGAGCTTCCCGACGACGCCGCCCTCGTCGAGCGCCGCGTGCGCACGGGACGCCTCGGCGACCGGGACGTACCGGTCCACCACGGGCCGGACCGCGCCCTGTTCGACGAGCGGCCACAGGTCCTCGCGCACCGCGGCGACGATCGCGCCCTTGCCGTCGGGACCCTCGACCGGACGCCCGCGCAGGTTCGTGGCGCCGACGCTGAGGCGCCGGGTGAGCAGCGTGGCCAGGTTGATCTCGGTCTTCGGCCCGCCCATGAGGCCGATGATCACGAGCCGGCCGCCCATCGCCAGCGACGCGAGGTTCGCCTTGAGCGTCGAGCCGCCCATGTTGTCGAGGATGACGTCGACGCCCCGGTCGTCCGTGGCGCTCGCGACCTCGGTGGGCAGGTCGTCGTGGTAGTCGATGGCGACGTCGGCGCCGAGGTCGAGGCAGGTCTGCAGGCGCTCGGGCGAGCCCGCCGTCGCCAGCACGCGCGCGCCCATCGCCTTGCCGACCTGGATCGCGTGGGTCCCGATCCCCCCGGACCCGCCGTGCACGAGCACCGTCTCGCCGGCGCCGAGGTGCCCGGTCATCGCGAGGTTCGACCACACCGTGCACGCGACCTCGGGCAGCCCGCCCGCGTCGACCAGCGAGACGCCCGCCGGCACCGGCAGGAGCTGGGGTGCCGGGACGACGACCTTCTCGGCGTAGCCGCCACCGGCCAGCAGCGCGCACACCTCGTCACCGACGGACCACCCGGAGACGTCGGGCCCGAGCGCCGCGATCCGTCCCGAGCACTCCAGCCCCGGCACGTCCGACGCGCCAGGCGGCGGCGGGTACATGCCCTGGCGCTGCATCACGTCGGCGCGGTTCACCGCCGTCGCGACGACGTCGACGACGACCTCACCGGGCCCGGGCTCCGGGTCGGGATGCTCGACCCACTCGAGGACCTCGGGGCCGCCGGACTCGCGGATGCTGATGGCGTACACGGCGCCGCACGGTATCGGCGGCGGCCGGCGCCCGCGCGTTTCGTACCGCGAGTACGTGATGCGGCACTATCGTGGGGTGATGGCCGAGCAGGAGCCGCGCTGGCTCGACCCCGTCGAGTGGCACGCGTGGCGGAACTACATCGCGGGTCAGGCCCTTCTCGCGGGCCGGCTCAACCGCGAGCTGTCCGACACCCACGGTCTCTCGCTGGCCGACTACGAGATCCTCGTGCGCCTCTCCGAGCAGGACGATCACCGGATGCGGATGAGCCTGCTCGCCGAGGAGGTCGTCGCCTCCAAGTCGCGGCTCTCGCACCAGGTGTCCCGCCTCGAGGTGAACGATCTCGTGCGCCGCGAGCTCTGCCCCTCCGACGGGCGGGGTGTCTTCGCGGTCCTCACCGACCACGGCTTCGACGTGCTCCAGCGCGCAGCGCCCGACCACCTCGAGGGCGTGCGTGCCCACTTCGTCGACCTGCTCGACGAGCACGAGCGCAAGGTCATCGGCGACGTGTTCGAGCGCGTCGCGACCAAGCTGCGCGCCGACTCCTGACCGGCGCCTACCCTGACGCGCGGAAGCGTGGCAGAGCGGCCGATTGCATCCGCCTTGAAAGCGGACGTCACGAGAGTGACCGGGGGTTCGAATCCCCCCGCTTCCGCAGGTGAGAGCCGGTGCGGAGGAAATGCACGGCACGCCCCGGCGGACGTGAGGGCGCTCGTCGGCAGCAGCCGCGCGCGACCCGGCAGCCCACCGCGCCGGCCGTCGACCACACGCCCGTGGCCAGGAACGCGGCGACACCGGTCCGAAATGCTTGACCGGAGACCCCGCCGCGGAGGACAGTGAAGTCATCGCTGTTCGGACAAAGTGTTCGTCAGTGGTCCACAGCAATCCCTCGGTGAGGCGCACGGAGAATCGGGATCGGCGCCTCGACAGATCGTTTCCTCATGTGCGTCCTCGATCGCCGGGCCACGGCGAGAGGCAGAACGCAGCGCATGTCGCCTCGCTTCTGCCCCGGACGCGCGTCCCCATGACGCGTCCTCCACCGCTCCCGCGGACGGAGACGGTCGCACCATGACCGCTGACACCCTCGTCGCACACCTGCGCCACATCCACGCCGACCTCCACGATCGCGACGCCGTCCGCGATCACGGCACCGCCCTCGCGCGCATCGTGTCGACCGCCCTCGCGGCGACACCCGCCGCCGGCCGCGCCGGGCTGACCCTGGCCGACGACCGCTACCGCGCCGCGGTGGCCGCGGCCCCTGCGCCCCTTGTCGGCCCCCTCGACGCACGGCAGGCCGAGCTCGACCGGTCACCGGCGCGCGCGGTCCTGTCCCGCGAGTCCGCCGACGGCGTCGTCGTGGTCGCCGACTTCGCCGGGCGGGACCGCGCCCGGTGGCCGGAGTTCTCGGGCCACGCCCTCGACGCCGGCTGGCGGGCGATGCTCTCGCTGGGCATGGAGGTCGGGGGCGTCCCGCGGGCGGCCCTCAACCTGTACAGCCAGGCGCCCGGCGCCTTCGGGCCCGACGAGCGTCGCGTCGGCGGGCTGCTCGCCCTCGGCATGGGCATGCTGCTCCTGGCCGCCGACCACGCCGAGCAGCTCACCGCGGCGCTCGCCCGCCGCGACGTCATCGGGCGCGCCAAGGGCGTGCTCATGGAGCGCTTCCAGCTCGACCAAGGCGCGGCGTTCGCCCGCCTCGTCAGCGCCTCCCAGGAGACCAACCTCCGGCTCGCCGACGTCGCCCGCTGGGTCGACGAGCAGTGCGGCGTCACCGACGCCCCGCCTGTCCGGCGCACCGTCACCGATGTGGACGTCGTCACCGTGCCCCGGCCACGCCCCCACGCCGACCCGACGACCTGGCCGGTGCCGTGAGCCGCGGGGAGGAGACACACCGATGAACACCGACTCCTCGAGCAGGAACGCCCACCGCATCGACGAGGCCGCCGGCCTCCTCATGGCCCGCCACGCCGTCAGCGCCCACGACGCCTACGGCCTGGTGATGGACGAGGCGTGCGTGCTCGACCAGCCGGTCGCGGTGGTCGTCGACGGCATCCTCGGCGAGATCCGTGACGAGGACGCCACGAAGCGCTGACGCGGAAGTGCGTCCCTCGAACAGTGCGATCGCTACTCGTCCGCGTGCCGCGAATTCGTCGTCGAATCCCGGACCGATCCGTTGACCAGGCCGAATCGTCGGGTGGACCATCGCCTCGGTCCTGTTCGGTCTGATTGACAGAACAGTCGGCTGTCGGGGCTGAGAGGGGCGTGTGCCGTCGGCGCACGCCCCTCACCTCGACGTTGCAGGCATCCGGTCGTCCGTGGAGATCCGAGTGGGGGACAGCGAGGACGGGGGTGATCCACCCCCGGGGTCGCAGAATGCGGTGCGGCGCGGCTGCCGGTGCTCCGTTCTCGCCAATGCGGCGTACCGCACCGGTGCGGCGGACGTCGCATTCGTCGAACCCGATTGCCCGCTCCACGCAGAAAGACCGGAACTGCCCGCCTCGATCGCCCGGTGAATGACGCGGAGCACGCCCTCCGTCGTCCCCTTACTGCTGCGGCGGCTCGTCCTCGTCGTCCGGGCGCGGGTGCTGCTCGCGGATGCTGTCGAGGATGTCGTCGATCTCGGTGCGGTCGCGCGGGGGCTGCAGGCGCCGGCTCTCGAAGGTGAGGTGCTGGAACTGCGGCGCGAGCGCGCGCCACACCTCCTTCTTCATGGCGTCGTCGACCGCCTCGCCGAGCCGGCCCTCGTCGCCCGCCTCGTCACCGTCGTCCGCGGACATCCGCGCCTCCCTCCGGGGGTGCAGGCTGAGTGCCCGCAACCGGACCTCACGACACCGCGGCGGTCCGCTCCACCCGTCGGGACGCGAGCGCGAGGAACGTGGTGACGCCCGCGGCGAGCACGAGGCCCATGAGCAGCACCGACACCCCGACGCCGACGACGCCGGCGAGGAAGCCGCACCCGAGCAGCAGCACGACCAGCGTCGCGATCAGCGGCCAGTTGCGGGTCTCGCGCGACCACACCAGCGCCCGCAGGGTCGCGAGCGCGAGGAGCACGATCGCGACCGGGATCGCCACCGACAGCGACGCCGCGATCTCGCCGACGTGCGCGACGTGCTCCGCGGCGTCGACGGCGACCTCGAGCCCCGCGCCGAGGGCCGCGATCGCGCCGAACACGAAGTAGTGGCCGTAGCCCCAGGTCAGGGCGACGCGCAGGCCGCTGAAGCCGGCGCTGTCGCCGCCCAGGAAGTACGTCCACCAGAGGCCGAACACCAGCAGGAGCCCGCCCACCGCGAGCGCGAGCAGCGACAGCGAGAACCCGGTGAGAACGCGCCCGCGATCGCGTTGGTGACCCCGAGGATGACCTCGCCGAGCACGATGAGCGTCAGCAGGCCGTAGCGCTCCTCGATGTGCTCGGCGTGCCAGGTCGTCGGCAGGCCGCGGGACTCGGCGTAGATCGGGATCGCGAGCTCCGCGGCGACGAGGACCGCCAGCCCGGCGAACACCCAGGGCACCGGCACGAAGACCAGCCCGATCCACAGGATCTGCACGACGGTGATGCCGAGCGCGTAGGTGCGGCACGTGGCGGACCGCTCCGGGTCCTCGCGCGCGGCGCGCAGCCACTGGAGGACCAGCGGCACACGCATGATCACGTAGCCGACGACGACGAGCGTGATGTCGAAGTCGCGGAACACCGCCGGGATGCCGACGGCGAGCACCAGGACGCCGGCCATCTGCACGATCGTCAGCACGCGGTAGAGCACGTCGTCGCAGTCGTACGCCGACGCGAACCACGTGAAGTTCATCCACGCCCACCAGATGGCGAAGAACACCACCAGGTACGTGAGGATGCCCTGGGCGACGTGGTCCTCGGCGATCGCGTGGTGCATCTCGACCGCGGCGCGGGCGATGGCCACCACGAACGCCAGGTCGAACAGCAGCTCGAGGGGTGTCGCCGACCGGTGGTGCTGCTCGGGGTCGTGCGGCCTCATCAGCCGGTGCCACGGCCGGCGCGCCACCGGCGAGCTCGTCTCGCTCATCTCTCCCCCAGCCCGTGGATCAGCGGGGTCAGAGTGGCCGAGACTTCACACGGAGGCAACGCAATGCTCAGCGCGGTTCGGTGTCCTTGAGGAGACCGAGGGCCGACAAGAGCCCGAGGGTCACGGCAACCGAGCCCGCGAACGTCGCCGCTCCTGCCACGAAGGCTTGAGCAACGGTAGAACCAGTCGCGGCGGCCAGGATGCCACCGACCATCCCCGCAATGATCGAGAAAAGGACGCTGATCAGCACCCAGAGGCGTCGGATGACAACCTTGTCGGGGTTCATATGGCCTCGCGCTCTGCGGCGGGGCCGCCGCAGGCGAAATGGTCGAACTCGCCCTTCTTGACGCCGTCAAGGAAAGCTTCCCACTCGCGAGGAGTGTAGGTCAGGGCTGGTCCGTCGGGCTCTTTGGAGTCGTGGACGGCGATAAACTCTCCGACACTCGCTACCTCGACGCAGGCGCCATTGTTCGCGCTCGATCGGGCCTTGACCCAAGAGATTCCCTGAATCTGTGCTGGTGTCAGAGACATGTCAGATCACTCCTGTCTTGAAACGGTTGTGATGGCTCTCCAGTCGATTCCTGGACTCTTTCGGGGAGAGTCCAACCGACCGAAGGGAGTTCAGTACTCGCCGGAATCGAGCGATGTCTTCGCGGCGCTCCAGGTAGAGGTCGCCTTCGTGTTGCTCCAGGTAGGCCACCGGAGGGATCTCGTCATTGGGAAACTCGAGAAGCGCGAACGTGAAAGGGTAGCCTGGATAGGCGCCCGCCGAGGTCGGAATGATCTGGATGTGCACAGCAGGTGAGCGGGACGCCTCCACGAGGGCCTCGGTCTGCTCTGCCATCACCTCGGGGCTACCGATCACTCTTCCGAACGCGAGCTCGTCGATGAAGAGATGAACCTCGGGTGGGTCGTCGCGCTTGAGAATGCCTTGCCGGCCCATGCGTGCGTCGACGCGCTCTTCGAGCACCGCGGCCGGGAGTTCAGGTACCAGGGCTTCGATCAACGCTGTCGCATACTCTCGGGTCTGCATCAGTCCCGGAACGAGCAACGGCTGAAACTCGCTGATCGTTGCTGCCGATTGCTCAAGGCCGATGTAGGTACCGTAATCGACGTCCAAGGACTGATACCAAGAACTCTGCTTGCTGTCACGTACGAGCTCTTCGAGGCGCGCCCTGGCCTCGGGCTCTACCTCGTACAAATCGCAGAGCAGTCTGACGTCTCGGATGTTGACCGCCCGAGCACCGCTCTCGATCCGGCTGACTTTGGCCGGCGAGCACTCGAGGAACGTCGCCACGTCCTGTGCGGCGAGGTTCTTCTGGACTCGTAGCGCACGCAGCCGTCGGCCCAGCTCTTTGCGACGCAGCGTCGCGGAGGCTCGCTCGGGCACGGTAGGCCGTCCGTCAGTGGGTCTGGCACGTGCCTCCGGCACGTGCCGAAGGTGCGCGGAGTGTGACAGATGACTCGGAGCCCTGCCATCAGCGGGTACGTCTCGGCGCGTCGCTGCTGGTCAGTAGCCGGACTAGTTGGGAGCGCGCTCCTGAATCGGTGCAACTGCGTTCGGAGGCAATTGCCGCGCTCGGTCACTTGCCCAGACGACGACTTCACACGATGCTGGAAGCGCGGATGACTCTACCGAGTCATACGACGCCTCTCTGTGACGGGCGCGCCGCGGAGGGGAGGCCCATCGTCGAATCGAGGGGTTCGTCGTCGCCGCGTGGTACGGGCGAACTCGTTCACTACGGAGCGCCGCGACCGCTGCCTGCATGCATCGGCCGCGGCACTCCGCATCCGCGTTGAAGGTCTGCTCAGCACACCGTCACGCGGTGAGGCCGGCGTCTCGCGACGCCAGCCGTGCCCCGGCGTGGAGACCCAGGGAACACCGCAGAGACGGTAGTACTCCATACGTGCTCGGTCGAGTAGTCGGATTCGTTCCAGAACCCTCGACGGACTGCGTCAGCTGGGCGGACCTCGGACGGCTGGTCCGTCCTCTCCCCGGGGTCGTCGGGATCCCGGGGCTGGTTCGCATGCCGTGGAGTGCGCCGTGTCAGCTGGAGCTGAGTTCGCCCGTGCCGTTCAACAGGACCCGGGGGCCGCTGCGGCGGTCGTAGGGATCCTCGCCCTGATGATGTGGCGGTTGATCCTCCCCGTCCTCGTGGCCGCTGTGGTCGCGTTGTTCGTGGTGGGTCTGATCGTCGTCGTCGGAGCACTGTGAGTGGCCGGGGTCGGAACAGCGTCGTTCCGACCCCGGTGCCGTCGACGCACTCAGTCCGTGGGCGCGATCACGATGTCGCCGGGACCGATCCGCCGCGGTTCGGGGCGTTTCCGCTGGCCCGCGGACACCTCGGCGACGAGGCGGGCCAGGCGCTTGCCTGCGGCACGGTAGAAGCGGGTCTGGGTCCAGCGCCCGAACACCCCGAAGCCCATGGCGATGACCGGGTTGGGGATGCGGGCGCGGCTGGAGACGCCGGTGATGACGAACTCGACACGGCCGGTGTCGAGGTTCTTGACCACCTCGTAGAGCAGCCGCCCGCGCTCCAGGTGGTGCTCGAGGGTGCGGTAGCTCCAGCCCCAGGAGCGCTCGCGGGTGCGGTCGGCGCGCTCGCGGACCTCGTCGACCTCGACGTCCACCCGCACGCCCATGGGGAAGCGCAGGACGAGGAAGCGGCCCTCGAGCAGCATGTCCCGCCCGACGAGCGGGGCGTCGCCGTGGAAGTAGGCGCGCATGATCGACGGGTCGGCGAACTCGTAGTCGTGCACCATCCGGCACGCCAGCTCGAAGGGGCCGCCGGGCACGGGCTCGCCCGGCTCCTCCTCCCCGAGGAGCTGACGCACGCGGTCGTGGTGCCAGCCGCGGCCCTCGGTCTGCGCGGGGTCGTAGTTGATCCCGTACGAGGCCATCTCGCCCAGAAAGCCCTCCGGGTCGGGGTGGGCCGTGAACCTCACGCGGTGCCTCTCGGTCGTCGGGACGGTGGGCATGCTGTCATCGCCGGGCGGCTACCCGCTCCACCATGTCGCCACGTCCTCTCTTCACCCGCCGCCCACCGCTCGGACGCCTGCGGCGCGGCTGGGGCGCCCTGATCATGGCCGGGCGGCACCTGCGGAGCCTGCCGATCCTCGACCGCCACCACGAGGACGGCGACGGCACCGACCTCCCCGCCCCCTGGCCGCTGGCGCTGGTCGACGAGCGCACCAAGACGATCGCGCACGGCCACGGGCCGCTGTTCCACCGGACGTTCACGGTGCGCGCCGCCGACACGCGCCGGGGTGCCGCCGACGTGATCGGGGTCCTGTCCCGCGACCTCGACCGCGGTGCCCCGCCGCACGTCGTGACCTTCGCGCGCGAGCGCGGCGAGCCCGGGCGGATGCTCGTCGGCGACGAGTACCGCGTGTACATGCCGGCGCCGTGGGACGGGCCGGTGCGCGTGCTGGTCCGCACCGAGACGTCGTTCCGCCTCGGCACCCTCGACGGCCACCTCGAGGCCGGGGAGATCGAGTTCCGGGCCGTCGACGCGGGGGAGGGGGTCGTCGACTTCACGATCGAGGTGTGGTCCCGTGCGGGGGACCGCGCGGCGGAGCTCCTCTACGGGCGGCTGGGCGTCGGCCGGGAGGTCCAGGCGGGCCTGTGGGTGCAGTTCTGCCTCGGCGCCGTGGCCCTGCTCGAGGGCCGCCGGGAGGGTCACGTGCGGGAGATCACCCGCCGGGTACCGGCGCGTGAGCTGGACGGCCGATGAGCTCAGGCCCGCCGTGGCCTCGTCTCAGCCTCCTCACAGGAACCGTTCGTAGCTTCCGCGGCCGGTGAACAGAACACGGCAGCTGAGCTGGGACGTCGTCCGTGTGGTCGCGGTCGCCAGCGTGGTCCTCCAGCACGCCACCTACTCGGTGATCGGCGTGATGCCGTGGATGCCGCGGATGCCGTTCGTCTGGCCGATCCAGGCCGGGGCGAACACGCTGATGGTCATCTCGGCGTTCTTCGTCTGCCGGACCCTCGCGACGCGCCCTTCCGGGCGCTGGTGGGTCGACCGCCTCGCCCGGCTGCTGCCCGCGTACGTCGTCGCGGTGCTCGTGACCTACCTGCTGACGCTCTACGCCTCGCAGTACGGCTACTGGCGGCCCAGCGGCGTCGACCTCATCGGCAACCTCCTGCTCGTGCAGGGCTGGGACTCCCGCGTCACGTACATCGACCACTCCTACTGGACGCTGCCCGCCCAGCTGGCGATGTTCACCCTCGCCGCCGTGGCCGCCGCGTGGCTGGGTCGCGGGTTCTGGCGCCGGAGCTGGACGCTGCCCGCGCTGGCCTGGGGGATCATCGTCACCCCGGCGCTGATCCTGCTGCTCGGCGAGGCCGACGGCGTGCTCAGCCAGGCCTTCCACGGCCTCGTGATGTTCCGCTGGCAGATGTTCGGGATCGGGCTCGCGGTGTGGCTGTGGTCCCGCGGGCGCATCCACGTCGTCCACCTCGCCGCGCTCGTGCTCGCGGGCCTGGCCGCCGAGGACCTGCACACCCCGGACCTGCCCTCGGTGCTCGTCCTGGCGCTCGCCGTGCTCGGGATCGCGGCTGCGGCGGCCGGCCGCGACTGGAGCGTGCTGCGGGTCGGCCCGCTGCCGCGCGTGATCACATGGCTGGCCGGGATCTCCTACGGCATCTACCTGATGAACCAGCAGATCGGCTACTTCGTCGCCTGGGGCCTGCTGCACCGCTTCGGGATCGACGGCTGGCCGCGGCTCGTCGCCGTCGTCGCCGCGGCGGTGCTGCTCGGGTGGCTGCTGACGGTGGCGGTCGAGCGCCCGGCGCACCGGTGGCTGGTGCGCCGGCCGAGCCAGAACCAGCAGGGTCAGCGCGAGAACGAGCCCGCCGCCGCGAGGAAGAGGTCGACCTCCTCGGGCGTGCCGGCGCTCACCCGCACGCCGTCGCCGGCGAACGCGCGCACGACGACCTTGTTCTCGAGTGCGTGCTCGGAGAACTCCAGCGCCCGCTCCCCCAGCGGGAGCCAGACGAAGTTGGTCTGCGACGGCGGCACCTCGTACCCCATGGCGCGCAGCTCGGAGGCCATCCGCGCGACCTCGGAGACCGCGCCCGCGCAGTCGGCGAGCAGCTCGTCGAGGTGGTCGAGCGCGGCGAGCGCGCCCGCCTGCGCCGCCGACGAGACCCCGAACGGCACCGCGACCCCGCGCAGCGCGGCGGCGAGCTCGGCCGGTCCGACGGCGTAGCCGACGCGCAGCCCGGCGAGCCGGTGGGCCTTCGAGAAGGTCCGGAGCACGCAGATGTTGTCGTACTCCTCGGCGAGGGCGAGCCCGTCGGGCACGGCCGGGTCGGTGACGAACTCGCGGTAGGCCTCGTCGAGCACCACGAGGACGTCGCCCGGGACGCGCTCGAGGAAGGCGCGCAGCGCGGTCTCGTCGACGGCGGTGCCGGTCGGGTTGTTCGGGTTGCAGACGAACACCAGGCGCGTCCGCTCGGTGATCGCGTCCGCCATCGCGTCGAGGTCGTGGACGTGGCCCGCGGTGAGCGGCACCCGCACGGCCTGCGCGTGGCCCGCGAGCGCGACGATCGGGTAGGCCTCGAACGACCGCCACGCGAAGACGACCTCGTCGCCGGGCGCGCAGACCGACTGCACCAGCTGCCCGCACAGGGCCACCGACCCGGTGCCGACGGCGATGCGCGACGGGTCGACGCCGTGGTGCTCGGCCAGGCGTGCGGTGAGCGTCGTCACGGCGATGTCGGGGTAGCGGTTGCCCGCCTCGACGGCCCGCTGGATCGCGGAGAGCACCGCGGGCAGGGGCGGCAGCGGCATCTCGTTGCTCGCGAGCTTCACGGCCCCCGGCACGGTGCGACCGGCGACGTAGGTGGGGAGGGCGGCGAGGTCGTCACGCAGGCGCACGGGCACGGTCACCACGGTAAACGCCTGGTGTCGTGCCTCGTCCCGACGGCCGTGATCGCCCGGGCGCCGGGCACGTCCGGCCTCCGACGTGGAAGGCTGAACGCATGACGGGGACCCACACCGAGACCATCCCTCTGGTCGACGAGACCCAACTGCGGGTGACGATCGCCGAGCCGGACGGGGCGGTGCGCGGTGGCGTCGTGGTCCTCCACGAGTCGCGGGGTGTCACGTCCCGCACCCAGGCCATCGTCCAGGCCCTCGCGGGGGAGGGATGGCTCGCCGTCGCGCCCCACCTCTACCACCGCGACGACCCCGGCATCGACGAGCAGACCGGCGACGAGGAGGCCGTCGACCGCGCCGTCGCCAAGATCTCCGGTGAGTCGGTGCTCGCGGACTCCGACGCCGCGTTCGGGATGCTCGCCGACCGCGGCGTCAGCTCCGACCGCATGGGCGTCGTCGGGTTCGACCTCGGCGCCACCGCCGCGCTCGTGGTCGCCGCCCAGCGCTCCCTCGGCGCCGTCGTGACGGTGTCCGCGGCCGGCGTCTCCCGGTCGCTGTCGGCGGGGCTGCCGGCGCTGGTCGACGTCGTCGGCGAGCTCACCTGCCCGTGGCTCGGGCTCTACGGCGAGCGCGGCGACCCGGTCGACCCCGCGGACGTCGATCGCCTCCGCGAGGCCGCCCACGCCTCGGGCCGGGTGGTCGACGTCGTCGTCTACCCCTCGCGCGAGCACCGGTTCGACGCCGACGAGCGCGCCGCGGACCAGCCGGATCCCCTGGACGAGGGGAACTCCGACGAGGCGACCAAGATGGAGGCGCGCAGCAGGGTACTCAACTGGTTGGATACCCATCTGCGCTGACGCGCGGACGCTGCCGGAGGACACATGACCGCGGGGGTGCGGGCGGATCGCCCCACGACGGCCGCCGTCGAGGGTCGCTTCGCCCGGTTCCGGGGCCGGCGTGTCGCCCGGGTGCTGACGTGGGCCGCGCGCGTCGCCGGCCTGCTGACCGTCCTCTCGCTCCTCACGCCGCTGCTGCGCCGGCGGCTCCAGCCGGCGACGTGGTTCGGGCTGCCACCCGAGGCCACGCTGGTCGGCGCGGTCGTCGTCGCGACCCTCGGCGTCGGGCTGATGATGCTGGCCACCGGCCTGCGGCGGCGCAAACGGCGGGCGTGGCAGCTCGCCGTCGTCGCGTGCGTGCTGCTGATCGTCTCGCACATCGTCGGGCGGCACGCCCTGGTGCCGACGATCGTCGTCGCGGTCCTGCTCGCCGGCCTGCTGCTCACGCGCCGCGAGTTCACCGCGCTGCCCGACCCCGTCGGGCGCCTGGCCGCCGTGCGCGTCGTGGTCCAGATGCTGCTCGGCGGCTTCGTCACCGTCTCCCTGCTGCTGCTCGTGCGCCCGTCGCTGCTGGCGGGGAGCCCGAGCGTGGAGGACAAGCTCCTCCAGGCGCTGCTCTCGCTCGTCGGCGTGAGCGGACCCGTGCAGTTCCGGGCCGGGTGGTTCGACGACCTGACCGCCGTCCTCGGCCTGTCCTTCGGCATCGCCGCGCTCGTGCTCGGCGGCTACTTCCTGCTGCGCTCCGCGGAACCGCGCCCGATGCTCAGCGAGTCCGACGGGGAATCGATCCGGGAGCTGCTCGCCCGTCACGGCAAGGCCGACTCCCTCGGGTACTTCGCGCTGCGCCGGGACAAGTCGGTGGTGTTCTCGTCGTCGGGCAAGGCGGCGGTGGCCTACCGCGTCGTGGCCGGGGTGGCGCTGGCGTCGGGCGACCCGCTCGGCGACCTCGAGGCCTGGCCCGGGGCGATCACCGAGTTCCTCGGCGAGTGCCGCCGCCACGGCTGGGTGCCCGCGGTGCTCGGGTGCTCGGAGGCCGGCGCCCGCGTCTGGCTGCGCGAGGGCGGGCTGGACGCGCTGGAGCTGGGCGACGAGGCCGTCGTCGACGTCGCCACCTTCTCGCTGCAGGGGCGCTCGATGCGCACCGTGCGCCAGGCCGTCTCGCGGATCAAGCGGGCGGGCTACGAGACGACCGTGCGGCGCGTGCGCGATGTGCCCGCCGAGGAGCTCGCGTCGCTGCGTGATCTCGTTTCGCGCTGGCGGGGCGGGCCCGCCGAGCGCGGGTTCTCGATGGCGCTCTCGCGGGTCGCGGACGGCGAGTCCGATCCCGAGGGCGTGCTCGTGGTCGCCACCGCCGAGGAGCAGGTGCGCGGACTGCTGCAGTTCGTACCGTGGGGCACCGACGGGCTGTCGCTGGACCTCATGATCCGCGACCCCGCGGTGCCCGACAACGGGCTCAACGAGCTCCTCATCGCGGACCTCCTCGGCGCCTGCCGGGGCCTCGGCGTCGACCGGGTGTCGCTCAACTTCGCGGTGTTCCGCTCGGCGTTGGAACGCGGCGAGAAGATCGGCGCGGGCCCGGTGGCGCGGCTGTGGGCGCGCCTGCTGCGCACGGCGTCGCGGTGGTGGCAGATCGAGACGCTCTACCGGTTCAACGCCCGCTTCGGCCCGGCCTGGGTGCCGCGGTACCTCGTCTTCGACGCCGTCCGCGACCTGCCCCGCATCGCGGTCGCCGCCTTCGAGGCCGAAGGCTACGGCGGCCGCCCGCCGGCGCTGCTGCGGTTCCTGCGCCGGACCTGAGGTCGGGCGAGGGACTCCCTCGCTGCGTCAGGAGCAGCCAGGGCGTCCCTCGCACCGTGCGCTCAGGGCCGCACGAGCACCTTGAGGGCGTCGCGGTCGTTCATCGCCTGGTAGCCGCTCGGGGTCTCCGCGAGCGGGATCTCGCGGTCGAAGACCTTGCCCGGCTCGATCTGGCCGTCGAGCACGTCGGGCAGCAGCTCGTACATGTTCGCCTGGGTCGGGGCGATGCCGCCGGCGACGGTGACGTTCTTGAAGAACTTCTGGGCCAGGTTCGGCAGCTCGCCGCTCTGGGGCACGCCGACGATCCCGACGTGGCCGCCGGGCTTGGTGAGGTTGATCGCCGAGGTCAGCGACTGCTCGTAGCCCACGGCCTCGATCGCCGAGTGCACGCCGTCGGTGCCGAGGAGGTCGCGGACCTTCTGCTCGCCCTCCTCGCCGCGCTCGGAGACCACGTCGGTGGCGCCGAACTCGCGTCCGAGGTCGGTGCGGTCCTTGTGCCGGCCCATGAGCACGATCCGCTCGGCGCCGAGCCGCTTGGCGGCCAGCACGGCGAGCAGCCCGACGGCGCCGTCGCCGATCACCGCGACGTCCTTGCCCGGCCCGACCTGCGCGGACACGGCGGCGTGGTGGCCGGTGCCGAACACGTCGGACAGGGTCAGCAGGCTCGGCATGAGCGCGGAGTCGTGCGGCACCGTGAGCTTCATCAGCACGGCGTCCGCGAACGGCACGCGCGCGGCCTCGCCCTGGCCGCCGTCGGTCTCGGCGCCCCAGGCGCTGCCGTTCGGGCAGGCGCTGGTCAGGCCGGCCCGGCAGTACTCGCACGTGCCGTCGGCGTAGAAGAACGGGGCGACGACCAGGTCGCCCTTCTGGATGCGGCCGACGTCCGAGCCGGTCTCCTCGACCACGCCGATGAACTCGTGGCCGATGCGGTCGCCCTGCTCGGTCTGCTCGCGGCTCTTGTAGGGCCACAGGTCGCTGCCGCAGATGCAGGAGTGCGTGATCCGCACGATGGCGTCGGTGGAGCTCTGCAGCGTCGGGTCCGGGACGTCCTCGACGCGGATGTCTCCGGCTCCGTAGATCAGGGTCGCCTTCACGGCGGGTGTCCTCCTCGTGGCGGGTTCGGTCATGGGCTACCCGTGGCCCGGGCACGCATGCGCCGACGTGCACACGTCACGCGGAGGCGGGGGTGGTCGGGAACCGGCTCGGCGGCGTTGTGTACTGTTTCCCGACGGAGGCCCCAGGGGGACCTCGGGAGGCTTCGCCTAGTCTGGTCTATGGCGCCGCACTGCTAATGCGGTTGGGAGTTCGGCTCCCTCCCGGGTTCAAATCCCGGAGCCTCCGCGGCCGCGGTCCGGACAGGGTCGAGGCTTGGACAACCACAGACTGCGCCCGTAGCTCAACGGATAGAGCATCTGACTACGGATCAGAAGGTTAGGGGTTCGAATCCCTTCGGGCGCGCGCCGGTCGAGGCAGCTCAGAGGGGTCGCAGCGTTCGCTGCGGCCCCTTTGTCTCGGGTCCGTGTGGCAGCTCAGGCGCTGACGGGCCCCGCGGCCGCGGTGAGCTGGAGCTCGTGTGTCCAGCACGACCGGTCCTGCCGGTGCAGGTAGTGGAACGCGTCGGCGATGCTCACCGGGTCGATCAGCAGCTCCGGACGCTCCTGCAGGGCGGGGAGCGCCCGCGTTCCGGGTGAGTCGATGAAGCCGTCCACGACGACGTTGGCGACGTGGATGCCGTGCTCGGAGTACTCCTCGGTGAGGGCCTGGGCGAGCGCCCGCATCATCGTTCGCGGGTAGTAGAGCGACTGGCCGGTCGACCGCTTGCGCCCCCGCAGCGAGTACTGGTTGTTGGAGAACAGGATCGAGCCCGACCCCCGCTGCCGCATCGCGGGCAGGACCTCCTTGACCGCCAGGAAGGGACCGCGGCACGCGGTCGCCACGGCCTCCTCGAAGAGCTCGTTCGGGAAGTGCTCGAGGAGCTCCCGGTCCTCGGGCAGGTCGCGGCCCGCCATGTAGCCGGCGTTGTAGATCAGCACCTCCGGATCGCCCGCCCGCGTGCGGATCGCGGCGAACGCGTCGGCGACCGACTCCGTCGACCCGAGGTCCAGTTCGACGACCGAGCAGGAACCGCCGTCGTGGTCGATGGTCGCGGCGAGCGCCTCGGCGTTGGCGCGCCGACGGGTCGTCAGGACGACGTGGTGGCCCTCGCGCGCGAACCGCTGGGCCAGCGCCCCGCCGAGCCCCCATCGACTCCCGGTCGGCAGGTCCTCCCCCAGGTCGCGGCCGTGGACCAGCCGCGTGTTCGGCCCGTCGGGCTGCCACTTCGAGGTCGCGCCGACGATCACGGCGACGGGCAGGGCGCGGGGGTTGTCCGCCGGCGAATCCACGCGATCTCCTAGCGCAGCAGCTTCGCCGCGCGTTCGGCGACGAGGATCGTGGTCGGGTTGGTCGGCACACGGGGGATCGTCGGCATCACCGAGGCGTCGACGACCGCGAGCCCGCTCGTCCCGTGCACCCGGCAGTCGCTGCCGACCACGGCCTGCGGGTCGGTCGCCGGGCCCATCCGGGCGGTCCCGCAGGCGTGGTTGTAGTGCGACGGCGCGCGGCGCACCGCGTCGGCGAGGTCGTCGTCGCCGACGTCCGGGCCGGGCGCACGCTCCCCGACGAGCAGCTCGGACAGCGGCGGGGTCGCGGCGAGTCGGCGCGCGATCCGGACCGCCTCGGCGACCCGCGGCGCGTCATCCGGGTGCGTGTAGAGACCCAGGTCGATGATCGGCGCATCGGCCGGGTCCGTCGAGCGCAGGCGCACGGTCCCGCGCGAGCGCGGCTGCACGCAGGCCACGAAGAAGATCATGTCCCAGCCGGTCGGGTGCTCGCTGACCGGCGGGACGAACGCCTCCGGCAGCGCCGCGGTCGGTACCGCCGCGGTCGGCAGCACGTGCAGGTCGTAGTCCGGGTCGGCCGGGTCGTGGCGGACGCTGAGCGCCGTCTGGAACATCGCCGCGCCCGCGGTGTCCGGCGGGCGCGCGGCGTGGATGTTCCACATCACGGGGTGCTCGGTGAGGTTCTGCCCGACGCCGGGCAGGTCGCGGACCACGTCGATGCCGAGCGCGGCCAGGTGGCCCGCCGGTCCGATCCCGGAGCGCATCAGGATCGCCGGGGTGTTGTAGGTCCCGGCCGCGAGGACCACGGCGCGGGCCGCGATCTCCTCGCCGGACCGGAGCCGGACACCGACCGCGCGGTCGCCGTCGACGAGGACCCGATCCACCTCCTCGCCGCCGCGGACCTGCAGGTTCCCGCGATCCCGGACCGGGTTGAGGTAGGCCAGCGCCGTGCTCTGGCGGATGCCGTCCACGGCGCTGAGCGGGGCCAGGCTGAAGCCGGGCGGGCCCGGCGCGTTGACGTCGTCCACCTCCGGATAGCCGAGTGCGGCCGCGGCCTTCGCGCTCGCCGCCGCCGTCGGGGCGAGGTCCGGCCAGCTGTCGCGGGTGATCCGGTAGACGCCGGTGCGGCCGTGGAACTCGTCGGCGCCGTGGGCGAAGCGCTCCATCGCGCGGTAGTCCGGCAGGACGTCGTCGTAGCCCCAGCCGGGGTTCCCGCGGTCGACCCACGCCGCGTGGTCGGCCGGACGCGCGCGCATGGCGAAGCAGTAGTTCGTCGACGACGAACCGCCGATCACCTTGCCGCGGGGCACGGCGACCGCGTTGCCGAACGCGTCCGGCTCGGCGGTGTAGCCCCAGTCGTGGGTCTGCGGTGCGTAGGCGGCGCCCGCGATGTCCTCGGGGAGCTCCGCCTGCGAGAGGTAGTCCGGCCCGGCCTCGATCACCAGCACCGACCGGTCCCCGTCGGCGCTGAGGCGGTTCGCCAGCACGCAGCCGGCCGAGCCACCACCGACGATCACGAGGTCGTACGTCATCTCCGGCCTCCCGCCGCCACGGTCAGGTGACGGCGACGTTAGCTCCCGGACGCCGGTGGTCAAGGCACGAACGCCCGCTCCCGCCCGAGGTCGACGATTCCCCCGGGGCTGATCCCGGGCGTACTCTCCGGGGTTCCGCGGAAAGTGGCCGCGGTCCCGATCGCCGGGGGTGATCGCGTGAGCCGCTCGGGCGTCGCGGAGCTTCCCGTCGAGGGCGTGCTGCCCGCCCTCGACGGCGCCACCGGCTGGCTGCACTCCCCGCCGCTGACCGCCGAGGACCTGCGCGGGAAGGTCGTGCTCGTCGAGTTCTGGACCTACACCTGCATCAACTGGCTCCGCACGCTCTCCTACGTGCGCGCCTGGGCCCGGCGCTACCGCGACCACGGGCTCGTGGTGATCGGCGTCCACACCCCCGAGTTCCCGTTCGAGGTCGAGCCCGCGAACGTGGCGCGGGCGGCGGCGGCGCTCGACGTCGACCACCCGATCGCCCTCGACGACCGCTACGCGGTGTGGCGCGCGTTCGCCAACCACTACTGGCCCGCGATCTACATCGCCGACGCCGAGGGACGGCTGCGCCACCACCAGTTCGGCGAGGGCGACTACGAGCGGACCGAGCGTGTCGTGCGGCACCTGCTCGAGGAGGCCGGTCACCCGCTGCCGGGCGACGACCTGACCGCGGTCACCCCGGCCGGTCTCGAGGTCCAGGCCGACTGGGACCACCTGGAGTCGCCGGAGACCTACCTCGGTGCCGAGCGCACCGAACGGTTCGCCTCGCCCGGCGGCGTCGCCATGGACCGGGTCCGCCACTACATCCTCCCCGAGTACCTGCGCCGCCGGCACTGGGCGCTGGTGGGGCCATGGATCGTCGAGCGCCGCGCCAGCGTCCTCGACGGCGCGCAGGGCCGCCTCGTCGTGCGCTTCCAGGCCCGCGACGTCCACCTGGTGATGGCGCCGCGCGGAGCTCCGGTCCCCTTCCGCGTCCTGCTGGACGGCGAGCCGCCCGGCGACGCCCACGGTCTGGACGTCGACGCCGACGGGCGCGGCGTGCTGGCCGAGCCCCGGCTCCACCAGCTGATCCGGGTGCCGGGCGCGGTCGCCGACCGCGTCGTCGAGGTCGTCTTCCTCGCCCCCGGCGCCGAGGCCTACGTCCTCACCTTCGGCTAGGAGCGCGGTGGGCGGACCCGCTGCCCGCCCTCCACCAGCCCAGCCGGGCACCGGCGAGCCATCGCGTTGACGCGTGATCGGACATCCGCGACACTCCGCCCACTGATCCTGGAATGCAAGCACTTGCGGACGACGGAGGCGGCGCGTGGGACGTCTGATCTTCTCGGCCATCGGCTCGCTCGACGGCTACATGGCCGACGCCGACGGCGACTTCAGCTGGGCGGTGCCGGACGAGGAGGTGCTGGCCGACATCAACGCCGAGTCGCGGACCGTCGGCACCTACCTCTACGGGCGCCGGATCTACGAGATGATGGTCGGCTGGGAGAACGACCCCGAGGCCGCCGCGCAGTCACCGGAGTCGGCGGAGTTCGCGAAGGTCTGGCAGTCGGCGGACAAGGTCGTCTACTCGTCCACGCTCGCGGAGGTGAGCACCCGGCGCACCCGCCTCGAGCGCCGCTTCGAGGCCCCGGACGTCGAGGAGATCAAGCGCGGTACCGACGCCGACCTCTACGTCGACGGTCCGACGCTCGCGGGCCACGCGATGCGCGTCGGCGTCGTCGACCGGCTGCACCTCCTCCTGTGCCCGGTGGTGATCGGCGGCGGCCTCGCGATCCTGCCGCCCGACCTGCGCCTCGACCTGCGTCTGGACGCCGAGCGCCGCTACGGCAACGGGATGGTCGCGTTGCAGTACGAGATCGTGCGCTGACCGTCCCCTTGCGCTACTGAGTAGTCCTGAAACAGAATCGGCGGATGACACGTCCGGCAGCCTGGGTCGACATCACCGCCACCGACGCCGCGCGGTCGCGGGCGTTCTACGGTGAGCTCTTCGGGTGGCCCTTCGACGTCGTCGAGGAGATCGACTACGGCGTCGTCGCGCCGGGGCCGGAGCGGCTGCCGGGCGGCGTCGGCCAGGCCGGGGACGGCAACCGGCACCCGGTCGGCATGGTCACCTACTTCATCGTCGACGACGTGCCGACCGCCCTCGCGCGGGCTCTCGGGCTCGGCGCGACGACGGCCGTCGAGCCGTGGGACGTCCCGGGCATGGGCACGATGGCCGTGGTCCTCGACCCCGACGGCACCCGCGTCGGGCTCTGGGCGCCGGCGTCGTGAGCGGGCCGGAGCTGTTCGCCGGGCTCTTCGTCGGCGACTACGAGGCGTCGCGGGCCTGGTACGGGCGCCTGCTCGGCGCCGAGCCCGCCTTCCTCGCCTCCGACACCGAGGCCGTCTGGCAGCTCGGTGAGCAGCGGTGGCTCTACATCAAGCAGCACCCGGAACACGCCGGCCACGGCGAGGTGACCCTGTTCCCGGAGGACCTCGACGCGACGGTGGCGGGCGCCGCCGGCCGGGGCGTCGATCCGCAGCGTCACGAGGACTACCCGGGCGGCGTCCGCAAGGTCGTCTACCGCGACCCCGACGGCAACGAGATCGGGTTCGGCGGGGCGACCGCGTAGTCAGCCGGCGCGACGCACCGGGGCGAGGCGGGCGCGGCGCAGGCGCACGGCGGCGTTCTCGGCGAGCAGGGAGTTGCGGCGGCGCACGATGGCCGTCGCGAGATCGCGGGTGGCCTCGAGAATCTCCTCGGGATCGTCGTCCTCGGCGAGCGAGCGGGCGGTGCTGCGCTCCACGATCTCGCCGATCGTGACGACCGCGCGGGCCAGCTCGTCGAGGGCGTCGCTGGACCAGTCGAACCGGTCCGGGCCCGTCGGGTGGGCACGGTTGTGCTCGAGCAGCTCGGCGAGCGCCTCCGACGCCTGCCGCGCGAGCCTCGCCGCCGCCTCGTCCTTGTGCACGTCCGCTCTCATCGTCGATCGGAACCCTGAAGACAGTGTGTCCGCTGCGGCACCGACCCAATCGTCATCGGGACGGTGCGAGAGGGGGAGGACCCGGCCGGCGGGGGGACACCGACCGGGTCCGGTGCCGATCACGGGGGGCATGACCGGCGGCGATCATCCTTGCATGTGCAAGTACAGCTGCAAAGAGCGGGCCCGGACGATCCGCTCATCCGAGCGCGACGTGTCACGATGATCCCGGCCCTGCCGACGAGACGAGGGGAGAACCCGGTGCGCATCCGGCTCGCCGACGGCCCCTGCCGGGGCGACCACGACCTGGCGATCATCGAGGGCGCCACGCTGCCCGAGGAGTACCTGGTGCTCGTCGAGGCCGGCCCGCGCCAGCAGGTCACCGAGATCTTCGGCGGGTCGATCCCCGGGGTCAACGTCTTCGCCGTGCACCGGCTCGACCGGCGCGACGCGGACGGCACGCCCGTCTACGCGTTCGCCGGCCGTCGGGAGTCGCGGGGGTACTAGCCGCACGGCTCCGGACACACAGCGACCCCGAGGACCTCTGGGATCCCCGGGGTCGCTTCCGCGCGGCTGACGATCGTCAGGACTTGAACGCGTCCTTGATCTTCTCGCCCGCCTGCTTGATGTCGCCCTTGGTCTGGTCGGCCTTGCCCTCGTGGCGCAGTTCCTCGTCGCCCTGCGCCGTGCCGGCGGCCTCCTTGACCTTGCCCTTGAGCTTGTCGGTCTTGTTGTCGATCTTGTCGTCGGCACCCATGTCCGGGGCCTACCCGATCAGGGGCCGTCTTCAACCGTCGGTCGGCACGAGCAGCACCCACACCGGTCCGGGGGCGAACGCCACGGGCAGCCGGTCCGCGCCGAGGACGGCGGTCGGGTCGGCCGGCGTCGGACGTGACCAGCGGGCGGGGTAGGCGCGGCCGTCGCGCAGGACCTCGGCCTCGCCCTCGCCGGTGGTCACCGCGTACGGCGAGACGGCGCCCGCGGCGTCCCGGATCGCCGACGGGCGCGTCGTCACCCGCTGGACCAGGACGGTGGCCGCGCCGATCGGCTCGCCGCCGGTCGCCGGCACGGCGGCGTCGCCGCCGCCGGGCTCGACGAGCCAGCGCCCGCGCACCGCGTCCCAGGTCAGCCCGAGCTCCGCCGTCCCGAACGTGACGTCGCGGTGCCGCACCACCTCGCCGCCCGACGGCGTTGCGCCGAACCGGAAGCCGATGTCGCGCGGCGGGGAGACGCCCCCGCCGGCGGCCGAGAGCAGCTCGGCGGGGTCGGCGTACAGGTTGACCGGGGCGCGGCGGGCGCCGTCGCGACGGAAGGCGGCGCCGGCGGACTGCGGGGTCAGCGGCACGAGCGACGCCCCGGCGAGGGTGCCGGCCAGTTCGGGCGCCGAGCCGGAGAACGCGAGCCCGGGGCGTCCGTACGCGCCGAGCACGGTCACGTCGGACTCGCGGGCGCTGCGCACCGGGCCGACCGACGGCGGCAGCCGCGAGGAGAAGACGGCGAGCAGGCGGGTCGTGCCGCCCTCGACGGGCTCGACGTAGACGACGTCCGCGTCCTCGACGCCGGTCCAGGGCCGCCCGGCCGGGGAGTTGTCGACCTTCACGGCCAGCACCGGGGCGCCGGCGGGCGCGGGCGTGCCGGTCAGCGGGGAGGTGCGGGCGCCCGCACCGGCGCAGCCGGCGGCCATGGCGGCCAGGGCTGCCAGGACGACGGTCGCGAGCACGACGAGCAGGCCTCGCGGCACCGCTCACCTCCCCTGTCTCGTCCGTCCCGACCCCGGCGGCGCCCTATCCTTACCGTGTGACGTCCGCGAGCCCGGAGCCCGGTGATCCCGCGGCGCTGCGTGTCTCGGACGTGGAGCGCGAGCAGGTGCAGCAGTTCCTCGCCCGGGCGATGGTGGCCGGGCAGATCACGCCCGGGGAGTACAGCGACCGGTCCGCGGCGGCGCTCGCGGCGCGGGTCCGGCGCGACCTCGAGGGCCTGCTCGACGACCTGCCCGGCGCGGACCTGCACGCCTCGCGGTCGGTCGACGTCCTCGACCTGCAGGCCGGCGTGGGCGGCGCGATCAGCCGGCGCGGGTACTGGCGGGTGCCGCCGCTGGTGCGCGTCCACAGTTGGGTCGGCGGGGTGACGCTCGACTTCAGCGGCGCGGAGTTCACGACCCCCGTGGTGGCCGTGGAGCTCGCGACGGGGATGTGCTCGCCGCTGCTCGTGCTGCCCGAGCACGCCACCGCCGACGTCGACGACCTGCGGATCTCGGCGGGGAAGGTCCGCGACGACATCCACCACCGGCGCGAGCGCGGCGTGCCGCACCTGGTGGTGCGCGGGCGGCACAGCCTGGGTGACGTCATCCTGCGTCACCCCCGCAAACCACGGTGGCGCCCGGGGCGCAGGAAAACCACCGTGACGCGTGAGGGTGACGGCGCGCCGGGACGAGGCAACCGGGACTGATCGGGGACCCCGGTACGGTCGCGGAAGGCGCCGGTGTCGGGATCCGGTGGCGGTGGAGGGAGGCGGACTCGTGGGGCTGGCGGAGCTGGGCCCGGGCATGCCCGTCCTCGTCGTGGTGGTCGCGGGCGTCCTCACGGCCCTCGCGATGGCCCCGCTGCACCGTCGTGCCGCCCGCCAGCGACGCACCGCGATGCTCGTCGACCGCGTCGTCACCGACCGCATCGCCCGCCTCACCGGCGCCGAGCGCCGCCGCGCCCGTCGCCACCTCCACCGCGCCGCCGACCTGCCCGTGCCCCGTGCGGTGGGGCTGACGCTGCTCACCGCCGTCGTCACCACGGCGGTCGGGGCGCTCACGGTCTCGCTGGTCGCCGACGAGCTCGGGTCGGGCCGCCGGCTCGCGGTGCGCGGGCTCATCGCGCGGCTGGGCGATCTCGGGTTCCCGGCGCCGACGGCGTCCGGCCCCACGATCACCGTCGTCGGCCTCGTGCTGCTCGCGGTGCTGTGCCTCGCGGTCGCCGGGCTCTACGTCGGGGGCCTGGACGTCGAGCGGCGCCGGGCGATGCCGGTGACGCGCCCGTGGCCCGCGAGCCGCGGCAAGGCGACCCTGGTGCTCGGCCTGCTGCTGGGGCTCGCGCTGGTGCTCGCGGGCGGGTCCCTGGCCGTGCCGGGCGTCGGGCTGGGCGCGGCGCTGTTCCTGCTCGCGCACGGGGTCGTGACGCGGATCCAGCGCCCCCGCGCGTGTCGCGAGGCGCCGGTGGTGCCCGAGGCGCTGCGCGCCGCGCGCCTGCCGGCGGTCAAGGAGCGCCGCCTGCTGCGCGCCCGCCGCAACAAGGAGGAGCAGCCGGAGCTCCCGGCGTCGCCCCCGTCCGCCCCGGCGCCGGTCCCCGCCGCGCCGGCGCCCCGCGTCGGGCGCTCGGTGCCGTCGCGCTCCGCGCCGTTGCCGCCCGCGGTCGGTCCCTCGACCCGCCTGGTCGACATGGCCGCGCCCGAGCAGCCGCTCACCCCGCACGACCCCCGCTCGGTCGGCGACTACGCGCTCACCGGCCGCCTCGGCTCGGGCGGCATGGGCACCGTCTACCTGGGGCACCGGGCCGGCACCCACGGCGTCGTCGCGATCAAGGTGCTCGCGCCGCACCTGCTCGACGACGTCGACGCCCGCACCCGCTTCCTGCGCGAGGGCCAGACGCTGCAGAAGGTCACCGGCGACTACACGGCGCGCGTCTACAGCGTCGGCTTCGACGGCTCGATGCCCTACATCGTCATGGAGCGCCTCGACGGCCCGTCGCTGCACGCCTTCGTCGCCGCGTCGGGCGCGGTCACCGACGGCGAGATGCTGACCCGCACCGCGATCGCGCTGGCCCGGGCGCTCGCCGCCCTGCACGCCGACGGCATCACCCACCGGGACCTCAAGCCCGGCAACGTGCTCCTCACGTCGGCCGGGCCCAAGGTCGTCGACTTCGGCATCGCCCGCGTCGTCGGGCAGACCCACCACACCCCGGCCGGGAACATGGTCGGGACACCCGGGTACATGGCGCCCGAGCAGGTCACCGGCAACGGCGCCGGCCCGGCCACCGACGTCTGGGCCTGGGCCTGCTGTGTCGTCTTCGCCGCGCGCGGCGACCATCTCTTCGACGGGGACAACATCCTGGACATCGCCCGCCGGATCCTCGACGGACCCGGCCCCGAGGCCTTCGCCGCCGTCCACCGGCTCTCGCCGCGGCTGGTGCCGGTGCTGCGCCGCGCGACCGCCCAGGAGGTCGGCGACCGACCCCGCGACGGCGCCGCCCTGCTGCGCCTGCTCGACCGCAGCGGCGCCACCGCGGTCGCCAGCCCGACCGGGTGGGACCGCCTGGTCGGCGGGGGTGTCCGGTGACCGAGCGCGGCGAACCGGGGCGCCACAAGCGCGCTGCTACGGTGCGGTCGCTCCGCCCGTCGGCGCGCCGCCCGGGGCGCTCCGGCAACGGGACGTCGAGCCCTCGTGAGGACGGTGAGTGGTCGGTGGCGTCGTGGGACGACCTCGTGCTGTGGGTGCGGGTGCGCTACGAGGTGATGGCGCAGGACCAGCACAGCCTGACGTTCCGGCTGCCCACGTCGGAGGACCGCACCCAGCTGGTGTACGTGCACCACAAGGGCGTCGTCGACGGGCACGACTGGTTGCAGATCGAGTCGCCGATCGGCCGCCTCGACGAGATCGACGCCCGCCGGCTGCTCGAGCTCGCCGAGGACGCCGTGGTCGGCGGCGCGGCGGCCGTGGGCGGTGTCGCGGTGTTCCGTCACGCGACCCCGCTCGAGGACCTCTCCTTCGCCGAGTTCGACGGGCCCTTCCGGCTCGTGACCCGCATCGCCGACCAGCTCGAGCACGCCCTCACGGGCACCGACCGCTACTAGGCTCCGCGGCGTGGACGTCGTCGAGTTCCGCCCCGAACCGTCGCAGTACGCCTACACGTTCGGCGGCGTCGCCCCGATCCGCGAGGTCGAGCCGGGCAGCGTGCTGCGCCTGTGGTGCGACGACGCCTTCGGCGGCACCATCCGGTCGACCTCCGACCTGGCGAGCGCGAACCTGCGGATGGGCTTCCTCAACCCGCAGACCGGCCCGTTCTCGGTGCGCGGCGCCGAGCCGGGCGACACGCTCGTGCTGCACCTCGTCGACCTCACCCCGGCCCGCGACTGGGGCGCCTCGACGCTCGTGCCGTTCTTCGGCGGCCTCACCGGCACCGACCGCACGGCGCTGCTCAACGACCCGCTCGCGGAGCGCACCTGGATCTACGAGGTCGACCGGGCACGGCAGACGGTCACCTTCGTCGCGGCGCGCTCCGACCTGACGATCGATCTCCCGCTCGCGCCGATGCTCGGGACGGTCGGCGTGGCGCCCGCGCTGGGCGAGGTGCGCTCGTCGCTCACCCCGGACGCCTTCGGCGGCAACATGGACACCCCGGAGATGCGGGCCGGCGCCACCTGCTACCTGCCGGTGAACACGCCGGGCGCGATCTTCTCGGTCGGCGATGGGCACTACCGCCAGGGCGAGGGCGAGTCCTGCGGCACCGCGGTCGAGGGCGCCATGGACGTCACCCTGATCGTCGACCTGGTGAAGGCCTCGCAGGCGACGGCGCCGCTGTGGCCGCGGATCGAGAACGACGACGAGATCGTCGTGGTCGGCTCGTCGCGGCCGCTCGAGGACGCCTGGCGGATCGGCCAGGTCGAGATGATCACCTGGCTCACCGAGCTGCTCGGCCTCGACCGGCTCGACGCCTACCAGCTGCTCACCCAGACCTCGCTGGCCCCGCTCGCCAACGTGGTCGACACCAACTACAGCGCCGTGACGAAGGTGTCCAAGACCCTCGTGCCCGGGCTGCGTCCCCTCGACGGCCTGCACGCCGACCTGCGTGCCCGTGCCACGTCCTTGACCTGACAGGGAGCTCGCCATGGACCTCCAGCTCACCGGCCGCACCGCGCTCGTCACCGGCGGCAGCCGCGGCATCGGGCGTGCGATCGTCGAGGGCCTCGCCGCCGAGGGGGCCACGGTGGCCTTCTGCGCGCGCTCGGCCGACGGCGTCCGCGACGCCGAGAAGGAGCTGCGCGACGCCGGGCACGACGTGCACGGCACGGCGGTGGACATCGCCGACGGGGACGCGCTGGCGACGTGGGTGCGGGCGAGCGCGTCGGCGCACGGCGGCATCGACGCGGTGGTGGCGAACGTCTCGGCGCTCGCGATCCCGTCGACCGAGGAGAACTGGGCGGCGAGCTTCACCACCGACATGCTCGGCACCGTGCGCCTCGTCGAGGCCGCGCTGCCGTCGCTGGAGGCCAGCGACGCGGGCGCGATCGTGACGATCTCGAGCGTGTCCGGCCGGGAGATCGACTTCGCGGCGGGCCCCTACGGGACGTTCAAGGGCGCGATCGTCCACTACACCCAGGGCCTGGCCCACCAGCTCGCCGGACGCGTGCGCGCCAACACCGTGTCCCCCGGCAACGTGTACTTCGCGGGCGGGGTGTGGGAGTCGATCGAGGAGAACAACCCCGACCTCTACGCGCACGCCCTCGGCCTCAACCCCACCGGGCGCATGGCGACGCCGGAGGAGATCGCGCGGGCCGTGGTCTTCCTCGCCAGCCCGGCGGCGACGTTCATCAGCGGCACGAACCTGCTGGTCGACGGCGCACTGACGCGCGGGGTGCAGCTCTAGCGGGACGCGGGGGCCGCGGCGAGCAGCGCAACCAGCGAGCGGACGCCGTCGACGGTGACGTGCACGGCGCGGGCGACGGCCCGGGCGCACGCCCGCAGGAACCCGGGCTCCTCGGTCTCACGCACGACCAGGGCCGCGGAATGCCGGGGCACGGGGACGAGCGCGGCGGAGGGCACCGTCGCGGGCAGCCGCTCCACGGCCGGGGCGACGCGCGGGAACGGGACCGTCGGGCTCCACGGATCCCCGCCGGCGCGGACGTCCGCACGGTCACGGTCGCGGGGCGCCGGAACCCAGGGGTCCTGATGGCCGTCCATGCCTCGTGTGTCCTCTCGCCGGGGCGTCCTCGCCCTGGTCATCGGTCGCGGCGGCGGTGTCGTTAGCGGTGTCGTCAGCGCCGTCACCGGCCCGGTCGCTCGCGCTCGGTGACCGCTTTCGCCACTGAGCGCATCGGTCCGGGACCAGCGGGACCGCCGCCACGACAGAGTGACACCGCACCACCACTCACCGCATCGGGCGCGCCGGTCATGGACAGGCCCCCCTCCGGAGCGCGACCTGGGCGTCACCGGCGCGTTGCCTTCGTGCGGGTCCGGACACTTCCGTCGGGCCGGACGATCACCGTCGACGCACCGGCGGGGTCGTGACCACAGGCTGTGACTGCGAGCGACACGGGGAGGTGGTTGCTCGGTGGCGGGCACGCATGCTCGCTCGTCGGGACGGCGACGCGCTGTCGACGTCGACCACGCCGACGAGGGCGACCGGGGCACCCGCGCCCCGGCCCGAGGGGCACACGCCGGCGAGGACCGTGACCGGTCCGATCGGCGGCACCTCGACAGCGACTACGGCGACGTGAGCGCGCGCATCACCTCGACGCCCGCGCCCGCCTCGCCGCCGGTCGGGTTCCCGTCCGCGTTCTCCACCGGGTCCTTCCGCTCCGCGACGAGCACGAACGGCGGCTCGTCCGCGTCTGCTGCGGGTGCCACGGGCACCGCCGTCGCCGCGCGCCCCGCGACCCGGCGGAACGACCGCCCGGACATGAAGCCCGATCGCGCCGAGCCCGCCTCCGAGCCCGCGCAGCCCTCGCGTCCCGAGCCCGCCCGACCGGCCGGGCCCCCCGCCGGTGCGGCGAGCGCGCCAGTTGCCCCGGGTCACCCCGGTGGCCGCCCCACACCGCCCGCGGCCCGCCCGAACAGCGCCCCGGCCGGCCCGGCGCCGCGCGGCGCGGCTCCGCACGCTGCGGCCCCCACCGGGCTGACCGCGCCGCCCGCCGTGCCGCCGCCCCCGCCGGCGGCGCCCGCCGGCTCGCCGCCCCCGGGTGCGCCGAGCGCGCCCGGTGCGCCCGGTGCGCCCGCCCGGCCGTCCGGGCCCCGCTCGCCGTCCGGCCCGGCCGCGCGCCCGACGCCCCCGCCGACGACCCCGCCGACGAACGCGCCGGCGGGTCCCACCGCGCGGCCGACGCCGCCGCCCGCGGGCCCCGCCGCCCGGCCCACGCCGCCCCCCGCGGGTCCCGCCGGTCCGCGCGGAGGCCCGCCCTCCGCTCCCGCGGGCCCGGCCCCCACCCGCGGCGGACCGGCCGCGCCGGCTCCGGCCGGACCGCGCGGCACCGCCCCGGCCGGTCCCCCCGGCCGCCCCGCCGGACCGCCACCCGGACGCCCCGGGACCGGCACCGCGACCGGCACCGCGAACGGCACCCCGAACGCCCCGGGCCGCCCGGCCCCGGCGGGCGCCACGTCGTCCACGGCGACGTCCGCCCCCGCGGCGCCGGCCCCGGACGACCCGGCGACCCGGCAGTCGGGCCCCGAGGGGAGCTCCCCGCGCCGCTCGAGCCCGACCGGCACCGCCGCGATGCCGGTCGTCGACGCGCCGTCGCTCCGCGGCCCCGGATCCGGGCCGCTGCCGAAGGACCGCCGGAAGGACGCCGACGAGGATCCCCTCGACGACCCGGCCGAGGACCGCGACGACGACCTCGACGACGAGCCCGCGGACCGCGCCACCCGCGCGAACCGCACCGGTGCCGGGCGCACGGCCGCCACCCGCCGGGCCGCGCCGCGCACGACGACCCGGTCGCGCACCGGCAGGCCCCGCACGACGAGCACGCGCACGACCGCGCACCGCTCGCCGGGCCGCAGCAGGGACGCCAGGGACAGCAGGGACGCCGACACCCCCCGCGTGCCGCGCGGGCGCGTCGCCACCGCGGTCGCGGCCGTGCTCGGCATCGTCGCCGCGCGCATCGTCGGCCTGCCCGGCGGTGAGCGGCTGGTGGCGTTCGGCCGGCGGGTGCGCTCGCGGGTCGTGCTGTACCTCGACGGACCGCACCCCGAGCAGCTCGCGCCCGCGACGCTGCGCTGGCGCCGCCTGCGCCGCACCGCCTACGCCGCGATCGGCGCGATGGTCGCGACGCCGGCGCTGGCGATGGTCGTCGGCTTCCTGTTCATCCCGGTGCCCAACGCCGACGACGCGGTCGAGAGCCAGCTCAACACGGTGTCGTTCTCCGACGGCACGGTGCTCGCGCGCATCGCGCCGGGCGAGCAGGGCAACCGGCAGAAGGTCGACCTCGAGCAGGTGCCGCCGCCCGTGCGGTTCGCGGTGCTGTCCGCGGAGGACCGCTCCTTCTACTCCAACAGCGGCTTCGACGTCGTCGGCTTCGGCCGCGCCGTGTGGAAGAACCTCACCGGCGGGTCCGGCGGCGGGTCGACCATCACGCAGCAGTACGTCAAGAACGCGATGGTGGGCGACGAGTACTCGCTGATGCGCAAGTACAAGGAGCTCATCATCTCCTTGAAGATCTCGCAGGAGCGCTCGAAGGACGAGATCCTCGCCGACTACCTGAACAGCATCTACTTCGGCCGCGGCGCCTACGGCATCCAGGCGGCGTCGCAGGCGTACTTCAACCGGCCCGTGGAGACGCTGACGCCGGCCGACGGCGCGCTGCTCGCGGGCGTGATCCAGGCCCCGTCGAAGTGGGACCCGGCGCAGAACCCCGACGACGCGGTGCGCCGCTGGAACTACGTCATGGACGGGATGGTTGCCCAGAACTGGTTGTCCGCCCCGGAGCGTGCGGCCGCGCAGTTCCCGGCGACCGTGCCGCCGCGCCGCGTCACCGGCGGTGTCCCCGACGACGACCGCGGCCACATCTACAGCGCCGTCCGCGACGAGCTGCGCAGCCTCGGCATCGACCAGGACGCGCTGGTCACCCAGGGTCTGCAGATCCAGACGACGATCAACCCGGAGTCACAGCGGGAGGCCGTCGACGCGAGCCGGCGCAAGATGCAGGGTCAGCCGGACAACCTGCGCAGCGCGACCGTGTCGATCGACCCGCGCACCGGCGCGATCCTCGCCTACTACGGCGGTGCCAACGGCTCGGGGCTGGACTACGCCCGCGTCGAGAAGCAGGCGGGCTCGACGTTCAAGCCGTTCGTCCTGCTCGCGGCGCTCCAGCAAGACCCGCCGATCGGCATCTCCACGGAGTTCGACGGCCGCGCGATCCCCGGGCAGACCGTTCGGAACGTCGACGGCGCCGACTGCGACAACTGCAGCCTCAAGCGCGCCATGACGCTGTCCAACAACGTCGTGTTCACCGCGCTCGGCAACCGCGTCGGCCCCCAGGCCGTGGCCGCGGCGGCCCGGCAGGCCGGCATCTCGCAGCCGATGAACGACCCGAACAGCGGCATCTCGCTGGGCAACCAGGAGACGAGCGCCGTCGACCTCGCGTCGGCGTACGCGACGTTCTCCAACGAGGGCGTCTACCACCGTCCGCACCTCGTGCAGCGCGTCACGACGGCCAGCGGCGAGGTCCTCTACGACGACGAGACCAGCCAGGGCGAGCAGCGCATCGACCCGCGGGTGGCCCGCAACGTCACCGAGGCGATGCGCGACGTCCCCGAGTACGACGGGGTCTCGCTGCAGGGCGGACGACAGTCGGCCGGCAAGACCGGCACGGTGCAGTCGCACGTGGAGAGCCAGAACAACGACGCGTGGTTCGCGGGCTACACCCCGGCGGCGTCGACGGTCGTGTGGGTCGGCACCGACGACAACTCCCCGATCAAGACCGCCGACGGACGCCCGGTGTACGGGCACGGTCTGCCCAGCGAGATCTGGAAGGCCTTCATGGACGACGCGCTGGAGGACTCGCCGAAGCAGACCTTCGGCGCGTTCACCCCCGTCGCCGGCACCGACCCGGGCGACACGGCCGCGTCCGAGTCCTCGTCGCCGACGCCGTCGAGCACGTCCGCGCCCCGGTCGTCGACGGCGCCCACGACGACCACCCCGCCCGCGGAGGCCCCGGCCCAGGAGGGCGAGGACGCGCCGCCGGGCGGGGCCGAGCCGCCCGCCGGCGACCCGGCCGCCGCGGCGGCTCCCGAGGCGGGCGAGGGCGCCGCCGGCGGCGACCCGGCCGGCGCCGAGCCGGAGAACTAGGCGAGCGAGAAGTCGGCGTCGTCGAAGCCCGGGCTGACGACGCAGGTGACGAGCACCTCGGCGGTCGCGCCAGGGGCCGGGGCGGCGCGCTGCCACACCCCGCCGGGCACGAGCGCCTGGGCGGCGTGGCCGTCCTCGAGGCGGTCGCCGAGGACGATCTCCCGCGCCGCGGTGTCGTCGGGGGCCTCGCCGTCGCCGCCGAGCCACAGCGACAGCGCCGGTCCGCGGTGCCAGCACCACAGCTCGTCGGAGCGGACCCGGTGCCAGCGCGACTCCTCGCCGGGCGCGAGGACGTAGTGGATGGCGGTGGCGCTCGCCCGCTCCCCGGGATAGCCGGCGGGGTGCAGCGTCAGCCCCGCGGTCCAGGTGCGGCGGAACCAGCCGCCCTCGGGGTGGGGCGCGAGGCCGAGCACCCGGGCCAGCGGCGGCGAGGTCATCCCGAGACGTCCAGCGTCGCGATCACCTTGGACGGGTGCAGGCGCACGACGAGCTCGCCGGGGACGCCGTTGCGGGCGCCGAACTCCTCGGCGCGGTCCGCGCCCATGTAGCGGGCACCGAGCGCGGTGGCGGTGCGCGTCAGCTCGTCCGGGTCCTCCGAGAGCGTCACCGAGCCCTGGACCTGGACGAACGCGTACGGCGGCTCCTGGAGGTCGACGCAGAGCACGGCGCGCGGGTCGCGGGCGAAGGCGCGGCCCTTGGCGGTGTCGGCGCCGGTGTTGAAGACGATCGTGCCGTCCTCGACGAGGAACCAGATCGGCGCCACGAGCGGGCGCCCGTCCTGCGCCGTCCAGCCGATCTTGCCGGTGCGGGTGCCGTGGGCGAGGAAGGCGAGGACGTCGGGATCGCTGAGATCGGCCATGCCACGAGCCTAGGTCGGTCGCCCGGGTCGCTCCCGGCGCGCGCGCTCCCACTCCTCGGGCGTGTTGACGCCCCGCGCGCCGAGGAGCTCCGGGTCGCGCGCGGCGAGACGGGGGTCGGCGAGCAGCGTCGGCGCGTCGAGCTCGCGGACCCGGCTCGCGGCGATGAGCGCGCCGACGCTGCGCTCGCCGCGGTCGAGGAGGTCGGCGGCGCGGCCGGCGAGGTCGGTGGCGTAGGCGGCGAGCAGGTGCTGGCGGTGCCCGTCGAGCACCGGCAGCGCCACCTCCACCGGCGCGACGCGGTGGGCGAGGACGGCGCGCACGAGGTCGGCGTGCAGGTGGGGCAGGTCGACGGCGGCGACGAAGGCGGTCTCCGACCCCCCGACGGCGGCGAGCCCGGTGGCGAGCCCCTGCAGGGGCCCGCGGTCGGCCACGGTGTCGTGCACCACGGTGGCGCGCGGCCGCCACGGGGTGTCGGGCAGCTCACGGGGCGCGTCGGCCGCCGTGACCACCACCAGCGGGCCGTCGATCGCCTCGGCGAGCACCCCGAGGACGTACGTGAGCAGCGTGGACCCGTCCTGTCGCAGCTCCGCCTTGTCCGTGCCCATCCGCCGCGACCGCCCGCCGGCGAGCACGACCGCGGCGATCCCGCTCATGAGGGTGACCCACCTGACCGGTTGCGTCCCACCGTGCGCGGGGACTCAGGCCGGGACACGACGACGTGCGACCGGAGGTGTGCACGATGAACGGCAGTGTCGACGAGCGCCGCTCCAGCGAGCCCGAAGATGCCCACCGCGGCTGGGTCGCGCCGACCCCGTCGGACGCCGAGGAGGCCGCGATCGACCGCGCCATGGCAGCGGCCGAGCGCGCGGTCGCGGAGGGTTCGGCCACGGACGACCAGCGCGCGCGGGTCGGCCGCATGGGACAGGCGCGGACCCACGAGCAGCGCCGGGCCGCGTTCCGCCAGGGCGACTGAGCCGGTCACGGGAGCACCAGCACCACGAGCGGCAGCGTCACCAGCGAGAGCACCGTGGTGATCACCACCACCGCGGTGCTCTCGCGGTACCAGGCCCGGTACTGCGCGGTCAGCACGAACACCGTGGCCGCGTCGGGCAGCGCCGCCATCAGCACCAGCACCGCGCCCCACGGCGCGGGGATGCCGAACAGCGTCACCGCCCCGAGCGCCAGCGCCGGCATGACCAGCAGCTTCACGGCGACCGCGGCGCCGATCGGTACCCACTGCGCCCGGGACTCCCGCAGCGCGCCCACCGCGCCACGCAGCAGGATGCCGAGCGCGAACAGGCCGCCCGGCGCCGCGAGGTCGCCGAGCATCGTGATCGTCGTCGCGACCGGCGCGGGCAGCCGCAGGCCGATCAGCGCGACGGCGACGCCGGCCGCGATGCCGAGGACCACCGGGTTGCCCAGCACCCGGCGGACCAGCAGCGCGGGCAGCGCGACCGCGCCGTCCTCCCCGCGTCCGCGCCCGTCGAGCGTCACGGCGACGAGGAACACCGAGATCGCGAGCGCGGTGTGCAGCGTCGAGGTCAGCGACGCCGCGAACGCCGTCGCGGGGCCGAGGACGGCGACGGTCAGCGGGATGCCGAGGTAGCCGACGTTGCCCCAGCCCGCGACGAGCCCGACGGCGTGCGCCTCGCGCCGCGGACGCCGCACGAGGCGGGCAGCTGCCCAGCCGAGCGCGTAGGCGACGACCACCACGGTCGCCGAGGCGAGCAGCGCCGAGCCCGGCACGCCGGCCGACAGGTCCGCCTCGGCCACCGAGATGAAGATCAGCGCGGGCAGGGCGATCCAGTAGACGAGGTCGTTGAGCACCGCCGCCGTGCGCTCGCCGAAGCGCTCGAAGCGCCCGGCCACCGCCCCGACGGCGATCACGGCGAAGACAGGGAGGATGCGGCTGAGCAGCTCACCCACGGTCGCGACGCCTCACCGTGCGGAGCGTACGAGCTGTATCCGCCTCCGGCGCGGCAGCTCCGCTGCGCTTCGTGCCGCCTCAGCCGCTCGCGGCCGCGACGGGCGACATCGTGGCCCGTGCCACCACCGCGTCGACCGCCCGCTCGAGCACCGTGAACAGCGGCGTGCCGGCGGGCCCGACCCGCACGGCGGGGTAGCTGCGGTGCGCCCCGGACGACCAGCCCTCGCGGAAGACGGTGACGTCGAGGTTCTCGGTGGCGCAGATCGGGTCGCCGGGCGCGCACACCTCGTAGACCCGCCCGTCGTAGACCGACAGCTCGCGGGTCGGGCGGGGCCCGAGGACGCCGCGGCCCGGGGTGTCGAGGAGGTTGGGCGCCCGCGGGTCGCGCCGGGGGCTGCCGAGCATGATCGCACCGGCGATGCGGTCGGCGGGCAGGTCGACGGTGCCGTTGGCGGCGCGGTGCACGACGTCGGAGACGACGTCGCCGCCCTGGCTGAAGCCGAGCAGCAGGATGGTGGTGTCCGGGCAGCGGGCGGCGACGTCGTCCGCGTCCCGGGCGAGGCGCTCGGCGCCGCGGCCCTCGCTGGTGAAGTAGAAGGGCCGGTCCAGGGTCGCGGGATAGGGGACGTAGCGCACCGCGAGGTCGTCGCCCCAGCGGCGCGCGAGCGGGTCGGTGAGGCCCGCGAGGAGCCCGATCGAGCGGCCGGGGTCCGCGGCCTCGGAGGTCTCGCCCGTGCCGGGCACCGCGAAGAGCGTGACCGGGGGACATGCCGGGGCGGCCGTCGCCGCGGGGGCCGCGACGAGACCGGCGCCGAGCAGGAGCACCACGACGAGCAGCGCCCGCCGCACCACCCCGCCCGTCACACGGTCATGGTGGCGGAGATCCGACACGCGGACCACCACGAACCGTGACACCTCGGGCTGACAGATCGGCGCGGCTCTGCGAACGTGCCCCGTCAAGAGTCCCCCGGCGGCGCTGCCGGCGCCGGGGTGGCAGGCCCCGAGACAGGAGGACTCGCGTGAGCATCCCGTCGGACCTCGACATCGCCCAGGCGGCGACGCTGAAGCCCATGGACGACGTGGCGGCGCAGATGGACCTGCCGCCCGAGTACCTGGAGCGGCACGGCACCGACGTCGCCAAGATCGAGCTCGACGCGATCGAGGCGATGAAGGACCGCCCGCGGGCCAAGTACGTCGTCGTCACCGCGATCACCCCGACGCCGCTGGGCGAGGGCAAGACCACGACGACGGTCGGGCTCGGGCAGGCCTTCTCGCACATCGGCAAGCGCGGGGTCGTCGCGATCCGCCAGCCGAGCATGGGCCCGACGTTCGGCATCAAGGGCGGCGCGGCCGGCGGCGGCTACTCGCAGGTCGTGCCGATGGAGAAGTTCAACCTCCACCTCACCGGCGACTTCCACGCCGTGACGAGCGCGCACAACATGCTCTCCGCGGTGCTCGACAACCACCTCTACCAGGGCAACGAGGCGGGCCTCGACCCGTACCGCGTCACCTGGCGCCGGGTGCTCGACGTCAACGAGCGCGCGCTGCGCAACGTCGTCACCGGGCTCGGCGGGCGCATGGACGGGGTGCCGCGCGAGTCCGGGTTCGACATCACCTCCGCCTCCGAGGTGATGGCCGTGCTCGCGCTGTCCAACGACCTCGGCGAGCTGCGCCAGCGCCTCGGCCGGATCGTCGTCGGCTACACCAAGGACGGCGACGCGGTCACCGCCGAGGACATCCACGGCGCCGGCTCGATGGCCGCGCTCATGCGCGACGCCCTCAAGCCGAACCTCATGCAGACGCTGGAGAACACGCCGGTGCTCGTGCACGCCGGCCCGTTCGGCAACATCGCGCACGGCAACTCCTCGATCGTCGCCGACCGCATCGGCATCCACGGCGGCGACTTCCTCGTCACCGAGGCCGGGTTCGGCGCCGACATGGGCGCCGAGCGCTTCTTCAACATCAAGTGCCGGGCGTCGGGGATGGTCCCGGACGCCGCGGTCGTCGTCGCCACCGTGCGGGCGCTCAAGGCCCACTCCGGCAACCACAAGATCGTCGCCGGCAAGGACCTGCCGCCCGCGCTGCTCGAGGAGAACCCCGAGGAGGTGCACGCCGGCGGGGCGAACCTGCGCAAGCAGATCGAGAACATGCGCCTGCACGGCGTCTCGCCGGTGGTCTGCATCAACGCGTTCCCGACCGACCACCCCTCCGAGCACCAGGCGATCCGGGAGATCGCGGAGTCGCTGGGCGCGCGGGCCGCGGTGTCGACGCACTTCGCCGACGGCGGGCGCGGTGCCGCGGAGCTCGCCGAGGCCGTCGCGGAGGCCGCGAACGAGGAGAGCCACTTCCAGCTGCTCTACCCCGACGACGCCCCGCTGCGCGAGAAGATCGAGACGGTGGCGACCAAGGTCTACGGCGCCGACGGCGTCGACTACGCGCCCGCCGCGAACACCTCGATCGACCTGTACGAGCGCAACGGTTTCGGGAACCTCCCGGTGTGCATCGCGAAGACCCACCTCTCGATCTCCTCGGACCCGAAGCTGCTCGGCGCCCCGACGGGCTGGCGGATGCCGGTCCGCGAGGTCCGCGCGTCGGTCGGCGCCGGGTTCATCTACCCGATCTGCGGCGACATGCGGACGATGCCGGGCCTGGGCAAGAACCCGGCCGCCCACCACATCGACGTCAAGCCCGACGGCACGATCGTGGGGCTCTTCTGACGTCCGCTCGGCACGTGAGCACTTTCCGGGCCTCTAGGCCCGGAAAGTGCTCACGAGGGAGCGCGAGGTGAGCCGGCCGCTGGGGGAGCTGGGGCTCGCGCGGTTCGGGGAGGTCCTGGCGGGTCGCGGGCCCGGGCCGGCGGCGGGGTCCACGGCCGCCGTGACGGTGTCGCTCGCCGCGGGCCTCGCCACCAAGGTCGCCAAGGCCGCCGCCGACCGCGAGGCCGCTGAGGAGCTCGACCGCCTGCGCGCGAAGGCCCTGCGCCTCGCCGACGACGACGTCGAGGCCTACGCCGGCTTCCTCGAGGAGCGGCGCAAGCCCGGCGGCGGGCCGGCCGCGGCGGAGGCGATCGTCCAGGTGCCCGCGGACGTCGTCACCGTCGCCGTGCGCGTCGCCGAGCTCGCCGCCCTGCTCGCCGAGGAGGGCCCTGACGCGCTCACCGGCGACGCGGTGACCGCCGCCTTCCTCGCCGCCGCGGCCGCCGAGTCCGCGGCGATGCTGGTCGGCACGAACATCGCCGATGCCGGGGAACTCGCCGACCCGCGCGTCGAGCACGTCGAGGAACGCGCCGGGCACGCGCGCACGCTGGCCGAGCGGCTCGTCTAGATCTTCTACCGAAGAGCGTGTACGCCCGCAGCGACGATCAAGACGGTCCGCCGGGACTTACTCGCGGTCTATCCGAGGACCGGATGGACCGCCACAGCCCGGTGTGACGAGAGCTGCCGCACGTCGAGATCGCAAGGAGCGATCCAGAACGGGATCGCACATGAGGAGCTTCTGCCGGGAGGCCGTCCCCCAGCGACAACGGTCGCTCGCGTAGCTAGAGGCAGTACTGAGCGTAGTAGCGGGTAACTCCGCCGGGCGCCTGTTGGGCCACCGCCATTGCGCTCGCGGCGCGAGTGACCTGCGCGGCGATAAGCCAGTTGTACGGCCCTGCTGGCAGGTTGAAGCGGGGAATTGCGGGGTGGAACTCGACGGGGAGCTGCCGATAAATTCGCCACTCCCAGCTCTGCTGGAGCGGCGAGTCCGTGCTCGCTGGGCCCTGCGACATGGCGTAGCACGCGAGCCGGGCGACAGTCCTATCAGCCTGCTCTCCCTCGCGAAGCCCGATCATCGTCTCGTAAGCGAGCTCGATCTCACGAGGAAAAACTCGCGGAGGAAGGGTCCGGGGAAGCCGCGTTCCCGGTGCGGACTCCCGGACCGCCCACGCGACACCTCGACCGATGTCGTCGAATATTCCAGGAGGTGGAAAGCCTTGCCTAGGGCTCGCGAGGTCTGCGGAGGCGAGGCGTGGGTCGGTGCTCCCACATCCGCCCACAAGGACCCCCGCTACCGCTATCAAGGTAATGATCACGCAGATTCTCGATCGCATGTTTCCCCCCGGTTCTTGCTCCGCAGAGTGACGGAAGGGGGCCTGGAAGACCAACGTTGCCACCTGATTGGCGCATTAGGAGTACTCAGACGACCTACTGGGCTCACAGTCGCGTGGCCCGAAGCCTCGCTGATGGCGGACAGCCCCTAGCTACGGCAGTGGCCGCATTCCACGCTGCCGGCGCTCGTCGGCGTCCTCAGTGGGCGATGAGAGGGAGCGGGCCCTCGCGGGACAGTTGCGACTCCGCTCAGATGGTGTGATGGAGGACGCGGGGATGGGCCACTGGACAGTGCAGGTCACCCGCGGCGACGTGGTCGAGTCCGAGCACCGGGTGTCGCTCGTCGTGCTCGAGCCGGACGGGGGCATCGAGCTGAGCGCCGGCCTCGTTGACGCGCCGGTGCTCGCCCGCTCGGCGCTCAAGCCCGCGCAGGCCGTCGCCTGCCTCGAGCTCGGCGCCGACCTCGACGACCGCGAGCTCGCCCTCGCCGCCGGCTCGCACTCCGGCGAGCCCGAGCACCTCGCGCTCGCCGCCGGGATGCTCGCGCGCCTCGGGCTCGGCGCGGACGCGCTGGGCTGCCCGCCGGGGCGCCCGCTCGGCCTCGCCGCCGACCGCGCCTGGGGCACCCGCGACCCGGACCGCCTCGCGATGAACTGCTCGGGCAAGCACGCGGCGATGCTCGCGGCGTGCCGGGCGCAGGGCTGGCGCGAGGAGGGCTACCTCGACCCGGACCACCCGCTCCAGCGCCACGTGCGCGCGACCCTCGAGCGGCTCGCGGGCCCCGTCCACGGCGTCACCGTCGACGGGTGCGGCGCGCCCGCGTTCGCGACCGACCTCGTGGCGGTGGCGCGCCTCGGCCAGCACCTCGCCGACCACCGCGTCGCCGCCGCGATGCGCGCCCACCCCCACCTCGTCGCCGGCACCGACCGCCTCGACACGGCGCTGATGACCCTGCTGCCCGGCGCGCTGTCGAAGGTCGGCGCCGAGGGCGTCCTGCTCACGGTGCTGCCCGACGGCGCCGCGCTCGCGCTGAAGGTCGTCGACGGCGGCGGCCGGGCGGTCGGGCCGGTGCTGCTGGAGATCCTGGAGCGCCGCGGGGTCGCTCACCCCGCCGAGCTGCGCGAGCTCGCTGCGCCACACGTCCGAGGAGGGGGTCACCCGATCGGCGTTCACCGTGTGCGAGTGTGTGCACACTCATCGGGGTGAGGAGGGCGTGAATGGGATCGTGCCTGGTGTTCGCCGGAGCCACGCCCGCGAGGGACCGCCTCGTCGGCCATCTCTCGTCGGTGTTCGACGACCTCCCGTGCGTGGACAACGTCCCTGACCTGGTCGCGCGCCTCACCCGGACTCCCTCGGCAGGCGGTGACGGCGCTGACGGGGCTGCTCCCGACGTCGTCCTCATCGGCGCCGACGAGGGCAGCGCGTGGATGGAGGCGGTCCGCCAGGTGCGCCGCCACACCCCCGAGACCCCGGTGCTCGTCGTGGGGGAACCCCCCGCCGGCGCCATGGATCCGCTCGGTGACCACCCGGCCCCCGATCCCGCCGGGATCGCCGAGGACGAGCGCGCCACCTACGCCCTGCGCCTCGGGGCCCGCGGGTTCCTGCGCGCGGGCGAGCTGGCCGACCCCTCGGTCCTCCCCGGCGCGCGCCCGGCCACGTCCGACCTCTCCGAGCGCGAGATGGACGTCCTGCTCGGCATGACCGAGGGCCTGTCGAACGCCGAGATCGCCGCCGAGCTCGTGCTCGCCGAGGACACGGTGAAGACCCACGCCCGGCGCCTGTTCCGCAAGCTCGGTGCGGGCGACCGCGCCGACGCCGTCGCCCGCGGCTTCCGCCAGGGCCTCCTGCGCTGACCCGAACAGGACACCCAGTGTCCGCAACGCCACGCGCTCGAAGCGCCCGGGTCCGTTGACGCGAGCCCGTCCGCGGGGTGGACTGGCCGCGGTCGACGGACGCGGAGGAAGCCGGTGTGAATCCGGCGCGGTCCCGCCACTGTCACCGGGGAGCAGACCCCACGCACGCCACTGCCGGACACACCGGCGGGAAGGCCGGGGCGAGCAGCGATCCGGGAGCCAGGAGACTCCGGCCGTCGAGGCAGGGCATTCGACCATCGGGCGAGGCACCCGAGGAAGGCCGGCAACGACATGCACGCTCCCGCGACCCCGCACGCACGCCCGCACCCGGTGGTGACGCGAAGCCGGCAGTCCGGATGGTCCAGCTCCGCTGCGCTCCGTGTCCGCCGCGAGGACCGGCTCCTCGCCGACCTGCGCCGGGTGCTCGCCGGCGCCGGCCAGCTGCCCCTCGACCTGCTCGGTGAGGGACCCGTCCGCGACCACGACGAGGCCGCCGAGCGGGTCGACGCCCTCGCCCGCGAGCTCCTCGACCGCATGCACGGCGCCGGCTGGCAGGAGGGCGCCGTCCCGTCGGCGGTGACCTCCGTGCTCGCCGCGTCCGTGCCCGAGGCCGAGACGGTCCTGCTCCGGGCTGCCCGCGCGCGACGGTGACGGCGACGCACCACGACCTCCACCACCACGGCGACACGGAGGTCGGCCCCGGTCTCGTCGACCTCGCCGTCAACGTCCGCACGGGCACGCCGCCGCGGTGGCTGCGCGACCGCCTCGCCGCGAGCCTCGACGACGTCGCCGCCTACCCGGACCCGCGGCGGGCGGTCGCCGCGCTCGCCGAGCGCCATGGCCGCCCGGGCGACGAGGTGGTCCCGACCGCGGGCGGCGCCGAGGCGTTCGTGCTGCTCGCGCGGGCTCTGCGACCCCGGCACGCGGTGGTCGTGCACCCCCAGTTCACCGAGCCCGAGGCCGCCCTGCGCGCCGCGGGGCACGAGGTCGACCGTGTCCTTCTCGACGGCGACTTCGTGCTCGACCCCGACGCCGTCCCCGACGACGCCGACCTCGTGGTCGTCGGCAACCCCACCAATCCGACCTCGGTGCGCCACCCCGCGGACGTCCTCGCGCGCCTCGCCCGCCCCGGGCGCACGCTCGTGGTGGACGAGGCGTTCATCGACACCGCGCCCGGCGAGCCCGACTCGCTGGCCGGGCGCCGCGACCTCCCCGGGCTCGTGGTGCTCCGCAGCCTGACCAAGACCTGGGGGCTCGCCGGGCTGCGCGTCGGCTACGCGCTCGCCCCCGCCGGGCTCGCCGCGGGCCTGCGCGCCGCCGCGCCGAAGTGGTCGGTGTCGACGCCGGCCCTCGTGGCGCTCGAGGTGTGCAGCAGCCCCGCCGCCCGCGCGGAGGCCGACGACGCCGCCCGCGCGCTCGCCGCCGACCGCGACCATCTCGTGGACGCGCTGCGGGGGATCGACGGCCTCGACGTCCGCGGCACCCCCGCCGCGAGCTTCGTGCTCGTGCGCACTCCGGGGCGGTCCGACGTCCACCGGCAGTTGCGCGACCGGGGGCTGGCCGTCCGCCGCGGGGACACCTTCCCCGGCCTCGACACCGAGCACGTCCGGATCGCGGTGCGGGACCGCGCCACCACGGACCGGCTGGTCGAGACCCTCACCGGAATCCTCCCGTGAGCGCCCTCCACGACGGCGACCGCGACGCCCTCCACCGCGTCCTGCGCGCCCGCCGCGATGTGCGCACCGGCTTCGTCGACATCCCCGTCGACGACGACCGCCTCCACCGCGTCCTCGAGGCCGCCCACGCCGCCCCGAGCGTCGGCTTCTCCCAGCCCTGGGACTTCCTCGTCCTGCGCTCGCCGGAGCTGCGCGACGAGCTGGCCACGCTCGCGCAGGAACAGCGCCGCGAGTTCGCGGAGAGTCTCCCGACAGCCCGCGCCCGCAAGTTCGCCGGGCTCAGGGTCGAAGCGATCCGCGAGGCCCCGCTCGGCGTCGTCGTCACCTGCGACCCGACCCGCGGCGGGCGCCACGTGCTGGGCCGGCACACCCAGCCCCGCATGGCCGCGCACTCGGTGGCCGGCGCCGTGCAGAACCTGTGGCTCGCCGCCCGCGCCGAGGACCTCGGCGTCGGCTGGGTGAGCTTCTTCCGCGAGCGGGAGCTCGCCGAGCTGCTCGGACGGCGGGTCGGGATGCCACAGCACCTCGAGGTCGTCGCCTACCTGTGTGTCGGGCACGTCGAGCGCTTCGCCGACGAGCCCGAGCTCGCCACCGCCGGATGGGCCCACCGCCGACCGCTGGCGTGGGCCGTGCACGAGGACACCTGGGGACACCACCGCATGGATCCGCTGGACGAGACGCTCGCGGCACTCGCCGACCTCGACCCCGGGGAGGGCGAGGCCGCCGCGCGCGAGCACCTGGCCCGCATGACCGTGCCGCCGGGCGCGCTCGGCGGGGTCGCCGAGGTCGGCGTCCGCCTGTCCGGCCTCGCCGGCTCCTGCCCGCCGCCGCTGCCCGAGCCGGCCGTGGTCGCGATCTTCGCGGGGGACCACGGCGTGCACGCCCGCGGCGTGACGCCGTGGCCGCAGGAGGTGACCGCGCAGATGGTCGCCAACTTCCTGGCCGGCGGCGCCGCGGTCAACGCGTTCGCGGCGACCGTGGGCGCGGAGGTGCAGGTCGTCGACGTCGGCGTGGCCGCCGAGCTCGGGTCGGCGCCGGGCCTGCTCCCGCGCAAGGTGCGCGCCGGCACCCGCGACATGACCGCCGGGCCCGCGATGACCCGCGACGAGGCCCGCGCCGCCCTGCGCGCCGGGATCGAGGCCGCCCGCGACCTCGTCACCGCCGGCAACCGCCTGCTCGTCACCGGCGACATGGGGATCGCCAACACGACGGCCGCGGCCGCGCTGGTGGCGGCGTTCACGGGTGCGACCGCCGAGCAGGTCACCGGCCGCGGCACCGGCATCGACGACGCCACCCACGCCCGCAAGGTCGCCGTCGTCGCCGAGGCGCTGGCGCTGCACCACCCCGATCCGGCCGACCCGATCGGGGTCCTCGCCGCGGTCGGCGGGCTGGAGCACGCGGGGCTCGCCGGCTTCCTGCTGGGCGCCGCGGCCCTGCGCACACCCGTGGTGCTCGACGGCGTCGTGTCCGGCGCGGCGGCCCTCGCGGCGCACGCGCTGGCCCCGACCGCGTCACACGCCTGGATCGCGGGGCACCGCTCGGTCGAACCGGCCCATACCCTGGCACTCGAGCACCTCGGCCTGGCGCCCACGCTGGACCTGGGGCTGCGGGTCGGCGAGGGCACCGGTGCCCTGCTGGCGGTGCCGGTGGTGACCGCGGCGGCCCGCGCGCTCGCCGACGTCGCGACCTTCGACGCGGCCGGGGTGACCGAGAAGGACGGGAGGGACGCGTGACCGAGTCGAGCACGCGCGTGTACCCGGTCGGCCTGCACCTGCACGGCCGGCGGGTCGTCGTGGTCGGCGGCGGGTCCGTGGCCCAGCGCCGCGTGGCCGGGCTGCACGAGGTCGGCGCGGACACGGTCGTCGTCAGCCCGACGCTGACCACCGCCCTGTCGGCGCTCGCGGACTCCCGCGAGATCACCTGGCACGCCCGCGCCTACGCCGAGGGCGACCTCGCCGAGGCCTGGTACGCGGTCGCGGCCACCGACGACCCCGCGGTCAACGCCGCCGTCGCCGCGGAGGCCGAGCGCCTGCGGGTGTTCTGTGTGCGCGCCGACGAGGCCGACGCCGGCACCGCCGTCACCCCGGCCGTCGGGCGTTACGACGACATCACCGTCGCCGTGCACGGCGGCGGCGACCCGCGGCGGGCCACGGGCGTGCGCGACAGCGCGGTCGAGGCGCTGCGCAGCGGCACCCTGGTCGACCGCCGCCACCGCGCGGTGCGCCCCGGCGTCACGCTGGTCGGGGGCGGCCCCGGCGACCCGGGGCTGATCACCGTGCGCGGGCGGCAGGCGCTGGCGCAGGCCGACGTCGTCGTCACCGACCGGCTCGCCCCGCAGCCGCTGCTCGACGAGCTGCCGCCCGACGTCACGATCATCGACGCCTCCAAGCTGCCCCGCGGGCGCTACATGAGCCAGGACACGATCAACGAGGTGCTCGTGTCGGAGGCGCTCGCCGGTCGGCGCGTGGTGCGGCTCAAGGGCGGCGACCCGTTCGTCTTCGGGCGCGGCCTCGAGGAGATCCAGGCCTGCGCCGCGGCCGGCGTCGAGGTCGAGGTCGTCCCGGGCATCACCAGCGCCATCGCGGTTCCGGCGCTCGCCGGCGTCCCCGTGACCCACCGCGGCGTCACCCACGAGTTCACCGTGGTCTCCGGGCACCTCCCGCCCGGGCACGCCCAGTCGCTCGTGGACTGGGACGCCCTCGGGCGCCTGCGCGGCACGATCGTGCTGCTCATGGCGGTCGAGAACATCGGCGCGATCACCGACGCGCTCGTCGCCGCCGGCCGCGACCCGCAGACCCCGGCCCTCGCCGTCCAGGAGGGCGGCCTGCCCGGGGAGGTCACGACGCGCGCGACGCTCGCGAAGCTGCCCCACGCGATCGCCGAGGCCGGGGTGCGCCCGCCCGCGGTGATCGTCATCGGGGCGGTCGCCGACCTGGGCTGAGTCGACGCGGCAGCTCCGCTGCGTGCCGTCAGGGCTCGAGCTCCACCACCAGCGCCCGGTGGTCCGACACCTTCGTCGGCACCGCGTACGCCGTGCGGACGGCCGGCGCGCCAGCACCGGCGAGCACGTGGTCGAACTGCACGCGCGGGCGTTCGGTGGGGAAGGTCGCCTCCCGTGCCAGCGACCGCCAGCGCCTCAGCACCGTTCCCGGCACCGGCCCGGGCAGGTTGAGGTCGCCGAGGATGACGACCGGGCCCGGCAGGTGCGCCACCGCCCGCGCCAGCCGCACGAGCTGCACGACGTTGTAGCCGGGCGTGAACGACAGGTGCGCGGCGACGACCGTCCCCACCGGAGCCGGTGCGGCGAGCTCGGCGGCGATCGCCACCCGCGGCTCGTCGCGGACCAGCGCGGGGCGCCGCGCGTCGACGAGCAGCGGCAGGACCGCGGGCGAGGTGCCGAGCGGGATGCGGTGCCACCGGACCACGGGGTGCCGGCTGACGAGGCCGACGCCGTAGGTCGGGTGCGCGCCGGGGGCGTCGTCCGGGCCGGCGGGGCGCCACGACTCGGCGGGGGTGCCGACGACGGCGGGCTCGAAGCGGGCGTCGCGCGCGCCGAGCGCCTCGGCGGCCAGCGCCGTCTGGTCGACGAGCCCGGAGCGCGGCTGGGCGTGGTCGACCTCCTGGAGCGCGAGGACGTCGGCGTCGAGGCCGGTGACGGCGTCGCGGAGGCGGTCGGGGCAGACCACGCCGTCGGCGGGGGAGCGCCCGTGCAGGAGGTTGAACGTGGCCAGTCGCATGATCACCGAGCGGGTGCCCCGGCCGGGGCCGGTTGACACGAGGGGCACCACCACACCTCGCGGCTGTACGGGGCGCCGGAGCCCGCGGCCGGCCGGAAGCGCACGAGCGTGCCGCAGCGCCGGCACGGGCGGTTCGAGCGCCCGGTGACCCAGTGGTTCTCGCCGCGGCGCTTGACGCCGGTGGTCGTCATGCCGGTGCCGTGGTCGAGGCTGTGGCGGATCATGCGGCGGGCCAGGGCGAGCAGCGGCTCGAGGTCGACGTCGCCGACCGGGGTCCACGGCCACAGCCCGCGCAGGAAGCACAGCTCGACCGCCCAGAGGTTGCCGAGCCCGGCGACGCCGCGCTGGTCGAGGAGGGCCTCGACGACCGGGCGCGCGGGGTCGCGGCGCAGGCGGTGCAGGGCGTCGTCGAGGTCGAACCGGTCCCGGGTCGCGGTGGGCACGCCCGCGAGGACGTCCGGGCCGAGGTGGCCGACGACGCGGTGCTCGTCGCGGGTGCGCAGGAGCTCGAGCACCGGCACGTCGACGCCGACCAGCGCGACGCCGGTGTCGAGCGTCAGCGCCGCGCGCACGCCCCGCGGCAGCGCCGGGCGCCCGTCGGCCCGCCGCTTGCGCACCACGGTCCACGAGCCGGTCATGCGCAGGTGGCTGTGCAGGGTCCAGCCGCCGGACAGGCGCGTGAGCAGGTGCTTGCCGTGGGCGCGGGTATCGGCGAGGGTCCGGCCGGCGAGGTCGGCGGTGGCGAGCGACGGCGTCCGGAAGTCGCTGCGGACGACGGTCGCGCCGGCGAGGGCGTCGAGGCGGGCGGCGCAGCGGTGGACGGCGTCACCCTCCACGCGATCCTCCCGTTCCGGAGAGTCAGTGCCGCCCCAGTCCCAGGCGCTCCGCGGCCCACGCCGCCGCCCCCGAGGCGGGCCCGAAGGCCGAGACCGCGCCCGGGTCCCCGCCGTGCGCCAGGCCGAACCCGGTGCGTTCGGCGAGCCACTCCCGCACCCGCGGCATCTCGGCGAGCCCGCCGCGCACCAGCATCGCCGGCCGTGGCCCGGACAGCGGGTCGACGAGGGCGCTGATGCCCTGCGCGATCTCCTCCAGGCCGGGGGCGAGCATGGCGCCCAGGTCGGCGTGGGTGAGCTGGACGACCCCCGGCACCGGGCTGTCGGGCGGCAGCGGGGGCAGGCCCACGGCGACCGTGCCGCTGGCCGCGAGGGCCTCCTTGCCGTCGCGGACGCTCGTGCGCAGCCCGAACCAGGCCCGGTAGGCCTCGAGGTCGCCGCCGAAGCGCACGCGGGCGCTGAAGGGCTGGGGCGCGCGGTCGAGCACGAGCTGGGCGAGCGCGTCGTCGAGCACCTCGGCGCCCACGTTGACCGACCGCAGCCCGGCGATCGAGCCGGTGCCGTCGCCGCCGCGGTCGACCACCGCGAGCTCGGTCGCGGCGCCGCCGATGTCGACGACGAGCAGCCGCCCCTGCCCGCCGAGCCGGTGGGCCGCGGCGCGCGGGGAGTCGAGCAGCTGGAGCTGGTCGGGCGAGGTGTAGGGGATCGCCGCGAGCGCCGCCCGCCCCGCCGAGCGCAGCGCCTCGCACGCCGCCGACGACCACGACGCCGGGTGCAGCAGCACCACCGTCGAGGGCAGCGTGGCGCGGCGGGCGGCCTCGGCCCGGATCACCTTCGCGACGAGCGCGGTGGCGACGTCGACCGCCGTGGTCGGGCGCGGGTACTGCGTGAGCAGCTCGGGCGGGCCGCCGGTGCTCGCCGCCAGGTGCGGGCGGGTGCGCAGCAGCGCCGCGGCCGGGTCGAGCGCGCCGGCCTCGATCGCGGGACGCCCGGCGAGGACCGCGCCGTCGGGGCGCGAGAGCACCGCCGAGGGCATCGTCGGGAAGCCGTCGATGCCGACCGGGCCCACGCGCACCCACCCGTCGCGCGGGTCGACGTCGGCCCACGCACCCACGGTCGTCGTGGTCCCGTGGTCGACCGCCAGGGTCCATCGGGCGTCGGAGGCGGTCATGCCGGTCATCCGCGGCAGGGTGTCACAGCGTCACGCCGACGGCGCGGTCCCCCGCTACCGCTCCCCGTCGAGCAGCACCGGCAGCCGGGCCCACGCGTTCACCAGCACGCTGCGGCGCCGCTCCACGGGCAGGTCGGTGCCCGCGGTGAGCGCGGGGAAGCGGTCGAGCAGGGTGCGCAGGGCCACCTCCGCCTCGAGACGCGCCAGCGACGCGCCGAGGCAGAAGTGCAGGCCGTGACCGAAGGCGAGGTGCCCGGTGGTGTCGCGGCCCTGCTCGTAGGTGTCGGGGTCCTCGAAGCGCGCCGGGTCGTGGTTGGCGGCCGCCAGGGACACCATCACCATCGCGCCGCGGGGCACGACGACCCCGTCGAAGTCGACGTCCTCGGACGCGAAGCGCAGGGGCGCCTGGGCGATCGGCGTGCCCCAGCGCAGGAACTCCTCGATGGCCGCGCGCAGCTCGTCGGAGTCGGCGGCGGCGAGCCGGTCGCGCAGCGCGGGGTCGCGCAGCATCCGCTCGACGGCGCTGGTGATGAGCGTCGCCGTCGTCTCGTGGCCGGCGATGAGCAGCAGCATCGCCATCGCGATGATCTCGTTGGTCGAGAGCTGCTCGCCCTCCTCGGACACCTCGATGAGCGCCGAGATGAGCGCGTCGTCGGGCTCGGCGCGCTTGCGCTCGACGAGCTCGGCCAGGTACGCGGACATGCTCGCGTTGGCCTGCATGCTCGCGGCCTCGCCGGTGTCGTCGATCATGACCCGCGACCACTCGCCGAACGCGTCCTGGTCCTCCACCGGCACGCCGAGCAGCTCGCAGATCACCGCCGTCGGCAGCGGGATCGCGTACGCCGCGACGAGGTCGACCGGCTCGTCACCGGGCAGGCCGGTCAGCAGCGAGGCGGCGATCGTCTCGATCCCGGGGCGCAGGGCGGCGACCCGGCGGACGGTGAACGCCTTGACCACGAGCTTGCGCAGGCGGGTGTGCACCGGCGGGTCGTTGAGCAGCATCATCTCGCCGCCCGGCGAGGGGATGCCGGGGACCGAGGCGCGCTGCTCCTCGGGCAGCGTGTTGCGGAAGTCCTTGACGAAGCGCGGGTCCGACATCACGGCGCGGGCGTCCGCGTACCGCGTCACCAGCCAGGTCCGGCCGCCCTCGGGCAGGTCGACCTCGTGCACCGGGCCCCGCTCGCGCAGCTCGCCGAGAGCGGCGAAGGGGTCGCGCCAGTAGTCGTCGGTGAAGAGCGGCGCGGGGGCGACGTCGGTCACGGAGCAGGACCCCTTCCGGGTTCACTGAGTGGTGGTTCAGTGACGACCGTACGCGCGCGCCCGGGGCCCTGCCGTGTCGATGGTCGAGCTCCGCAGGCTCCGTCTCCCGCTGGTCAGCTCCGCACCTTCCCCATCCCCGCACTGGTCGCCCCGAAGGTGCGTCCGGTCTTCCGGAACTGCTCCTCCAGACGGGGCACCATCTGCTTGGCCTGCGCGAGGACGGGCAGGTCGCCGAGCCACGAGAACGTGATCGGCCGCGCCGCCGCGACCAGCGCGACCGCCTTCGGCACGAAGATCCGGCGCTTGCGCTTGGCGATCCCCTCGAGGAACGCGTTCGCGCAGTCCTCGACGGAGGTCAGCGCGCCGAGCGGGTAGGGGAGCTTCTTCAGTGTGTCCTCGAACGTCGACGAGTCCGCCTTGACGTCCCGGACGAGGTCGGTGTCGATCCACCCCATGTGCGCGGTGCCGACGCCGATGGCGCGGTGGGCGAGCTCGAAGCGCAGGGCGTTGCCGTAGTTCTCGACGCCCGCCTTGGCCCCGCAGTAGGCGGCCATGCCGGGCAGCGCGGTGAACGCGGCGAGCGAGGACACGAGCAGCAGGTAGCCCCGCCGCTTCTCGACCTCGGCGACCGTCGCCGACACCGTCCGCGAGACGCCGATGAGGTTGACCTCCATGACGCGGGCGATCACGTCGGCGGGGCTCTCGGCGACCGTGCCGTGGTTGGCGATGCCGGCGTTGGCGACGACGACGTCGATGCCGCCGAGCTCGCGCACGGTCGTCGCGACGGCCGCCTCGAGCGAGGCCTGGTCGGTGACGTCGCACTCCGCCCAGGTGTGGCCGGGGCCGAGCTCGGCGACCAGCTTCTCGAGGCGCTCGGGCTCCATGCCCACGGCGGCGATGTGCGCGCCGCGGGCGGCGGCGCGCCGCGCGGTCTCCTCGCCGATCCCGCGGGCGGCGCCGGTGATGAACAGGACCTTGTCCTTGAGGCTGCCGGTCAGGTCGGTGGCCATGGTGTCTCCTCGGGGTGTCGTGTCAGCGGCGCGTGGCGGCCACGGGAGTCAGCACGTACTCCTCGGGCCGGAAGCGCCGCAGCCGGCGGCGGAACGGCATCGTGAAGGTCGGCCAGAGGGCGGAGTTCTGTCCGTGCTTGTCGAGGTACCAGCTCGAGCACCCGCCATCGACCCAGACGGTGCCCTCCGTCTTCTGCTGCATCTCGGCGACGAACGCGTCCTGCGCCGCCCGGGTGGGCTCGACGGCGCCGACGCCGTGTCCGCGCATGTGGCGGATGGTGTCGAGCACGAGGTTGATCTGCGACTCGATCATGAACACGACCGAGTTGTGCCCCAGCCCGGTGTTGGGGCCGAGCAGCGTGAACGCGTTCGGGAAGCCCGCGATCATCGTGCCGTTGTGGGCGTACGGCGAGCCGGCCCAGTGGTCGGCGAGGGTGCGGCCGTCGCGCCCGTGGATGCGGTGGCTGATCGGCAGGTCGCCGATCGCGAAGCCGGTGCCGGCGATGATCGTGTCGACCTCGTGCTCGGTGCCGTCGGCGGTGACGACGGCGTGCGGCCGGATCTCGACGATCTTCTCGGTGATCACCTCGACGTTGTCCCGGTCGAGCGCGGGCAGGTAGTCGTTGGACAGCAGGATGCGCTTGCAGCCCATCGAGTAGCTCGGCGTGATCTTCTCGCGCAGCTCCGGGTCGCTCACCTGGCGGCGCATGTGCGCCTCGGCGATCTTGGCGGCCTTGGCCATGCGCTTCGGGTCGCGGAACCCGAACACGAACGTCTCGCGCGCCCAGTAGATCGCCTCGCGCACCGCGCGCTGGGCCGGCGGGAACCAGCGGAAGAGCAGCTTCTCGACCCCGGTGATCGCCCGGTCCTGCCGCGGCATGATCCACGGCGGCGTGCGCTGGAAGACCTTGAGCTCACCGACCACCGGCGCGATCTCCGGCACGAACTGGATCGCCGACGCGCCGGTGCCGATGACGGCGACCTTCCGGCCGGTGAGGTCGAGGTCGTGGCGCCAGGTCGCGGAGTGGAAGACCGGCCCCTCGAAGGAGTCGAGACCCGGGACGTCGGGGAACGACGGGTCGGAGAGCGCGCCGGAGCCGAGGACGAGCGCGTCGCCGGTCCAGACGCCCTGGCTCGTCGTGACCGTCCACTGCTGCGTGGCGTCGTCCCACGTCGCGTCGAGGACCTCGTGGCGGTGGCGGGTGAAGCGGTCGATGTCGTACTCGGCCGACACGCGCTGCAGGTAGGCGTGGATCTCCGGCTGGCCCGAGAACGAGCGGCTCCAGTCCGGGTTCGGGGCGAACGAGAACGAGTACAGGTGGCTCGGCACGTCGCAGGCGCAGCCGGGGTAGGAGTTGTCGCGCCAGGTGCCGCCGACGTCGTCGTGCCGCTCGAAGATCAGGAAGTTGTCCTCGCCCGCCTGGCGCAGCCGGATGGCCGTGCCGAGACCGGAGAAGCCGTTGCCGACGATCGCGACGGCGAGGTGCGGGACGTGCCCGTCGCCGGGTCCCGGCGGGGTCTGCTGCTCGGTGGCCGTGTCTCTCACCCGGGTCGGCGTGCTCATCAAGAACCCTCCTCGTTTGGTACGCGAGCGTACCGAATCGGGGAGTCAGTGTGGTACGCGGTGGTACCGTTGTCCAGTGTCCGTTCCCGCCGCCACCGGATCCGTGGGTGCCGCCGGCTCCGCGCACCGCGACCGCCTCGTCCAGGCGATGATCACACTGGTCGCCGAGCGGGGCTACGCGGCCGTCACCGTGGCCGACGTCGTCGCCGCCGCGCGCGTCTCCAAGCGGACCTTCTACCAGCACTTCTCCGACCGCGAGGACTGCTTCCTCGCCGCCTACGTCACCGCCGCCGAGCAGCCGCTCACCCGGATCGCCGAGGCCGTCGCCCCGGTCGTCGAGGCCGCCCCGGGTGCGGCGACGCCGTCGCTCGCCGACGAGGTGACGGCGGGCACCTCGGCCTACCTGGCCGCGCTCGCGGAGCAGCCGGCGCTGACCCGCACGCTGCTCACCGAGATCAACGGGCTCGGGGCGCGGGGCTGGCGGGTGCGGCGCGAGGTGCTCAACCGCTTCGCCGAGCAGCTCTCCGCCCTCATCGCCCTCGGCGCCGCCCGCTGGGCCTCCGGCGAGTCGGGACCCGCCGCCGTCCCCGAGCTCGCCGGGGTGCGGGGGCTGCCGCACCCCACCGCCCTCGCGCTCGTCGGCGGCATCAACGAGCTGGTGCTCGACGCCGTCGAGGACGGGCGCGGCGACCGGCTCGGCGAGCTCACCCCGACCGTCACCGAGCTGATCCTCGCGGTGATCGACCGCACGGCGCGGCCGGAGGGCTGAGCGCGCCGATCCACATTCGGCCGGACGTGTGACGCCCTCCGGCCGCGTGATCGGGACCGTTCATGAGCGCCCGGACGAGCGGGGGGCGCTGGGCGGCCCTGTGGCCTGCGTATCCTCATCGACCACGACGGCCCCGCGGTCGGTATCCGAGAGCCGGCCGGGCGTCCACCGACGCCCCGTCGACGCGAGGCGCGAGGTGAGACGGCGATGAACCGACCCGGCGGACCCCCCGGCCGGGGACGACCCCCCGCGGGTCCTGGCGGCCCGCCGCCGGGGCCCCCGCCCGGGCGCCCCGCCGGTCCACCTCCCGGGCCCCCGCAGGGCCAGCCGCCCCCGCGTCCCGGCGGGTTCCAGATGCCCGGCCGCGGCGGTCGCGGCGGCGGTGGTGGTGGTCGCGGCGCCGGTCGCGGTGGCGGCGGTGCCGCGCCGCCGAACGGCGGCCCGCGCCAGCAGCCCACGCGCGTCGGGGGGCCCGACTGGAACCGCGATCCGCAGGTCGGCTTCGACCCCGACGTCGCCCGCGCGGCGCAGGAGCGGCAGCGCCCCTCGTGGCGCGAGCGCATCCCCGAGCGCCCGGCCTGGTCGCGCTCCGGGGGTGGCGGGCGCGGCGGTCGTGGCGGCCCGTTCTCGCGCTGGAGCTGGCCGAAGCGCATCGGTGCCGTGCTCGCGGTGCTGGCCCTGCTGCTCGTCAGCTTCGGGATCTACCTCGACACGCAGATGACGCGGATCGACGCCCTGCCCGAGTACGAGGGCTCCGCGAGCTCGGGCACCAACTGGCTGATCATCGGCTCGGACAGCCGCGCCGGCCTCGACGACGCGGCCGCCCAGCAGCTCTCCACCGGCGAGGTCGACGGCAGCCGCACCGACACGATGATGCTCGTGCACGTCGGCGGCTTCGGCGGTCAGACGTCGCTGACGAGCCTGCCGCGCGACTCGATCCTCTCCATCCCCGGACACGGGCGCGGGCGCCTGAACTCCGCCTACGGGATCGGCGGCCCGAAGCTGCTGGTGCAGACCATCGAGCAGAACGCCGACATCGAGATCGACCACTACGCGGAGATCGGCTTCGAGGGCTTCGCCGGCATGGTCGACGCGATCGGCGGGGTCAACATGTGCCTCGACGAGCCGATCGACGACCCGAAGGCCGGCATCGACCTGCCCGCCGGCTGCCAGGACCTGGACGGCCCGAACGCGCTGGGCTTCGTCCGCACCCGCGCGTTCCCCAACGCCGACCTCCAGCGCATCCAGAACCAGCGCAAGTTCCTGTCCGCGCTGATCTCCGAGGCGTCCAGCCCGACGGTGCTGCTCAACCCGTTCCGCATCGTGCCGTTCGCGAACTCCGCGATCGCCACGCTGACGGTCGACGACAGCACCCACGTCTGGAACCTCGCGAGCCTCGGGTTCGCGATGCGGTCGCTCTCCGGGGGCAGCGGGGTGACGTCGACCGTCCCGATCGACCTCTCGACCAGCGTCTCCGGCGGCGTCGTCTGGAACCGGCAGAAGTCCGGGCAGTACTTCGACGCCATCCGCGAGGACGAGGCGATCCCTCAGGACCTGATCACCGGAGGCTGATCACGGGTCGACGATCTGGACGACGCCGGTGGAGACGCCGGCGACGTACAGACGTCCGGTCTGCGGGTCGACGCCGACCGTGTACGGGTTCTGCACGGTCGCCACGCGGGCGACCTCGCGCGGCTGGGGCGCGGTCATGTCGTAGCCGACGACCTCGTTGGTGCCCGAGGACGCGACCCAGAGGCGGTCGCGGACCGGGTCGTAGGTGATGCCGTAGGGCCCGCCGGGCTGGGGGACGCGGGCGACCTCGCGGGGGCCGCCGTTCGGCCCGGTGGTCGGCTCGAAGACGATCACCGCGTCACCGCGGGTGTCGGTGGCGATCATGCGGCCGTGGCGGTCGGCGACGAGGTGGGTCGGGCCGGCACCCGCCGGGGCCTCGCCGACGATGCGCAGACCGGCGACGTCGTACGTGGTCAGCGTGTTCTTGCGGACGTCGATCATGCCGACGGTGTCGCCGACCGGGGCGACGCCCGCGGGCTGCACGCCGTCGGTGAAGACCTTGACGACCCGGTCGCCGCGCACCGCCGACACGGTCCCGCCGAGCTCGTCGGCGGCGATCACCGTGCCGTTCGGGGCCTGGGTGACGTCGTGGGGCACGGTGCCGACGACCAGCGGAGGGTCGGCCTGCCCGCCGGGCAGCGCGACGCGCACGACGGCGTTGGCGCTCTCGACCGGCACGAGCACCGGACCGCCCGGGGCGGCGAGCTGGAGGTGGCGCACGAAGCCCGGCAGCGGGGTGCGTGTGCGGACCGCGCCGGTGTCGGCGTCGAGGAGGACGAGCTCGTTGGGGTTGCGCTTGGTGACCGCGACCGTCCGCGTCACCGGGTCGACCACCACGCCCTCGGGGGCGGGGCCGACCTCGACCTGGCGGCCGGGCGGGGTGGCCGTCGGCGCGGGGGCGCCCTGCGGCTCGGCGGCGAGGGGGAGCTGGTCCGTCGGCGGGCGGGTGCCCTCGGTGGGGACGCCCGGCGGGAGGAAGCCGGTGGTCGTCGTCGGGGGCGCGGCGGGGGTCGGCGGCGCCGGGGGTGGCTCGTTGCTGCAGCCGGCGAGCGCGAGGCCCGCGATCAGGCCGAGGGCGGCCACGGCGCGGGCGGTGCGTCTGCGCATGGGCCGGGAGTATGGCGCTGCTCCCGGCGTCCGCGCGCGATGACGCCGACCGGCCCAGCGCACCGGACCGGTCGGCGTCGTGGCTCGGGGCGGTGTCAGGCCTGGTCGCCGGAGAGGGCGTGGGCCGGGGTCGGCGCGTTCGCGAACTCCTCGACCAGCGTCCGGCAGAAGGCGGGCAGGTCGTCGGGGTTGCGGCTCGTGACGAGCCCCTGGTCGACGACGACCTCCTCGTCGACCCACTCCGCGCCGGCGTTGCGCAGGTCGGTCGCGAGGCTCGGGAACGACGTCAGGCGGCGTCCGCGCACGACGTCGGCCTCGATGAGCGTCCACGGGGCGTGGCAGATCGCGGCGACCGGCTTGCGGTTCGCGAAGAACTGCCCGACCACCTGGACGACGTCCGGGATCGTGCGCAGCAGGTCGGGGTTGGCGACCCCGCCCGGCAGCACGAGGCCGTCGTAGTTCTCGATCTTGACCTGGGTGATGACCGCGTCGACGTCGAAGCGGTCGCCCTTGTCGAGGTGGTTGAAGGCCTGGATGGAACCCGGCGTCTCCGAGACCAGGACCGGCGTGCCACCGGCCTCCTCGACCGCCTTCCAGGGCTCGGTCAGCTCGACCTGCTCGGTGCCCTCCTTGGCGCAGAGGAACATGATGGTCTTGCCCTGAAGCTGGTTGTTCTCGGCCATGGTCGCGCAGTGCTCCCTCACGTCATCGGTACCCTCGGGGGGTATGCACGCGTCCCCGCAGGAGGACGGTGTCGCTTGACGCCGGGGGCTCCCCCGACCCCGCCGCGACGAAACGGAGGCCGCGCCATGGCCAGCACCACCCTGTCCGTGCCCGAGATCCACTGCGGGCACTGCAAGTCGGCGATCGAGGGCGCGGTCGGGCCGCTCGACGGCGTGCAGACCGTCGAGGTCGACGTCGACTCCCGCAGCGTGCACGTCCAGCACGACGACGCCGTCACCGTGCGCGCGCTCGTCGACGTGATCGAGGACCAGGGCTACGACGTCCCCGACCAGGAGGCGCTCGCCGGCTGAGCCCGCTCAGGCGGTCTTGCTGCGCCGGCCCTTCGAGGTCGAGGCCGCCGCGGTCTCGTCGTCGTCGGCCTTCTTCTTGGTCGAGCTCTTCGACCGCGTCGACTTCTTCGGGGCCTCCTCGGTGGCCTCCTCCGCCTTCGCCTCGGTCGCCTCCTCGGTCTTCTTGGTGCGCGAGCGCGAGCGCTTCGGCTTCTCCTCCTCGGCCGGTGCCTCGTCGGTCGACGCGGTCGCGGCGGTCGCGGCGGCCGGCTCCTCGGCCGGGGCCTTGCCGCCGGCGGCCTCGACGCTGCGCCGCAGGGCGGTGAGCAGGTCGGTCATGTCGTCGCCCTCGTCGGCGGGGGCCGCCTCGGGGGTCGGGCGCCCGCCGCCGTGCTCGCGCTTGTACTCGATGAGGTCCGAGACGGCCTGGCGGTAGTCGTCCTCGAACTGGTCGGACTCGAACTCGCCCGAGAGGCTCTCGACCAGCGAGGACGCCATCTGCATCTCCTGCGGACGCAGGTCGACCTCGGTGTTGAGCGTCTCGAACTCGGGCTCGCGGACCTCGTCGGGCCACAGCATCGTCTGCAGCACGATCGCGTTGTCGCGGACCCGCAACAGCGCCAGCGTCTCGCGCTGCCGCAGCGCCACCTTCACCACGGCCATCCGGTCGGTCTCGCGCAGCGCCTCGCGCAGCAGTGCGTAGGGCTTGACGGCCTTGCTCTCCGGCTCGAGGTAGTAGCTCTTGTCGAGCAGCAGGGCGTCGATCTGATCCGACGGCACGAACTGCACCACGTCGATCTCGTGGCCGGACGCGACCGGCAGCGTCGCGAGGTCGTCGTCGTCCAGCATGATCAGCTGGCCGTCGTCGGTCTCGTAGCCCTTCGCGATCTCGGAGTACTGCACCTCCTCGCCGCAGACCGAGCACGTGCGCTTCTGGCGGATGCGCCCGCCGTCGCGCTCGTGCACCTGGTGGAAACGGATGTCGTGGTTCGTGGTGGCGGCGTACAGCCGCACCGGCACGTTCACGAGCCCGAACGACACCGCGCCGTTCCAGATCGCGCGCATCATCGGCCCCTCTCGGCGGGCAGGTCGGTCGGCGCGGTCGACACGCGCTCACCCTGCGTCGGGACCAGCATGCCCCACCGGCCCCATTCGTCCCAGTCAAGGACGCGCCGACCCCGGTCCCCGTGATTGTCGGTCGGCGGAGGCACGATGGCCGGGTGCGTCCGATGCTCCCCGTCCCCGGCGACCTGCCGGTCGACGGCGCCTGGAGCTACGAGGTCGACTGGGCGGGCGTCCGGCTGCTCGCCGACGTCGACCAGGGCGAGCTGACCCTGCGCACCGCGGACGGCGAGGACGTCACCGCGCGGTTCCCCGAGTTCGCCGGCCTGGTCGACGCCGTCGCCGACGGCCTGCTCGACGGGGAGGCGGTGATGCTCGACGGCGGCAGCCCCTCGGGCGACGCGCTCGGGGAGCGTCTCCGGATCGCCGACGCCGGCCGCGCCCGGGCGATGGCCCGCGAGCGCCCGGCGGTGTTCATGGTCTACGACGTCATGCGCCTCTACGGGGTGCCGCTCGACCCGCGCCCCCTGGAGGAGCGGCGGGCCGTGCTCGCGCGGCTGGACCTCTCGCAGGCCTCCCGCATCCAGATCTCGCCCGCCTACGACGACGGTCCGGCCCTGCTCTCGGGCGTGATCGCGCAGCACTTGTCCGGGGTGATCGCGAAGCGCCGGGGGACGCCGTACCGCTCGGGCGACTCGGCGGGCGACTGGGTCCGCGTCGACCCGGCCCTCGCCACCGGCCCCGCCCTCCTCCCGGCGCAGGCGGGGACCCGCACCCCGCAGCCTCCACCCGTGCCACCGGCGGGTCCCGCGTCTCCGACCCCGCCCGCGTCCCGGCGGCCCCGCCACGCCCGGCGCGAGCGCACGCCCCAGCACGACACCCTCTTCTGAGAGGCGCCGCGGCGCGGCCGGTGAGCCGGGGTCAGAACGGTGGGTCATCGCTGCGTCCTCCGACCCGAGCCGGCGGGCTCGGCCTGGGTGTCGGTGTCGGTGCTGGTGTCGGTGCGGGTGCTGGTGTCGGTGTCGGGACCGTGTCGGGTGTCGCGGGCAGCAGGACGGGCCGGATCGTGCGGTAGCGGCGCCCGGACGGCGTGGTCCAGACGACCGAGCCGCCCGGTCCGCGGGCGACCGTCCACCCGGGCAGGTGCTTGATCCGGTGGTGGTGGCGGCACTCGGGACCGAGGTTGTCGGCCGCCGTCCGGCCCCCGGGATCGCCGGGGCGGAAGGGCACCAGGTGGTCGAGGTCGCAGGCCTGCGCGGGCACGCGACAGCCCGGGAAGGTGCAGTGGAGGTCGCGGTGGCGGACGTGGTCCGCCATCGCGGCGGGTGGTCGGTAACGGCGGTGGCCGACGTCGACGACGGCGCCGGACAGGGGGTCGGTGAGGACGCGCCGCCACGTCGCGTCGGCCTCGGCGGCGAGGGCGCGCGCGGCCTCCGCGGTGATCGGGCCGTACCCGACGAGCTCGGCGGGACGCTCGTCGAACCCGAGGAGCGTGTCGGCGGAGACCACGACCCGGACCTGCACCGACCCCCGCCGACCGGGAGACCCTGACGGCGCTCCCCGCGGTCGAGCCCGAGGCCGATCCCGCGGTCGGGAGGGCGGTGGGGAGGGCGGCGGGGAGGCTGGTGTGGTCCCGGCCGGTGGTCTCTCCGTTGGTGGTCTTCCCGCCGGTGATGACGTGGCGGGCGTGCCCTCGTCGTCGGGCCGCCGCGGCGCGGGGACGAGCGCGCCGGCGTCGTTCTCGGCGGCGTCGTTCTCGGCGGGGTCGTTCTCGGCGGCGTCCTCCGCCGGGCGCCGGGCCGCGTGACCCGGCGGCGGGCACGCGCACGACCCCGCACCCGGATCGCCGCCCCGGTCGTCCGCGTCCGCCCCGTCTCCGGCCTCCTCCGCCGGCTCGGCCACGGCCCCGGCCGCTGCGAGGGCGCCGAGGGTGACGAGGTCGGTCAGGGCATCGGCCCGCCGCGCGTCGGGGGAGCGCTCACCCTCGTCGTCCCTCGACGCCACAACACGGGCGTGGGCGTCGATGGTGCGGTAGAGCAGCAGGGCCTCGGCGGCGGGCAGGTAGGCGGTGACCGTGGCCATGCCGTGGTCCTCCGCGCCGAGGTGCACCCCGCGCTCGCGGGCTTCGGCCCGTTCGCGGCGGCGGGCGCTCGCGGGATCGAGGCGGATCGCGGCCCGGCGCGCCGCGCCGGCCAGCTGGGCCGGCGTGCGCGCGATCTGGCGGCCCGCAGCGGTGCCCTCGAGCAGGTCGCGGCAGATGCGCTCGCGCAGCTCGGGATCGAGGTCGAGCAGGACCCCGGCGACCGCGCGGACGTGGGCGAGACCGAGGCGCCCGTCGAGCATCGCCTCCACGAGCAGCGGCAGCCCGCCCACGAGGCTGACCGCCTCGTCGACGCGGCGGGTGGCGGTGCGCCCGGCGACCTGCCAGGTCAGCGCCAGCTCGGCGGTCACCGAGTCGACCTCGGCGCCGACCCCGCCCACGTGATCGTCGAGAAGCGTGCCCGGCGGGCGCCGCTCGGCGCGCGCGACGGCACCGGAGACCAGCGACTCGACCGTCATCATCTCCTGCGCCTGGGCCCACGCGCTCATGCGCGCCCACCCCGCGACCCGGTCCAGCCCGTCGCGGACGGCCGCCCGCCAGGCCGCGTCGCCGTCCGGCGAGTGGTCGGCCGGCGAAGGATCCGGGGCGAGGAGCTCGGCGGCGATCAGGTGCTCGCCCAGCTCCGGACCCGGGAGGACGCCGGCCAGGGCGGCCGGAGCGCTCTCGTCGACGAATCCTTCGAACATGTGTTCGAGTATGTCACGCCCCACCGACACCGCGGGCCGCTTCGGGCAAAGAACTCAGGGCTCCCGCGCCACCAGCCCGCTGAGCACCACGGCCAGGAGCTCGGTCAGGGCCGTCGGGAAGTCCAGGCGCATGACGGCGAGGTCCGGGTTCTCCTCGTAGGCGCAGACCATCGCCGGCGCCGGCTGCGTGGCCGCCCACAGCGTCCCGGCGCAGAGGCTCGACACCGCGGCGGCGCGCAGGGTCGCGTCGGGTCCGAGCTCGGGGAGGTGCCGGCGCAGGACGGCGGCCAGGTCGCCGGCCAGGGCCATCGTCTCCCGCTTGTGGCGCACGGCCAGCTCGGTGGACACGTTGCGCTCGAGGACCGCGGCCTGGGCGCCCAGGAGGTCGCACAGCACGGGACGCTCGGCGAGGGTCCGCGCCAGCAGGCCCGCCACGGCGTCGATGCGCTCACGACCGGTCCCGGAGGCGACGGGCGCCGCGGCGACGACCGCGAGCCACTCCGCCAGCCGCGCGTGCAGCAGGTCGAGCAGGGCCGCCTCGCGGGATTCGACGTACCGGAGCACGTTCGACTTCGCGAGCCCCACCCGGCGGCTGATCTCGTTGAGGCTGACGTCGGCGACCGGCATCTCGCCGAGCATCGCGGCCGTCGTGTCGAGGATCGCCCGGCGCCGCTCCTCGCGCTGCTCCTCGCTGCGCGCCCGCCGGAAGGTCATGGGTCACATATTACGGACCACCGGTCCGTTGCGAAGAGACCGGTGGTCCGTTAGCGTCGGTCGCAGCTACAGACCGTCGGTCTGTTACGACGAGAGGAGCGGCCGTGTACGCCGTGCCCGACCAGACCGGACGGACCGCCGTCGTCACCGGCGCCAACAGCGGGACCGGGAAGGAGGCCACCGCCCGCCTCGCGGCTGCGGGCGCCCGGGTCGTCCTGGCCGTGCGTTCCCCGGAGAAGGGGGAGGCGGCGCGTGAGGAGATCCGGCAGCGGGTGCCGGGCGCCGACCTCGAGGTCCGTCGCCTCGACCTCGCCGACCTGGCCTCCGTCGAGGCCTTCGCCGACGGGATGCGGGGCGGCCCCCTCCACGTCCTCGTCAACAACGCCGGCGTCATGGCCGTGCCGCAGCGCCGCGAGACCGCCGACGGGTTCGAGCTGCAGATGGGCAGCAACGCCCTGGGCCCGCTGGCGCTGACGGTCCGGCTCCTGCCCGCGCTGCTCGCCACGCCCGGCGCGCGGGTCGCCACCATGAGCAGCGGCGCGGCGCACGTCGGGCGCGTCGACCCCGCGGACCTCGACGCCACGCGCCGCTACAACCCGTGGCGCGCCTACGGAGCGTCCAAGCTGGCGGACCTCCTGCTGACCCGCCACCTCGCCCGTCTCGCCGACGAGCGCGGCTGGGACCTGCGCAGCACCGCGGCCCACCCCGGCTACACGCACACCAACCTGCAGACGACCGGGCCGAACCTGGGGCACCCGGGTCGCGTCCAGCGTGCGGGCCGGTACCTGGAGCGGTTCCTCCCGTCGCAGGAGGTCGACACCGGCGCCGAACCGCTGCTGTTCGCCGCCGTCGACCCGGCCGCGGAGAACGGCAGCTACTGGGGCCCGGACGGCCGCTTCGAGATGACCGGGTCGACGACGCGCGCCCGCTTCCCGCGCCGCGCGCTCGACGCCGAGCTCGCCGCCCGCTTCTGGCACACCGCGCAGGAGCGCACCGGCGTGGAGCTGCCCGTCAGGACGGGCTGAGCGCCTCGTCCGCGGCGTCGAGGGCCTCGGCGGTCCAGCCGATGACGCGCCCGCCGGTGCGGCCGAGCTCGCGCATCGCCTCGAGGAACTCGCCGGGGGTGCCCTCGAGGTCGATCCGGACCTCGCGGCGGGCCGAGCGCGCCTCGTCGAGCGCGGTGCGCCCGTCGTGGCCGGCGCGCAGGGTCGCCAGCAGGCCGCCGGTCGAGGCGAGGGAGCCGCGGGCGGCGCCCAGCCGACCCAGGGCGTCGTCGAGCGACGACAGGAGGGCCGAGCGGTTGCCCTCGGTCATGGCGGCGGTGAGCTCGGGGCGGGTGCCGGCGACGCGGGTGCCGTCGGTGAACGACCCGGCGGCCAGGGCCAGGGCGAGCTCCCCGCCGTCGGCGCCCACCGCGGCGAGCACCGCGGCGAACAGGTGCGGCAGGTGGGAGATGCGGGCGGCGGCGAGGTCGTGCTCGTCGGCGGCGGCCGGGACGACGACCGCGCCGCACGCCAGGGCCAGCGCGGCGACGTCGATCCACACCTCGAGGTCGGTGTCGTCCTCGGTGGCGACCACCCAGACCTTCTCGTGGAAGAGCTGCAGCGACCCCGCGTCCCAGCCGGAGAACTCCGTGCCGGTCATCGGGTGGCCGCCGACGAACCGGGTCGCGGGGGCCAGGCGGGCCACCGACTCGGCGACCGGGACCTTGACGCTCGTGACGTCGGTGAGCCGGCAGTCCGGGGCCTCGCGGGCCACGGCGGCGAGCACGTCGTCGAGGGCGGTCAGTGGCACGGCCAGCACGACGAGGGCGTCCTGGGCGGCGGCCCGGGCGAGCGCCTCGTCGACCGAGCCGGCGATGTCGTAGCCGTCGGCGGCGGCCTTCTCGGCCGTGGTCGTCGAGGCGGACGCGCCCCAGGCGTGACGTCCCGCGTCCGTGGCGGCGCGCAGCAGCGAGCCACCGATGAGACCGAGCCCGATGACGCACACCGGGCGCTGCTGGGCGGCGGCGAGGGCGGCACCTGCGGATTCCACGGGGGCGACCCTAGGACGACCCGGGAGAGTGAGGACGATGCGCCCGAACAGGGGTCTCAGCCCGGCCGGAGGGCGTCCAGGACGTACCCCGAGTACAGGGCCACCCCGGCGACCATCGAGTCCTCGTCGAACACCACGCGGTTGGAGTGGTTGGGCGGCGCCTCGGCGGGGTCGACGTCCGACGGGCAGGCGCCGAGGAACGCGAGCGCGCCGGGCACGCGCCCGAGCACGTAGGAGAAGTCCTCCGACCCCATGATCGGGTCGGGCATCGGCTCCACGAAGCGCGACCCCAGCACCGAGCGCCCGACGTCGGCGACGCGGTCGGCGACGTCCGGGTGGTTGACGGTGACCGGGTAGCCGGCCTCGATGTGCACCTCGCACGAGCACCCGTAGGCCGCCGCGACGCCCGCGCACACCTGCCCGATCTCCTCGAGCACCCGGGAGCGCGTCTCCTCGGACAGCGTGCGCACCGTGCCCTCGAGCAGGGCGGTCTCGGGGATGACGTTGGTGGTGGTGCCGGCGCTGATGTGGGAGACGGTGAGCACCGCGGGGTCGAACGCGCTGATCTTCCGCGTGATCATGGTGTGCAGCGCACCGACCATGGCGGCCGCGGCCGGGACCGGGTCGAGCGCGTCGTGCGGGGCGGAGGCGTGGCCCCCGCGGCCGGTGACGCGCACGTGCAGGTCGTCGGACGACGCCATGATCGAGTCCGGACGGGTCTGCAGCGTGCCGGCGGTCAGGCGCGAGGTGACGTGCAGCGCCATCGCCGACTCCGGGACGCCGCCCGGGCCGTCGGCGGACAGCAGGCCCTCGTCGATCATCGTGCGCGCGCCGTGCGCGCTCTCCTCGCCGGGCTGGAACATGAAGACCGCGGTGCCGGCGAGGCGTTCGCGACGGCCGCTGAGCAGGCGGGCGGCCGAGGCGAGCATCGCCGTGTGCAGGTCGTGCCCGCAGGCGTGCATGGCCCCGTCGATCTCCGAGGCGAACGGCAGTCCGGAGTTCTCCTCCATCGGCAGCGCGTCCATGTCGGCGCGCACGAGCACCGTCGGCCCCGGCTGCGCGCCCCGCAGCACGGCGGTGACCGAGGTGCAGTCGCGGCCGGTGTCGATCTCGAGCGGGAGCTCCCGCAGCGCGGACAGCACCGCCGCCTGGGTGACCGGGAGCGTCAGGCCGACTTCGGGGTTGCGGTGCAGGACGCGGCGCAGCGCGAGCGTGCGCGGCTGGAGGCCCCGTGCCTCGGCCAGCAGCGCCCGTTCGGGGGCCCGGTGTGCCGCGCGCCGACCACCCGCTCGCCGCTCCGGAGCACTCACCCGTCCGATCCTGGCACCCCCGTCGTGTGGTCGCGGCGTGCGCGAGACCGTTCGTTCATCCGGGCGAGGTCCCCCGGACGCCCGGAGGCAGTGCGCCGACGACCGTCCGGCGCCCGTGACCTCGCCGGACTTCCACGTGGACACACCCGCCCCCTACCGTAGAGCCATGGCAGGCCAGGGCCCTGGAGGCTCCACCGCGACACGCGGCGGCGCGGGCACCGTCGCACCCCTCGACGGGTGGGCGGTGGCCGTGACGCGCGAGGAAGGACGCTGGCGCGCGGTCGCCATGGACCGCGGCAGCCTGGCCGATCTCGACTCGGCCATCAGTGCCCTGCGGGCCCTGCGCTCGACCGGCGCGGTGCTGGGGCTCCTCGACGTCGACGACGAGTTCTTCGTCCTCGTGCGCCCGACGCCCGGCGGGGTGGCGCTGCTGCTCTCCGACGCCGTCGCCGCGCTCGACTACGACGTCGCCGCCGACGTGCTCGACCTCCTGCGCCTCGAGGTCCCCGACGAGGACGAGGCCGACGACGACCCGTGGCCCGAGGGCGACCTCGGCATGCTCGCCGACCTCGGCGTGCCCGAGGACGAGCTGGCGGTCCTCGTCGAGGAGATCGACCTCTACCCGGACGAGCAGCTCACCGCGATCGCCCGCCGCTGCGGGTTCGCCGACGAGCTGGCGAAGGTCGTGGAGACCGCTGCGCCCTGACCGGGAGACGGAGCGCAGCGCAGCTCGACCCGTCGATACGGCCCTGATGGGCCGGGCGCTGGAGATCGCCCGGACCTCGGGTGACGACGTCCCCGTCGGCGCGCTCGTCGTCGACGCCGACGGCCGCGAGCTGGCCGCGGCCGCCAACGCCCGCGAGGCCACCGGCGACCCCACCGCCCACGCCGAGATCCTGGCGCTCCGGGCGGCGGCGCCGCGTCACGGCGACGGCTGGCGCCTGGGCGGCTGCACGCTCGTCGTCACCCTCGAGCCCTGCACGATGTGCGCCGGCGCGGCCGTGCTCGCGCGCGTCGACCGCATCGTGTTCGGCGCCTGGGAGCCGAGGACCGGCGCCGTCGGCTCCCTGTGGGACGTCGTGCGCGACCGGCGGCTCAACCACCGCCCCGAGGTCGTCGGCGGCGTCCGCGAGAGCGAGTGCGCGGCGGTCATGCTCGACTTCTGGCCCGGTCGTGATCGTCGGGAGAGCGTCCCGTAGCCTTGTCGGCGGTAGCGTGTCCGAGCGGCCAAAGGAGCGCGCCTCGAAAGCGCGTGTGGGTTCTGCCCACCGTGGGTTCGAATCCCACCGCTACCGCACAGTGAGGGGCTCCGCCCCCCACACCCCCTGAAAGACAACGACAGTGAGGGGCTCCGCCCCCCCACACCCCCCGAAGGACAACGACGGCCCCCTCCCGGACTCGGGAGGGGGCCGTCGTCATCGGTGGCTAGTGGACGGCCTGGCGGGTGAAGTTCGGCGGGATGATCAGGTCCTCGGGGACGAGGTCGTGCACCGACTTCTTGCCCAGGCCCATGAGCCCCGAACCGATGCCGCCGCGCAGGATCTCGAAGACGTTCTCGACGCCCGGCTGGCCGGCTGCGGCGAGGCCCCACAGGTAGGCGCGGCCGATCGCGACGGCCTTGGCGCCCAGCGCAAGGGCCTTGACGACGTCGCTGCCGCGGCGGATGCCGCCGTCGAGGATGACCTCGACGTCGCGGCCGACCGCGTCGACGATCCCGGGCAGCACGCGGATCGGCGCCGGGGTGGAGTCGAGGTTGTTGCCGCCGTGGTTGGACACCTGGATCGCGGTGGCGCCGGCGTCGACGGCGCGCTTGGCGTCGTCGATGCGGGTGATGCCCTTGACCGAGAACGGCAGGTCCGAGCCCCACTGCTCCCGCAGCCAGGCGACGTCGGCCCAGGTGGGGGGCGGGGTGAACATCCACTGCCCGTAGGCGCCGAAGAACGTGGGCGGCTGCTCGCCCTGGGTGGGGATGTTCGGGACCGTCAGGTCGGGGATCTTGCCGGAGCGCAGGAACGCGAGGCCCCACTTCGGCCGCGTGGCGCCCTCGGGGATGTACTTGAGGATCGTCTTCCAGTCCATCTTCTCCGGGATGGACGGGCTGCCCCAGTCGCGGCCGTGGGAGAACGACCAGTCGAGGGTGACGATGAGGCCCTTGGCGCCGGCCTTCTTCGCGCGCTCGGCGCGGGCCGCGAGGGTGTCGCGGTCGCCGACCCAGTACATCTGGAAGAACGTCTTGTCGTTCGCCTCGACGACGTCCTCGACCGAGCGGCTGGCGAACGACGACAGGCCCATCGCGGTGCCGGCGTTCTTCGCGGCGCGCGCGACCGCGACCTCGCCCTCCGGGTTGACCGCCTGCACCCCGGTGGGGGAGACGATCACCGGCATCGAGACCTCCTGCCCCATCACCGTGGTCGACAGGTCCTTCTCGAACGGCAGGTCGCACACGTGCGGCAGGAACTGCAGCTCGCGGAAGGCGTTGATGTTGTCCTCGAGCGTCGCGCCCGCCTCGCTGCCGGCCACCAAGGCGCCGTACACCGACTTCGGCAGGCTCTTCTTGGCGCGCCGCTGCGCCTCGGCGACGGACTCGAACCACTGACCAGCCATGGAAACCCTTCCGCGCGTGACGTGCTTCGCCGCAGCCTATCCGCGCGTGAGGCCGAGCACGGTGTCTGCGCGGACGGTCCCGGGCTGCCCGTTCGGAGGGGGCGCTCACCGCCAGGGCGGGGGTCCACTCGACGCGCGCACCACCAGCTCGACGGGCAGCCGGTGCTCGTCGGCGACCGCGTGCGGGCGCAGCAGGAGCTCCGCGGCGCGCCGCCCCTTCTCCCGGTGGGACTGGCGCACGGTGGTCAGGGCGGGGTGCGCGTCGGCGGCGGCGGGGACGTCGTCGAACCCCACGATCGAGACGTCGCCGGGCACCGACAGCCCCGCGTCGGCGGCGGCCGCCATCGCGCCGAGGGCGAGCTCGTCGCTCATCGCGAGCAGCGCGGTGGGACGGGGACGCCGCGCCAGCAGCGCGGCCGCGGCCCGCCGGCCGGCGTCGCGGCCGTAGGGGGAGCGCTCCTCGACGGGCACCGCCGACCAGCGGTGCCCCGCGGCCTCGACGGCCTCGCGGTAGCCGATCAGCCGCTCCCGGCAGGCGCGGTACCGGGCGCGGTCCTGGCGCTCCAGGTCGGCGGTGCCCTCCCACTCGTCGTCGACCAGCGGCATGGCCAGCACCCCGAGCCGCGTGTGACCGAGGTCCAGCAGGTGGCGCGCGGCGGACGCGGCGCCGCGGCGGTCGTCGATGCCGACGTGCCCCGCCCCCGGCAGCCGCGGACCGTCGACGACGACGAACGGGAGGCCCCGGTCGACGACGGCGGCGAGCTTGCCGTCGATCGGGACGTCGCAGTAGCAGATGACCGCGTCGACGAGGGCGACGCGCGCGACCGCGCCCGCGGGACCCCCGCTGATGAGCACGAGCGCGAGGTCCTCGTGCTCGCACACCTCGCTGACGCCCTGGAGGAACAGCACCGCGGCCGGGTCGCTGAACGCGAACGACATCGGGTCCTCGTAGATGAGGCCCAGGGCGTTCACCCGGCCCCGCGAGAGCGTCGCGGCGAGGGGGTGGGGCCCGGCGTAGCCGAGCTCGCGGGCGGTGTGGAGGACCCGGTCGCGCAGGGTCGAGCTGAGCCGCTCGGGGTGGTTGTAGGCGTTGGAGACCGTCGCCCGCGAGACGCCGAGCGCGTCGGCGACGGTCGCGAGCGTGACCCGCCCGCCCCGGCGCCCGTCGGTCTCCACGCCGCGATTCTCCCCGACCCCGGGAGAGGGCCGGGAGACGACGAGGTGGTGAACCGGTTCAAGGCCAGCTCGATCGACTTCAATCGAGGTCTTGCGTCGCGCTCGTTTGAACCGGTTTAGTAGGCGAGCGACGACGTGAGGAGGAGCCACATGGGACTCCGACGAACCTGGTTCGAGCAGGCGCAGGTGCTGCTGGGGGTCGGCGCGGCGGCCCGGCAGGTCGCGGCGGAGGCGGAACGGGTGGTCGCCCGGGCGGCCGCCCGCGAGCGCCTGACCGCGGTGGAGGGCGAGATCGCGCACCTGCTCGCCGACGAGCACGTCCCGGCCCGTGCCCGGCGGCTGCGGGCCCTCGAGCAGGCGAGGGACGATCTCGAGAGGGAACTGGCCGCGTAGCCGGCCACACCGCGATCCCGATCACTCCGAACGGCCGAACCGTCGGCGACCCCTGGGCGAACGGTGCCCAGAACGTCGAGGAGGAGGTGGCCAGGGTGGTCGAGCAGGTGGTCGAGACGGCTCCGCCCATGACCCCGGACGAGGTCGTCACCGACTCCCCGACCGAGGCCGGTGCCGCGGCGGCCGACGCCGCGCTGGTGCACCGGCTCGGCGGCCGGGAGAAGGCCGCGCTGGACGCGCTCTACCAGCGCTACGGACGTCCCGCGTACTCGCTCGCGCGACGGATCTGCGGCGACGAGGGGCTCGCGGAGGACGTGGTGCAGGAGGTCTTCCTCGCCCTCTGGCGCGACCCGGGCCGCTTCGACGCCGGACGCGGCACGGTCGCGAGCTGGCTGATGACCCTCGTGCACCACAAGTCCGTCGACGCCGTGCGCCGCGAGGCCACCCGGCGCCGCCACCACCCGACGACCGGCGAGCCCGACGAGGGCGTGGCCGCGGCCGGGCCGTCCGCGGCGCGCCAGGCGCTCGGCGCGGTGATCGGCGAGCAGGTGCGGGCCGCCCTGCGCCGGCTGCCGACCGAGCAGCGCACCGCCCTCGGGCTCGCCTACTACGGCGGCTACTCGCAGCGCGAGGTCGCGAGCCTGACCGGCGTGCCCATCGGCACCGTCAAGTCCCGGATGTTCGCCGGTGTCGCGCGCCTGCGGGTGCTGCTCGGACCGGCGCTGGGCGCCTCGGCGGCCGACGCCCTCGGGGACTTCTCGTGACCACCTGCGACCTGCGCGGCGACGCCGTCGGTCACGCCTTCTCCGCCCTCGAGCCCGACGAGGACCGCGCCTTCGAGGCCCACCTGCCGCACTGCGCGAGCTGCCGGCGGGCCCGGGCCGAGGCCCTGGACGTCGTGGCCGCGCTGGGTGCGTCGGTACCGCCGGTCGAGCCGCCGGCGGCGCTGCGGCAGCGGATCCTCGACGCGGCCCGGGCCGACGCGGCGCCGGTGGCGAGGCCCGTCACGCCCCCGGCGACCCCCGCTCCCCGCGACCGGCCGGCCCCGCCGCCCCGCCGCCGGCGTCGCGTCCTGACCGCCGTGGGGGGTCTCGTCGCCGCGGTGGTCCTGGGCGTCGGCCTGATCGTCGCCCAGGGTGTGCTGCCCACGCGGTCGACGCCCTCGGGCGACCCGGTGACGGCGCTGGCCGACCAGGCCGACCGGGTCGTCGACGACGCCCGGGACCGCGATCCGGGGGCCCGGACCACCGTGCTGCGCTCGGAGGCCGGCACGCCCGCCGCGGTCCTCGTCGACCCCGCCGACGCGACGGCGCCGGTCCGCCTGGTCGCCCTCGATCTCCCGCCGACCGGGAACGCGCGCGACTACGTGGTCTGGGCGACGGGGATGCCGGGCAACGCCCCCGAGGCGGTGGCCGTCATGGACCCGGACGACGGGATGACACGCCCGCTCGCCGCACCCGACGCCCCCGCCGCTCCGGGCGAGCCCGGGCCGCGCGGCTGGGCCGTGTCGATCGAGCCGAGCGGGCCGGTGCCCGCCCGGCCGTCGACGGTCGTCGCGATCGGCCTGGTGGCGGGCTGAGGGCTCCTCACCCGCACGCCACCCGTCGTTCCACCGTTCGTCGCTGCTCGGTGGTCCCCGGTCGCAGTCCGCGCGTGCCGCGGCCGCGAGTTCGGTGCCGTCGTCGGACCGCGCGTCTACCGTGGGACGTGCCGGCGATCACCCCGCCGGCGCGCCCTGCGACGTGCCCGGGAGGAGGCGCCGATGACCGACGTGGCGACCCTCGCCACCGGGCTCGCGGGCCCCGCCGTCGGCACGTCCGCCGGGGAGGCCTCGCCCGGGCGGCCGATGCTCGCGAGCGCCGGTGACGTCCCGCGCGGGGTGGGCTGGGCCTTCGAGTTCGTGTGGGACGGGCTGCGCTGCCTGGCCCGCACCGACACCGACGGGCTGCGCCTGGTCACCGACGCCGGCCGGGACGTGACGTCGCACTTCCCGGAGCTCGGGGTGTCGGCCCCGTGGACGAGCACCGAGGGCCTGGTGCTCGACGGGGTCGTCGTGGCGCTCGACGGTGTCGGGCGGCCGAGCGCGGGCAAGCTGCGCCGCCGCCACCGCGTCGCGCACCCCTCGGAGATCCTCCAGGCCCAGGTCCCCGTGTCGTACTACGTCTTCGACGTGCTCGAGGTGGCCGGCGCGTCGACCCGCCGGCTGCCCTACCGCCAGCGCCGTGAACTCCTCGCCGAACTCGATCTCTCCGGGAGCCGTGTCGTGATCCCGCCGTTCTTCACCGGCGTCGCCGCCGAGGCCGTGATCGACACGGCGCGGCGGTACGGGCTGGACGGGGTGGTGGCGAAACGCCTGGAGTCGACCTACCAGGTCGGTCGGCGCTCGCGGAGCTGGATCGAGACCGCCGTGCGGCGCACCCAGGACGTCGTGGTCGGCGGCTGGATCCCCGCGCGCGGCCGTCCCGGCACGGTCGGCGCCCTGCTCGTCGGCGTGCCCGGCGAGACGGGCCTGAGCTACTCCGGCCGGGTCGTCACCGGTGTGACGGCGGCCGCGCGGCGCGAGCTCGACGGCGTCCTCACCGCGCTCGAGCGCCCGGCCAGCCCGTTCGCCACCGCGCTGCCCGAGGGCGAGAGCGGCGCCGTGCACTGGCTCGCGCCCCGGCTCGTCGGCCAGGTCGAGCACCGCCGCTGGACCGCCACGGGCCTGCTCGAGCGCCCCACCTGGCAGGGCCTGCGCTCGGCGCACCCCGCCACCGTCGAGGCGCCGGTGCTGTCCGCGCCCGTGGTCGACACCGACCTGGAGCTCGACGACCTCGAGATCGCGGAGTCGCCGGGCACCACGGCCCGCGCCAGCCGGCGCACCCCGGCCACGCCCGCCGACGTCGTCGCGGTGCCCTCCGCCGAGGACGTCGAGTCGGCGCTGCGCTCGCGGTTCTCGGCCCACTTCGTGCACAACACCCTCACGGCGATCGCGTCCTACGTGCGCACCGACCCCGGCCGGGCGCGCGAGCTGCTCACCGAGTTCGCGGACTTCACGCGCTACTCGTTCCGCTCCGGCGGCGAGCTCACCACCGTCGGCGACGAGCTCCACAACGCCGAGCGCTACCTCACCCTCGAGCAGGCGCGCTTCGGGCAGCGGCTGCTCGCCGAGGTCGCGGTGGCGCCCGAGGTCCGCGGCGTGCTCGTGCCGCCGTTCGTCGTGGCCCCGCTGGTGGAGAACGCCGTGCGCCACGGCATCGAGCCGGTGCCCGGCGGCGGGAAGGTCAGCGTCTTCGCGGCCGGCTCCGGGTCCGACTGCGTGATCACCGTGTCCGACGACGGCGCCGGCATGGGCCCGGAGGCGACACGCTCGGCCTCCCAGGTCGACCGGCGCCACGGCGGCATCGCCGAGGTCTCCCGCCGCCTGCACGCCACGTTCGGCTCGCAGTGCGACGTCCACGTCGACACCCGGCCCGGCGTCGGCACGGCGGTGCGCCTGCGGCTCCCGGCGATCACCGCCTCGGCCACGGAGCCGAGCCGGGTCCTGGTGGGCTGACGCCGCGCGAGCACGACCACGGGCAGGCCGGACGGCTCGGGGCCGCCCGGTCCGCCCGCGGGCCGGAGACGTCTCAGTCGTCGTCCTCGTCGTCCACCACGCTGCACGTCGCGTCCGGCCCCGACGCGTCGTCCGGCGAGAGGATGTCCGACAGGATCGGGACGGCGGCGTCCACGCCGCAGGCCTGGACGGGCAGGACGGTGAGATCGTTGAGCAGGGCGATCCCGGTGGAGTCGTCGTCGGTCGTGACCGGGTCGGCGAGCGCGAGCGGGGCGGCGGCGAGCAATCCGGCGCCGGTGAGGGCGACGATCGAGGCAGCGCGTCGGAACATGAGTGGTCTCCTCGCGTAAGGACGAACGAAGGAGACCGTTCGTCGCATCTGCAGCTGCGGTGAACGGCCCGCGAGGACTCAACCCCGCCGTCCGCGACCCGGCAATCGGTGCGACGAAGGGCCACCGGAAAGCGTGGTGGTCGATTGGGTGGGACGAGTGGTGGGCACGCCGCGCCGAACGGTCCTCACGGCGGGACGAGCGGCGAGCAGGAGAGGTGGTGCATGGAGGCCGTCGCGGTGGACTGGTCGGGCGACGCGCGTGCTGCCCACCGGCGGATCCGGGTGGCGACGGCGGTGCCGGGGCGGCTGCTCGAGGTGCGCGCCGGCCTCGACCGCGACGGGGTCGCCGCCCTCCTGCGCGAGCGCGCCGCGGCCGGGCCCCTCGTCGCCGGTCTCGACTTCTCGTTCGCGCTCCCGGCGTGGTTCGCCCACGAGCACGGGTGCGCCGACGTCGCGGCGCTGTGGGACCTCGTCGACCGGGAGGGCGAGCGCTGGCTGCGGGAGTGCCGGCCGCCGTTCTGGGGCCGCGGGGCGACGCCGCGCCCGCCGTCCGACCCGGCGCGGCCGGGCTTCCGGGTCACCGAGGAGGCCGCGCGCGCCGACGGGCTCACGCCGAGCTCGACGTTCCAGATCGGCGGCGCGGGCGCGGTGGGCACCGGCTCGCTGCGCGGGATGCCTCACCTCGCGCGCCTCCGGGCGGCCGGGCTCGCGGTCTGGCCGTTCGACGACGCCGGGGACGCGACGCTGCTGGAGGTCTACCCGCGCGTGCACACAGGGCCGGTGGTGAAGCGCTCGCCCGCCGCGCGCCAGGAGGCCGTGCGGGGCGACCCGCGCATCCCCGCCGCGCTGCGCGACGACGTCGTGGCGACCGAGGACGCCTTCGACGCCGCGCTCTCGGCGCTCGCGATGGCCGAGCACCTCGACGAGCTGCGCACCCTGCGGGCGGCGCCGGCCGGCAGCCCCGAGGCGATCGAGGGCGCGCTGTGGCGCCCCCGACCGTGATCTCGGGTGCAGGGATCTCAGATGTGCGAGCGCACCCGTGCCGGGCGCACCGGCTGCGGGACCTCGCGGAAGGCCTCCCGCACCGCCCGGCGCGGGTCGGCCGAGCGGATCTCGGCCAGCGGCTCCCGCAGCTCGTCGAGCTGCCGGCGGACCTCGGCGAGGTCCGCGGCGGAGTCCACCTGCTCGCGGAGCGAGGACGCGTACTGCTTGCCCTGCGTCACGGCGTTGGCGAGCGAGCGGATCGCGCCGGGGAGCCGCTCGGGGCCGATGACGAAGAAGCCGATGAGGGCGAGCAGGACGAGCTCACCCATGCCCAGTCCGAGCACGGATCGTCACCTCCTGGGTGTCGAAGGAGTCAGCCGACCGGATCGGGCAGCGGGGACGGGCTGTCGTCGTCGAGGTCGTCCCAGCCCGGGTTCCGCCGCGCCTGGCGGCGGTCGTGCAGGCGGCAGACCTGGATGGCGAGCTCGAGCAGCACGCAGAGCGCTGCGCCGAGCACCGCCATGGAGATCGGGTCGCCGCCCGGCGTCGCGATCCCGGCGAACAGGAAGGCGCTGAAGATGATGACGCGCCGCCAGCTCGCGAGCTTCGCGTACGAGACGGCGCCGACGCGGTTGAGCATGACCACGACCAGCGGGGTCAGGAACCCGACGCCGAAGACGACCATCAGCGACAGGACCAGCGAGTAGTACTCGTCGCCGCGCAGCGCCGTCGTCTGCACCGAGTTGCCGATCATGAGCAGGAAGCTCAGCGCCTGGGCCACGACGAGGTAGGCGAGGATCGCGCCGCCCGCGAACAGCACCGACGCGGTGCTGATGAACGCGACCGCGCCGCGCTTCTCCCGGCGCCGGAGTCCCGGGGTCACGAACGCCCAGAGCTGGGAGAGCCAGCCCGGCGCCGACAGCACCACGCCCGCGGTCGCCGCGACCTTGACGCGCAGCAGGAACTGGTCGAACGGGCCCGTCGCCAGCAGGCGGCAGTCCGTGCCGTTCAGTCCCGCCCGCGCGCCGGGGGGCAGCGAGCAGTAGGGCTGGATGAGCAGCGAGCCGAGACTCGGGACGCCGAGGATCGAGTTCTCGTACCAGACGAACCCGAGCACGGTGCCGACGGCGACCGCGACCAGCGCCCACGCCAGACGGCGGCGCAGCTCGAGGAGGTGGTCGAGGAGGGTCAGGGTCTCCTCGGGATCCCGGCGCCGGCGCCCGGGCCACCACCGCGGCAGGCGGCGGGTGGGGGTGGACACGTCAGACCCGCGAGCCGTTCGAGGTGTGCGTGGGGGTGGGCGCGGCGGCGGGCGTCGGCTCGAGGGCGGCCGGCTCGGCGTCCTTCTCGGCCTTGGCGGCCTTCTCGTCCTCGGAGAGCGCCGAGGTCTCGGCCTTGAAGATGCGCAGCGAGCGCCCGATGCCGCGGGCGGCGTCGGGCAGCCGCTTCGCGCCGAACAGCAGGAGCAGGACGACGAGGATGATCAGCCAGTGGGACGGGCTCAGTGCACCGGTCATGAGGGGTTCCCTTCGGGGCGGGCGACGTGGTGGCGAGCGCCCTTCGGGCGTAACGGCAGAGGCCGTTCGCCGTAGAAGCTGGGGAGCTTGAAGGAGTAACGATTCGAGTCACGAGAACGTAACGGGTCCGAGGCAAGATCATTAAACGTCGTGTCGGTCGCTCGGCCGAGCGGCCGGATGGCCGCGACCACCGGGCACCGCGTGTCCCCCGTTGGGGGCAGGATGGGAAGTCCGGAGAGAGCAGCGGCAGGGAGGAGCGCGGGTGAGCCTCGGGCCAGGTCCGGTGCGGGTCGGCATCGTCGGCGCGGGCGGGCGGGGCCGCCTGCACGCCCGCAACGTGCAGCGCGCCGGGGGCCGGGTCACGGCGATCGCCGAGCCGGTCGGGGTGCGCCGCGAGCAGCTGGCCGACACCCACGACGTGCCCGCCGCGGCACGGTTCGCGCGCTGGAGCGACCTCGCCGACCGGGCCGCGGGCCTCGTCGACGTGGTCGTCATCGCGACCCAGGACCACGAGCACGCCGACCCCGCCGTCGCGTTCGCGGAGCGCGGCGTGCACCTGATCTGCGAGAAGCCGATCGCCCCCGACGAGCCCGAGGCCCGGCGCGTCGCGGAGGCGGTGCGGCGCGCGGGCGTGCAGTTCACGATCTGCCACCCGCTGCCCTACGCGCCGTCGACGCGCGCGCTGGTCGCCGCGCTGCGCGCCGGCCGGATCGGTGACCTCGTGTCCGTCCAGCACCTGGAGCCGGTCGGCGCCTGGCACTTCGCCCACTCCTACGTGCGCGGGTCGTGGCGCCGGGAGGACCTCGCGTCGTCGCTGCTGCTCGCCAAGTGCAGCCACGACATCGACCTGCTCACCCACCTCGTCGGCGACCGCCCCGCCCGGCTCGCGTCGTTCGGGCGGCTGAGCCACTTCCGGGCCGACCGGCACCCGGAGGGCGCGGCGGCCCGCTGCCTCGACTGCGCGGTCGAGCCGACCTGCCCGTACTCCGCGCCCCGGCTCTACCGCTCGTGCCTCGGCGACCCCGACTGGGAGCACCAGCTGCTCGGCGCGGTCACCGACGTGGCGACCCCGGAGGCCCTCGACGCGGCGCTGCGCGACGGGCCCTACGGGCGCTGCGTCTATCTCTGCGACAACGACGTCGTCGACCACCAGGTCGTCGCCTTCGACTTCGACAGCGGGATCACCGCGACCCACACGGTCACCGCGTTCTCCGAGCCCGCCCCGCGCCAGACACGGGTCTTCGGCACCCACGGCGCGGTCGAGGCCGACGGCGGCGAGCTGCGCTTCCACGACTTCCGTGCGCACCCCGACCGGGCGGTCGAGACGGTGCGGGCGGGCGACGGGCGGGCGCCGCACCACGAGGGCGACGAGGAGCTCGTCGCGACCTTCCTGCGCGGGGTCGCCGACGACGACCCGAGCGGCAACCTCACCGGCGTCGAGGAGGCGCTGACCAGCCACCGCATCGTCTGGGCCGCGGAGCGCGCCCGGCTCTCCGGCGAGACCGAGCGCATGACGTGGGACGCCGGGGTCCCCTGCGCATGAGGGTGGGCATCACCGTCCCCAACTTCGGCCCGGCCGCGACCGCGGACTCGTTGCGCGCCTGGGCCGCGGTCGTCGAGGACGCCGGGTTCGACTTCCTCATGGTCGGCGACCACGTCGCCGCCACCCCCGCGGTCACCGCCGCCTACCCCGGCCCGTTCTGGGAGCCGCTGACGCTGCTCGGCTACCTGGCCGGGGTCACCCGCCGCGTCGAGCTCGGCACGACCGTGCTCGTCGTGCCCTACCGCGACCCGCTGCTGACCGCGCGCAGCCTCGCCGGGCTCGACCAGCTCAGCGACGGGCGCCTGCTCGTCGGCGTCGGGGTCGGCTGGGCGGACGACGAGTTCGCCGCCCTCGGCGTCGACGCGCGCCGCCGCGGCGAGATCACCGACGAGTACCTCCGGGCGCTGATCGCACTGTGGTCCGACGACGTCGTGAGCTTCGCCGGCCGGCACGTCGCCTTCACCGACGTCGACACCCGTCCGCGCCCGCGGCGCCGCCCGCACCCGCCGCTGTGGATCGGGGGCAACGGCGCGGCGGCGCGCCGCCGGGCGGTGCGCTTCGGCGCGGCCTGGCACCCCCTGCGCACGCCCGCCGGGTGGCTGCGCACGACGGGCCTGCCCGGCCTGCGCGCGGCGGCCGCGGACGCCGGGCGGGACGTGCCCGCCCTGGCCCCGCGGGTCGTGCTGCACCCCACCGCCGAGCGCCGGCCCGACGACGACCGCCTCACCGGCGAGGGCCGCCCCGACCAGATCCGGGCGGACCTCGACGAGCTCCGCGCGCTCGGTGCCACCCACGTCCTGCTCGACACCCACCGGGACGCCGAGGCCGCCCGGGGCGACGACCACGCCGCCCAGCGCGCGCTCGTCGAGGACGCGGCGGGCTGGCTAGCCCCGTCCTGACACCAGGCTCTCCCAGGCCCGGCGCCGTGCCTCGGCCAGCGCGCCCCAGAGCGGCGCGCTCTCGCCGAGCGCGCCGGCGACGACGGGCACCTCCCGCGGCGCCAGCTCGGCGACCGTGGCCTCGACGTGGGGCCGCAGCCCGGGGAGGAGGCCCACCGGGCCGCCGAGGACGAGCAGCGCGGGGTCGACGATCGCGCAGACCGCCACCGCCGCCTCGCCCAGCGTGCGCCCCGCACGCGCGAGCGTCGTGTCGTCCGGGGTCGTCCCGGCGACCAGCGACTGCCCGGCGACCGCCTCGCCGAAGCGCAGGCGACCGGAGCCCTCGCCGAGCGGGAGGTAGCCGATCTCGCCCGCGAGCCCCCGCGCGCCGCGGACCAGCAGGCCGTCGACCACCAGCCCGAGCCCGACGCTGTGCCGCTCGCCGACGTAGAGGTACGCGAACGTCGCGGTGTCGACCGCGGCGCCGTGGTCGCGCTCGGCGAGGGCCGCGAAGTTCACGTCGTTGTCGAGCACGACCATCGCCGGGTCGACGCCCTGCACGTCCTCGACCCCCACGACGCCCGCGGGGAAGGCTGACTCGTGCAGCTCGACGACCCGGCCGGTCGCCGGGTCGACGGGGTTGGCGATCGACACCGCCACGGCGCGCACCGGGCGGCCGTCGGCACGCCACCGCTCGCCGACCGCGGCGAGGACCTCCTGGAGGCGCGGGGCGACGAGGCCGTCGTCGGGCGGCTCGTGGTCGGCGCGCTCGAGGCCCCGCCCGGCGAGGTCGCCGACGGCGGTGCGCACGACGCTGCGGTTGATCTCGACGGCGACGACGACGCCGGCCCCGGGCGCCAGGTCGTAGAGGGTCGCGACGGCGCCGGGCACCCCGGAGCGCGGGCCGACGGCGACGAGGACCGCGTCGGCCTCGAGGCGGCGCACGGCCTCGCTGATCGCGGGCGGCGAGATGGCCGTGCGCCGCGCCAGCTCGGCCCGGGTCAGCGGGCCGTCCTCGGCGGCGAGACAGTCGAGGATCGCGCGCTCGGTGGTCGCACGGCGCAGGCCACTGTGTGGGGACGTGTGTGGGGACGTGTGCGGGGACGTGCCCCGGGACGGTTCCTGCTCACGATCGGCCATGACACCTCCTGCCCGTCCGGGTGAGGGTAGGGGGCGGGACGATACGCAGGGTCACACGGCGGTGTCGTCCTCGCGGAAGACCAGTCCGAGCTGGTCCGCGGCCTCGGCGAGCACGCCCTGGACGGCGAGCGTGTCGTCAAGGGGCATGACGGTGCTCTCGGCGCGGCCCGCGCGCAGGCACTCGGTGACCTCGACGAGCTCGTGGAAGTAGCCCGCGCCCGTCGCCGGCAGCTCGATGCGCTCGCCGGGGTCGTTGGTGTCGTGGTGCAGGACGATCGTGCTCGGGTGGTGGAACCGGGGGAGCACGTCGATCCAGCCGGTCGTCCCGAACACCCGCGCCTGGCCCGGCGACGGGCTGTGGAACGACGTCTGGAGCGTGGCGTAGCGGCCGTCCTCGAACGCCAGCAGCATCGCCCCGTCGGCGTCGACGCCCGTGGTCTCCCGCGACGCGACGGCCGTGACGCGGTCCGGGGCGCCCAGCACCATCTGGGCGAACGACACCGGGTAGACGCCGAGGTCGAGCAGCGCGCCGCCGCCGAGCTCCGGGGCGAACAGCCGGTCGGTGGGGTCGACGTCGCGCACCGTGCCGAGGTCGGCCTGCACCGAGCGCGGCTCGCCGATCGCGCCCTCGGCGATGAGCTCGCGCATCCGCACCACGGCGGGCTGGAAGCGCGTCCACATCGCCTCCATCGCGAACACGCCGCGGGTGCGCGCGGTGTCGACGACCCGCCACGCGCCGGCGAGCGTCGCGGTGAACGCCTTTTCGACCAGCACGCCCTTGCCGGCCTCGAGGCAGGCCACCGCGAGCTCCGCGTGCTGCGGGTGCGGCGTGGCGATGTAGACGACGTCGACCTCGGGGTCGTCGACGAGGGCCCGGTAGGTGCCGTGCGCACGGGCACCCGCACCGCCGTGGGCGTCGGCGAAGGCCCGGGCGCGCTCCTCCGAGCGCGAGCCGACCGCCGCGAGCGTCGCGCCCTCGACCAGGGCCAGGTCGTCGGCGACCTTCTCGGCGATGCGACCGGGCCCGGCGATGCCCCAGCGGATGTCCTCCATGGGGTCACTGTGTCAGCGCGGCTGCTCAGGACCCCGGGCGGGCCAGGAGGTCGACGTCCCGGGCGGTGCCGGACACCACCAGCTCCCCGTCCTCGGCCCGCAGCTCGGTCGCGGTGATCGAGAACGGGAGCTGCCCGGGGTCGACGCTCGTCGAGAAGCCGGACAGCTGGCGGCGCAGCGCGGCGGCGGCCACCTGCCCGGCCTGGCCGGCCCCGCCCTCGGCGCGGATGTCGCGGGCCTGCAGGGTGATCCGGCCGCCGGAGAGGCGGAAGGTCGCGATCACCGAGACCTGCACCTGCTGGCCCGCGATCGTCCGGGTCGAGTTCAGGCGGACCGCGTTGGCGGGGTCGACGTCGGCCAGGGCGCTGCTGCTGCCCGACGCCCCGGAGTCGTCGGCGTCGGCGTCGGCGCGCAGCTGCTCGAGGTCGGCCGCGGTGAGCGGCTCGATGGTCAGGTCGCCGACGTCGAGCAGGCGGGCGAGGTCGGTCGGGTTCACGCGCGCGGACGCGACGACCTGGTCGGCGGGGATCTCGCGGACCTGCCCGTCGATCAGGTTCGCGGTCGGCACCGACACCCCGGACAGGTCGGCGGTGAGCGTGATGTCGCGCAGCTCGCCGTACCGGATGCCCGGCGCCGAGAGGCCCACGTCGTCGTACTGCCCCGAGAGGGCCTGCGTGAGGAACGGGAAGCCGCGGACGTCGACGTCCGGCTGGTTCGGCAGCGACAGCGCGTCCTGCAACGCGGCCCCGACGCGGTCCTCGGCGACCCACCGCGCGCCGAAGTCGACGCCGACCACCACGGCGACGATGACGAGCAGGCTGATGAGGCATCCGCGCACGGACGACACGGTGTCATCGCGCCGCAGCGTGGTCGGGCCGGGGTCTCCGCCGGACACACGGACGCCGGCCGACCCGAGGGGATCGACCGGCGTCGTCGCTGGTCAGCGAGTGCGGAGGATACGGGATTCGAACCCGTGAGGGTGTGAGCCCAACACGATTTCCAATCGTGCGCCTTAGGCCGCTCGGCCAATCCTCCGCGGCAGACGATACAGCCTCCGCAGCGGCCGACCCGGGGGCCGGGTGCCGCTCGCCGGCTCCGTTACAGTGGGCACCGGACCCCGCGCGGCGTCCATCCTGTGAACTCCCCCAGGGCCGGAAGGCAGCAAGGGTCAGCGGGCTCTGGCGGGTGCGCGGGGTCCCCTTCATCTCTCCTCCGGTCCGGTCCCTCGCCGTCGGACCCTCCGCGTAGCCTCGCCGTGTGGCTCTGGCGCTGTACCGCAGGTATCGGCCATCGACGTTCGCCGAGGTCGTCGGGCAGGAGCACGTCACCGGTCCGCTGCGCACGGCGCTGGCGGCGGGACGCATCAACCACGCGTACCTCTTCTCCGGGCCCCGCGGCTGCGGCAAGACGTCCAGCGCGCGCATCCTCGCCCGCTCGCTGAACTGCGTGCAGGGTCCGACGCCCGACCCGTGCGGGGTCTGCGACTCGTGCGTGGCGCTCGCGCCGAACGGTCCCGGCTCGCTCGACGTCACCGAGATGGACGCGGCGAGCCACAACGGCGTCGACGACGCCCGCGAGCTGCGCGACCGCGCGCACTTCGCGCCGGTCGCCTCCCGCTACCGCGTCTTCATCATCGACGAGGCGCACATGGTCACCACGGCGGCGTTCAACGCGCTGCTCAAGGTGGTCGAGGAGCCGCCCGAGCACCTCATCTTCATCTTCGCGACCACCGAGCCGGAGAAGGTGCTCACCACCATCCGGTCGCGCACCCACCACTACCCCTTCCGACTGCTGCCGCCGAGCACGCTGCGCGGGCTGCTCGAGCGGATCTGCACCGAGGAGGGCGTCACGGTCGAGCCGGCCGTGTACCCGCTGGTCGTCCGCGCGGGCGGGGGCTCGGCGCGCGATTCGCTCTCGGTGCTGGACCAGCTGCTCGCCGGCGCCGACGACGCCGGGGTCACCTACGCGCACGCGGTCGGCCTGCTCGGCGTCACCGACGTGGCGATCCTCGACGACGTCGTCGACGCGCTCGGCGCCCAGGACGGCCCGGCGGTGTTCGGCGCGGTCGACCGGCTCGTCGAGGCGGGGCACGACCCGCGGCGCTTCGCGTCCGACCTGCTGCAGCGCCTGCGCGACCTGATCCTCGTGCAGGCCGTCCCGGACGCCGGCGAGCGCGGGCTGGTCGACGTGCCCGCCGACGAGCTGGAGCGCATGGTCGACCAGGCCCAGCGCCTCGGTCCGGCGGCCCTGGCCCGGCACGCCGAGCTCGTGCACACCGCGCTCACCGAGATGCGCGGGGCGACGGCGCCGCGCCTGCTGCTCGAGCTGGTCTGCGCGCGCATGCTGCTGCCCGCGGCGTCGTCGGAGGACGCGGCCATGGTGCAGCGCCTCGAGGGCGTCGAGCGGCGCCTCGCGCTGGGCGCGTCGGGCGGCGCTCCGAGCGGGGCGGGCGCCGAGGGCGCGGACGAGCCCGCGCGCTTCACGCGCCCGTCGCAGCGCGACGGCGAGGCGCCCTCGCGGGCGAGCGACCTGGACGCCACCGTCGACCCGCCCACCGACCGCCCGACGGCCACGGTCGAGAGCCGCGACGAGCCGCCGCGGGACGTGCCGCGCCCGCCGCGTCCTGAGCCCTCGCGCCCGGAGCCCTCGCGCCCCGAACCGCAGCCGTCACGCCCCGAGCCGCCCCGTCCGCCCCGGGAGGAGGCGCCGGCTCCCGCGACCGGTGCCATGGACGCCGCGGGCCTGCGGCGGGTGTGGCCGGAGGTCATGAACCAGGTCCGCGAGCGCAACAAGCCCACGCACGCGCTGCTGCAGAACGCGACGGTGACGGCGGTCGAGGGCACCACGGTGACGCTCGGCATGCCGACGCCGCCCCTGGCGCGCCAGCTCTCCCAGCCCAACCGCGCCGACCACGTCGCCGCGGCGCTCGGGGCCGTGCTCTCGGGGCAGTGGACCGTGCAGGCGGTGCACGGCACGGGCGGCGACGCGCCGAGCCGCCCGGAGCCGCCGGCGCGCCAGCGCCCCGACCCGCCGAAGCGACCCGAGCGTCCCCGCCAGGAACAGCCGGCGCCCGAGCGGCCGGCGGAGCCGCCGCGCGAGCAGGCCCGGGAGTCGGGACCGCGCGAGATCCGCCGCCCGAGCCGTCCGGCGCCCGGGCCCTCGGACGTCCCCCCGCCCCCGGAGCCGCCGCCCGAGGACGGCGAGGTCACCGAGGAGGACATGTACAACGAGGCCGCCGCCGACCCCGGCGGTGCCTCCGGGGGCGCGCGCGTCGACCCGGAGGAGGCGGCCATGGAGCTGCTGACCTCGCAGCTCGGCGCCCGGCGGGTCGACGGGCGGTAGGCGCGGGAGCGGCATGGCTGTCGGGCCGAGTCCTCGTCGCCGGGACGACCTCGGGCGTCAGCGACGGAGCCCGGCCATCGGCGGGTTGAGCTGGGCGAAGCCGTCCTGGCGCTCGTAGGGGAAGTGCGGGTAGGGCGCGGGGCGGCGGCTCACCGCGTCGAGCAGCGCGAGGTGCTCGTCGTCGAGCTCCCAGCCGACGGCGCCGAGGTTCTGGTCCAGCTGCTCGAGGTCGCGCGCCCCGACGATGACGGAGCTGACCGTGGGCCGGGTGGTCAGCCAGTTCAGGGCGATCTGCGGCACCGTGTGCCCGGTGTCGGCGGCGATGCGGTCGAGCACGTCGACGACGTCGCCGAGCAGCTCGTCGTCCACGGGTGGCCCGGCGGCCGCGGTGGCGTGCAGCCGGCTCGACGGCGGCGCGGGCGTGCCCCGCCGGATGCGCCCGGTGAGCCGGCCCCACGCGAGCGGGCTCCAGACCACGGCCCCGACGCCCTCCTCGGCGCCGAGGGGCATGAGGTCCCACTCGTAGTCGCGCCCGAGCAGCGAGTAGTAGACCTGGTGCGCGACGGGGCGGACCCATCCATGCCGGTCGGCGCGCTCGAGGGCCCGCATGAGCTGCCAGCCCGCGTGGTTGGAGACGCCCACGTAGCGGACCGCGCCGTCCTCGACGAGGCGGTCGAGGGTCGACAGCACCTCGTCCACCGGGGTCGTGGCGTCGTAGGCGTGGAGCTGGAACAGGTCGATGTGGTCGGTGCCGAGGCGGCGCAGGGCGTCGTGCACGGCCTTGCGGAGGTGGTGCCGGGAGGTGCCGGCGTCGTTCGGTCCGCTGCCGGTGGGCAGCGCGGCCTTCGTCGAGATCAGGGCCTCGTCGCGACGGCGGCCCAGGGCGGCGCCGAGGACCTCCTCCGCGGCGCCGTCGGAGTAGACGTCGGCGGTGTCGAAGAGCGTGACCCCGGCGTCGAGGCAGCGCGCGAGGATCTCGCGGGCGCCGTCGACGTCGGTCGCGCCCCAGGCGCCGAACAGCTCGCCGCGGCCGCCGAACGTGCCCGTCCCGAAGCTCAGGACGGGCACGCGCAGCCCGCTCCGGCCCAGCGTCCGGTATTCCATGGTCTCTCCTTAACGGGACTGCAGTTCCTTTTCGGAGGCTAGCACAAACGGGACTGGAGGACCGATAAGCTGGGCGACGTGACAGGAGCGGAGGTGCGGCCCGGCGGGCGGGCCGCCCGGGTCCGGAGCGCCCTGCTCGACGCGGCGGCCACGGCGCTCGTCGAGTGCGGGCCGGCGGGGTTCGACCTCGCCGAGCTCGCCCGGCGCGCGGGCATCGGCAAGACCACCGTCTACCGCCGGTGGGGCACGGTCGGCGCGGTCGTGGGCGACCTGGTCGCCGACATGGCCGAGACCTCGCTGCCGCGGGCCGACACCGGCACCCTCGACGGCGACCTCGCGGCCAACGCCGATCTCGTCCGCGCGACGCTCGCCGACCCGCGCCAGGGCCGGCTCTTCGCCGCGCTCGTGGCCGCGGCGACCGCCGACCCCGCGACGGCCGACGCGCTCCGCGACTTCTACGACCGGCGCATCTCGGAGTGGCAGCCGTGCGTCGCGGACGCCGTCGCGCGCGGCGAGCTGGACCCGGGGACGGACACCGCCGCCGTCGTCCGGGCCGTGTCGGCCCCGCTGTACTACCGGCTGCTCACTCGCGGCGAGCCGCCGACGGAGGACGACGCCCGCCGCGCCGCCGGGGCGGCGGCGGCCGCCGCACGCGCCGGGGTCTTCCTGTCATAACGCCGTCGAGCGTGTGGCATCACGAACACCGGATGTCAGCGGTGGCCCACCGCTGACATGTCGGGCGCGGGGTCGAGCAGCCGGACACCGGCGACGGCGAGGCCCGCGGCCAGCACGATCCCGGCGGTGGTCGGGGCGTCGGGGGCGATCCGCTCGCCGAACCACGTGGCGCCGATGGCCGTGGCGACCAGCGGGTCGGCGAGCAGGACGACCGTCACCACCGGCCCCGCGCGCCGGGCCCGGGCGAGCGCCCGCTGGCTCGCCACGAACGCCGCCGGGCCGACGACCAGGAGCAGGACCGCGGCGAGGGCGTGCTGCGGGTCGGTCAGCACGGCGCCGGGGTCGCGAGCGAGCACGGCGAGCAGGGAGGCGGCGAGCCCGTAGCCCGCCCCGCAGGCGAGCGCGAGGCCGAGCGCGCCGGGCGGTCCGGGGCGCCGCGCCCCCACGAGCCCGGCGAGCACGACCGCCCCGACCCCGAGCAGGCTCAGCGCGACCGGGGCGCCGGTGAGGTCGACGGGGCCCTCCGCCGCCGCGACCGGCCCGAGCAGCGCGACCACGAGGAGCGGGCCGAGCATCGCCAGGCCGACCCCGAGCAGGGCACGTCGTCCGGGGAGCCGCCGCGCCAGCAGGGACTCGCCGACCGTCGTCCACGCGACCGCCGTCGCGAGCAGCGCCTGCACCACGGCCACCGCGCCCTCGGCGAGTGCCACCGCCTGCAGTGCGCTCGCGACCACCGAGGCGCCGGTCCCCGCGAGCCACGAGGGCCGGCGCAGGAGCCGCCGGTCCGCGGTCCCGCCGAGCTCGTGCGTCGCCCGCTGCTGGGCGACCACCGCCGCGCCGGCCGCGGCGGCCGAGGCCAGGGCGAGCAGCGGGGCGAGCACCTCGGCGAGCACCTCGGCGAGCACGGGCTACCCCGCCGCGGAGAGCGCCGGTTCGCCGAGCCCGCCCGCGTGGCGCGCGACGACGGCGGAGGCGTCGCGCTCCTCGGTCCACCACGGCCGCGGCGGGCGCCGGCGCAGCGGACGCGGTCCGAACCCGTCGATCGCGGCCACGAGCTCGCCGGGCCCCCGCAGCCACGGCGCGATCCCGGCCTCGTCGAGGACCGCGGCGTTGGCGCGGCCGTGCCCGGGGATGGGGCGGTAGGTCACGGCCGGGAGCCCGGCGACGAGCGCCTCGGTGAACGACAGCCCGCCCGCGTTGTGCACGAGCACGTCGGCGGCGGCCATGAGCTCGGGGACGTCGTCGCGCCAGCCCAGCGTCACCACCCGCGCGCGGCCGGCGAGGCGGGCGCGCAGCTTCGTGTTGCGCCCGCAGGCGACCACCGACCACGCCCGCGGGTGCCGGCCGAGCGCGTCGACCGCCTTCTCGACCTCCCCCATCCCCAGCGAGCCCGACACCAGCAGGGCCATCGGGGCGTCGTCGGGCACGCCCAGCTCGGCGCGGACCCGTCCGCGGGTCGCGACGGGCATCGGGCGCGAGAAGCGCGGCGCGCACAGCGGACCGACGCTGCGGAGCGCGACGCCGTAGCGGGCGCCGTCGGCGGCGGTGGCGTCGGTGACCGTGAGGTGCTCGTCGAGGCCGGGGTGGCACCAGAGCCGGTGCGCGGCGGGGTCGGTGAGGAAGGTCAGCGCGGGCACGCCGAGGCGCCCGTCGGCACGCAGGGCCCCGAGGGTCTGGCCGGCGAGCGGATACGTCGTGACGACCGCGTCGACGTCGCGCGCCGCCGCGAGGAGGGGGTCCTCGGCGATCCGGATCAGGTGCCCGGTGACGACGCTCGCCGGACGCCGCGGGTACTCGAGGTCCGTGAAGATCCGGTCGAACAGCGCCGGGGTGTGGTGCACCGACGGCGCGTAGAGGTCGCGCAGGGTCCGCCGGCCCCAGCGGGGGAGCAGGTCGGTCCAGTCGAGCACGTGGGCGTCCACGCCCCGGCGGTCGAGCCGCCGCACGAGCTCGCGGGCCGCGCCGTCGTGGCCCTGGCCGACGGCGGCGCTGAGGACCAGGACCCGGGGTCGTCGAGACACCCCGACACCCCAGCCCAGTCGTCGGGGCGGGGGGTGAACGCGCGGTGAGCGTCGGCGATAGATCGGATGGCGGGTCGCCCCGGCCCGTCAGCCCCCGAGCACCCGCCCCAGGAACGCGACGGCCCGCGGATAGGCGTCGAGCCGGTTGACCCGCTTCGCGAGCCCGTGGCCCTCGTCGTCGTAGACCACCATCTCGACCTCGACGCCGTTGCCCCGCACCGCCGCGGCCACCTGCTCGGCCTCGGAGAGCGGCACGCGCGGGTCGTTGGCGCCGTGGATGACGAACAGCGGGGCGCGCACGTCGCCGATCCGGTTCAGCGGCGACGCGCGCTCGAGGAACTCGCGGTCGCGCTCGAGCGAGCCGTACTCCCGCTCGCGGTGCGCGCGGCGGTAGGCCGAGGTGTTCTCGAGGAAGGTCACGAGCGAGGAGATGCCGACGATGTCGACGCCCGCCGCCCACAGGTCGGGCTGGAACGCGAGGCCCGCGAGCACCATGTAGCCGCCGTACGACCCGCCCCACAGCGCCGCGCGCGCCGGGTCGAGCCCGAGCCGGGGCAGGTACGCGTGCAGCGCGGCGAGGTCGGCCACCGAGTCGAGCCGGCGCTCGACGTCGTCCAGCGAGTACCAGCGCTTCCCGTAGCCCACCGAGCCGCGCACGTTCGGCACGAGCACGGTGTGCCCGTCACCGACGAGCGCCTGCACGATCGCCGAGAACGAGCGCACCGACTGCCCCTCGGGCCCGCCGTGCACGATCGTGACGCTCGACCCGGACGGCTGCGCGGGTGAGTAGACGAAGCACGGCACGGTCTCGCCGTCCGGGGTCGGGATGCCGTGGCTCGTGGGGTCGACGAGCTCGAGATCGCTCAGCGGTTCCCGCGACGACGCCGCCACGGCCGCCCGTCCGCGTCCGGCGTCGACGATGAGCACGTCGGCCGGGGTCGCGGGGTCGGTCCACGTGACGGCGAGCCCGGTGGAGTCCGGCGACCAGCGCGGGGCGGCGAGGAAGTCGGCGACGCCGCCGCGGAGCTCCGGCGGCAGGGCGATCGCGCGGACGAGGGTGCCGTCGGCGTCGTGCACGGCGAGGCGGGAGGCGCCGTCGTCGTCGGTGACGACGAGCAGGTGGCGTCCGTCGGGGGACAGGCGCGCGGCGACGTCGTGGGCGTCGTCGGTGACCAGCCAGGTCAGCGATCCCGTGGCGACGTCGAGACGCGCGACGCCGAGGTGGTCGCGGCCGGCGTCGGTGGTGATCACGGCCGCGGTGCCGTCGGGCAGCCACTCGGGGGAGAGGTGGCGGGCGTGCTCGTCGGCGTCGGTGAGCTCGGTGACGGTGTCGCCGGCGAGCAGCAGGACCTGCGAGCTCAGCGCCGGTCGGCCGGGGCGGGTCATCAGGGCCCGGGTCCCGTCGGGGGCGATCGCGGCGTTCCCGACCATCCCGCCGCCGTCGTAGAGCACGGTCTCGGACCCGGCGTCGACGTCGCGGACGACGAGGTCGAAGTCGACGCCGTTGCGGCGGTTGGTGGCGTAGACGACGCGGCCGCCCTCGAGGACCTCGACGAGCCCGTGGATGTGCTCGGGGTCGTGGACGAGCGGGGTCAGCCCGTCCTCGCCGACCGGCTCCTCGACGGCGTCCGGGTCGAGCAGCGAGAGCTGCGCGCGCTCGTTCCCGCCGGCGTCGTGGGACACGACGATGGTGCGCCGGCCCGGGAGGTAGCGCCCGTGCACGGCGCCGGGCAGGGCCGTCAGCGGCACCCGGTTGCCCTCGGGTCGGAGCTCGACGAGCTGGACGGAGCCGGAGGCGTCGTGCCCGGCGAGGATGCGCCCCGCGGCGTCGACGTCGAAGGCGCGCCAGGTGGTCGCGTCGAGGAGGCGGTGCAGCAGGGTGTCGCTCGCGGTGGTCATCACCGGTGAGCCTGCCTCCTCGCGGGGTGCGACGGCGAGCGCGCGGGCGTGGTTACGCTGGTGACGTGCAACCCGGTCAGAACCCTGAAGGCATGGACATGGGCGCGCTGCTGCAGCAGGCGCAGGCGATGCAGGAGCAGCTGATGTCCGCCCAGGCGGAGCTGGCCGAGGCCGAGGTCACCGGCCAGGCGGGCAACGGCCTGGTCACCGTCACGCAGACCGCGGCCGGTGAGATCCGCTCCGTGAAGATCGACCCGAAGGTCGTCGACCCGGACGACGTCGAGACGCTGCAGGACCTCGTGGTCGGCGCGCTCGCCGACGCGGCCCAGGCGGCGGCCGACCTGCAGGCGGAGAAGATGGGCCCGCTCGCCGGTGGGCTCGGGGACATGGGCGGCGGGCTGGGCCTGCCCGGGCAGTAGGGCGCGGTGTTCGAGGGGCCGGTCCAGGACCTCATCGACGAGCTGGGCCGGCTGCCCGGCATCGGTCCCAAGAGCGCGCAGCGGATCGCGTTCCACCTGCTGGCGACCGAGGAAGCCGACGTGACGCGCCTGCAGGAGGCCCTGCAGAAGGTCAAGGTCGGCGTGGTGTTCTGCGACATCTGCGGCAACGTGTCGGAGCAGCCCCGCTGCCGGATCTGCAGCGACGCGCGCCGCGACGCCACGCTCGTGTGCGTCGTCGAGGAGCCGAAGGACGTCATGGCCGTCGAGCGCACCCGCGAGTTCCGCGGCCGCTACCACGTGCTGGGCGGGGCGCTCGACCCGCTCTCGGGCATCGGGCCCGACCAGCTGCGGGTCCGCGAGCTGCTCACCCGCATCGGCGGCGCCGGCAGTGATCAAGGCGGGGAGCCGGAGATCGCCGAGGTCATCCTGGCCATGGACCCCAACACCGAGGGCGAGGCCACGGCCACCTACCTCGTGCGCCTCCTGCGCGACTTCCCGGGCCTGACCGTCACCAAGCTGGCGTCCGGTCTCCCCATGGGCGGCGACCTCGAGTTCGCCGACGAGCTCACGCTCGGCCGCGCGCTCGCGGGTCGCCGCGCCTTCTAGCGGTTCTTCCAGCGGTCAGACGCGGAAGTCCCGGCCGCGCACGGGCGTGCGGCCGGCGACGATCACGTCCCTGTCGAGCGCCATCTCGGCGCGGTGCAGGCGGGCGCTGCGACGCCGCGTCGCCTCGCGGTGCACCGAGATGCCCACGAGCACGCCCACCACGAACAGGGTCCAGAAGACGACCACCGCGATGATGATCGTCATGGCGGTCATCGGTGCCCGCGGAACACTCCGCGGCGGCGTCCGCTCCTCGTAGCGATCATGTGTCATGCCTCCCGTCGAGTCGTGCTGTCCACGGCTCCGGCGTTTCGGCCGTGCTCTGAGAGTGCCGTGTGCCACTGCACTGCACAAGTGTGTTCTGCAATTGCACACAACGATTGCGTGACGACATGCCGCCGGCGGTCTATCGTGGACGCGTCGAGACCGGCCCGGGGGGAGGCCGGCGTACGACCCGACCCTCGGGAGGCGTGCGGATGACCTGGTCACCCGGCCCTGTGGTGACTCGCCGGCGCCTCGGCGGGGAGCTGAAGCGTCTCCGCGAGAGCTTGAACTACAAGCTCGAGGACGTCGCGCGCAGCCTGGAGTGCTCGCCGTCGAAGATCAGCCGACTCGAGAACGGGAAGGGCGTCCCCCGCTGGCGCGACGTGCGCGACATGCTCGACGTCTACCGCGTGCCCGAGGGCGACGAGCGCGAGCGGCTCCTCGAGTGGGCGCGCACCGGTCGGGCCAGGACGTGGTGGTCCGAGTACGCCGACGTCCTCGCTCCGGACATGGCGCTGTACGTCGAGTACGAGTGGGACGCCGCCCGCATCGACGCCTACGAGGCGCACATCGTGCACGGGCTCCTGCAGACGCGCGACTACGCCCGCGGCGCCCTGCGGTCGTTCTGGGGTCGGACCCTCGGATCGACGCAGATCGAACGGCTCGTCGAGGTGCGGATGCAGCGCCAGGAGGCGCTCCGCGCGGAGCACGGGCTGACCTTCCGCTGCGTGCTCGACGAGTCGACGCTCTACCGCGTCGTCGAGAGTCCGGACGTCCTCGCCGGCCAGGTCGAGCACCTCATCCGGATCGCCGAGGCCGAGCACGTCGACGTCCGCGTGCTCCCGTTCAGCGCGGGCCTGGTGCCGGCGAGTCGGGAGTCGTTCTCGAAGCTCCAGTTCTCGGAGGGGATCGAGCACGGCCTGATCCACGTCGAGAGGCCGGTCATGAGCGAGTTCCTCGCCGACCGCGACGACATCGCCGTGCACGACACCCGGATGTCGGCGCTGCTCAAGGCCTCGCTGCCGGAGAACGAGTCCGTTCCCCTGATGAAGCGTGCCCTTCGGCGCATCGGGGACGCCTGATCGAGGGGTCGGTGCCGCGCCGCGCGACACCGCACGCCAAGATGCGCGTCGTGACCGACTCGCCACTGGCTGGTGACCTGTTCGTGCGCCGGAGCAGCTTCTGCTCGGACGGCGGGTGTGTAGGCGTCGCCATGGCGGGTGACGAGGTGCGCGTCGTCGACACGAAGTCGTCGGAGGCCCTGCGGTTCACCCCCGAGGAGTGGGCGGCGTTCGTCGCCGGCGTCAAGGCCGGCGAGTTCGACCTCCCCCGCTGACCGGTCACGACGTCGTCGTGGCCGCCGGTGGCGGGTCCCCCGCCCGATAGGGGATCCGCCACCGGATCAGCAAGATCCGGGTTGGTGGAGCGAACGCTCCGCTCAGCGAGACATTCGCTCCACCAACCTGGATCTTGTGGCGCGACGACGACCGCGAACCCGCTCACATCTGAGCGGGCTCGTCACCGAGACCGCGATCAGGTCAGCGCATCGCGCGGTTGACCGCCGACACGACGGCCTTGAGCGACGCCGTGAGGATCGAGCCGTCGATCCCGATGCCCCAGACCTCGACGTCGCCGACCGCGGCCTCGACGTAGGCCGCCGCGCGGGCGTCGTCGCCGGCCGACATCGCGTGCTCGGCGTAGTCGAGGACCCGCACGTCGTAGCCCACCGACGCGAGCGCGTCGACGAACGCGGCGATCGGGCCGTTGCCGACGCCGGTGACCTCGTGCAGGTCGCCCTCGACCTTCAGCGTCGCGCTGAGCTCGGCCTTGCCGTCGTCGTGGGTCTGCACCCGCGAGCTGACGAGCTCCAGCGGCACCCGGCGCTGCAGGTACTCCTCGGTGAAGATGTCGTACATCTCCTTGGCGGAGACCTCGCCGCCCTCGGAGTCGGTGACCTCCTGGACGCGCCTGGAGAACTCGATCTGCAGGCGACGCGGCAGGTCGAGCTGGTGCTCGGTCTTCATCAGGTAGGCGACGCCGCCCTTGCCCGACTGCGAGTTCACGCGGATGACGGCCTCGTAGGTGCGGCCGACGTCCTTCGGGTCGATGGGCAGGTACGGGACCTCCCACGGGTGCTGGTCGATGCCATGCCCGGCCGCCTCGGCCTCGACGGCCATCGCCTGCAGGCCCTTGTTGATCGCGTCCTGGTGCGAGCCGGAGAACGCGGTGAACACGAGGTCGCCGCCCCAGGGGTGGCGCTCGCCGACGGGCAGCTGGTTGCAGAACTCGACGGTGCGGCGGACCTCGTCGATGTCCGAGAAGTCGATCTGCGGGTCGATGCCCTGGCTGAACAGGTTCATGCCCAGGGTCACCAGGCAGACGTTGCCGGTGCGCTCGCCGTTGCCGAACAGGCAGCCCTCGACGCGGTCGGCGCCGGCCTGGACGCCGAGCTCGGCGGCGGCGACGCCGGTGCCGCGGTCGTTGTGCGGGTGCAGCGACAGGATGATCGCGTCGCGCCGGGCGAGGTTGCGGTGCATCCACTCGATGGAGTCGGCGTAGACGTTCGGGGTCGCCATCTCCACCGTGGCCGGCAGGTTGACGATCATCGGGCGCTCCGGGGTGGGCTCCCAGACGTCGCCGACCGCGTCGACGATCTCCTTGGCGTACGACAGCTCGGTGCCCGTGTAGGACTCCGGCGAGTACTGGAAGCGCCAGTCGGTGCCCGGGCGCTTCTCGGCCTCCTCGCGGACCAGCTTCGCCCCGTCCGTCGCGATCTTCGTGATCCCGTCGCGGTCGGAGCGGAAGACCACCCGCCGCTGCAGGATCGACGTCGAGTTGTACAGGTGCACCACCGCGGAGTGGGCGCCCTCGAGCGACTCGAACGTGCGCGTGATCAGCTCGGGGCGCGCCTGCGTCAGGACCTGGATCCGCACGTCGGCGGGGACGGCGTCCTGCTCGATGATCTCGCGGACGAAGTCGAAGTCGGTCTGCGAGGCGGCGGGGAAGCCGACCTCGATCTCCTTGTAGCCCATGCGTACGAGCAGGTCGAACATGCGGCGCTTGCGAGCCGGCGACATCGGGTCGATCAGCGCCTGGTTGCCGTCGCGCAGGTCGACCGCGCCCCACAGCGGCGCCCGGGTGATCACGCGGTCGGGCCACGTGCGGTCCGGCAGCGAGATCTTCTCGACGACGTCGGCGAAGGGGCGGTAGCGGTCCACCGGCATGTGGCTGGCCCGCTGGGTGTTCCACGCCGGCTGGTCGGCCGGGGTCTCGCCGTCGGGATGGACCACGGTCGAGCGGATGTCGGCGATGGGTTCGTCGTTGATCGGCGAGCCCGGGGTGATGCTCATGGGATGTCGCGCTCCTGCCTGCAGCACTGCGAGGGATGGCGACCGGCAGCGCGCATCACCCGCGGCGAGGGGCCGGTCTGTTCAGACCCCGCCGCGGCGGCGAAGGAGCAGCCCGGAGGCTGCGAGCGCGGGAGACATCGCCGCTCACGGTACGCCCGCGTCGTCGTCACCCGGAAGTCCGGGGCCTCGACCGGGGGCGTGTCGGAACGTCGATCATGCCGTTCACCTGCGACGATCGACCGGTGGTGACTCAGGTCGCACCCTCGGCTACCGACGGGTCACTTGTCGTGCCATGATGACCCGCATGGCGCAGGATGCGAGCACGGAGACGGCCGAACAGCGGCGTTCGCACACCCAGGACGACCTCCGCGCGCTCACCCGGAAGGTCCTGACGGTGGCCGCCTCGGTCATCCGCATCCTGACCGTGATCTTCGCGGCGATCCTGGTCATCCACGTGATCCTCGCGGTGGCCGGCGCGAACCCCGCGAACGGCATCACGATCTTCTTCCGCGACCTCGCGTCGAACCTGACGCTCGGCATCGGCGACCTGTTCATCCCGGCGAGCGAATCGCTGCGGATCATCCTCAACTTCGGTCTCGCGGCCGTCGTGTGGATCGTGATCGGAATCGTCGTGTCGAAGCTGCTCAACGCGCTCGCGCCGTAGGGACCGCACCCCGCCCGGAGTGGGGTTGCTCCCAGCCCGTGCACGGACCTGCCTCGGATAGGGTCGCGGTGATTCACCGACCAGTTCGTGGAGGTCCGTCGCGGTGGCACTCGTCGTCCAGAAGTACGGCGGCTCGTCCGTCCAGGACGCGGAGCGGATCCGCCGGGTCGCCGAGCGGATCGTGCGCACCGGCAAGGACGGCAACGAGGTCGTCGTCGTCGCCTCCGCCATGGGTGACACCACCGACGAGCTGACCGACCTCGCGATGCAGGTCCACCCGAGCCCGCCGCCCCGGGAGCTGGACATGCTCCTGACCTCCGGCGAGCGCATCTCGAACGCCCTGCTCGCCATGGCGATCAACGCCCAGGGCGGGCGCGCGCGCTCGTTCACCGGGTCGCAGGCCGGCATGATGACCACGGGCAAGCACGGCGACGCGCGGATCGTCGACGTCACGCCCGGCCGTATCCACGCCGCCCTCGCCGAGGACCACATCGCGCTCGTCGCGGGGTTCCAGGGCGTCAGCGTGGACTCGAAGGAGATCACGACCCTCGGCCGCGGCGGCTCGGACACGACTGCGGTGGCGATGGCCGCCGCGATGAAGGCCGACGTCTGCGAGATCTACACCGACGTCGACGGCGTCTACTCGGCCGACCCGCGCATCGTCCCCGACGCGAAGCTGCTCGAGACCATCACCTACGAGGAGATGCTCGAGATGGCCGCGTGTGGGGCCAAGGTGCTGCACCTGCGCGCCGTGGAGTACGCGCGCCGCGAGAACGTGCCCCTGCGGGTGCGCTCGTCGTACAACGACAAGCCCGGCACGACGATCGTCGGGTCCATCGAGGAGCTCAGCGTGGAACAGGCGGTCCTCACCGGCGTGGCGCACGACCGGTCCGAGGCGAAGGTGACCGTGGTCGGCGTCCCCGACCAGCCCGGCTTCGCGGCGCGCATCTTCCGCGCCGTCGCGGACGTCGACGTCAACATCGACATGGTGCTGCAGAACATCTCGCACCTGAAGACGGGCAAGACCGACGTGACGTTCACGCTGCCGGTCAAGGACGGCCCGCGGGCGGTCGACGCGCTGAGCGCGATGAAGTCGGAGGTCGGCTTCGAGGACGTCCTCTACGACGAGCATGTCGGCAAGGTGACGCTGGTCGGCGCGGGCATGCGCAGCCACCCGGGCGTCACGGCCACCTTCTGCGAGTCCCTCGCCGTCGCGGGCGTGAACATCGAGATGATGAACACCTCGGAGATCCGCATCTCCGCGCTGATCCGCGACACCCAGCTCGACGACGCCGTCCGGGCCCTCCACTCCGCCTTCGACCTCGGGGGCGACGAGGAGGCCGTGGTGCACGCAGGAACAGGACGCTAGCCATGACGACACTCGCCATCGTCGGGGCCACCGGTGCGGTCGGCTCCGTCATGATCGACATCATCGACGCGCGCGAGAGCGTGCCGTGGAGCGAGATCCGGCTGATCGCCTCGCCCCGGTCGGCCGGCAAGCGCCTGAAGGTCCGCGGCGAGGAGATCGAGGTCGTCGCGCTGTCGCCGGAGGCGTTCGACGGCGTGGACATCGCGATGTTCGACGTCCCCGACGCCGTCAGCGCCGAGTGGGCGCCGGTCGCGGTGTCGCGCGGGGCGATCGCCGTCGACAACTCCGGCGCGTTCCGGATGGACCCCGAGGTGCCGCTCGTGGTGCCCGAGGTGAACGCCGACCAGGCCCACGAGCGCCCCAAGGGCATCGTGTCCAACCCGAACTGCACGACGCTGTCGATGATGGCGGCGCTCGGCGCGCTGCACCGGGCGTTCGGCCTGCGCGAGCTGGTCGTCGCGAGCTACCAGGCGGCGTCCGGCGCGGGCCAGGAGGGCATCGACCGCCTGCAGGCCGAGCTCGCCGCCGTCGCCGGCAAGGGCGTCGGCCACCGTCGAGGGGACGTCGCGGAGGTCATCGCGGCCGCCGGCCTCCCGGACGAGTCGCCGTTCCCCGCGCCGCTGGCGATGAACGTTGTGCCGTTCGCCGGGTCGGTGCGCGACGGCGGGTGGACCTCCGAGGAGCTCAAGGTCCGCAACGAGTCGCGGAAGATCCTGGGGCTGCCCGACCTCAAGGTCTCCGCGACGTGCGTGCGGGTCCCGGTCGTCACGACGCACTCGCTGTCGGTCCACGCGACCTTCGACCGCGAGGTCGACGTCGCCACCGCCCAGCAGCTGTTCGCGGCCCAGCCGTCGATCGTGCTGGTCGACGAGCCGGAGGCGAAGCGCTTCCCGACGCCGGCCGACGTCGTCGGCGAGGACCCGACCTACGTCGGCCGGATCCGCCAGGCGCTCGACTTCCCCAACACCCTCGACTTCTTCGTGTGCGGCGACAACCTGCGCAAGGGCGCGGCGCTGAACACCTACGAGATTGCCGAGGAGCTCGTCCGGAGCTGACGGAGCGCATCCCCGACCTGCTCCCGCTCACCGGCCATCACCCGGATGGTCGGCACCCGCCGCGGGATTCGGTGACCTACCGTCGTTGACGGTCGGTCCTGGATCGACGCTCGGGGGGCGTGATGGCTGGCTACCGTTCATCTCGGCCGTCGGTCTTCGTCAGCTACCGCCGCGCCGACAGCTCGCACGTCGCCGGTCGGCTCCAGGCCCGCGTGTCGGAGCGGCGTCCCCGCGTCGATGTCTTCATGGACGTCGACGCGATCGCCCCGGGCGCGGACTTCGCCGAGGCCATCAACGAGGCCGTCCTGGCCTCGCACGTCGTGCTGGTCCTCATCGGGACGCGCTGGAACGAGGACCGGCGGCTCTCGCGGCGCGACGACGTCGTCGCGCTCGAGGTGCGGGCCGCGCTGCGCGGAACGGCGCGCCTCATCCCCGTCCTCGTCGACGGCGCCGACATGCCCCCCGAGGAGGAACTGCCCGAGGACCTCCGACCTCTTGCGCCGGCAGGCGATGCGGCTGGATCACGCGACGTTCATGCGGGACAGCGACCACCTGATCGCGACGATCCGGAAGGGGCTGCCCCGTGGGTTCGCGAGGTGGCCGAGGTCTCGGCTCGCCGGCGCGGTCGTCGTGTCCCTGGCCGGCGTCGTCGCGCTGATGATCGTGTTCGTACCGTGGGCCTTCCCCGAACCGTTGCCGCAGCCACCGGCGCCGGCGTGCACGGCGGTCGGTGGGGACGTCGCGGCTCTCCTCGGCGACGCCCTGGTCCGGCGAGGGAACGACGACCCCGCCGTGCCGACGTTCGCGGCCACCCCCGGGTCGTTGCGCATCACGGCACCGCCCGGCTCGGACGTCCGCACTGAACAGGGCCGCATCACCGCGCCGTCGCTGCTCGTCCCCGTCGACGGCGACTTCGTGCTCGAGACGGAGATCGACCTCGTCCCCCTGGTCGCGTACCAGGCCGCCGGTCTGCTCGTGATGCGCGACGTCGACGACTACGTCCGGCTCGAACGCGGTATCGGGGACTTCGACGCGGTCGCGCTCGAGTTCTCGCGCGACGCCCGGCACGTCAAGGTGCACGGGCCCTTCCGTGGGGATCCCCAGCCCATCCGTACCGAGACCGTCGCGGTGGGCCTCCGGCTGGTCCGGACCGGGGAGACGGTCCGGGCGTCGTGGCGGGATGTGGCTGCCGACGGCCAGTGGCGTGCTTTGAGTGGGGAGGTTCCCTTCGCCGGGCCCGCCTCGGTCGGCGTGGCCGTGCTCAATACCGGAGCGGCGGCCGACGCCGAGAACTTCGCGGTGAGCGTGCGGCGCCTGTCGTTGACCTGCGGCTCGTCGACGTGACACAGAGCCCTTTTCTTGACCCGTTCCAGTCTCGGTGGCAACGTGAGTCGATATGAGGCCCACGACCGGTTCCCGGGACGACGACGCGGACACCCCCGCGGTCGTCCCCGAGGCCGGACCGGCCCCGGACCCGCGGCACCACGTCGCCGACCCGCGAGCGCGGCTGCGCGCGGCGGGCTTGCGCGTCACCGCGCCCCGGCAGGCGGTGCTCGGTGTCCTGGGCGAGTCCCCGCACTCCACGGCCGAGGCCGTGGCGTCGGCGGTCCGCGCCCGCCTGGGGTCGGTGAGCACGCAGGCCGTGTACGACGTCCTCGCCGCGTGCGTGGACGCCGGGCTGGTGCGCAGGATCGAGCCCGCGGGCTCGGCGGCGCGCTACGAGACGCGGACCGGCGACAACCACCACCACGTGGTCTGCCGGTCCTGCGGGGCGACCGCCGACGTCGACTGCGTCGTCGACGAGCGGCCGTGCCTGACCCCCTCGGACGCGAGCGGCTTCGTCGTCGACGAGGCCGAGGTCGTGTTCTGGGGGACGTGCCCGACGTGCACGGCAGCCGGAGTGGGTAACCGGGAATCCCGGCGCGCTGTGCGCGGCGCCGTCGCGGTCCTGCACGAGAGCCACCACCACGTCTGAGAGGCGAACGTGACCAGTACGAATCGCTCCTACGCCACCGATGACGCCGGCATCCCGGCCCCCAGTCACGAGTTCTCCGCCACGGTCGGCACGAACGGGCCGCTGGTCCTCCAGGACCACTACCTGATCGAGCAGATGGCGAACTTCAACCGGGAGCGGATCCCGGAGCGCCAGCCGCACGCCAAGGGTGCCGGGGCGTTCGCGAAGTTCGAGGTCACGCAGGACGTCACCGCCTACACCAAGGCCGCGGTCTTCCAGCCGGGCGAGACGACCGAGGGCCTCATCCGCTTCTCGACGGTCGCCGGTGAGCGTGGCAGCCCCGACACCTGGCGCGACCCGCGTGGCTTCTCGCTGAAGCTCTACACGCGCGAGGGCAACTGGGACATGGTCGGCAACAACACGCCGGTCTTCTTCATCCGTGACCCCATGAAGTTCCAGAACTTCATCCGCTCGCAGAAGCGCCTGGCCCGCAACGGCCTGCGCGACCACGACATGCAGTGGGACTTCTGGACGCTCTCGCCCGAGTCGAAGCACCAGGTCACCTGGCTGATGGGTGACCGCGGCCTGCCCGAGACCTGGCGGCACATGAACGGCTACGGCAGCCACACCTACATGTGGATCAACGCTGCCGGCGAGGAGTTCTGGGTGAAGTACCACTTCATCTCGGACCAGGGCATCAAGTGCCTGACCCAGGAGGAGGGTGACCGCCTCGCCGGGGCGGACGCCGACTACCACCGCCGCGACCTCTACGAGGCCATCGAGCGCGGGGAGTTCCCGACCTGGACCCTGAAGGTGCAGATCATGCCCTTCGAGGACGCCAAGACCTACCGGTTCAACCCGTTCGACCTGACCAAGGTGTGGCCGCACGGCGACTACCCCCTGCAGGAAGTCGGGAAGCTGACGCTGAACCGCAACCCGGTCGACTTCCACACCGAGATCGAGCAGGCCGCGTTCGAGCCGAACAACCAGCCCCCGGGGCTCGGCCTCTCGCCGGACAAGATGCTGCTGGCCCGCGGGTTCTCCTACGCGGACGCGCACCGCGCCCGGCTCGGGGTCAACTACAAGCAGATCCCGGTCAACTCCCCGCAGGGCACCGACGCCCACCCGTATACGGTGGCCGGCGCCATGCGCGTCGTGAACGCGCCGGACCCGGTCTACGCGCCCAACACCAAGGGCGGCCCGCAGACGACCGAGACGATCCAGCCGCCGTCGTGGTACTCCGACGGCGAGATCCAGCGCGTCGCCTACGTGGCGCACCCCGAGGACTCCGACGAGGTCCAGGCCCGCACGATGATGCTCGAGGTCTGGGACGACGCCGCGCGCGACCGCTTCGTCGAGAACGTCTCCGGCCACCTCGCCGACGGTGTCGGCGACGACGTGCTGGCCCGCGCGTTCGACTACTGGAAGTCGATCGACGAGGGCATGGGACAGCGCGTCGAGGACCGTGTCCGGGAGCTCACCGGCAAGCAGGACAAGGTGCTCAGCCAGAGCTGATCTGAGCCCAGCCTCACCTCACGCGGCCCGTCTCACACCACGAGACGGGCCGCGTGGTGGTTTTCCACGCCGCTCCGGGGCATCCTTAATCTGGAACCGTTCCAAACAACGGTGTCGAAGGAGCTGAGAAGCATGGCCACCACGCCCATCACCAGCCCGCTGGCCGACGACGCGAAGCAGACCGTCGGGGCGGTCCTACAGGACTCGCTGGCGGACTTCATCGACCTGTCCCTGACCGCCAAGCAGTGGCACTGGAACGTCGTCGGGACCAACTTCCGCGAGGCGCACCTGCACCTCGACGAGCTGGTCGACCTCGCGCGCACCTACTCCGACGAGGTCGCCGAGCGCGCCGCCGCGCTGGGCGCCTCGCCCGACGGGCGCGCCGAGACGGTCGCGAAGAGCAGCGGCCTGCCCACCACCGACGAGGGGTGGCGCAAGGTCGAGGACGTCAACCAGGCGGTCGTCGAGCACCTCGCGACGCTCATCGCGCGCATGCGCGAGCGCATCGCGGCCACCGACGAGCCGGACCCGGTCACCCAGGACCTGCTCATCGGGCAGACGGCGAAGCTCGAGGAGGCCCACTGGATGTGGCAGGCCAAGACGGCCTGATCCACCCTGTCGCCCGATCTGAGCGAAGGGGCCCTTCGGTCGAACTAGTCGACCGGCGGGGCCCTTCGCTCGTCCCGGGGTGAGCGGAGCAGTTCCGGCGAAGGGTGCCCCTCGCTCGTCTATCCGAGCGAAGGTGCCCTTCGGTCAGAACGTCACGCCGGCACGGGCAGGCCCAGGGCCTCGCGGGCGAAGGCGATCTCGGCGACCGTGTGCTTGAGCGTCTCCGCGACGACGAGGGACCCGTGACCGGCGTCGTAGCGCACCATCGCGTACGGCACCTCGCGCGCGGCGAGCGCGTCGAGGTAGTTGTCGATCTGGCGGATGGGGCAGCGCGGGTCGTTCTCGCCGGCCAGCACGAGCACCGGCGCGCGCACCTGGTCGACCCAGGTCAGCGGCGAGGCCTCGGCGTAGCGGTCGGGGACCTCGGCGGGCGAGCCGCCGAACAGCGAGCGGTCGAAGGCGCGCAGCGGCTCCATCTCGTCCTCGTAGGCCGCGAGGTAGTCGGCGACGGGGACGCCCGCGCACCCGACCGCCCAGCGCCCGGGCTGGCGGCCCAGGCCCAGCAGCGTCAGGTAGCCGCCCCACGACCAGCCCTCGAGCACGCACGCGGCCGGGTCGGCGAGGCCCGAGGACACGGCCCACTCGTGCACGGCGGCGACGTCCTCGAGCTCCGTGGTGCCCGGGCGCCCCTCGATGGCGTCCCGCCACGCCGACCCGTAGCCCGACGAGCCCCGGTAGTTCACGTGGACCACCGCGAAGCCGGCGTCCACCCACACCGCGCGCACCGGGGACCAGCGGTCCTCGTCGGCCGCCTGCGGGCCACCGTGGATCATGAAGACGGTCGGGACCGGGCCGGTGGTGCCCGCCGGGCGCGCCCAGAGCGCGTGCACCGGCCCGCCGGGTCCCTCGACCCACGCGTCGTCGAGCGCCACCGAGGGCTCGGGCCGGTCTCCGGGCGGGGCGAGCAGCTCGGTGTCGGTGCCGTCGGGGTGCAGCGCGCGCACCGACGACGGGTGGGCCGCCGAGGACCAGCCGTACTCGACGGTGCCGTCGGGGCGCACGTCCGCGCCGCCGACCGAGCCCGCGGCGGTGGGCAGGTCGGTGAGCTCGCCGGTCGCGAGGTCGTAGCGGTGCAGCGTCGTGCGGCCCGCGCGGGTGTGGGCGACGAGCAGGGCGGACGCGTCCGGGTAGAAGCCGGCCGAGAGGTCGCCGGGCAGGTCGATCGCCACCTCGGTCTCGGTGTCGGTGGCGAGGTCCCAGATCAGCAGCTCGTCGCGCCCACGGCGCTCGTGCCCGACGAGCAGGCGCCGGTCGCCCTCGACGGGCGCGAACTCGATGGGGTCGAGGCCCCGGCCCTCGCCGTCGTGGCGCTCGCCGACGGTCGCGCCGTCGGCGAGACGCAGCACCCGGATCGCGGGGTGGCGGGAGTCGCCGTGCTCGGCGTGCGAGATCGCCAGCAGCGTCTCGTCGCGGGAGAGCGCGCCGATGCCCGCGTCCTCGGTGTGGCGGTAGACGACGCGCGCGTCCCCACCGTCCTCGCTCACCGCGAGCGTCGACCCGTCGTCGGTCGACCACCCGACGGCCACCGTGCGCCGCCCGAGCTCCAGCCCGGCGGGGTAGCCCGGCGCCGCGCCGGCGACCGCGGGTGTCGCCTTCCCGCCCTCGAAGGGCTCGGAGACCCAGACCCCGAACTCGTCGCCGTCGTGGTCGTCGAACCACCAGATGCTGCTGCCGTCGGTGCTCGCGGCGCCGCCGCGGGTGCCCTGCGGGCGGTCGGTGACGCGCCGGTGGGTGTCGCTCGCGCGGTCCCAGGCGTAGATCTCCCAGGTCCCGGTGGCGTTCGAGGAGTAGACGCTGCGCTCCGGAGCGTCGCGGGCCCAGTCCGGCACCGAGACCCGCGCCGCCGTGAAGCGGCCCCGCCACCGCGCCTCGGCGGCGGGATCGGCGAAGAGGGTGTCGGGGATGTCCGGGGCCGGGTCCGAGCGGCGGGGCGACGTCGGGGTCATGCCCCGGATCCTGCCTGCCGGGGTGCCGGGACGGCGGCGCGGAGGGGTCGTGGGCGAGGATGGTCACGGGGGGAGGGACCGTGAACGCACTGGATCCCGCCGACGAATTCGGCGAGGACGACGAGGAGACGCCGCCGAACATGGCGCGCGTGTTCGACTTCGCCATCGGCGGCACCGAGAACCTGCAGGTCGACCGGGAGTTCTCCGCCGAGGTCGACCTGGTGATGCCGGGGATGAGCGCGCTCTGCCGCGACCACCGCCGGTTCTCCGCGGCCGTCGTAGACCACTGGTGCGCCGAGGGCGTCGACCAGTTCCTGGAGCTCGGATCCGGCCTGCCGACCGTCGACCACGTCCACACCCGCGCCCGCCGGACCCACCCCGGGGCGCGGGTGGCCTACGTCGACTGGGACGCCCGGACCGTCGCGCACGCCCGGCGCCTGGTCGCCGGTGAGCAGGGCGTGTCGGTCCTGCACGCCGACGCCGGCGACGCCGCCGCGGTGCTCGGCTCGCCCGAGGTGAGCGAGGTCCTCGACCTCTCCCGCCCGGTCGGGGTGCTGGCCGTCGGGGTCCTGCACTACGTGCACGACGACGCGGCCGCCGCCGAGGCCGTGCACGTCTACACCGACGCGCTCGTGCCGGGCAGCGGGCTGGCCATCTCGCACCTGACGTCGACGGCGCGCGAGGACATCCACGCCTGGGCGACGATGAACCACGGCGGCTGGAGCTACGCGCCGCGGCTGCGCGACCCCGCGGACATGGCGCCGTGGCTCACCGGGTTCTCGGTCGTCGGGCCGGGATGGGTGTCGGCGCCCGACTGGCGCCCCGAGCCGCCCGCCCCCGGGCCGGAGATCACAGCGAGCGGGCTCTGGGGCGTGGTCGCGCGGCGGGGATGATGGCCCCGTGATCGGCACCCAGCGCCACGACGCCGCGGTCCACGAGGTCCGCATCGACCGCACCGAGCGCCGCAACGCCCTCGACACCGCGCACTGCCGCGACCTGCACGCCGCCGTCGACGCCGCGAGCGCCGACGGGGCCCGGGCGCTCGTGCTGACCGGCGAGGGCACGGCGTTCTGCTCCGGCGCCGACCTCGACACGGTCGGCGACCCGGACTTCCTCGCCGCGCTCTACGGCATGCTGCACCGGCTCACCGAGATCCCCGTGCCCGTGGTCGCCGCGGTGCACGGCCCGGCGATCGGCGCGGGCACCCAGCTCGCGCTCGCCGCGGATCTGCGCGTCGTCGACACCCCCGGCGTGTTCGGGCTGCCGACCGCCGCGCTCGGCCTCGCCGTCGATCCGTGGACGGTGCGCCGGCTCGCCCTCGTCGCGGGCGGGGGCGCCGCCCGGCGGATACTGCTCGCCTGCGAGCGCCTCGACCACGACGCCGCTCGCGCGGCCGGGCTCGTCGATCGCGTCGGCGACCGCGACACCGCGCTGGCCTGGGCCACCGAGATCGCCGCGCTCGCCCCGCTGACCCTGGCCTACAACAAGCTCGCCGTCGCCCGCCTGCTCGAGGACGCGCCGGTGCCCGACGAGGTCGCCGCGGCGTTCGATGCGTGCTGGGCGAGCGAGGACCTGCAGGAGGGCCGGAAGGCGCGCGAGGAGAAGCGCGCGCCGACCTTCCGGGGCCGCTAGGAGCCGCCCGGCCAGTGCGCCAGCGTGTGGATGTACTGCTGGCGCACGCCCTCGATGCGCTCGTCGAGGTCCTCGCGGGTCCAGTCCGAGACGTCGATCGGCGGCAGCACGGCCACCTGCACGACACCCGGGTGGATGATCATCGCGTTGCGGCTCATCAGCTCGCCGGTGTTGCGGAAGACGAGCGGGACGATCGGCACGCCGGCCTGCATGGCCAGGTGGAACGCGCCCTTCTTGAACTTCCCGGGCGTCGGGGTGGGCGAGCGGGTGCCCTCCGGCGCGATGACGATCGACGTCCCCGCGCGCAGGCGCTCGACGGCCGGCTCGAGGGCCTTGCGGGCCTGGGCGTTGTCGGCGCGGTCGATGAACGCCGTCTCGAGCAGGCGCATGAGCCCGCCGAACAGCGGGTCGTTGGCGAGCTCCTTCTTCGCCACCGGCGCGAAGTTGCCGCGCAGCAGCCCGCCCAGCACGAGCACGTCGAGCTGGCTCTGGTGGTTGAACAGGAAGACCGCGGGCTGCGCCTCCCAGATGTGGCGCGCGCCGTGCACGTCGAGCGAGACCCCCGACGCCATCAGCGACAGGTCGCCGCCCAGCCCGATGCCGAGGTTGAGCCCGGCGCGCCGGGAGCCGCCGAGCAGCCCCAGCCCGAGACCGGTCGCGAACCCGCCCATCATCCCGGCGAAGGTCGCCGCGGTGCGCGCGATCTCCACCGGCGTCGTCCACGGGCGGCCCGTGAAGTCGAGGGCGGGCCAGCCACGCTCCGCGGCTGCGCGCCGCAGGCCCGCCGACGGGTTGACCGCCGCCGGGTGCGCGACCGTGGCCAGGAACGGCACGTCCTCCCCGCCGTTGGAGTAGGCGAAGCTCGCGTCGAGGTCGACGTCGTGCGCGGCGGCGAACTCCTTGACCGCGGCCGCCTTGCCCTCGCCGTACGGGGAACGGCCGTCGGGACGGCCGGTGAGCGTGCCGTCCTCGCCGACCTCCACCGCCGTGTAGATCGTGTGGTCGACGCCGAGCGCCTTCGCCGCGGGCTCCACCTGGAACCGGGTCGCCGAGCTCGCCAGGACGACCGTGTGGCCCTTCTCCAGGTGCGCCCGGATCAGCCGCCACGACTCGGGGTAGACGCTCGGGCCGATCTCGTCGCGGAAGAGCTGGTTGCCGATCTTCTCGAGCTCCTCGGGCGTGCGGCCCGCCCACGTCCGCAGCGTGATGCCGAGGAACTTGCGGAAGTCCTCCTCGCCGTGCAGACCCTGCCAGCCGCTGGCCAGCGTCTCGATCGTCGTGCGCGGGTGCAGGTCGAGGTTCTTGACGTGGTGGCGCATGAACGCGGTGACCGAGTAGCCGGCGATCACCGTGCCGTCGAAGTCGAAGAACGCGCCCACCTCGGGCCCGTCGGGCGCGTCCTCGACGGCCTGCATGAGGCCCTCGAAGGTCGGGTCAGGGTCGGACACCCGCGGACTCCTGTCGGTTCGTCGCGTCGGTCTCGTCGATGGCCACGACACGCTCCACGACACCGCGGATCTCGACGGCGAACGCGCGGCGCCGGGTCGCGAGGTCGGGGCCCCCGTCGGCGGGGGCGGTGTTCGGGGCGAGCAGCCCCCGGTTGGAGGCCAGCCGCAGCGCCGACGCGAACAGCTCCCGCGACAGCGACTCCGGCCCGTGCAGCTTGCCCTGCAGCAGCAGCTGCTGCCCGACGGCGGCGCAGCGCTCGAGCAGGCGGTCCTGGTCGACCGGGGTGTCCGGGTCGTGCTCGGCGAGCCGCTCGGCGACCACCCACTGGGCGTCGACGAACGAGCGCAGCACGCGGTGCGCGCACAGGAAGCGGCTCTGGCGCAGCAGCTTGCGGGTGCGGGCGATGTCGTTGTCGTCGGAGCGCCAGTCCGGGTCGATGAGCGAGAGCTCGTCGATCAGCTCGGCCCGGAAGGTCTCCTTGTCGGGGAAGAAGAACTCGTACTTCAGCAGGTCGCGCAGCTCGAGCGCGGCCTGGAAGCCCTTGGCCAGCGCGTCGCGGCCGGTCAGGTCGCCGACGTCGAGGATGGCGAGCTCGATGATCGCCCGGTTGACGAAGTGGTGGATCGCCGAGTTGCGGTAGAACGCCGCGACGATGTGGTGCCCGCTCTCGACCGAGAACACCGGCTCGGAGCCCTCGGTGTAGGCGCTGACGACCTTCTCGCGCCGCAGCGAGAGCAGGGCCTCGGCGACGCCGCCGTTGGTGCGCAGCGACGCGATGCCGGTGTGCGGCAGCCCACGGGCGTCGACGTAGTCGAGCACCGGCTCGACGACCCGCCGGACCTGGGACAGGGTCAGCGCGCGGTCGCGCACCCCGAGCAGCGCCAGCGCCGCGAGCGCGATCGGGGTCACCGGCGTCACCCGGTTGATCCGCACGAACACCTCGAACGCGGTCTTCTGCAGGGCGAGCCGGCGCACCGGGTCGTCCTCGACGGCCGCGGCGGGGTCGGACTCGGCGCGGGCGTCGAGCGCGGGGTCGTTGGCCCCGGACAGCGCGGCCCGCAGCGACAGCGGCTCGCCGAAGCTCACGTGCACACCGCCGACGGGCCGGCGCTGGGCCCGCGCGTACCCGGCGAGCCAGCGCAGGCCCTCCGGGGTCTTCTGCGCGCCGGTCTGCTCGGCCGCCATCTGGTGCACTTCCTGGAGCTGGTCGTGGATGATCGACACCGGGACGAGGTAGACGTCCTCGGTGCGCCGCCGTTCCACGGCGCTCGCCACGTCCGAGAGCAGCCCGTACTTCGGCGGGCGCAGCTTGCCGGTGCGGGTGCGGCCGCCCTCCATGTACCACTCGAGGTTGAAGCGCTTGGCGCACAGCCACGAGAAGTACTCGCGGACCACGGTCTTGTAGACCTGGTCGCCGCCGAAGCTGCGGCGGATGAAGATGATGCCGCTGCGCCGCGCGAGCTGCTCGAGCCCCAGGATGCGCAGGTTGTCGCCGCCCAGGACGTGGTTGCGCGGGAAGTCGTTGCTGCGCAGCACATCGGCCAGCACGAACGGGTCGGTGTAGCTGCGGTGCGACGGCAGGAACACCAGCGCGTGCTCGGCGTTCAGCTCCCGCAGCGGCTCGAGCCCGGCGGTGTCGGCGTGCACCGTCCACGCCTTCTCGTGCATGGGGCGCAGGACCCCGGAGAACAGGTCCACGGCGGCCGGGTCGAGCGACGCGACGATGCTCTCGAGGTCGGCGGCGGCCTCTCCTGCCACCTCGTCCTCGGGCCGCCCGGTCGCCTCGGCCAGCCGCCGGATCTCCCGGCTGAAGTGTGCCGACCCGACGATCTGGCCCGCGACCTCGCGGGGGACCTTGAAGCGGTTGCCCGTCAGGGCCCGCTCGGCGCGGTCGAGCGCGAGCGTGGCCTGCCGCGCCACGAACCGCACGAAGTCGGCGGTGTCGATCGCCGAGCGCTCGCGGCGGTGGCGGCGCATCAGCTCGCGGACCGTCGCGGGCCGGCCGACGACGACGCGGTGGTGCTGCGGGCCCCGGCGTGCCGCCCGGGCGCGCGCCCGCAGCGCCCAGCCACGCGTGAGGACGTCGGCGAGGCGCAGCAGCGTGCGGTCGGGCTCCGGGTCGGCCGACCAGACCACGCGCACCGGCACGAGCAGCGGGTTGTCGCCGCGGGTCAGGCGCCCGGCGAGCTGCTCGCCCTCGGCCGGGACCACCTCGAGGCCCCGCCCGTTCGCCATCCCGGGCCGGACGCCGGCCAGCCAGCGGTCGACCAGCCGGCGCTCGACGTTCGAGGGCGCGTCGACGAGGACGACCAGCGGCCGGTCGCCCGAGTCCGGGAGCGTCGCCGTGTCGTCCAGCGTGCTCAACGCCGCACCTCCGCCCTCGCGACGTCGCCTGCCCCGCCGACGAGCCGCCCGTCGCTGCAGCTCCTGGTCCATCCGGACCCTACCCGGTGGAGTGGTGCGCCGACCTCCGGTGAGTGTCGATCGCCCACCGCGTGCGATCGGGCATGCACGGGTACGCACACCGGGATCGTTGATCGTCGAAAGAACTGAGGAGCACTGTCGTGCCCACCATGCGCGCCGTCCAGGTCCCGCACGCCGGGGGAGACCTCGAGCTCGTGGAGCGGGAGGTCCCGACGCCCGGTCGCGGCGAGGTCCGCGTCCGGGTGGAGGCCTGCGGGGTCTGCCACAGCGACATGTTCGCCAAGGAGGGCGTCATGCCGGCGACGCCGTTCCCGATCGTGCCCGGGCACGAGGTCGTCGGGCGCGTCGACGAGGTCGGTCCCGACGTGCTCGGCGACTGGACCGCGGGCGACCGCGTCGGCGTCGGCTGGTTCGGCGGCGCCTGCCACCACTGCGACGCGTGCCGGCGCGGCGACTTCATCACCTGCGAGAACGGGCGCATCCCCGGCGTCACCTTCGACGGCGGCTACGCGGAGGCCGTCGTGGTGCCCGCCGACGCGCTCGCCCGGGTGCCCGACGAGCTGTCGTCCGAGGAGGCCGCGCCGCTCATGTGCGCGGGCGTGACGACCTACCACGCGCTGCGATCGAGCCCGGCGCGTCCGGGCGACCGGGTCGCGGTGCAGGGGGTCGGCGGACTCGGACACCTCGGCATCCAGTTCGCCGCGCGGATGGGCTTCGAGGTCGTCGCGGTCTCCCGCGGCCGCGACAAGGAGGACCTCGCCCGCAAGCTCGGCGCCCACGACTACATCGACAGCGAGGCCGTCGACCCCGGCCGGGCGCTCGCCGAGAAGGGCGGCGCCGCGGTGGTGCTCGCCACCGCCACGAACGGCGCGGCGATCTCCGGGCTGATCCCGGGCCTCGACCGCCGCGGGCAGCTGCTCGTCGTCGGCGCCGCCGAGACCCCGCTGCAGGTGGACGCGATGAGCCTCATCGGGCCCGTCGCGAGCATCGCGGGCCACGCGTCGGGCACCTCGATCGACTCCGAGGACACCCTGCGCTTCTCGCGGCTCACCGACGTCCGGCCGATGATCGAGACGATGCCGCTGGAGCGGGCCGCCGAGGCCTACGACCGGATGATGGCGAACGACGCGCGGTTCCGGATGGTGCTGACCACCGGACAGTGATCGTCAGGCGGGCGCGGTGAAGCCCTGGGCGATCTTCGTGAACGCCCAGGGCGCCTGCGCGATCCCGCTGCAGTCGTCGGCCTCGTCCTCGGTGCCGGGGCACGAGCCGTTGTCGCGCGCGAGCGCCCAGAACCCGACGCCGCCGTAGCCGTTGCCGCGGGCGTCCTCGACCACGGCGCGGGCGTCGTCGGGCGAGGTGGTCATGTCCATGTCGTTGCGCCCGAGCATGAACGTGACCCCGGTGCGCCGGCGGACGTCGGCGGGCTCGCTGCCCGGCCACATCGCCTCGAGCTGGCCGACGGCGCTGCGGGTCGCGCCGATCATCGCGTCGGCCCAGGAGCCCTCGTACTCGAAGTTCATGACCATGACGTTGACGCGCGCGGCGACCCCGGCCGTCGTGGCGGCCTGCACGAGGTCGCGGGCGTCCTCGCTGAGCCCCTCGGCCACGCCGTCGATCTGCACGGTGAGCGTGACCCGGGTGCCGCGCTGGTGCTGGAGCAGCGCGAGCGCCTCGGCGATCCGCTGCGAGGACACCGTGCGCCCGCGGTCGGTCTCGACGTCGACGTCGAGGTGGTCGGCACCCACGGCGTCCAGCGCGGTCGCGTAGGCGCGCGCCAGCGACGGGGCGTCCGGGCAGGCCTTCTCGAGGTAGTCGCCGAGCGCCCCGCCCGACGAGACGGTCATCCGCCCGCCGCGCTGCTTCAGGCCCGCGATGCGCGCCATGACGGCCGGGTCGCGCAGCGCCGTCGTGCCGCCCCAGGTCGGCGCGCACGACCCGTCGGCGCCGGCGAGGACGAACGCGAGCACGACGTCGGCGTGCCCGGTCGCGTCGGCCATGTCGGTCATCGTCGGCAGCGGCGGGGTGGTCAGGTCGACGTAGGGGGCGAACGCGACCTCGGGCAGCGGCCCGTCGGGCGCGGCGACGCCGGGGCGGCGCGGGGCGTCCGCGGTGCTTCCGGCGACCTCGGCGAGCGCGGGTTCGGGCGTCGGCGTCTCCCCGGTGACCACCGGCGCGGTGACGAGCACCGCGATCAACGTGGCGAGCAGGCTGGCGCGCAGCGACGGTCGGGCCACCGGGCGCCGGGTGCGGCTCAGGCGCCCGCGACGTCGTCGGCCACGGCGTCGTTCTCGGGCTCGTCCGGGGCCACGACCGGTGCCGGCGCCACGCGGGGCTGGACCTGCCGCTGGGCGGCGGGGACCTCCGGCGCCACGACGACCGCGCGCGGCGTGGTGCGGGGCACGCGCGGGGTGGTCGACCGCGGCGTGGCGCGCGTCGTGGTGGTCGCGCGCGCCGAGCGCTTCGTGGTGGTCGGCTCGACCTCGGCGACGTTGCGGGCGTCGACGGTCGGCGGCGCCACCGCCGGCGCGGGCGGGGCCAGGGTCGGCGGGGGGAGCAGCGTCGGCGAGGCGGTCGGCCCGACCGGGCCCGCCACCGCGCCGACGGCGACCACGCCGACGTAGGACGCGCACACGGCCGTCGCGGCGATCGCGGCGAGGCGCCAGTGCTTGGCCCGGCGCCCGGTGCCGTCCGCGAAGACCGGCGTGACGGGGTCCTGGTCGGCGACGCCGGGCGCGGGCGGGGCGACGAGCGCCCGGTCGGCCCGGCGCCGGCCGGCGCGCGGCTGGGAGCTGATCAGCGTCGTCGTCGCCCGCGCAGCGATCTCGGAGGGGTCGGACCGGCGGGCGGCGGGGCGCTTGGCCGGCGCGGCGGGCCGGTCGGGGCCGGCGACCGCGGTGGTCGGGGCGGGGGTCGGGGCCGGCGCGTCCGCGGGGGTGCGCGTCGCCGCCGTGCGGGGGGCGGCCGTGGGAGCGGGGGCGGGGCCCGGGGTGTCGCGGCGGGTCGCGGCGGTGGGAGCGGCGGTGACCTGCGGGGGCACGGCTCCCGTCGGCGCCGCGGGCTGCGGGGGCCGCGCGGGACGGATCGCCGGGACGCCGGGGAGCGAGGGGTGGTCGCCGAGGCGAGCGGGGCCCGCCGGCGTCGACCGGGGCTCCGGGGCACGGCGGGGCGCGGGCACGGCACCGGCGCCGGCGGGGGCGTCGGGCAGGGCACGAGCGCGGGTGCCGGTCGGCGCCGGCGACTCCGCGGGCGTCGCGGCGAGGATGTCGGCGAGACGCGGCGTGCGGCGGGGCTCCTCGGGGAGGTCCGGCACCGCGCGGAGACGCCGGGAGGGCCGGTCGGCCCCGGCGCCGGCGTCCGGGTCGGCGTGGCGCGAGTGCCGGCCGCTCGCGGGCGCGGCCAGGTCGGCCGGCTCGGCCGGTGTGGCCGACGCGGCGTGGCGTCCCGCGGGCGGCAGTGAATCCCGTCCGTGTCGCATGAAGTCCCCGATCGTGTGACAGTCCCCCGACAGGGTGATGCAGATAGGCCATCGTCGGTCGACATCCTGTCGTTACCGGACGGAGACCGCCACGTGTGTGATGCGGACGAGGGAACGAACGTCACTGGTCCGGAACGACGAAGGCCCCCATCCACACGGTGGATGGGGGCCTTGGACGGCAGTGTCGGGGTGGCGGGATTCGAACCCACGGCCTCCTCGTCCCGAACGAGGCGCGCTACCAAGCTGCGCCACACCCCGGAGGCGATCGCGCAGAACAGACTCTACCCGTCGGCCCCCGAGCGGGCCGACGGGGGATGCCCCTCGCGGATGCCGGCGCCCGTCCGCGCCGCTGCGCCGTCCTGGGCGCGCGGCACGAGCTCGAGCAGCGTCGCCTCGGGACGGCACGAGAAGCGCGCGGGCGCGTAGGGCGAGGTGCCCAGACCGGCCGAGACGTGCAGGCGCATGCGCTCGCCCCAGCGGGAGGCGCCGCGGGCCCGGGAGCGGTCGAGACCGCAGTTGGTGACGATCGCGCCGTAGCCGGGCAGCCGCAGCTGGCCGCCGTGGGTGTGCCCCGCGAGCACGAGGTCGTAGCCGTCGGCGGCGAAGGCGTCGAGCACGCGCGGCTCGGGGGAGTGGGTCAGCCCCAGGCGCAGGTCGTACGGCCCGTCGGCCGGGCCGGCGATGCGGTCGTAGTCGTCGCGGCCGATGTGGGGGTCGTCGACGCCGCCGGCGGCGATCCGCACGCCGTTCACGGTGAGCGTGTGCCGGGCGTGCGTGGCGTCCAGCCACCCGTGCTCGAGGAACGCCGCCCGCAGGTCGCGCCACGGCAGCTCGGGGCCGAGGACCCGGTGCTGGGGGCGGAACAGGTAGTGGCTCGGGTTCTTGGGCTTGGGCCCGTGGTAGTCGTTGCTGCCCCAGACGACCAGACCCGGCCTGTCGAGCAGCGTGCCGAGCGCCCGGAGCACCTCCGGGACGGCCCGGGGGTGGGACAGGTTGTCGCCGGTGTTCACGACCAGGTCCGGCTCCAGGGCGGCGAGGCCCTCGACGAACCGGCGCTCGAAGCGCTGGCCGGGGCGCAGGTGCAGGTCGGAGACGTGCAGCACCCGCAGGCTGCGGCCCGCGGCCGTCACGGGGTCGAGCACCTCGAGTCGTGCCCGGCGCAGCGTGAACCACTGCCGCTCGATGCCGACGGCGTAGCCGAGCCCGAGCGCGCCGGCGGCGGTGACGCCGGCGCCGACCTGCGCGGTGCGCCGCAGGAGCCCGCTCATCCGCCACCTCCGTTCGCGGCGCCGGCCAGCGGCGGCCCGACCGGCGGCGAGGGGGCCGCCGGGACCGTCCCGTTCGACACCTGCAGGGTCACGACCTGGTCGGGCAGCACCGAGCCCCGCGGGTTCTGGCCGACGACGGTGCCCGCCGGCGCGCGGTTGCCGACCTGCTGCTGCTGCACCTGGAAGCCGGCGTCCTGCAGCTCCTCGGTGGCCTCGTCGACCTGGTCGCCGACGACCTCGGGGATCTGCTCGTTCGAGCCGCCCTGCAGGTAGCGCGGGCTCGTCGGCGGCAGGGGTGCCACCGGCAGCGGCGCGAAGATCGGGTTCATCGCCTTGAACCAGGTCCGGGCCGGGGTGGTGCCGCCGAAGAGGTTGCCGTCACCGCACGGGAACGGCGGGCTGTCACCGCCGCCGTCGCAGAGCGTCCGGGGCGACGAGGAGTCGTCGAACGTGATGACCGCGCCCGAGTACTGCGGGTTGAAGCCGAGGAACGCCGCCGAGCGGTTGTTCTGCGTGGTGCCGGTCTTGCCCGAGAGGGGCCGGTTCCAGCCGTTCGCCGAGGCGGCGGCGGCGGCCGTGCCGCCGGGCTGGTCGTCCTTGCTCAGCCCGGTCATGAGGGTGTCGGCGAGGGCCGGGTCGACCACCTGCTCGCAAGGCTGCTCGGCCACCGGCACGGGCGCGCCGCTCGAGTCGGTGATCGCCTCGATGGGGCTCGGCGGGCACCACATGCCGCTGGAGCCCAGGGTGGCGCCGACGTTGGCGAGCTCGAGCGGGCTGGTCGGGGTGACACCGAGGGTGAAGGAGCCCTGGTTCTGCGCGCGGGCGGTGTCGGCGATCGACGTCCCGCTCGGGCCGGCGTCGGCGAGCGAGCGCAGGCCGAGCTTGACCGCCATGTCGACGACCGGCGGGACGCCCGTGGTCTCCATGAGCTTCACGAACCCGGTGTTCGGCGACTGCGCCAGGGCGTCGGTCATGCTCAGGAACGGGGCGAGGCCCTCCTCGGCGTTGCGCACCGGGAACGGGCGGCCGGAGCCGTCGCGGTAGATCGGCGACGCGTAGCCGTCCGGCGGGATCGGCATCTGGTAGTTGATGCCGAGCCCCTCCTCGAGCGCGGCGGCCGCCGTGAAGATCTTGTAGGTCGAGCCGGCGCCGAGGTTCACCGGTTCCCAGGGCAGCCCGTAACTGGTCTCGAGGGACTCGCCGTCGACGCCGAAGACACGGTTGGCGCCCATCGCGACGACGCGGTGCTTCTCCCGGCCGGGCTGCACCGTCGCCATGACGTCGGCGACGTTGCGCTGGCGCGCGGGGACCTCGTCGTTGAGCGCCTGCTGCATCACGTTCATGGCGTTGCGGTCGAGCGTGGTGCGGATCGTGTAGCCGCCGCGGTTGACCTGCTCGGACGAGATGCCCGCCTCGCCCAGGTAGTCGACGACGTACTTGCAGAAGAACGCGGCGTTGCCGGCGCCGATGCACCCGTTGGGCGGCGTCGCCAGCGGCTCCACGATCCCCAGGGGCGCGGCGACGGCCTCCTGCGCCTGCTGCTGGGTGATCATGCCCTGGCCCAGCATCTGGTTGATGACCTCGTTGCGCCGGCCGGTCGCGGCCTGCGGGTGGCGCGTCGGGTCGAACTGGGTCGTCGACTGCACCATCCCGGCGAGCATCGCCGACTGCGGGATCGTGAGCCGGTCGGGCGTGGTGTTGAAGTACGTCCGCGCCGCGGCGGCCACGCCGTACGAGTTGTTGCCCAGGAAGACGATGTTCAGGTAGCGCTCGAGGACCTCGTCCTTGGCCTCGCGCTTGGTGCGCCCGGAGGCGAGCTCGCGCTCGAGCTGCAGGGCGACGCGGACCTCGCGCAGCTTGCGGGCGTAGGTCGGCTCGGTGGCCTGCAGCCGCTCGGACTCGGTCTGCGCGGTGACGTAGAGCTGGTAGTTCTTGATGTACTGCTGCGTCAGCGTCGAGGCGCCCTGCTGGGTGGAGCCCGCGGTCTGGTTGGTCACCAGCGCGCGCAGCGTGCCGGTCCAGTCGACGCCGTCGTGCTCGTAGAACCGGCGGTCCTCGATGGCGACGATCGCCCCGCGCATCGCGGGCGACATCTGCTGCAACGAGACCGGCGTGCGGTTCTGCTCGTAGAGGTAGGCGACGGGGGCGCCCTGGTTGTCGGTGACCGTGGTGACACCGGGCAGCTGACCGGCCGCGAGGTCCGAGGACGTCGCGTTGACGGTGTCGCTCGCGTCGTTCGACAGCAGACCGACGCCGCCGACGAACGGAAAGGCCATCCCGGCCATGATCACGCCGGCGACCAGGCAGACCGCCAGGAGCTTCGTGATCGGCCGGACCTTCGCACCGATGTTCCGTCCGCCCCTCGCCACGGCGACGAGGGTACGCGGTGGCACGTATGGGATCTGTCGGCGCGGACCGACGCGGCGCGTCAGGCCCTGCACGGATCGTCACGGATCCTTCCGATTCGATTGTGGGGGGAACCGTGCGCTCCTAGAGTGCGTCAGACCCCAATGACGGGCCGGCCGCGCCCGGGGACCGATCCGGAGCGCGCACGGGGATCCACCTGCGGGGAGGTGTGTCCACGGACGAGGGGCCCGCACGGGGAACAGAGGGTGGGGACACGACGTGACCAACGAGTCGACGGCGCCGGCCGGGACGATCGACTGGCGGCACTCCGCGCGCTGCCGTGACGAGGACCCGGAGACCCTGTTCGTGCAGGGAGCCCTGCAGCGCGACGCACGGGAGGTGTGCAAGGCCTGCCCGGTGCGCACCGAATGCCTCGCCCACGCGCTGGACAACCGCGTCCGCTTCGGGGTCTGGGGCGGCATGACCGAGCGCGAGCGCCGCGCGCTGCTCAAGCGGCGCCCGGACGTCATCTCGTGGGCGGCGCTGCTCGAGTCGGCACGGCGCGCAGCGCTCGCGAGCCCGCCGGCCAACCCGAGCGCCCCGGCGGCCCGCCGCACCGCGCGGCCCGCCCGCCCGGCGACCGGCGCCGCGGAGGCGTCACCGGACGCCGCCGCGGGCTGAGGTCCCGGTCCCTCAGGACGCCAGCCGGCGGCCGATCTCGCGCAGGCCGTCGAGGTCGTGCACGTCGGTGGCCATCGCGGGCACGTCGATGATCGGCACCGTCGGGTGCGCGCGGGTGAAGCGGCCCAGCACGCGGCGCTCGCGCTCGGCGGTCTCGACGCGGTCGGCGTGCAGGCGGAGCACGGCGGCGGCGAGCTCGTCCCCGCGCGAGGCCTCGAGGGTGTCCGCGCCCTCGCGGGCCCGGGCGCCGGACAGGGCGCTGTGCACCGGGTGCGTGCGGTTGAGCACGAGACCCGCCAGCGGCATCTTCTCCGCCGACAGGCGCTCGACGAAGTAGCTGGCCTCGCGCAGGGCGTCGGGCTCGGGTGCGGCCACCACGACGAACGAGGTGCCCGGGGCGCGCAGCAGCTGATAGGTCCGGTTCGCGCGCTCCTGGAAGCCGCCGAAGAGCGTGTCGAAGGCCTGCACGAACGCCGAGGCGTCCGCGAGCATCTGCCCGCCGAGGATCGTCGAGACGGCCTTGGCGAACAGGTTGAACGTCGAGCCGACGAGCTTGCGGAACGCGTTCCCGCCGGCGCGGGCCGGCGCCGAGAGCAGGCGGATCATGCGCCCGTCGAGGAACGAGGACAGCCGCTGCGGGGCGTCGAGGAAGTCGAGCGCCGAGCGCGACGGCGGGGTGTCGACGACGACGAGGTCCCAGTCGCCGGTGGCGGTGAGCTGCCCGAGCTTCTCCATCGCCATGTACTCCTGCGTCCCGGAGAACGACGTGGAGATGGTCTGGTAGAAGGGGTTGTCGAAGATCGCCTGCGCGCGGTCCGGCGTCGTGTGCCCGGAGACCATCTCGTCGAAGGTCCGGCGCATGTCCAGCATCATCGCCTGGAGCTCGCCCCCGGTCGTTCCCGGCGGCAGCGCGCCCGGCACCGTGCGCGGCTCGTTGTCGAGCTCCTCGAGCCCGAGCGACTGGGCCAGCCGACGCGCCGGGTCGATGGTCAGCACCACGACGCGCCGGCCCTGTTCGGCGGCCCGCAGCGCCAGCGAGGCGGCGGTGGTCGTCTTGCCGACCCCGCCCGAGCCGCAGCAGACGAGCACCCGGGTGGCGCGGTCGGCGAGCAGCGTGTCGAGGTCCAGGTGGCGCGGTCGCCCGGAGCGACCGGTGTCGGGGCGTGTCGTGTCGGCCATCAGCGCACTCCCTGCTCGCGCAGCAGCTCGGCGAGCTCGTAGATCCCGCCCAGGTCGACGCCCTCGGTGAGCTCGGGCAGCTCGAGCTGGGGCAGCCCGGCGGCGTCCAGCCCCGAGCGCACGGCGGCCTCGACCTGCACCCGCTCGGCGTGCTCGACGGTCTCGCTCACGAGCCCGTCCACCTCCTCGTCCTTGAGGAACAGCCCCGCGGCCTCCAGCCCCTCGCGCAGCCCGGCGCCGAGACCCGCGCCGGTGGCGGCCCCGGTGAGCGCCGTGGCCGGCAGGCGCGACGGCCGGACCCGGTTGACCAGCACCGCGCCGATGGGCAGCCCCGCCTCGCGGATCTCGTCGACGGTGTCGAGGGTCTCCTGCACGGGCAGGTCCTCCAGCTGCGTGACCAGGTGCACCGCGGTCTGCGACGAGTGCAGCAGCTCGACCACGCCCTCGCTCTGCGAGTGGATCGGGCCGGTGCGCGCGAGCGAGCCCATCGCCTTGGTGACGTCGAGGAACTTGACGACGCGCCCGGTCGGCGGGGCGTCGAGGACGACGGCGTCGTAGAGCGGGACGCGTCGGCCGCCGCGGCGGTCCTCGCCGACGGTGCGCCCGACGCACTCCTTGACCTTGCCGGTCAGCAGGACGTCGCGCAGGCCCGGGGCGAGCGTGGTCGCGAACTCGATCGCGCCCATCCGCCGCAGCGTCCGGCCCGCGAGGCCGAGGTTGTAGAACATCTCGAGGTACTCGAGCAGGGCGGCCTCGGCGTCCACCGACAGTCCGCGGACCTCGCCGCCGTCGGGGGCGACGGCGATCCGCTGCTCGGCGTAGGGCAGGGGCGGGGTGTCGAAGACCTGGGCGATGCCCTGGCGTCCCTCGACCTCGACGAGCAGGGTCCGGCGGCCCCCGGCGGCCAAGGCGAGGGCCAGGGCCGCGGCCAGGGTCGTCTTGCCCGTGCCGCCCTTGCCGCTCACCACGTGCAGCCGGGCCTCGGCGAGGGCGGCGGGCCAGCGCTGATCGGTCACGCATCCACCCTAGGCCCGGTCGACGGGGCCCGCGGCCGGTGCGCACGGGGTCCGGGTCACAGCGGCGTCGGGGGCCTTCTCTACCCTCGCCGACATGAGTGCGGACGCCGTGAAGTGGGAGTACGCAACGGTGCCGTTGCTGACCCATGCGACCAAGCAGATCCTCGACCAGTGGGGTGAGGACGGCTGGGAGCTGGTCACCGTGCTCCCCGGACCCACGGGTGAGCAGCATGTCGCCTACCTGAAGAAGCCGCGGGGATGACCACGCCGGGCAGTCCCCGGGAGGCGCTGCGGTCCCTGGGGCTCGAGCTCCCGCCGGTCGCGGCACCCAAGGGCGTCTACGTGCCGGCGAAGCGCACCGGCAACCAGGTGTGGACCTCCGGGCAGCTGCCGCTGGTCGGCGGCGAGCTCCCGGCCACCGGGCTCGTCGGGGCCGAGGTCGACCCCGACGACGCGGCCGCCTACGCCCGCATCGCCACGCTGAACGCCCTGGCGGCGATCGACGCGCTGGTCGGTCTCGAGGCGGTCGCGTCGGTGGCCAAGGTCGTCGGCTACGTGGCCTCCGCGCCCGGGTTCGGCGGTCAGCCCGGTGTGGTCAACGGTGCCTCGGAGCTCCTGGGCGCGGTCTTCGGTTCGGCGGGCGAGCACGCCCGCTCGGCGATCGGAGTCGCGGCGCTGCCGCTGAATGCCCCGGTCGAGGTTGAGGTCGTCGTCGACCTCACGTGAGCTGGAAGCGGACCCACCCGGCACCCCGGGCGGGCCGAGCGGTGGACGCCGCGGGTGGATCGGAGCGCAGAGCGTGGAATCGAGGACCGGGAACGGCTCCTGGACCGAGGCCGAGCGGGCGTGTCACGACGTCCTCCTGGCGATGGCCGGGCGACTGCCGGACCGCCTGCTCTGGCGCCTGCGCGACTGGCTGAGCTGCGGCGCGCACGTCGCGCTGCGCACCGCGCTGCCCCGGGCGCTGCTGCGCCACCGCGTCGGGGTCACCGAGGACGAGCGGTCGCGCCTGCGGGCCGCGGTGCTCGCCTGGGGCGGGCCCGCGCGGCTGGTCGACGCGGTGCTGCACGTCGACGCCGCCCCCGAGCCGGCCGCGACGTTCACCGAGCCCGCCGCCGGCCCCGGGTGGGACGACACCGACCTGGTGCTGCGCGCCCTCGCCCCCGTGACCGCCGGGGTGACGGCGATTCGCCGGGCCTGGCGCGCCGGGTCCCACACGCCGGTGCGGATCGTGCTGGTCACCGCCGACGGCTCGGCCGACCGCGCCGCTCTGGCCGGCGCCGTGCAGCGCGCGCTGCGCGCCCGCGGTGAGCCCGACCCGTGCGTCGAGGTGCTCGGCGCGTCGACCGCCGCGCCGCCCTACCACCGGGCCGCGCTCGCGGCGTCCGAGGTGCTGTGGCGCTCCAGCGAGGGCCGCGTGCCGTCGCCGACCCGGGCCGGGCTCGGCGCCCAGGCGGGGGAGCTGGTGGGCCATGGCTGAGCGCGACATGACCGGCGAGGACCGCCCCGACCTCGAGTCGCCGGGCCTCGCCCGCCGGCACGCCGAGGACCCGCCGCGCATCGGGCGGTTCGGCTTCGGCGAGCTCGGCGGGCTCGGTGGGCTGGGCGGCTTCGCCGGCGGCGGTGGCGACCTCGCCAACCTGCCGCCGTGGTCGGTGCGCGACGACGGCAGCGGCGCCGACGGCGCCGACGGTGCCGAGCGGCCCGACCGCGACCCCGTCGCGCTCGCCGCCTGGCGCCGTGTCGCCGAGCGCCGCCGGCGGCGCGCGTCGTCGGAGCCCACGGATCCGGAGGGGCAGGCGGGGTCCGTCGACGAGCCCTCGGACGCCTCCCTCCCCGTCGTGCCGCCGACCCCGCCCGCGGAGCCGATGTCGCAGCGGGTGCTGGCCGAGCAGGCCCTGGCGGCCCTGGAGCGGGCGGCGCTGGAGGATCTCGGGGACGACGTGCCGGTGGTCGACGAGTCCCCGTCCCCGTCCCCCGATGCCGTGGAGCCCGTCGCGCCCCGCGACGACGACGCCGGGGTGTTCGCGGGCATCGCCGCCGCGGCGGGCGGCGGGAACGACCGCGACACGTCCACCGACGACGAGGGCCTCGAGCCGTGGCTCGGCACCCGGCCCGTGGAGGCCGAGGCCCGCGACGCGCAGGCCGGCCCGCCGGGGCGCCCGTCCGGGCCCCCGGCCGCGCGCGGCGGGCACGACCCGCGGCCCGGTGGCGGACCGTCCGAGCCGGGCGGACGCCACGAGGTGCTGCTCTCGCTGGCCGGGCGGATCGACGACGACGCGCTGACCTCGGTGCGCGAGCTGGTCGCCGTGGAGGACGAGGCCGCCGCGGCGGAGCTGCTCGGCGGCTGCCTGCTGGCCGCGGGTGCCGGCGTCACCGCGCGGGAGCACGCCGTGCTAGGCCGGTGGTTCGCCGCGTCGCGTGTCGACCCCGAGCTGGTCGACGCCCTGCCCCGCGACCCCGAGGCCGACCGGCGCGACGAGCACCGCTTCACCGCCGACCCGCCGTCCGCCAGTGCCGCCACGGGGGGTGCCGGCGAGGCCGTCGCCCGGGCCGCCGCCCGGCTGCCCGGCGTGCAGCGCGTGCAGCAGTGCTGGCGCACCACGCCGGCGGGCACCGCGCCCGGGCCCGTGCCGCACCGGGTCGTCCTCGTCGAGACGCAGTCGGCCGACGACTGCGAGCACGTCGCCCACCACGTGGCGCACGCCGCCCGCGAGCACGGCGCCGTGTCGGTCGAGGTCTTCGCGGCGGGCGCCGACCTGCCCGCCTACCACCGCGCCGCCGTGCGCGCGGCCCGCCCGCTCGACTCCGCGCCGGCGTCGAGCCCGGCGCCGCCGACCACCCCGGCCCCGCCGGCGTTCCCGGCGAGCGGCCCGGCGACACCGCTGCGTCCCCGCCGCCCGGACCCGGCGCCGTCGTGGCGCCGCGGCGCCGAGGAGGTCTCGGCGTTCGGTGCGGGCGACGAGGTGCCGCCGTTCGGCGTGCCGACGCCCGCCGCGTCCTCGCCGGCGGCGAGCGAGCCGGAGGCGCCGGCCGACGACGCCCCCCGGGTCGAGAGTGGCGACGACGAGTACCGCACGGTCGCGTCGGCCGGACGGGACCCGCTGGAGCGCACGTCGACGCCCGAGAGCCGCCTCCCGCGGCGCAACGCCGGCGACACGGACCGCCCGTCCCCGGTGACGCCGCCGGCACCCGCGCCCCTGCCCGTGACGCCGCCGGCCGCGAGCACGCCGCGCGACGACGCCCCGTCGGCGCCGCCGGTGACACCGGTGCCGTCGGCCCCGCCCGCCCCGCCGGAGCCCGCGCCGGAGCCGGAGCCGCCCGCGGAAGCGGTCGTCCCGTCCGAGCCCACCCCGGTCGACATCGACCCCGACGTCACCGCCGAGCGCATCGCGGCGCTGTGGCGGGTGCCGCCGCCCGACGAGATCCTCTCCGACCAGCACCCGATCTCGGCGTGGAGCGAGGGTCCGGTCGGCCCGACCTTCGGTCCCGGCGAGGACGAGCCGGTCACGACTGCTCAGGAACTCTCCGCGGTGCGCGGCGGCGAGGCCCCGGTCGACCCCGACGCGGCCACCGGCGACATGCCCGCCGTCGCGCCGCCGTCCGACCCCGGCCCGCCGGACGCGACCGCGGCCGAGGGGCGCGTCCGGCGCGCCCGGCACAGCCGGGCCGAGACCGGCGAGTTCGAGATGCCGGTCGACCTCCCGCCCGCCCCGCAGCCCGACCTCCCCGACGACCCGACGACCCGGGCGGCGCCCACGAACGGCCACCGCCACGGTCCCGAGGCCGACGCCGAGGCGCGCGACCGTTCCGACGACGCCGCCACCGGCCCCGTCGAGCGCCCGGAAGCCATGCCGCCGCCGTCCGGGCCGTCGGAGCCCTCCGCGCCGCGGCCGCCCGCCTCGTCGGGGCCCGACTCGTTCGACGTGCAGCTCTCGGAGCGCGAGCGCGAGCTCCTGGCACGCCTGCACGAGGAGCTGGCCTCCCGGGAGCGTCTGGCGCCGGACTCGCCGGACCCACTGCTCGGGCGCCCGCCCGCGACCCCGCCGGGGCCCCCTCCGGGCTCCGAGGACGCCACCGCGCCCCGGCCCCGCCCGGGTGGCCCGCCGCCGGGTCCGGGCCGCCCCGGCTCCTGGCAGGGCCCGCCCCCCGGTGTCGCCGGCACCAACGGCGCGGGCACCAACGGGCACGGTCCCGTCAACGGGCACGGCCTGCCGCATCGCCGAGATCACGACGACGAGGACGGCCCCCGAGCCTAGGGTGCGGCGGGTGACCACCGATCTCGTCGACCTGCCCCCGCGGTTCGGGATGGACCGGCCCGCCTTCGACAAGCTCGAGGGGCGACGGCCGGGCGAGCTGCGGGCGGCGACGTCGGTGATCCTGGCCCGGGACGGCGCGGAGGGCCTCGAGGTCTTCCTGCTCCAGCGCGCGGACGGGATGGCGTTCGCGGCGGGGATGTCGGTGTTCCCCGGCGGCGGGCTCGACGACGCCGACCGCACCGCCCTCGCCGACGGTCTGGTCGACGCGGGCGCGGCGGCGCGGGCCGCGACGAGCTGGGGGACCACGGAGGACGAGGCCGCCGCGCTGCTCGCGTGCGCGGTGCGGGAGACCTACGAGGAGACCGGCGTCCTGCTCGCCGACGCCGCCGTGCCGCCACCCGGCACCCGCGAGCGCCTGGCGGCCCGCGAGGTCGGGCTGCGCGACGTCGTCGGACACCTCGCCGCCGACCGGCTGCGGCCCTGGGCGCGCTGGCTCACCCCGGAGCCCATGCCGAAGCGGTACGACACCGCGTTCTTCGTCGCCGCCGTCCCGGAGGGTCAGGAGCCGGACGGCGCGACGAGCGAGGCGGTCGGGGCGGGGTGGTGTGCGCCGGCCCGGGCCCTGCGGGAGTGGGACGACGGGGACCGGGCGCTGATGCCGCCGACCTGGGCCGTGCTCACCGAGCTCGCCGCCGCCCCGGACGTCGCCACGCTGCTCGCGTCGGCCACCGGGCGCCGCCCCCTGCCGGTCACCCCGAGCCTGCGCCCCGGCGGCGAGCGGGTCGGGATCGCGGTGCCGGCGTTCGCGATCGGGGCGGCGCGGTGAGCGGGCGCGTCGTCCCCGGGCCCGACGCCCCGGAGCACCCGGCCTACGAGCAGCTGCGCCCCGTCACGGAGGCGGCGTCGGTGGTGCTCGCCGAGAACCCCTCGCCGATGACCCTCGACGGCACGAACACCTGGATCCTGCGCGCGCCGGGCCAGCCGGGCTGCGTGGTCGTCGACCCGGGTCCCGAGGACACGGTCCACCTCGACCGCCTCGCCGCCTGCGGCCCCGTCGAGCTCGTCGTGCTGACCCACCGCCACCTCGACCACACCGAGGCCGCCCGCACCTTCGCCGAGCGCGCCGGCGCGCCGGTCCGGGCGCTGGACCCGGAGCTGACCCTGGGCGCGGAGGGGCTCGGCGCGGGCGAGCGCCTCGCGGTCGCGGGCCTGGACCTGCGCGTGCTGGTGACACCGGGGCACACCGACGACTCGCTGTGCCTGGTGGTCGACGACGACGGCAGCGTGCTCACCGGCGACACCGTGCTCGGCCGCGGCACCACGGTGCTCGGGGACTACGACGGCGCGCTCACCGACTACCTCGCGTCGCTGCGCAGCCTCGCCGAGCTGCCGCCGGGGACGACGCTGCTGCCCGGCCACGGCCCCGACCTCCCCGACGCCGGCGACACCGCCCGCTACTACCTGCGCCACCGCGAGGAGCGCCTCGAGCAGGTGCGGGCGGCGCTGCGCGAGCTCGGTCCGGAGCCCGCGCCGCGCCAGGTCGTCGAGATCGTCTACGCGGACGTCGACCAGACGCTCTGGCCGGCGGCCGACCAGTCGGTGGCCGCGCAGCTCGAGCACCTGCGCCGCATCGGCGGCTGACCCGCGGTATCCCTCGGGCGACGTCGAGGAGCCCGGCGCTGGACAGGCCACGCGTCCTTCGGGATGTTCGTCGTCGTGGGGACCGATGCTGCACCGGTCGCCGAGCAGGTCGACGTGGCGGCCCTGCTCGCCGACCCGTACGACACCTACGACCGGTTGCGGGAGCTGGGCCCCGTCGTCCGGGTGCCGGCCGTGAACCGGTACCTGGTGACCGGGTCCGCCGCGTGCCGCGCGGTCGAGGCCGACGAGGTGACCTTCTCCGCCGACGTGCGCGGCGGCTCGGCGACCATGGCCCGGGCCCTCGGGCAACGACCGATGCTGCGCAAGGACGGCGCCGAGCACGCCGCCGAGCGCACCCCGATCAACACACCGCTGCGACCGAAGGCGGTCCGGGCGGCCTGGCGCGCGCAGTTCGAGCGCAACACCCGCGCCCACCTCGAGACCCTGCGGGAGCGCGGCCCCGACGCCGACCTGAACCGCGACTTCGCCGGCCCGCTCGCGGCGCAGAACCTCGTCGACATGCTCGGCCTGCCCGAGGCCACGGCCGATGAGCTGGCGCGCTGGTCGCTGGCCTTCATCGCCGGCATCGGCAACCTGCAGGACGACCCGGAGGTCTGGGCGCGGTCCGACGACGCCCAGCAGGAGGTCGACGCGCACCTCGAAGCCCTGATTCCGGCGCTCAGGCGCCGCCCCGACGCATCGCTCACGTCGGCGCTGGTCCACGCCGGTCTCGACGACGCGACAGTGCGCACCGACGTCAAGCTCATCATCTCCGGCGGGATGAACGAGCCGGCCCACACCATCACGGCGATCGTCTGGGCGCTCTCGGACCATCCCGACCAGCGCGACCGCGTGCTCGCCGACCCCGCCTGGTGGCCGCGCGTCGTCGACGAGACCGTCCGCTGGCAGTCACCGATCGGGATGTACCCGCGCCGGACCACCCGCGACTGCGTGCTGGCCGGAGTCGCGCTGCCCGCCGAGGCCCCGCTCGGTGTCGTCGTCGCGGCCGCCAACCGCGATCCGGCGGCGTTCGACCACCCCGAGCGGTTCGACATCACCCGCGGCCGACGCGCCCACCTCGGCTTCGGCAGCGGCGTGCACGTCTGCGCCGGCCACTGGGCCGCGCGTGTCGCGATCGGCGAGGTCGCGATGCCGCTGCTCTACGGGGCGCTGCCCGGTCTGCGCACCGATCCCGACCGCGAGGCCCCGTGGTCCGGCTGGGTCTTCCGGGGCCTGACGGCCCTGCCCGTCACGTTCTAGCGGGCCCGGCGGGCCAGGCGGTCCGGCTCGAGGATGAGGACGCTCTTGCCCTCGAGGCGCAGCCAGCCGCGGGCGGCGAAGTCGGCGAGCGCCTTGTTCACCGTCTCGCGGGAGGCGCCGACAAGCTGGGCGATCTCCTCCTGCGTGAGGTCGTGGGTGACCCGCAGCAGGCCGGCCTCCTGCGAGCCGAAGCGCTGCGCGAGCTGCAGCAGCGCCTTGGCGACGCGGCCGGGCACGTCGGTGAAGATGAGGTCGGCCAGCAGGTTGTTCGTCCGGCGCAGGCGGCGGGCGACGACGCGCAGCAGCTGCTCGGCGATCTCCGGGCGCTGGGCGATCCACTCGCGCAGCGCGTTGCGGTCCATCGTGTAGGCCCGCACGTCGGTGACCGTCGTGGCCGTCGAGGTGCGCGGACCCGGGTCGAAGATCGAGAGCTCGCCGAACATGTCGGACGGGCCGAAGATCGACAGCAGGTTCTCGCGACCGTCGGGGGAGCGTCGGCCGATCTTCACCTTGCCGGTCGACACGATGTAGAGCCGGTCGCCGGGCTCACCCTCGTTGAAGATGACCGTCCCGCGGGGGAACTCCACGCGCTCGAGGGACTCCGTGAGCACCTCGATCGCGGCGGGGTCGACCCCCTGGAAGATCCCGGCCCGCGCCAGTACCTCGTCCACCGTGCGCTCCTCGCCCACTCTCATCGCTCAACCGCGCGCGGGCGCCGAGCCGTCGGCCCGCGTCCGCACCCTTGCGTCACCTGCTGTGTCACCAGTCACGTCCGCCGCAGCATAGTCACGTCCATACCCATGATCTCGCCACGGCGGGCCCGCAGATCTCACCGCATCGGGGCGGATCCGCCGAGCTCGTGACCCGTGTTCGCCCGATCGGACCATCATAGACCTCGAGATCTCGCGGCGCCGCTGCCCTGCGTGAGCGTCAGGCTCGTTCCCTGGTTCGGCGGGAACCGCCGCGCTTCCCGAGGTTCCGGAGCCGGAACAACTGGAGCGCACCGCCGATCCCTTGACGGAACAGTGCCTTGACCTCGTCGGGCCGGGCGCGTTCGAGGAAGTCCTCGACCTCGTCCTCGCGCACGGTGCCCGACCGCAGGCGGGTCTCGAGGCGCTCCATGCCGAGCGCGAAGACCATCACCAGCAGAGGGATGAGGATGGCGAGCCAGGCGGTCATGGTGTGCGCATCGTCCCGCACCGGCCCGTGACGTCATGCACCGGGGCCCGTCGGGCGTGTCGCGGGACCCCGGCGACCCGCGGGTCCGGTTTCCGCAGGTACCGGGCCCGACCGAGCGCCGACGGGCCGCGTCCTACCCTGGGTGGGTGAGCAGGGCAGCCCGCGCCGTCGGGGACGAGAGCCGACTCGCCCTGGTGCGGCGGGCCCGGCGGATGGACCGTGAGCTGGCCGTCGCGCACCCCGATGCGCACTGCGAGCTGGACTTCACCTCGCCGCTCGAGCTGCTCGTCGCCACCGTCCTGTCGGCGCAGACCACCGACGTGACGGTCAACCGGGTGACGCCGGGGCTGTTCGCCCGCTACCCGGACGCCGCGGCGTTCGCGGCCGCCGACCGCGTCGAGCTCGAGGAGATCCTGCGCCCGACCGGCTTCTTCCGGGCCAAGGCCGAGTCGGTGACGAAGCTGGGCGCCGCGCTGGTCGAGCGCTTCGACGGCGTCGTGCCGGGGCGGCTCGAGGACCTCGTGACGCTGCCCGGCGTCGGGCGCAAGACCGCCAACGTCGTGCTCGGCAACGCCTTCGGTGTCCCGGGCATCACCGTCGACACGCACTTCGGGCGCCTCGCGCGCCGGTTCGCGTGGACGACGTCGGAGGACCCGGTCCAGGTGGAGAAGGAGGTCGGCGAGCTCATCCCCCGCAAGGACTGGACGATGCTCTCCCACCGCCTGATCTTCCACGGCCGCCGCGTCTGCCACGCCAAGAAGCCGGCCTGCGGGGCCTGCTCGCTGCGTCGCGACTGCCCGTCGTGGGGCACCGGCGAGACCGACCCGGCCAAGGCCGCGAAGCTCATCAAGGGTCCCGACGCCGACCACCTCCTCGCCCTCGTCGGCCTCGAGCGGTGACCCGCGCCGAGATCCGGGCCACCCTGGTGGTCGTGGTGCTCGCCGTCGTCGGCGTCATCGCGCTGTGGCCGCGGGACACCGGCGCCCCGGCCGCCGACTCCTCGTCGGTGCTCCAGCCCGCTCCCGTCGCCGGCAGCGACGACCCGGGTGCGCTCGCCGACGCCCGCGGGTCCGCCGGGCTCGAGCCCTGCCCGGTCACGGTGCCCGGCGCGGCGCCGGTCGGCGCGCTCGCGGACGTGACCCTGGAGTGCCTGGGCGCGCCGGGCCCGGTCGACCTCGCCGCGGCGCTCGGCGGGCGCGAGACCCTCGTCAACTTCTGGGCGTCGTGGTGCGGGCCGTGCCGCGAGGAGGTCCCGGCGCTGCGGGCGTACACCGAGCAGCCGGGGGCGGTCGCCGTCCTCGGCGTCGACGCGAACGACCGCGCGACGTCGGCGCTCGCGCTGCTCGAGAGCTTCGGCGCCCGCTACCCCTCGGTGAGCGACCCCGCGCAGGTCGTCGCCCCGAAGCTCGGCGCCCCGCCGATCCTGCCGGTCAGCGTGCTGGTGCGCGCCGACGGCAGCGTCGTGAACATTCCCCCGGAGGTCCTCCGCACGCCCGAGCAGGTGCGCGCGGCGGTCGACGCGGCCCGGGGCGGTGCACGGTGACCTCGGAGACCTCGGAGGCTCTGCGTCCCGACGCGGCCCCGGCGTGGCTGGCGCCGCTCGTCGAGGCGTGCCGGCGGCTCGGTCCCGACGACGTCCCGTTCCGCCGCCGGCTCGCCGGCACGGCGCCGAACGGCCGCAGCGCCGCGGTCCTGATGCTCTTCGGTGAGGGCCCCGAGCTCCTGCTCACCGAGCGCGCCGCGGACATGCGCTCGCACGCGGGGCAGGCGGCGTTCCCCGGCGGGTCGATCGATCCCGAGGACACCGGCCCCGTGGCCGCGTCGCTGCGCGAGGCGCAGGAGGAGACCGGGCTCGACCCGTCCGGCGTCGTCCCGCTGGTGACCCTGCCGCCGCTGACCATCCCGGTGACCGGCTTCGCCGTGACACCGGTGCTCGCCCACTGGGCCCGCCCCTCACCGGTGCGCGTCGTCGACCCCGCCGAGACCGCCGCGGTGGTGCGCGTGCCGGTCGCCACGCTGGCCGATCCGGCCGTGCGCTTCCGCGTCACCGGCCCCTCCGGTTACACCGGTCCCGCGTTCGCCGCAGGGGGATTGCTCGTCTGGGGCTTCACGGCGGGGCTGGTGGACTGGATGCTCACCCTGGGCGGGTGGGCGAGACCCTGGGACGGTTCCGACGTGCGTGACCTCGACGAGGCGTGGGCGCAGCGGCACGACCTGAGCGAAGCGACCACAGCGCACCCTGCGCCGACCCGGCCGGACACGGCCGAAGGAGGGCCGATCCGGTGAGCTGGGTCGACGTCGTCGTCGTGCTGCTCGCGATCGCCGCGGGCATCTCGGGCTGGCGCCACGGTCTCGCCGTCGCCGCCCTGAGCTTCCTCGGCGTGCTCGGGGGCGCGCTGCTGGGCCTGAAGATCGCGCCCGCGCTCGTCGACAACTTCGAGAGCACCACCTCGAAGATCGTCGTGAGCGTCCTGCTCGTCGTCGCGCTGGTCGCGCTCGGCGAGACGCTCGGGGTCTACCTGGGGCGCGCGCTGCGCGACCGGATGCGCCTGCCCGCGGTGCGCACCGTCGACTCCTTCTTCGGCTCCATCCTGCAGGCGCTCACCGCGCTGATCGTCGCCTGGCTGATCGCGCTGCCGCTGGCGGGCTCGTCGGAGACCGCGCTGGCGTCCTCGCTGCGCGACTCCCGGGTGCTCGCGGGCGTCGACGCCGTCATGCCGACCCCGCTGCGCCAGCTGCCCAACGAGCTGCGCGCGCTGTTCGACGCCTCGGGCTTCCCGGATGTGCTCAGCCCGTTCTCGTCGACGCCGATCGCGGACGTGCCGCCGCCCGAGCAGGCGCTCGTCGAGGACCCCGTCGTGCAGCAGGCCCGCTCCAGCGTGCTCAAGGTCCGCGGCCGCGCGCCGTCGTGCCAGCGCGCGCTCGAGGGCACCGGCTTCGTCATCGGCGAGGACCGGGTGATGACCAACGCGCACGTCGTCGCGGGCACCGACGAGGTGTCCGTGGAGGTGCCGACCTCCGACGGCGACGCCCGCACCCGCTCGGCGCGCGTCGTCTACTACGACGACGAGGTCGACGTCGCCGTGCTCGCCGTGCCCGGGCTGGACGCGAACCCGCTGGAGTTCGACTTCGCGAGCGCCGAGACCGGCGACAACGCGGTGGCGCTCGGCTACCCGCTCGACGGCCCGTTCTCGTCGTCGCCCGCGAAGGTGCGCCAGCGGATCCAGCTGCGCGGCCCGAACATCTACGAGAGCGAGACCGTCACCCGCGACGTCTACACGATCCGCGGGCAGGTCCGCTCCGGGAACTCCGGCGGACCGCTGGTCGACCCGCAGGGCCGCGTCATCGGCGTCGTCTTCGGTGCGGCCGTGGACCAGGGCGACACCGGCTTCGTCCTCACCGCCGACCAGGTCCGCCCGGCCCTCGACGCCTCCCCGGGCGCCACGGGCCGCGTCAGCACCGGTTCCTGCGCGGCGTAGCAGCGGGGGGTGTGCCAGCGATGCGGCATCGCTGGCGATCCAATTCAGCAAGCCGGTAGGGCCAGGATCGCCTCAGTGTCAGGGTCGGCTTGCCGCTGTTGCGGTGGTTGGGAGTCTGGCTGCTGATGTTCTGGCTCGCAGGATCGCTGTCGCCCCT
>NZ_JBBEGM010000009.1:0-301270 GCF_037400335.1 Actinomycetospora flava
GCCTCGCTCGCGCGACACGCCGGCTGAGGTGTTCCAGCGTGGCGGCCACGCTGACACTGTGCGTCAGGAAATCCGCCACGATCACGAGGCTTCCTCGCGACAGGCAGGCGCGCCAGGATCGCGTCATGGACCTGCGGCGCGACGTGAGGCTGGGGACGCGTCTCGCCGTCGTGCGCGCCGGCGGGCTGGCGATGGCGCTGGCCGGCGACCCCGTGCTGCGCCTGCTCTACCGACCGTGGATCGACGACCCGACCGCGATCCAGCGGCAGCTCAGAGAGGCCGCGCAGCCGTACGCGAGCCGCGCCGGCGTGCTCGTCGTCGCCACGCACGCGATGTGTCGCGACCTCGTCCGCGACCGCCGGTTCATGGTGCGCACGCGCAGCGGCGGCTCGCTCGGCGGCGCCGTCGAGGGCGAGCGCGACCCGCTGCTCGAGCCCGTCGACCTGTCCTTCCTCGGCATGGACCCGCCCGAGCACACGCGCCTGCGACGGCTCGTCGGCACCTTCTTCACGCCGGCCCGCGTCAACGGCTACGAGCCGCTGGTCGTCGCGCTCTCGGAACGGCTCGCCGACGAGGCAGCGAAGCAGGGACGCTTCGACCTCGTCGCCGACGTCGCCACGCCCCTGCCCGTCGCGGTCATCGCCGAGATCCTCGGGGTGCCCGACGCCGACGCGGGCGCGTTCGCGCAGTGGGGGCGCGCCGTGGCCGCCGGGCTGGGTGGGGTGCGCTCGCTGCGCGCGCTGCACAGGCTCGAGATCGCGATCGGCGAACTCCGGGCGCTGCTCGGCGACCTCCTCGAGAAGCGCCGCCACGATCCCGCCGACGACCTCATCAGCCACCTCGCCGCGCAGGACGCCGACGCGCAGGAAACGGTCAGCCTCGCCGCGCTGCTGCTGCTCGCCGGGTTCGAGACGACGAGCACGCTGCTGTCCAACGCCGTCGCCGCCATGACCGAGGCCCGCGAGCCGTGGGCGCAGCTGTCCGCCTCCCCGGGGCGCGCGGCCGACGCCGTCGAGGAGAGCCTGCGGTTCGACGCGCCGATCCAGTTCACCGCGCGGACGCCGCACGAGACGCTGCGCCTCGGTGACCGCGACGTCGCGCCCGACACCGTGGTCATGGCGATGCTCGGGGCCGCCGGCCGCGACCCCGCCGTGCACGCCGACCCCGACGTCTTCGACCTCGACCGCCCGACGCGCGGCGAGCACCTCGCGTTCTCGGGTGGCATCCACTACTGCCTCGGTGCGCCGCTGGCCCGGCTCGAGGGGCGGGTCGCGCTGGCGGCGCTTGCGGCACGGATGCCGGCACTGCACCGGGAGGACGGCGCGGTGCGGCGGCGTTCGTTGCTGCTACGCAGCTACCAGCGGCTGCCGGTCAGCACATGATCGTGGGGGCTTTCCTGACGTTGAGCGCAGTGTCTCGCCTCCGGCGCGGCAGCTCCGCTCCGCTGCGTGCCGCCCGTGGCCGCCACGCTGACACACCCCGGACCACGACCACCACGGCGTGTCGCGCGAGCGAGGATGTGGCGATCCTGGCGTGAGACGCCAGCAATGCCGCATCGCTGGTACCCGGGGGGCGCGCGCTCAGGGAGTCGGGGGGTCCGAGAGGTCGGCGCGGAGGGTCGCAAGGGTGCGGGTGAGCAAGCGCGAGACGTGCATCTGCGACACGCCGACACGTTCCGCGATCTGCGTCTGCGTCATGCCGCCGAAGAAGCGGAGCATGACGATCGTGCGCTCGCGCTCCGGGAGCTTGCGCAGGGCCGGCTGGACGGTCTCGCGGTGCTCGACCTGCTCGAGTTCCGCGTCCGCGGAGCCCAGGACGTCGGCGAGGCGCCCGCTCGAGGGGTCGTCGACGAGCATGTCGTCCAGCGAGCTCGACCGGTACGCGTTCGCGGCCTCGAGGGCCTCGAGCACCTCCTCGCGGCTGCGCTGGAGGTGCTCGGCGAGCTCGCCGGCGGTGGGCGCGCGGTTGAGCTCCTGCGAGAGCAGGGGCATCGCCGACCCGATGGCCAGGCGCAGGTCCTTGAGCCGGCGCGGCACGCGCGTCGACCACGCCTTGTCGCGGAAGTACCGCCGCACCTCGCCGGTGATCGTCGGGACCGCGTAGGACAGGAAGTCCGAGCCCCGCTCCGGCGAGAACCGGTCGACGGCGTGGATGAGCCCGACGGTCGCGACCTGCTCGAGGTCCTCCTGCGGCTCGCCGCGCTGGGCGAACCGGCGCGCGATGTGCCGCGCCAGGGGCAGGTAGCCCTCGACGAGGCGGTCGCGCAGGACCTCGCGGCGCGGGTCGTCGGTGGCCAGCCCGGCGTGCTCGGTGAGCATCGGGACGAGGTGGTCGTACGAGTCCTCGTTGCGCGAGGACCCGCCCCGCCGACCCGATCCCGACGAGCCCGAGGACTCGGTCGGGCCGGCCGAATCGGAGGACTCCTGCGACGTCTCCTCGGCGGCGTCCGACAGCGCGCGCGCCGACTCGGTCACGGGTCGAGCCGTTGCTTGCGCAGGTGGATGCCGAGCCACTCCGGGTCGGCGTCGAGCACCTGCGCGTCGTCGGTGAGCGTCGTGAGCACCCGCCACCCGAAGGTGTCCTGGCGCAGGGCCGCGTCGCCCGTCACCGGCACACGGCAGATGACGTCGATCCGGCCCTCGGACATCGCGAAACCGCAGCGCAGCTGACCGCCCTCGCGGGCGAGCGGCACCAGGGCCGAGCAGGCCTCGTCGACCGCCATCCGCAGGTCGGACACGGCGTCGAGGTCGAAGTCGGCACGCGCGGCGAGGTCGGCCGCCACCGCACGCACCGACGGGATCAGCGCGGGGTCGGCGTGCACACGGACCTCGACCGGGGTCGGGGTCTCGGCGAGGCCGCCCGAGCCGGCGCCCGGATCGGTGACGGTGGACGAGCGATCACGCTGCTGCGGTTCCGGCGTCTGCACGGCTGCTGATCTCCGTTTCGCGGCAGGTGAGGAGGACGGTGGCGGTGCCACCGTATCGGCGCAGTCGACGCGGACGGCAGGGCCCCGCGCCGGTCATCCGGCCAGGGCGGCCTCGACCGACGGGTAGAGGGCGAACAGGTCGGTCAGGCCGGTGGCCTGGAGCGGCCGGCTCACCGGCCGCGAGTTCGCGACGAGGCGCAGCGCCACGTCGCGGTTGCGGGACTCGTCGAGCGCCTCGACGAGCAGCGCGAGGCCGCTCGAGCCGAGGAACTCGACCGAGAGCATGTCGAGCACGAGCACCGTGGGCTTGCCCTGGAGCTCTTCGTTCACCTTGGCGCGCAGCGCCGGCGTCGTCAGCATGTCGATCTCGCCGGCCAGCCGGATCACCGACGCGCCGTTCGATCGCTGGACGTCGACGCCGAGCGGGTCCTCCGCGGTGAGGTCGTCATCGGTGGCCACGGCGTCTGGTCCCCCTCCGGTCAGGTCGGGTGTGTGCCCGGGAGTGTCCCGGGCAGTCCCCGTCAGTCCCCCGGCAACGTACTTGCCGTCCCGCTGAGCCTACTCGTCACCCCCCGTGGGCACCCGTTCACGACGCGGGCGGCACGTCACAGTCCTCCGCAGCCACGAGCGCCGGCGGAAGACCCCTCGATCGAGCGCCCGACTGGGCCGTTCAGGGGTGTTTGCCGTCTCGACCCGCAGGGGATACCGCCGTCGTCACTCCGATTCCGGGGAAACCAACTCCCTCGGTCGGACGCCCCGACTGGGAGGACCGCCATGGCCGACATCCGACTCCTGCCCGGCCCCATCATCGACGAGTGGGACTGGCAGCTCCACGGGTCGTGCCGCGGGATGGACTCGAGCTTCTTCTTCCACCCCGACGGCGAGCGCGGTCCGCGTCGTGAGCACCGTGCGGCCGAGGCCAAGAAGGTGTGCGCCTCCTGCCCCGTCATCGAGCCGTGCCGGCGTCACGCCCTGGCGACGCGCGAGCCCTACGGCGTCTGGGGCGGCCTGACCGAGGACGAGCGCCGCGTCGCGCTGCGCGCCAACGGCCGCGAGACCGGCACCGTCGTCTACGAGGCCCGCTGAGGGACTCAGAGGTACTGCCCGCTGCCGTCCACGGTCGGCGCGGGCCGCCCGCGTCCCTGACGCATCTGCTCGAGCTGCCCCCGCGCGGCCATCTGCTGCGCGAGCACGGCGCTCTGGATGCCGTGGAACAGCCCCTCGAGCCACCCCAGCAGCTGCGCCTGCGCGATCCGAAGTTCGGCCTGCGACGGCGTCGCGTCGGACGAGAACGGCAGCGTGATGCGCCGCAGCTCCTCCCGCAGCTCCGGGGCGAGCCCCTGCTCGAGCTCCCGGATCGACCGCTCGTGGATGTCCGCGAGCCGCGAGCGCCCGGCCTCGTCCAGCGGCGCCGCCCGGACCTCCTCGACGAGCTTGCCGACCATCCCGGCGACCCGCATGACCGCGCCCGGCGACGCGACCAGGTCGCCGGTGCCCGCGCCCTCCCCCGCCCCCGACGCGGCCGCCGCCGCCAGTGCGGACGAGGGCCGTTCGTCCTGCTCGCTCATGCCTCCATCATGGCCCGCCGGCCGTCGGCCCGGCGCGCCGACCGGCGCCGCCCGGCGCGTCCGGCGACCGGAGCGGCGAAGTGCGCATGGGCGTCGGGGGGCGGGGGTACCAGGGCCCCGAGGTGAGTCGTGGACACAAGGATCGAGCTGCCCCTCGAGAACACGGGGGACGGCGGGACCGACGCGTGGTCGGAGGGCCGGGAGGCATCGGAGCGGGCCGCGGGCCCGCCGGTCGTCGTCGCGCTCTCCGGACCCCTGTCCGTGACGAACGCCCACCCCCTCGTCGAGCGCCTCACCGGCCTGCTGCGTGAGCACGGCGCCGTGGTCGCCGACGTGTCCGGCGTCGAGCTCGCGCACTCCGGCGCGGTCCACGCGTTCACCGAGGCCGCGTCGCGCGCCGGCGAGTGGCCCGACGTCCGGCTCGCCGTGGCGGCGCCCGACCTGACGACCGCCGCGCTGCTCGTCAGCTCGCGGGTCGCCGAGCGGATCCCGGTGCACCCCGACGTCGACACCGCGCTGTCCCACCTCGACGAGCGGCCGGAGCTGGTGCGCGGGTGGTGGCGCTTCGGCGTCGACCCGCGCGCGCCCGGGGACGCCCGCGTGCAAGTCCGCCGCGTCTGCGGGCACTGGGCCGTGGACGAGGACACCCGCGAGGCCGCCGAGATCGTCGTCACCGAGCTCGTGACCAACGCGGTCGAGCACGCGGTCAGCGCCTCGGTCGTCGAGGTCGAGCGCCGGGCGCACCTGCTGCGCCTGACCGTCCGGGACTTCGACCTCGCCCCGCTGCCCGAGGCGCACCTGCCCGCGCCGACGTCACCGCGCGGGCGCGGTCTGGCGATGGTCGCCGCCGTCGCGACGACCTGGGGCGTCGACACCCACCGCGACGGCAAGACCGTGTGGGCGGAGATGACGACGGTCTGAGCCGTTCCGCCCGTCAGGCGGCGGCGGACAGATCGATCGCCCGCTCCTCGAGCAGCGCCAGCACGGCCCGCTCGACGTGCGTGCGCATCGCCCGGTCGTCGAGCCCGGCCCCGTCGCGCACGGCGTCGGCGATCGTGCGGCCGTTCTCGAAGTGGCTGACCAGCACCGGGTCGACGTAGGAGCGCTTGCACACCGCGGGGGTGTTGTCGAGCTGCTCGGAGACGGCCTTCATCGTGCGGGTCACGGCGCTGCGCTGCCTGCGCTGGGCGCGGGGCGGCAGGCCGGCGTCGTCGCACTCGCCGGCGAGCGCCACCGCGGCCTGCACACCGGCGTTCCACGTGCGCAGGTCCTTCGCCGTGAACTCGTCGCCGATCAGCTCGCGCACGGCGTCGTTGACGTCCTGCGCGGTGACGTCGTGCCACGGGCCGCGGTCGCCGCCGCGCCCGCCGCGGCGGTACGCCAGGAGGTCCTCGCCCCCGCCGCGGCGGCGCTTGAGCGAGGTCACGAGGGTGTGGACGTGCTCGTCGTGCAGCGTGATCCGGCGGGGGACGCCGGACTTGGCGGTGTAGCGGAACTCGACGCCGCCGTCGCGGCGCGCGGACGCGTGCTCGCGGCGCAGGGTGGCGAGGCCGAAGGAGGCGTCGCCGGGCGAGTCGTCGCTGGCGTACTCCTCGTGGCCCACTCGGAAGACGCCGAGGTCGAGCATCCAGACCGCGCCGGCGAGGACGCGGTCGCGGCCGAGGCCCCTGCCCCGGGTGAGCCGGTCGGCGATCTCGATGCGGGCGTCGCCGATGACCCCGCCGAGCCGGGTCACGCGGTCGAACTTCTCGCGGTCGCGCTGCCGGGTCCACTCGTCGTGGTAGCGGTACTGGCGGCGCCCGGCCGCGTCGGTGCCGACGGCCTGGATGTGCCCGGCCGGGTCGGCGCAGATCCAGACGTCCTGCCAGGCCGGCGGGACGACGATCCCGCGGATGCGGTCGATGTGCGAGGCGTCGGTGACCGACTCGCCGGTCTCGCGGTCGAAGTAGCTCCAGCCCTTGCCGCGACGGCGCCGGCCGATCCCGGGCCCGTAGGGCTCCACGTGCACCAGTTCCACCGGGCGGGCTTACCCCCGGCCCCGCCCCTCGGAACGCCGTTTCTGGTGGGGAGAGTCCGGCTACCACCGGCCGGTGCCCGATCTCCCCCAGGACGTCTCCGGCCCGTGTGGCGCCGTCTCCCGTCCCGTCCTCGACGCCGTCGACGCCGCCGTGACCCGCGTGCTCGGGGAGGGCGCGGAGCTCGGCGACGGCCAGCGCGAGGCCGTGCTCGGCGCGCTCGCCGACGACTGCCTCGCCGTCCTGCCCCCGGCCGCCGGCAAGAGCGCGGTGTACGCCGTCACCGGTCTCGTGCTGGGCGGCCCGACCGTGGTGGTGTCGCCGACGCTGTCGCTGCACCGCGACCAGGTCGCGCACCTCGTCGACGCCGGCATCCGCGCCGAGGTGCTGAACTCGACGGTGCCGCGCGAGGCGGTCCTCGACCGCTTCCGGGACGGGGAGGTCGAGGTGCTCGTCACCTCCCCCGAGCAGCTCGCCCGCGAGGACGTCCTCGACGCGCTGGCGGCCGGGGCGCCGACCCTGCTCGCGGTGGACGAGGCGCACTGCGTCTGCGACTGGGGCCCGGACTTCCGGCCCGACTACCTCGGGCTCGCGCTCGCCCGCCGGCGCCTGGGCCGGCCGCGCGTGCTGGCGCTCACCGCCACCGCGTCGACCCCGGCCCGCGGCGAGATCGTCGAGCTGCTCGGCGTGCCCGACGCGTGCGTGGTCGTGCGGGACCCGGACCGCCCGCACATCCACCTCACCGCGCACCTCGTGCACGAAGAGGAGGCGAAGTGGGACCGCGTCGTCGCCGAGGTCACCGAGCTCACGGCCCAGGACGGCGCGGGCATCGTCTACGTCACCACCCGCCGGCACACGACGCTCGTGCGCGACCGTCTGCGCGAGGCCGGTGTGTCCGCCGAGGCCTACGACGGCGGCATGAAGGCGCGCGAGCGGGCCCGTGTGCAGGACGCGTTCATGGCGGGCGAGGTGCCGGTGGTGGTCGCCACCAGCGCGTTCGGGATGGGGATCGACAAGCCCGACGTGCGCTGGGTGGTGCACGGCGACACCCCGACCTCGATCGACGCCTACCACCAGGAGATCGGCCGGGCCGGGCGCGACGGGGAGCCAGCGCGCGCGGTGCTGTTCCACCGGCCCCAGGACCTCTCCCGCCCCAAGCTGTTCGCCTCCGGCCGCGACCCGGGCACGGGCGCGCTGTCCACCGTGCTCGCGGCGGTGTGCCGGCACCCCGACGGGATCGCGCAGGACGAGCTGGCGAAGCCCGCGGCGGTGTCGAAGGCCGGGCTCGCGCGGGCGGTGCCGCCGCTCGTGGCGCTGGGGGCGGTGCGCCGGCTGTCGGGGCGGCGTCTCGCGCCCGGGGACGTCGTCGACTGCACGGACGTCGGGGACGTCGCGGCGCAGGCCGCGGCGCTGGTCGCGCGGCGCCGGGAGCGCGAGCAGACCAAGGTCGAGCTGGTGCGGCGGTACGCCGAGGGCACCGGCTGCCGGCGCCGGACGCTGCTCGAGGCGCTCGGGGAGCCGCGCGACGAGCCGTGCGGGCTCTGCGACCACTGCGACGCCGGGCACCCCGGCGACCCCGGGGACCGGGCGGGTTCACGCGACGGCGACCCGGTGCCGGGCGAGGCCGTCCGGCACGACGAGTGGGGTCAGGGGACAGTCACGACGGTCGCGGAGGACTCGGTCGTGGTGCTGTTCGACGAGGGCGGCTACCGCACGCTGTCGATGCCGGTGGTCCGGGAGAAGCAGCTGCTCGCGCCGGCGTGATCGTCACGTTTCGCGGGGGGCGGCGCGACCGATCCCGAGGGTGACGACCTCCACGAAAGGTGACCGTGCTCCGCGAAGACAGCACTTCTCCCCTGGCCCCGCCGGCCGCCGCCCCCACGTCCCTGCCCGCATCCCTGCCCGCATCCCTGTCCGTCTCCCACGAACGGCCCGTGGTGCCGTCGGACCTGCGCACGCTCGCGCAGCGTGCCCGCCGCGACACCGTCGCCGCGCGGGAGCTCGCCGCGACGCTGCTCGCCCGCGGGTGGAGCGCCCGCCGCGCGGCCGCCCTGGCCGGGCTCGCCGTGAGCGCGGTCGCCGCCCTCGCGGGGGTGCGCCGCCCCGGCACCGCCGCGCGCTCGGTCGCCGACGACGTCGCGGCCCGGGCGCGGCGGCGCTCCGAGGGCGCCGAGGAGCTGCCGCCCGCGCCGCGACGCCGCCCGTCGGCCTGACATCCTGCGCGTCCCTTCCCTCTCTCTTCCTGGAGACGCCGGTGATCGAGCCCGAGCTCGCCGAGCTCGCCACCGCCCACGGCGTCGCCGTGCGCTACCGCGACAGCAGCGAGCAGGAGGTCGAGGTCGACCGCGGCGTCGTGCTCGACGTCCTGGGCGCCCTCGACGTCGACGCGACCACGCCGGCCGCACTGGCGTCCGCGCTGGAGGCGGTGCGCTCGGTCGACCCGGACGCGCTGCCGGCGACGGTGGTGGTGGACGCCGGAGCGGGCCGGCCGCTGCCGGGCCCCGGCGTCGTGACGCTCGAGGACGGCTCGGAGCGGTCCGTGTCCGCGGTGCCGGACGACCTGCCCGTCGGCTACCACCGGCTCGTGGTCGGCGACCAGGACGTCGCACTGATCGTCGCGCCGCCGCGGCTGGCGGCGCCACCCCCGACGTGGGGCTGGATGGTGCAGCTGTACGCGGTGCGGTCCGCGGAGTCGTGGGGCTGCGGGGACTACGGGGACCTGGGCGCGCTGCTGTCCGGGACCGCCGCGCAGGGCGCGGGGGCGTTGCTGGTCAACCCGTTGCACGCGCTCGCGCTGGCCCCGGAGGTCGAGCCGTCGCCGTACTCGCCGTCGAGCCGGCGGTTCCTGCACCCGCTGTACGTGCGGGTGTCGTCGCTGCCGGCGTACGCCGCCGCGCCGGTCGCGGTGCGTGCGGCCGTCGACGCGGTGCGGCCGCCGTCCGGGGAGCTCGTCGACCACGACGCCGTGTGGGCGGCGAAGCGGGCGGCGCTGGAGCTGCTGCGGCCGTACGACGCCGACGCGCCGGCCGACGTGGACGCGCTCGACCCGGAGCTGCGCGACGTCGCGACCTGGTACGCGCTCGCGGAACGGCACGGGAGCGACCTGCGGTCGTGGCCGGCGGGGTTGGGGCACGTGGGGGACTCCTCCGTGGCCGCCGCCCGCGCGGAGCTGGCCGACCGGGTGCTGTTCCACGCGTGGTGCCTGCAGCTGGCCGACGCTCAGCTCGCGGAGGCGCACGCGTCGGCGTCGGGCATGGCCGTGGGGCTGATCGCCGACCTCGCCGTCGGGTGCTCGGCGGGCGGCGCGGACGCGTGGACGCTCGCGGACGCGCTGGCGCCGGGGGTGTCGGTGGGCGCGCCACCGGACGACTTCAACCAGCAGGGCCAGGACTGGGCGCTGCCGCCGTGGCGCCCGGACGCGCTCGCCCGCTCCGGGTACGCGCCGCTGCGCTCGATGATCCGCGGGGTGCTGCGCCACGCCGACGGGCTGCGCGTCGACCACGTCGCGGGGCTCTGGCGGCTGTGGTGGATCCCGCCGGGGCGCGGGGCGCGCGAGGGCGCCTACGTGCACTACGACGCGCGGGCGATGCTGGCGGTCGTGGCGATCGAGGCGTCGCGGGCCGGCGCGGTCGTGGTCGGCGAGGACCTGGGGACCGTGGAGCCGGAGGTCACCGAAGGGCTCGCGGAGCACGGGATGCTCGGGTGCGCGGTGCTGTGGTTCCAGCGCTCGCCGGACGGTGCCCTGCTGCCGCCGCGGCGCTGGCACCCGGACACGCTGGCGAGCGTCTCGACCCACGACCTCCCGACGGCGGCGGGGTTCCTCGCCGACGAGCACGTGCGGGCGCGGGCCGAGGCGGGGGTGCTGACCGACGTCGACGCCGCGTACGCCGACGCCGAGCGCGACCGCGCGGAACTGCTGGAGCTGCTGCGCGCCGAGGGGTTCGACACCGACGACGTCGTGCTGGCGATGCACCAGCTGCTCGCGACGGCCCGCTCGCGCATCGTGCTCGCGGCGTTCACCGACGTGCTCGGCGACGTGCGGCAGCCGAACCTGCCCGGGACGGTCGACGCCTACCCGAACTGGCGCATCCCCCTCTCCCGCCCTCTCGAGGATCTCCTCACCGACCCCCGCGTCCTCGCGGTCGCCTCAACCCTCCGCGCGCGCCCCACGTGAGCGGTTTCCTGCCCTATAGGGCGGACAACCACTCACGAAGGTAAGGGTGGATCCCCTGGTCGCCCGCCTGCGTCAAACCCTGCATGTACCTGGAACCGGACGCATGGCAGGCGCTGCGTCGCGAGCAGCACGACGTGGTGACGGTCGAACAGCTCTATCGGCAGGGCTTCACCGACCGGGGCATCGAGGCACAGCTGCGAGCCGGCCGCTGGCAGGGGCTCCACCGCGGTGTCTACGTCCTGCACAACGGGCCCGTCTCGCCGGAAGCTCGGCGCACGGGTGCGCTCCTCGCCTGCCGAGGAGCGGCGATGTTGAGTCACGAGACCGCCGGCGAGCTGTGGGGGATGGTGCCGGTGGATCCGACGCGGCCGATCCACGTGACAGTTCCGTACGGCAGCTCCGCGATGCGGTCAGACGGGCTGCACCTCCATCGGTCCCGGGCCTTCGCTCACATCGGCGCCGAGGGACTCCTCCCTCCACGGACCAACCGGGTGCACACGATCCTCGACCTCGTGACGAATGCCGCCGGTCCTGAGGAGGCCACTCGTCTCGCGCACGAGCTCGCCGTCGCTCATCGGGTGCACCCGACGACTCTCGAGCGGGCCGCCGAGCTCCGGCGGCCGGTACGCCACCGGCGAGCCATCGCCGATGCCGTCTCGTTGCTTCGGGACGGCATCGATTCGATGCTCGAGCTCCGCTATCGCGATGACGTCGAGCGAGCCCATGGTCTGCCGGTCGGTGTTCGCCAGGAACCCGTCATGGTGGATGGCATCCGACGCTTCGAAGACGTCGTCTACGACATGCCCCGGGGTCGTGCGATCGTGCGACTCGACGGTCACGACTCCCACGCCGACAAGTTGACAGCCTTCACGGATCGCCGCCGAACGGTCGCCGCGATCATGAGTGATGCCGCAGCGGTGCCCTACGGATGGCACGAGGTCACGACCACCGCCTGCCGGACGGCGAGGGAAGTCGAATGGATCCTGCGAAGGATCGGGTGGACCGACCCGTTCCGGCGCTGCCCACGCTGTGCGTGAGTGGTTTCCGCCCCAATAGGGGCGGAAAGCACTCACGTGGGGCGCGCGGGGAGGGCGTCGACGGCGGAGATGCCGCGGTCGGGGAGGGCGGTCGGGGACTCCTGGTGGTACGCGCCCGGGGGCAGGATGCCCGCCGCGCCGGAGCGTGCCATCACCTGCTGCTGCGAATAGACGTCCTCGCCGTGCGCGTCCGGGGGCACGTCGCGCCAGAACTCGAAGCCGCCGGCCTCCACCAGCCTGGCCCGGTCGAACAGCACGCACCCCGCCACCCAGGCCACCTTGTAGGGCACGTAGACGTCCGGGGAAGGCACGGCACTCCCCGGCCCGTCCACCCCCACCGACTCCGCGAGGTGCAGCCCGTTCGCCGCGTTGTGCAGGCGCCAGCGGTCCCAGCCGGGCCCGTCCTTGACCAGCGTCTCCGGCTCCACGGGCCCGTCCCAGACCGAGAACGACTCGACCTCCTCCGGCCGCCGGTCCTCGGCGTGCCCGAGCGCCTGCATCGCCGCGCCGACCATCCCGCACCCGAGCTCGCCCAGCGCCCGGTGCAGGCGCGCGAGCGCGCCGGGCTCGAGCCACACGTCGTCGTCGAGGTAGAGCACCGCCGGCGCCGTCGCGCACGACAGGAGGAACGCGCGCTGCTCGGCCATCCCCCGCGGCGGGCCGTGCCGGTGCAGCGCGACCTCGACGCCGCGGCGCTCCAGCCACCGGATCACCGTGCGCGCCGACGGCGTCTCCCACGACGCGTCACCGTCGGACTGGTCGGAGATCGTCAGCGAGAACTCCACCCCGGTCTGCGCCGCGAGCCCGGCGAGGGTCGTCGCCAGCTCCACCGGCCGGCCCCGCGTCGGCACGAGCACATCGACGTCAGCCACCGCGTATCCGCTCCACGATCGCGCTCGTCGACCGGTCGGGCAGGTAGTCCAGGATGACCACGCGCCCGCCGTACGCCCCGACCGTCGCGGACTCGCGCAGCATCTCGGGCGTGTAGTCGCCGCCCTTCGCGTACACGTCGGGCCGGAGCAGCTCGAGCAGCTCGGCGGGGGTGTCGTCGTCGAACACCGTCACGTGGTCGACACAGCTCAGCGCGCCGATCACCGCCGCGCGGTCGGCGAGCGGGTTCACCGGCCGCGACGGTCCCTTGAGCCGCGCCACCGAGTCGTCGGAGTTCAGCGCCACGATCAGCACGTCGCCGAGGCGCTTGGCCTGGTTGAGCGACGCGACGTGGCCGCGGTGCACGACGTCGAAGCAGCCGTTGGTGAACACCACCCGCCGGCCCGCGACGCGCTGCTCGTCGACGATCGCCGCGAGCGACGTCGCGTCGAGCAGCGGGCCCTCCGCCGCCGCGACGCGCTCGGCGAGCTCGCCGGTGCCGCACACCGAGGTCCCGGGCCGTCCCACCACGACGTCCGCGGCGGCCTGCGCGAGCTCGACGGCGGTGGCCGCCGGGGTGCCCGCGGCGAGCGCCAGCACCAGCGCGGCGGTGAACGTGTCGCCCGCGCCGCACGTGTTGGCCTCGGGTGCCGGGCGCGCGAACGTCCGGTGGGCCGGGGCATCACCGTCGGAGGGCAGCAGCAGCGCCCCCTCGCGGTCGAGGGTGACGACGACGGCGTCGGCCCCGGAGCGTTCCCGCAGCTCGGGGCCGGCGGCCTCCGCGGCGGCGACCCGGTCGGGCCCACCGAGGTCCCGGCCCAGCAGCGTCGCGGCCTCCCCCGCGTTCGGGGTGACGACGTCGGGGCGTGCCGCCGCCCAGCGCGCCGGGTCGTGGGCGTCGACGACGAGCCGGAAGGTCCGCTCCCCGGGGCGTCCCAGGAGGTCGACGACGTCGTCGAGCGCGCCGCCGTCGTAGTCGCACACCACGACCGCGTCGGCGCCGTCGACGGCCCGGCGCAGCGCGGCGTGCATCGCCGCGCGCGCCTCCGGACCGACCGGCGCCCGCGACGTCGTGTCGAAGCGCGCCACCAGCGCGTCGTCCGCGAGCACCCGACGCTTGGCCGCGGTGGGACGCGTCGGGTCGGTGACCACGCCGTCGGTGCCGACGCCGTAGGCCTCGAGCAGCGCGCGCACGGTCGCGGCGTCGGCGTCGTCACCCAGCACCGACACCAGCTCCGTCCGTGCGCCGAGCGCGGCGAGGTTGGCCGCGGTGTTGGCGGCGGCGCCCGGCGAGCCGCGGGTGTGGTCCACCTCGACGACCGGCACCGGTGCCTCGCGCGACAGCCGCCGCGACGGGCCGGTCAGCCACTGGTCGAGCACGGTGTCGCCGAGCACGACGACGCGCGGGGCCGCGGCGGCCAGCCGGGCGGGCAGCTCCGCGGCGAGCGGGGCGGCCTCGAGGGGCGCCGACGCCACGGTGGGCGACGAGGGGCGCTCGATCTCGGGCGCGGCCATCAGCGATCCGTCCTTCCGGGGGAACCCGCACGGGTGCGGTCGGCGGCACGCGTTCCCGCCGCACGGCGCTGCGGAAGCGGCCTCGGTACTGTCGCGCTTCGCCCCGTCACCGACGGGGTGACCCGTCCGTCCCGGGAGCGCCGATGGCCGACGAGCAGACCACCCCCGACACCGCCGACGTCGCGGCGAGCCTGGTGAGTCCGGAGATCGCCGTCGTGCGCCCGGTCGGCGACGTCGACACGGCCACCGCGTCGCCCCTGCGCGCGGCGATCCAGGAGCAGGTCACCGCCGGCGCGCGGCACGTGGTGCTGGACCTCTCGGGCGTCGAGTTCATGGGGTCGGCGGGGCTGGCGCTGCTCATCGCCGAGCGCGAGGCCGCGATCGCCCGCGAGGGCGAGCTGCGCCTGGCCGGGGTGCCGCGCACCGCGGGGCGGGCGCTGAGCCTCACCGGGCTCACCGAGCTGTTCGACACCTACCCCGACGCCGACGCCGCGGCCGCCGACCTGCGCTGAGGGCCGCCGGCTCACGGGTACGAGCCCTCCTCCGACGAGGTCGCCACCAGCTCGCGCACCTCGCTGCCCGCGGGGCGGGTCAGCGCGTAGAGCACGGCGTCGGCGGTCTGCGCCGGGTCGTTGAGCTTCGCGTCGGCGCCCGGCTTGTACTGGTCGGGGCGGTCGTCGAAGAAGTGGGTCCACATGCCGCCGGGGATCAGCAGCGTCACGCCGACGCGGCCCGCGGTCTCGGCGGCGAGCGCGCGGGTGAAGCCGACGACGCCGAACTTCGACGCGCAGTAGGCGGTCGCGTCGGACACGGCCTTGACCCCGAGCGTCGAGGAGACGGTGACGACCTTGCCGCGGCGCGCCTCGAGCTCCGGCAGGGCGGCGCGGACGACGGCGGCGGTGCCGAGCAGGTTGACCGCGACGACGCGGTCCCACTCGCCGGGCTCGACGTCGACGAGCCTGCCGCAGCGGTCGATGCCGGCGGCGGTGACGACGGCGTCGAGCCCGCCGACCTGCTCGCTCGCGCGGGCGACGGCGCTCTCGGCGGCGCGGGGGTCGGCGAGGTCGACCTCGACGAAGGCGTGCCCGGCGTCGGGCGCCTTGAGGTCGAGCACGACGGGGGTGCCACCCGCGGCGACGACGGCGTCGGCGACCGCGGCGCCGAGGCCGGACGAGCCGCCGGTGACGAGGACGGTGCCGGGGTTGCTGGTCATGTCGTTCCTCCCGAAGGGACGGGGTCGGTGGTCTGGAGGCGCGCCAGCAGCCGGGTCGACGAGCGACCGGCGTGGTACGGGACGGCGACGACCTCGCCGCCCCAGCTGCGCACCAGCGGGGTCTCGAGCAGGTCGTCGCCCGCGTAGTCGCCGCCCTTGACCCAGATGTCGGGGCGCAGGCGGTCGAGCACGGCGCGCGGGTCGTCCTCGTCGAACACCTCGACGGCGTCGACGGAGGCGAGCGCGGCGAGCATCTCGGCGCGGTCGGCCTCGGCGACCACGGGCCGCTCGGGGCCCTTGAGGCGGCGCACCGAGGCGTCGGAGTTGAGGCAGACGACGAGCACGCCGTCCTCGCCGGCGAGCTGTCGGGCGGCGGCGAGGGTGCGGGCGTGCCCGGCGTGCAGGAGGTCGAAGCAGCCGCCGGTGGCGACGACGGTGGCGCCGCGGGCCCGGGCGGCGGCGACGGGGTCGGGCTGCTCCGGTGCCGCGTCGTCGTCCAGCCCGGACGCTCCCCCGGCGGCGACGAACGCGGCGGCGTCCGCGACGCCCCGGCGCACGGCGTCGTCGACGGCGGAGCCCTCGGCGAGGGCGACCGCGACGCTCGCGGCGAACCGGTCGCCGGCGCCGCAGGGGTCGCCGCCGGTGGCGGGCGCGGCGGGGGCCACCGAGGTGCCGGTGGCGGTGCGGAGGACAGCACCGGAGCTCCCGGCGGTCACGGCGACGGCGTCGACGCCCCAGTGCTCGCGCAGCGCGTCCCCGAGCTCGGCCTGCTCGCGAGGAAACCCTTGTGAGTGCTTTCCTCCCTGATAGGGGCGGAAAGCGCTCACGTAGCCCCGCGCCTCGCCCAGGTTCGGGGTGACCAGGGTCGCGCCGGGGACGGGCGGGGAGCCGTTCGGGTGCGGGTCCCAGACGACCGGGACGCGCGCGGCCGCGTCGGTGAGCGCCGCCCGGATCGCCGGGTCGGCGGTGATCCCGCGGCCGTAGTCCGACACCAGCACCACGCCCGCCCCGGCGATGGCGTCGACGGCCTCGTCGGACGCGGTGACCGGTCCCAGGCCGCCCGAGTCCACGCGCAGCAGCACGCGGTCGTCGGTGAGCATGCGGGTCTTGGTGGGCGTCGTGCCGCCCGCGCCGAGCGCCACCACGTCCACGCCGGACAGCAGCGCGCGCATCTCGTCGGCGTCCGATCCCAGCGCCGTCACCAGCCGCACCGGGCGCTGCGTGCTCCGGGACGCGAGCAGGGCGGTCAGCCCCGCCCCGCCGGGACGTTCGCGGCGGGAGGACTCGGCGAGCACCGGCGCCGGCGCGTCCGGGCACAGCCGGTCCACGGCGCCGACCACGTCGACGTCGCGCAGGCAGTCGCCGACCACGACGATCGAGGCGCGCGTGCGCGGGCTCACGGGACCAGTTCCTGTTCGACGGCGCGCGGCGCGGGCGCCAGCACCCGGTCGACGACCTCGCACAGCAGGTGCACGGTCACCAGGTGCGCCTCCTGCACCGAGGGCGTCTCGCCGGGCAGGCACAGCGCCTCGGTCGCGGCGTCGGCGAGCGGGTTGGGGCCGGGCCCGGTCAGCGCCCAGACGGTCAGCCCGAGCGCGCGGGCGGCCTCGGCGGCGGCCACGAGGTTGGGGCTGCGGCCGCTGGTCGAGAGCAGCACGAGGACGTCGCCGGGCCGCCCGTGCGCGCGCACCTGGCGGGCGAAGACCTCGTCGTAGCCGTAGTCGTTGCCCAGCGCGGTGACCGCGGAGGTGTCGGCGTGCAGCGCGATCGCGGACAGCGGCTCGCGCTCTCCGCGGTACCGCCCGACCAGCTCGGCGGTGAGGTGCTGCGCCTCCGCGGCGCTGCCCCCGTTGCCGGCGGCGAGCAGCCGCGAGCCGTGGCGCAGGCGGGTGGCGAGCTCGACGCCCCAGCGCTCCAGGCGCTCGGACTCGCCGGCGAGGCCCTCGAGGGTGCCCCGCAGCCCGCCGAGGTGGCGCCGGACGATCTCGTGGCCGACGATCTCGCGGCTCATGCGGGGCTCCCCGTCGTCAGGGCCGGGACGGCGGCCGTCGCGGCCACCACGTCGCCGTAGACGCGCTCGTGCGAGCCCGCCACGCGGTCCCAGCCGTACTCGGTCTCGGCACGCCGGCGTCCGGCGCGTCCCAGGCGGCGCGCGCGGCGCGGGTCGGCGCGCAGCGCGTCGAGCGCAGCGGCCACCGCCCCCGGGTCGCCAGCGGGAACGTGGTGGCCGGTGACGCCGTCGACGACGGTGTCGGCGAGCCCCCCGACCGCGGCCGCGACCACGGGCCGCCCGCAGGCCATCGCCTCGAGGGGCACCAGGCCGAACGGCTCGTAGGCGGGCACGCAGACGACCGCGTCCGCCGACCCGTAGAGCGCGGGCAGCGTGTCCTGCCCAACGGCGCCGAGGAAGTGCACGCGGTCCGCGACGCCCAGCCCGGCGGCCAGCGACCGCAGGCGCGCCACCTCCGGGTCGCCGTCCAGCGCGTCGGCGGCCGGGCCGCCCGCGACGACCAGCTCGGCGTCGCCGGTCAGGCGGGCCAGAGCGCTGATCACCGTGTCGACGCCCTTGCGCGGCACGAGCCTGCTCACCGACAGCACGCGGAACGGGCCGTCGGAGGTCCTCGCCGACGGCGTGAAGTGCCCGACGTCGACCCCGCACGGCACGACGGTCATGCGGTCGGCGGGCACACCGAGCGCGACGAGCTCGTCGACCTCCTCGCGGCAGGTCGCGAGCACCCGGTCGACCGACGCGCCGAGATCGCTCTCCACCGCGACGCGGCGCGCGGGGCTCGTGTCGTCGGCGCCCTGGTGGCGGCGCTTCACCGAGCCGAGCGCGTGGAACGTCTGCACGACCGGCACGCCCAGCGCGCGCGCCGCGGGCAGCGCGGCCAGGCCCGACATCCAGAAGTGCGCGTGCACCACGTCCGGGCGCTCCAGGCGCCAGCACGTCGCGAGCTCGGCGGAGAACGCGTCCATGTGGTCGACGAGGTCGTCCTTGGGCAGCTCGCGCGGCGGGCCGGCGTCGACGTGGTCGACGACCACGCCGGGCGCCATCGCGACACGGCGCGGCACCGACGGCGAGGTCCGCCGGGTGTGGACGACGATCTCGTGGCCGGCGTCGGCGAGCGCCAGCGCCAGCGCGCGCACGGCGACGTTCTGTCCGCCGGCGTCGGCGCCGCCGAGTCCGCTCGAGGCGGCCAGCGGACTGGCGTGCTCGGACACCATCGCGATCCGCATGCGCACTCCTCCCTCGGCGCACGCGAGCACGCCGGGGCTTCATCGATGGACGGCGCCAACGCGCCGGGGAGAGACGGGAGGACAGGCGGGGACCGGGCCGGCCCGTGGTCTGGACCGGTCCGTCACCCGTGAGGGGTTCAGACCGCGGGGGTCAGCACAGCTCGATCGGGGGCGTCCGCGACGCGGCCCTCGATCACGTCGGCGAGCAGCCGCTCCCAGTCGTCGAGGAAGCGGTCCACGCCGTGCCGGGCCAGCGCCGCGGTGCGGGCGACAGTGCCCGCCTCGCGGGCGAGGCCCGGGTCGTCGCAGTAGGTGCGCAGGCCCTCGTGGAGGACCCGCAGGTCGGTCGCGACCACGCCGGCGGCAGCCGGGATGTCGACCGCGGCCTCGGTGGTGGCGAGCGCGACCACCGGCATCCCGAGCATCATCGCCTCGATCAGCGACAGGCCCAGCGACGTCCAGCGCACCGGGTGCAGGTAGACGCGGTGGCGCGCCATCTCGGTGTGCAGGCGGTCCTGGGGCAGGTCGCCCCCGATCGCGATGCCGGGGTGCGTCACGGCCTCGCCGAGGCGCTCGCTGCCGATCCCGTAGACGTCGAGACCGACGGTGTCGGCGAAGCCCGCGAGCAGGTCCGTGCCGGTGACGCGGTTCCGGCGCACCGGCTCGTTGACGACCACCGCCGCGCGGTCCAGCTCACCGGTGTAACGGTCGCCGGGGTCGAGCACGCCGTGCTCGATCACGCGGACCGGCGCGCGGCCGGTGTCCCACATCAGCGCGTTGAAGTGCGTGACGTGGACGACGGGGATGTCGTCGCGGTCGGCCAGGGGGTGGACCGACGTCGGCACGTCGCCCTTGGGGGTGTTGTGCTCGACGAACACCGCGGGGAGGTCGACACCCGGGCGCCGTCCGGTCCAGCGCTCGACGAGCTCGATCTCCTCCGGACGCTGGAGCACGACGGCGTCGATCTCGTCGGCGCGTTCCCGCAGCTGCTCCGGTGTGGCCTCCTCGGCGCGGGCGGGCCAGTCCCAGGCCGCCGGCCGTCCCCCGCCCCACGGTCCGCCCTCGGGCAGGACCGGCAGCAGGCAGGTGTGGCGGCCCTGGACGAACGCGGTGGTCCAGGAGCCGTGCACGTGCCAGTGCAGCACGGTCCGCGCCGGGGCGACCGGCGACGCGGAGGGGTACGGGATGGTCACCGGCGAGGTATTGGTTGCGCGTGGAGCACATAAACGCCGCCGGCCGAACTACTACTCTCCGTTGATCAGTCGAGCGACGGCGTCGACGACGTCCACGCCCCGCACGGTGTCCAGGCACGGGTGACCAGGCACGGGGCAGTTGCGGGCCCGTGTGCCGCGGCACGGGGCGCCCTGATCACCGAGCAGAATTCGTCGCACTCCGTGAGGAGCCCACCGTTCTGGGGGAACGACCGGGGCGAACAGTGAGACGACCGGCACGCCCACCGCGGCCGCCAGGTGCGCGGGTCCTGTGTTGCCCACCACGACCGCGCGCGCCCCCGCGAGGACGGCGGCGAGCGCGCCGAACCGGGTGCGCCCGCCGAGATCCACCCCGGCACGCCCGGCGACCTCCGCGGTGAGCGCCACCTCCCCCGGCGCGCCCGTCACCACCACTCGGTGCCCGGCCTCCGCGAGCGCCGCGACGCCCTCCGCCGCCCGGTGCGGCGACCACGCCCGCGCCGGCACCGAGGCGCCGGGGTGGAGCACGACGTAGTCGCCGGTGACGTCGTGCGCGGCGAGCACGTCGGCGGCGTCCCGGCGCGCGTCGGCGTCGACGGTGACCGCGAGGCGCCCGTCGTCGCCCGACGGCAGCGGGTAGCCGGCGCGCTCGGCGATCTCCAGGGCGCGCTCGGCCTCGGGGAGGTCGTCGGGCAGGTCGACGGTGGCGTCGAGGGCGGGGTCGCCGGGACGCAGCCGGACGTCGAGCAGGCTGCCGGGGTAGTCGACCGACGCCGCGGTGATCCGCGGGACGCCGGCCAGGCGCAGCACCAGGGCGGTCGGCAGCGGGGACTGGTGGAACGAGGTCAGCACGACGGCCTCGTCCGCGTGCAGGGCGGCGAGGGCGTCGACGAGCGCGGCGGTGTCCTCGCGCGTCACCGGCGGCGGCTCGGCGTCCACCCACGCGCAGCGCCACACCGCGACGGCGTCGACGCCCGGCAGCAGCCCGGCCGCCTGGCGCCCGCGGGGCCCGACGACGGCGATCACCTCGTCCGCGCCGGCGGCCACGGCGCGGACCGCGGGCCCGGCGAGCAGGACGTCGCCGTCGCTGTCGAGGCGGACGACGAGGACGCGGCTCATGCGAACCCCAGTAGCGTGACGGCCCCCAGCAGATCGTCGGCGAGGCGCCCGCGGGCGCGCGCGTCCTCGACCTCCTCGCCGCGGGTCGCCGCGGTCGGCACGAGCACCGCGCGCGCCCCGGCGGCGTCGGCGGCCCCGACGTCGGCGGCGATGTCGCCGATCACCGCGACCTCGCCCGGCGCGACGCCCAGCGCCGCGGCGGCGTCGAGCACCATCCCGGGCGCGGGCTTGCGGCGCGGGCAGCCGTCGCCGTCGCCGTGCGGGCACCACTGCCACACCGCGAACGGGCCGAGCAGCTCCTCGACCCGCGCGTTGACCGCGATCACCTGCGCGGGGTCGAGCAGGCCGCGCGCGACACCGGACTGGTTGCTGACCACCCCCACCGGGACGCCCGCCGCGCGGACGCGGTCGAGCGCCGCCGCGGCCGCCGGCATCGGGGCGACCGCGGCGGGGTCGCCGTTGTAGGGGACGTCGACGACGAGGGTGCCGTCACGGTCGAACAGCACCGCCTGGGGCCGGGCGCTCACGGCGCGGGAGCACACCACGCAGACGGGTCCCCCGCAGAGCGTGAGCCTGACCTGGGGCTCGGTTTGTGGGTCAGGGGCCCGGGTACACGCCGGGAGACCGGAGCCTCGCCGGTCCGTCCGACGCCCACCTCGGGCGTGACCGACCTGGAGGAACCCCCGTTGATCCGCCCCCAGCCACCCGATGACCGGGGACCGGGTGCGCCGCGTGACGTCGAAGTGCGCGTCCTGCCCGTGCCGGAGGCGCTCGTCACGGTGCGCACCGTCGCCGGCGACCTCGCGGCACGCTCGGAGTTCCCGCTCGACAGCGTCGACGACCTCCGGCTCGCGGTCGACGAGGCGTGCACGTGCCTCGCCGCGCTCGCCCGGCCCGGGACGAAGCTGACCGTCACGTTCACCGTCGACGACGACCGGATCACCATGACCGCGTCGGTGCTGACGACCGGTCCGACGACGCTGCCGACCGACACGTTCGCGTGGCGGGTGCTGTCGGTGCTCGCCGACGACGTGCGCGTCCTCGCCGAGGCGCCGTCGAGCTCCGGGGAGGCGCACCGCCTGGCGCTGCGGGTGATCGTCGAGCGCACCACCGACGTCCCGCTCGAGGACGTGCTGCCCGACACCGGCACCGCCGAGCCCATCGGTGACGGGGCCGCGGTCGCCCTGCTGGCCGACCGCCGGTCCGGGTCCGCGGGCTCGTGACGCCGCCTCCTTCCTCAGCCTCCGCTCCCGACACCACGGATGTGAGCTCGATCCACGCCATGACCGACACCGCCGGCGCGACCGGTGACACGACCGCCGACGGTGCCGAGACGGCGAAGGACGACACCACCCGGACCGACGGCGAGCGGCAGGGCCGCAACGGCAAGCGTTCGGGCTCGCGGGGCGAGTACGACCACCTCATGCCCAAGCTCGCCGAGCACGCCGCGCTCGAGCCCGGCTCGCCGGAGCGGCTGCGGCTGCGCGACGAGCTGGTGCGCGGGCACCTGCCGGTGGCCCAGCACATCGCGCGCCGCTTCTCGCGGCGCGGGGAGCCCGAGGAGGACCTCGAGCAGGTCGCGACCCTCGGGCTGATCAACGCCGTCGACCGCTACGACCCGGAGCGCGGCACCGACTTCCTGTCCTACGCGGTGCCGACGATCACCGGCGAGGTGCGCCGGCACTTCCGCGACCAGGCCTGGTCGATGCGGGTGCCGCGCCGGCTCAAGGACCTCAACGTCACGCTGTCGGCGGCGATGTCGCAGATGTCGCAGACGCTGGGCCGCGCGCCGAACGCCGCCGAGCTCGCCGAGCACCTGGGCATCGGCAAGGAGGAGGTGCTCGAGGCCCTGGAGGCGTCGAACGCCTACCGCAGCGGCTCGCTCGACGAGATGCTCGTCGACGACCCGGACTCCGGCACCGTGTCCGACCTGCTCGGCGAGGCCGACGCGGCGCTCGAGCAGGTCGAGTACCAGCAGTCGCTGGCCCCGCTGCTCGAGAAGCTGCCGCAGCGCGAGCGCACGATCATCAAGCTGCGCTTCTTCGGCAACATGACCCAGTCGCAGATCGCCGAGCAGGTCGGCATCTCGCAGATGCACGTCTCGCGCCTGCTCGCGAAGACGCTCGTCCAGCTCCGCGAGGGGCTCGGCGACGCGCGGTGAGGCGGTGACGCGGTGAGCTCGCCGACCGCCGTCGTCCTGCGCGACCTCGGCCTCGGTGACCTGCTCGTCGCGGTGCCCGCGCTGCGCGCGCTGCGCCGGGCGCTCCCGGAGCACGAGATCGTCCTCGTCGCCCCGGACGCCCTGGCCCCGGTGGTCTCCCGGATCGGGGCGGTGGACACCCATGTGCGTGATCTTCTGAGCTATGGCTCAGAAGATCACGCACGTACTGATGTGGCGGTCAACCTCCACGGGAAGGGGCCGGAGAGCCACGCGCGGTTGGAGGCGCTGGCGCCGCGGCGCCGGATCGGGCACGCGGCGCCCGGCTGGGACGGTCCCCCGTGGGTCGACGACCCGGCGCGGCCCGAGCGCCGCCGGTGGTGCGACCTGCTCGTCGCCGCCGGGCTCGTCACCGACGCCGACGCCGACGACCTCCGCCTGCCCGGCCGGCGCGCGGTCACCGGCGGGCCGGTCGTCGTGCACCCCGGCGCCGCGTACGGGTCGAAACGCTGGCCCGCCGCGCGGTTCGCGGTGTGCGCGGCCGTCCTGCAGGCCCAGGGGCACGCGGTGGTCGTCACCGGCTCCGACGACGAGCGGCGCCTGACCGCCGAGGTGGTCGCGCGCGCCGGCCTGCCGCCCGACGCCGACCTCGGCGGGCGCACCGACCTCGCCGGCCTGCTCGACCTCGTCGCCGCCGCGTCGCTCGTCCTCGCCGGGGACACCGGTGTCAGCCACGTCGCCACGGCGTTCGGCACCCCCTCGGTGACCCTCTTCGGGCCCGTCCCGCCCACGCAGTGGGGGCCGCCGCCGGGGGGTCCGCACGTCGTCCTCGGCGACGACACCGTCCGCCGCGGCGAGCGCTTCGCCGACGACCCCGACCCCGCCCTGCTCGCCGTCACCCCGGAGGACGTGCTCGCCGCGCTCCCCTCCCCGCTCGGCACCGTGCCCGCCTAGCATCGCCCCGCGTGAGGCTGCGCTACGAGCTCCTGGGCTGCTCGCTGCACGGGCACGCGCTCGTCGGCACCGACGCGGCCACGGTGCGTGCCCAGGACGCGCAGCTCGTCCGCCAGGACCACGAGGGGCAGCGCTGGTACCGGTGCCTGCGCTGCGACGCGTGGGAGCCCGGCCCGACGCCGGACCACCCCACCCGCGGCACCGTCCCGGCGCCCGACGAGATCGAGGTGCCGCTGCGCGGGCGCCCGCTGCGCGACCGCTTCGTGCTGCGCCTCATCGCCCTCGACCGCGCGGTGCACGTCGTCGGCCTCACCCTGCTCGGCACCGCCGTGCTGCTGTTCGCCGCCTACCGCGCGGCGTGGGGACCGGTCGCCGGGCAGATCGTCGCGGTGCTGCAGGGCGCGGTCGGCGGGCCGGTGGGGCACGGCGGGCCGACGCTGCTCGTCGAGGTCGAGCGGGCCTTCGACGTCCCCGAGTCCACGCTCTACTGGCTCGCCGCCGGCCTGCTCGCCTACGCCGCGCTCGAGACCGTCGAGGCCGTCGGTCTCTGGTACGCCCGCCGCTGGGCCGAGTACCTGACCTTCGTCGCCACCACCGTGCTGCTCGTGCCGGAGGTCTGGGAGATCAGCCACGGGCCGACGCCGACGAAGATCGTCGCGCTGGTGGTCAACCTCGCCGTCGTCGCCTACCTGCTCGTCGCGAAGCGCCTGTTCGGGCTGCGCGGCGGCGGGCGCGCCGAGGCCGCCGAGCGGGCGCACGACACCGGCTGGCCGGCGGTCGAGCGCACGAGCCCGGGCGGCGCCCCGCTCACGGCCGGCTGACATCACGCCGCGTCACCCTGCTGCGCTCGCCCACAAGGAGTAAGCAGGGGGTGTGTGGCTGCTGCCGGGGACCGCTCCGGCCCGGGACGAGGGGACCCGCGGCCTCCCCGGCGCCCCCGACCCCGACTGGCACCGCGACGAGCACGACGCCCCCGGTCACTGGTCGGAGGTGCTCGGCCGCCTCGGCCTCGGCGCGTACGGCGTCGTGCACCTGCTGCTGGGCTGGCTCGCCGTCGCCATCGCGATGTCGGGCGAGCGCTCGCCGGTCGACCAGCGCGGCGCCGTCGCGATCGTCGCCCACGGCGGCCTCGTCGGCCGGTTCCTGCTCGCGCTGGCGACGGTGTGCCTGGTGACCTTCGCGGTCTGGCAGCTGCGCGCCTGCGCGGTCGGGTTCCGCTGGGTCGAGGAACGCGGCCTGCGCTGGCGCAAGCGCATCGGGGCGTTCGCGAAGGCCCTCGGGGTCGGCGGCGTCGCCTACTTCGCCGTGCGCGTCACCGTGTCGCCCACCGACAACGCCTCCGAGCTGCAGGTCGTCGCGCACGAGACCTTCGCCCTGCCCTACGGGCGGCTGCTCGTGCTCCTCGCCGCGGTGGTCGTCCTCGTCACCGCGGTCTCCACCGCGTTCACCGGCGTCGCCGCGACCTTCCTCGGCGACCTCGTCCCCGAGAAGCTCACCCCCGGTCTGCGCCTCGCCGCCCGCTGGCTCGGCGGGGTCGGCAACCTCACCCGCGCGGTCGTCTTCGGCGCCGTCGGCGTGCTCGCGCTCGAGGCCGTCGCCGACGACGACCCGGGCGAGGTCGGAGGCCTCGACGTCGCGCTGCGCGCGCTCGCCGACCACACCCTCGGCACCGTCGTCCTGGTCGTCGCCGGCGTCGGCTTCGCCGCGTACGGCCTGTACTGCCTGGTCGACGCCTACGCGCGGCACCCCTGAGGCGCCGGCGCGACCACCGGCCGGGGACCCGGCACGCACGCCCCGGCCACCGCCCCGGCCGCGACGATCGCCGTGCACACCCAGATCGCCGGCACGAACCCGGCGACGAAGTCGGCCGGGCCCGCGTACCCGCCGTGGGGCGCGAACACCGCGACCAGCACCGCGAGCCCGAGGACGCCGCCGAGCTCGCGCAGCGTGCTGTTGACGCCGGCGGCCTTGCCGACGTCGTCGGGGCCGAGCCCGCCGAGCACGGCGTTCGCCGCGGCCGGCATGGCCAGCGAGCCGCCGATGCTGGCGACGACGAACCCGGGCACGAGCTCGCCGTACGACAGCCCCGGCGCCGCGACCGCCACCCACGCCGTCCCCGCCGCCGTCAGCGCCAGCCCGCCGGCGAGCGGGATCCGGTTGCCGATCCGGTCGGCCAGCATCCCGCCGAGCGGCCCCAGCACGACCAGCGACGACGTCCACGCCATCAGCCCGAGCCCGGTCTGCAGCGGCGAGAACCCCAGGCCGACCGCGAGGAGCTGGCTGAAGAAGAACAGCCCGCCGAACACGGAGACGAACAGGGCGGCGGTGGCGAGGTTGCCGGCGACGAACCCCGGTGCGCGCACGAGGCGTCCGGGCAGCAGCGGCGTCCGCGCCCGCCGCTGGCGTCCCACGAACGCGAGGGCGAGCGCCGCCGAGATGGCGAACGACCCGAGCACCTCGACCGACGCCCACCCGGCGACGTTCCCCCGCGACAGCGCCCACACGACGCCGAGCGCGGCGCCCGCGAGCAGGACGACGCCGGGGGTGTCCAGGGTGGTGTCGCCGCCGCGCGACTCCGGGACGACCGCGAGTGCCAGCGGCACGACGACCAGGCCGATCGGCACGTTCAGCCAGAACACGAACTCCCAGCCGACGAGGTCGGTGACGACGCCGCCGAGCCCGGGCCCGGCGAGCACCGCGAGCCCGGTGACGCCCTCGAGGATCCCGAGCGCCCGGCCGCGCTGCGCGGGCGGGTAGGCGGCGGCGACCAGCGTCAGCGCGAGCGACGTGACCGCCGCGGCGCCGACGCCCTGCACGGCGCGGGCGACGACGAGCGTCCCGACGTCCGGGGCGAGCGCGCACCCCGCCGACGCGACCGTGAAGATCACCAGGCCGACGACGAAGCCCCGCCGGCGCCCGAAGCGGTCGCCGAGCGCGGCGGCCGGCACGAGCAGCACGGCGAGGGTGAGGTTGTAGGCGTTGACCGTCCACTCCAGCGACTCGACGCCCGCGCCGAGGTCGTGGCGGATGGTGGTCAGGGCGGTGGACACGACCAGCGTGTCCAGCGCGCCCATCAGCGAGGTCACCGACGCGAGCAGGAGCACGGCGGTGCGCTGTCGCGGGCTCATGAGGCCTCCCGACGACGTGGCGGGGCCTCTCCCCGCCCTCACCCGGTACGACTCGGTACGAGCGCAGGATTCATCGGTCCCTCCCCGATATCGTCGTTCGTGTGAGGTCGGCGTGACCGGTTGTGCGGCACCGAGGGCGGGTACGCCCGGCCGGTGCCTCACCGCCTGTCGACCCGCGCACCGGTCGAGATCGCCCGGGACGTGGCGTCGACCCTGCGCGGGCGCGACCTCGCCGCGGTCGCGGCCGGCCTGACCTATTTCGCCGGGCTCGGGGTCGTCCCCTGGCTGCTGCTCGCCGTGTGGGGTGCGGCGCTGATCAGCTCCCCGGCCACCGTCGCGGCGCACCTCGCCGACCTGCGCCTGCTCGTCCCGCCGGAGATGGGCGCGCGCCCGGTGTGGGACGCCCTCGTGCGCGCCGGGCTCGGCCTCGGCGCGTGGGGCGCGCTGATCACGGTCCTGCCCGCGACCTTCTACGGCGAGGGCCTGCGCCGCGCCTGCCTGCGCCTCTCCCCGCGCGACGACCGCTTCACCGGCTGGCGCGCCCGCCTCGCCCTGCTGCCGCTCGTGCTCGCTGTCCCGGTGCTCGCGCTCGGGGTGTTCACGAGCGCCCCGCTGCTGGGCGACCTCGCCCGCACCGGCGGCGTCGGCGGCACGCTCGGGTGGATCGTCGTCGCCTTCCACGTCTCGTTCGTCGCGCTCGGCGTCGTCATCACCTGGGGGTTCCGGGTGGTCGCGCCGGGCGGGCCGTCGTGGCGGGCGACGCTGCTCGGGGCGTTCGGGACCGCCGCGGTGCTCGCCGGCTTCCTGCAGGGCTTCCTGCTGTTCCTCGCCCTGCCGATCGACCTGGGCATCCCGTTCGGCGGGCTCGACGTGGTCGGCGCGACGGTCGCGGTGGCGCTGTGGCTGTTCGTGCTGCACGTCCTGCTGCTGGTCGGGTGGGCGGCGACGGACGCGCTCGACCGCCGCCGGCGCACGCCGTCGGCACCCGCCGCTTCGCCGGCGCCCGTCCTCGCGGGAGCCGGGCGATGACCGCCCTCGCCCCCGCCCGCTCCTACTTCGCCGCGCTCCCCCGCCCGCAGCTCGTCCCGTGGGTGCTCGGCGCCGGCGCCGTGGGCGTCCAGATCGCGTTTCCGCTGACCGGCGGCGGGACCCCGACGCTGACCGTCGTCTCGGTCGTGCTCTTCGCGCTGGCGTCGGTGAGCCACGCGCTGCTCACCCGCGGGCCCGGCGCGGCCGCCGGGCTGGTCGTCGTCGCCGGGGGCGGCGGGCTGGTGATCGAGGCCGTCGGGCTCGCGACGGGCCTGCCGTTCGGGGAGTACCGCTACACCGACGCGCTCGGGTTCTCGCTGCTCGGCGTGCCGCTGGTGGTGCCGGCGGCCTGGACGATGATGTCCTACCCCGCGCTGGTCGCCGGGCGGCGGCTCGCGGCCGCGCTCGGTCGCGGGCGCGGCGCCACGACCGTCCTCGGCGCGTGGGCGCTGGCCAGCTGGGACGTCTTCCTCGACCCGCAGATGGTCGACGCGGGCAACTGGTACTGGCTCGACCCGACGCCCGCGCTGCCCGGCGTGCCCGGCATCCCGGTCTCGAACTTCGCCGGGTGGCTGCTCGTCGCGCTGGTCATGGTCGCCCTGCTCGACCGCGTCATGCCGACCCGGCCGGCCACCGACGACCACCTGCCCCTGACCCTGTGGCTCTGGACGTTCCTGTCCTCGACGATGGCCGCCGCGGTGTTCTTCGGACGCCCGACGGTCGCGCTCGTCGGCGGGGTGCTCATGGGCCTGGTCGGCGTGCCGCTGATCGTCGTCCTGCGCCGCCACGGCAGCCGGCCCGTCCCCCGCCCGGCGCCGGACCGGGTCGCGGCGTGAGGGCACCGGTCCTCATCGGCTCGGCCCTCGCGCTGGCCTCGCTCGCCCTGACCGTCGACAACCTGCGCCGCCTGCGGACCCCGGACCCCGCCGCCGCCCCGCCGCGCGAGCGGGTCGCCGTGCTCGTGCCCGCCCGCGACGAGGAGGACCAGATCGGCGGCTGCGTGCGCGCGCTGCGCGACGCCGTCGCCGGCTGGCCCGTGCCGGCCGAGATCCTGGTGCTCGACGACGGGTCCACCGACGCGACGGCCGCGCGGGCCCGCGCCGCCGGGGTGCGCGTCCTCGACGGCACCGGGCCGCCGCCGGGGTGGCTCGCCAAGCCGTGGGCGTGCGCGCAGCTCGCCGCGGCCACCGACGCGGACGTGCTCGTCTTCGTCGACGCCGACGTCCGCATCGCGCCGCACGGGCTCGCCGCCACCGCCGACCTGCTGCGCCGCAGCGGCCTCGACCTCGTCAGCCCGCACCCGCGCCAGGTCGCCGTCACCGCCGCGGAGCGGCTGGTGCAGCCGCTGCTGGCGTGGTCGTGGCTCGCGACGCTGCCGCTCGGGGTGGCCGAACGCTCGCCGCGGCCCACGCTCACCGCGGCGAACGGGCAACTGCTGGCGGTCGACGCCCGGGCCTACCGGGCCGCCGGCGGCCATCCCTGCGACGCGGTGCTCGACGACCTCGCGCTGCTGCGTTCCCTGAAGCGTCACGGCTTCCGGGGTGTCGTCGCCGACGGCACCGGCGTCGCCTCCTGTCGCATGTACGCGGGGGCGTCCGAGCTGCGCGCGGGCTACACGAAGTCGCTGTGGGCGGCGTTCGGGACCCGCCCGCGCGCGGCGGCGGTGATCGGGCTGCTCGGTCTCGTGTTCGTGGTGCCCGCGGTGGCGGCGCTGGGCGGCTCTCCCGTCGGGCTCGCGGGCTACCTCGCGGGCGTGGCGAGCCGGGTGCTCGCGGCGCGGCGCACCGGCGCGCGGCCGCTGGACGGCGTCGCGCACCCGGTCTCGGTGCTGGCGCTGGCGGCGCTGACCGCCGACTCCTGGCGGGCCCGCCGCGCCGGCACGCTGCGCTGGCGCGGCCGGCCGGTGACGCCGGTCGCGGCGTGACCACGACCGTCGTCGTCGGCGCGGGCCTCGGCGGGCTCGCCGCCGCCGCGCGGCTCGCGGCCGCCGGGCACGACGTCACCGTGCTGGAGCAGGCCGAGCGGGTCGGCGGCAAGCTCGGGACGGTCGAGGTCGGCGGATTCCGCTTCGACATCGGTCCGTCGCTGGTGACCATGCCGCCGGTGCTGGAGCGCCTGTTCGCCGACACCGGCGCACCGCTGCGCGACGTGCTCGACCTGCAGCGGCTCGACGTCGCGGCGCGGTACCGGTTCGGGGACGGGACCGTGCTGGACCTGCCCGGCTCGCGGCCCGACATCCCGGACGCGCTCGACGACGCCCTGGGCGCCGGGGCGGGCGAGCAGTGGGCGGGGTTCCTCGACCACGCCGAGCGCGTCTGGCACGCCACCCACGAGCACTTCCTGGAGTCGCCGGTCTCACCCGCCGGGCTCGCGCGCCTGTCGCTGCGCGTGCGCGACCTCCTGGCCGTCGCGCCGTGGCGGAGCCTGCGCGGGGTCGGCGCGCGGTACCTGCGCGACGAGCGCCTCGGCATGCTGCTCGACCGCTACGCCACCTATTCGGGCTCCGACCCGCGGCGCGCGCCGGCCGCGCTCGCGGTGGTGCCGTACGTCGAGCAGGAGTTCGGCTCCTGGTACGTGCCCGGCGGGCTACGGCGGCTGGCGGAGGTCCTCGCGCAGCGGTGCCGGGCGCTCGGGGTGGCGATCCGGACGGGCGCGCGGGTGGCGTCGGTCGAGGTGCACGGGGACCGGGTCCGCGGGGTGCGGCTGACGGGTGGCGAGCGGATCGGCGCCGACGTCGTCGTCGCCAACGCCGACGCGGCCACCGTCTACGGGCCCGGCGGCATGCTCCCCCACCGCGCGTCGGCCCGGCGCCTGGCGCGCACGACGCCGTCGTCGTCGGGGTTCGTGCTGCTGCTCGGGCTGGCGGGGCGGGAACCCGCTGGTTCCGCGGGGCCGCACCACCGCGTGCTCTTCCCCCCGTCGCGGGCGGCGTACGACGCGGAGTTCGACGCGTACCGGCAGGGCACGCCGGCGGCGGCGCCGGCGGTGTACGTGCACGCGCCCGACGACCCGGCGCTGCGCCCGGACGACGACAGCGAGACGTGGTTCGTGCTGGTCACCGCCCCGCGCCACGAGCCGGGGCGCGGGGTCGACTGGGACGCGCCGGGGCTGGCGCAGCGGTACGCCGACCGCATCCTCGCGCTCATGGCGGAGCGCGGCGTGGACGTGCGCGACCGGATCCGCGAGTACGTCGTCCGCACACCGGCGGACCTGGAGCGCGAGACGCTCTCGCCCGGCGGGTCGATCTACGGCACGTCGTCGGACGGCCCGCTCGCGGCGTTCCTGCGCCCCGCCAACCGCTCCCCGGTGGACGGTCTCTACCTCGTCGGCGGCTCCGCCCACCCCGGCGGCGGCCTCCCCCTCGTCACCCTCTCCGCCGAGATCACCGCCCGCCTCCTCACACGTGCGTGATCTTCTGAACCATAGCTCAGAAGATCACGCACGTAGGCGGCGGAACACCGTCACGAGCACCTGGACGAAGCCGACGACCGCCAGCACGGCGGCGACCACCACCGCGATCGTCGCCACCGGCAGCGCCGGGCTCACGACGACGCCGACCAGGCCCAGCGCCGTCACGATCACGCGCGACGGCCGCTCCCACACGCTGACCACGCCCACGTCGGGCAGGCGCGCCGACGCGCGTACCGACTCCTGGAGCAGGGTCAGCGTCCCCACCCCGACCGCGAGCCACCCCGGCGCGCCCGCGAGCACCAGCGCCACGAGGAACGCCACGTCGCCGACCCGGTCGACGAGCGGGTCGAGCACCCTGCCCCACGCCGTCACCGTGTCGGTGAGCACCGCGACGGCCCCGTCCAGCCCGTCGAGCAGCGCGCACAGCACGGCGAACACCGCCCCGACCAGCGGGAGCCCGGCCAGCACCCACAGCGGCACCGCGAGCCCGCAGAGGCCCGACAGCGCCGTCAGCACCCACGGCGGCACCCGCCGGCGCGCGAGCGGACCCACGAGCACGTAGACCACCCGCAGCCACCCCAGCACCAGCCCCGACGGCTCGATGCCGCCGTGCGCCGCCGACCAGCGCGCGAGGAACGTGTTCACTGCTCCCGCACGACGTCGGCGGGGTCCTTGTCGATGCGCAGGCCCTGGTAGCGCGGGTGGCGCAGGCGACCGTCGGTCGTCCACTCCCCGAAGCCGACCGCGCACACGAGCTCCGGGCGCACCCAGTGCTGCCCCTTCTCCCGCACGGCGTCGACGAACGGGCTCTCGTCGGCCGCGAGGCCGTCGAGGCGGTCGCGCAGCATCGTCAGCGTCGCCGCGTCGTAGCCCGTGCCGACCTTGCCGGCGTAGCGCAGCTCCCCGCCGGCCCAGTACCCGACGAGCAGCGCCCCGAGCCCGCGCCGCGAGCCGGACGGGTCGGTCCAGCCGCCGATGACGAACTCCTGGTCGCGGACGCACTTGAGCTTGAGCCAGTCGCGGCTGCGCCCGCCGACGACGTACGGGGCGTCGCTGCGCTTGGCGATCAGCCCCTCCCAGCCGTCGCGGCACGCCTCGTCCAGGAGCGCCGACGGGTCCCCCTCGAGCGCGGGGCTGCGGTACAGCGGCGCGTCGAACGACACCACCGCGTCGAGGATCCGGTGCCGCGTCGACTGCGGCAGCCGCGTCACGTCGATCTCGTCGAGCACGAGGATGTCGAACAGGTGCGCCTCGATCTCGACGCCCGTGCGGCGCGCGCGGTTCGGATCCTGCAGGTGCATGCGCGCCTGCAGGCTCGAGAACGTCCCGTCGACGGCGGTGATCTCGCCGTCCAGGACGAACCGGTCGGGGCCCTGGTCGGCGAGCGCCTCGACGATCTCCGGGTAGCTCCCGTCCATCGACTTCTGGTTGCGCGACCACAGCCGCGGCGCCTTGCCCTGCTCACGCGTGGCGATGACGCGGACGCCGTCGAGCTTGCGCTCGAACACCCACCCCGCTCCCGGCGGGTGCTCCTTCGACAGCGTCGCCAGCATCGGCGCGCGGAACCCGAGGCCGTCGGCCTGGCGCAGCGCGCGCTGCTGGTCGGCGGGGAGGTCCCACACGTCGTCCGGCACCCCGCCTTCCTACCCCCTACCGTCGTGCGGCATGAGCGAGCAGCGCCACGAGGCCGCGGACATCGAGCAGCGCTACGTCGCGGAGTACAACGACGAGGAGGCGCTGGTCGAGGGTCTCGACCCGGCGAAGCCCGGCGAGCAGAAGACCACCGAGCAGGTGAAGGCCGCGGGCGACGACGTGGAGGAGCAGGTCGACGAGATGGCGGATCCCGAGAGGTGACCCGCCGGTAGGCGCCTTCCCGTGGCCTGTGCCACGATCCTGCGCCATGCGGTATCTGGTGACCGGCGGTACCGGGTTCCTGGGTCGGATGGTGCTGACGAGGCTCCTGGCGCGCGACGACTGCGAGGCGGTCTACGCGCTGGTGCGCGCGGGCTCCCGTGATCGGCTGCTGCGTCGCCTCGCCGACACCCCGGGGCACGAGAAGGTCGTGCCCGTCGTCGGCGACCTCACCGCGCCCCGGCTCGGCCTGCACGACGCGGAGATCGACGGGCTGCGGGGCCGCGTCGACCACGTCCTGCACCTCGGCGCCGTCTACGACATCACCGCCGACGACGACACCAACCGCACCGCGAACGTCGACGGCACGCGCGGGGTCGTGGAGCTGGCGAGCCGCATCGACGCGGAGCACCTCCACCACGTCTCCTCGGTCGCCGTCGCCGGCGAGTACGAGGGCACGTTCACCGAGGACGACCTCGACGTCGGGCAGCGCTTCGGCAACCCGTACCACCGCACCAAGTACGAGGCCGAGCGCATCGTCCGCGAGGAATCGACCACCCCGTGGCGGGTGTACCGGCCCGCCGTGGTCGTCGGCGACTCGCAGACCGGCGAGATGGACAAGGTCGACGGCCCGTACTACCTGCTGACCGCGATCTCGCTGCTCGGACGCCTTGCCCCGAACAATTGGCTGGGCGCGCTGCGCCTCGCCATCCCCGAGCTCGGCGCCACCAACGTCGTCCCGGTCGACTTCGTCGCCGACGCGATGGTGCACCTCGTCCACGAGCCCGGCCTCGACGGACGCGCGTTCCACCTCGTGCACCCGCGCCCGCAGCCGCTCTCCGAGGTCTACAACGCGCTGGCCCGCGCGCTGGGCGCCCCGCAGGTGCTCGCGACGATGCCGGACGCGGTCGGCGGGCTGCTCAAGAAGGCCACCCGGGCGGCCGGGACGGTCCCGGCGCTCGCCGCCACCCGCGACATCGCCCTCGCCGAGCTCGACATCCCGCCCGAGGTGCTCCCCCACCTCACGTTCCCGACGCGCTTCACCGCGGAGAAGACGGAACAGGCACTCGCCGGGTCCGGTCTGAAGAGCCCCGAGATCGAGGACTACGCGCCCGCCCTCGTCGCGTGGTGGCGCGAGCACCTCGACCCGAACCGCCACCGCCGTCCCCGCGAGGGCGGCGCGCTGCAGGGCCGCCGGGTCGTCATCACCGGCGCGTCGTCGGGGATCGGGCGCGAGACGGCCCTGAAGGTCGCGCGGGCCGGCGGGGTGCCGCTGCTCGTGGCCCGCCGCACCGAGGAGCTCGAGCAGGTCAAGGACCAGATCGAGCGCGACGGCGGCCAGGCCTGGGTGTACTCGTGCGACATCACCGACGCCGAGTCGGTGGACGCGCTGGTCAAGGCCATGCTGGGCGACCACTCCGGGCCGGACACCGGCATCGACATGCTCGTCAACAACGCCGGGCGCTCGATCCGCCGCGGCGTGCGCCTCGAGCTCGAGCGCTTCCACGACTTCGAGCGCACCATGTCGATCAATTACTTCGGCGCCGTGCGGCTGACGCTCGCGCTGCTGCCGCACATGCTCGAGCGCCGGTTCGGCCACGTCGTCAACATCTCGTCGATCGGCGTCCAGACCGGCCCGCCCCGCTTCTCCGCCTACGTCGCGAGCAAGGCCGCGCTCGACGCCTGGACCTCGATCGTCGCCACCGAGACGCTCGGCGAGGGCGTCACGTTCACGACCGTCCACATGCCCCTCGTGCGCACGCCGATGATCGCCCCGACGCGCATCTACGACGCCTTCCCCACCGACTCCCCCGAGGAGGCGGCGGACAAGGTGCTGCACGCGCTGATCGATCGTCCGAAGCACGTCGGGACGCTGCTGGGCACGCTCGGCGCGGTCGCCGGCGCGCTGACGCCGCAGATCAAGGACGGCGTCATGCACATCGCGTACCGCGTGTTCCCGGAGTCAGCGGCGGCCCGTGAGGGTAGTGCTCCGGACAGCCACGACGACGCGCGCACGCTCGACACGGGCCCGCTCTCGCGTGGCGCCCAGGCCATGGCCCGACTTCTCCCTGGAGTGCACTGGTGAAGACCCCGTTCGGCACCCCCACCGAGCTCGCGACCGGGCTGCGGCTGCTGACCGGAGCCGGGGTCATCACCCCGGTCGCGCCGCACCGGGCGGCGCTGTTCCCGACGGCGCTCTACCGCTACGGCTTCACGCCGACCACCGCCTACGTCGTCTCGCGCTGGCGCCACCCCGACCGCGTCGCGATCATCGACGACCGCGGCACGGTGACGTTCCGCGAGATCCACGAGCGCACCGACCGGCTCGCGCGCGCCCTCGCCGACCGCCGTGTCGGCCCCGGCAGCCGCGTCGCGGTGCTGTGCCGCAACCACCGCGGCCCGATCGAGACGATCCTCGCGGTGAGCAAGCTCGGCGCCGACGTCGTCCTGCTCAACACCGGGCTCTCGCCGGCCCAGATGAAGGCCGTCGCGCAGGAGCAGGGGATCTCGACGGTCGTCGTCGACTCCGACCTCGCCGACCGCCTCGACGAGGTTCCCGCCGACGTCAAGCGCGTCTACGGCTGGACCGAGGGCACCGGCTGCTGGGGCGACGACACCCTCGAGGGCCTCATCAGCGCAGACGGCTCGCAGGCCCTGCCCACCAAGCCCCCGATCGGCAAGACGATCGTGCTGACCTCGGGCACCACCGGCACGCCCAAGGGCGCCGAGCGGCCCTCGATCGGCGGGATCGGGCCGGTCAACGCGATCCTCTCCCGCATCCCGCTGACCGCCCGCGAGCCCGCGCTGGTGTCCGCGCCGCTGTTCCACACGTGGGGCTTCGCGGCGTTCCAGATCGGCTCGCTGATGGGCTCGACGCTCGTGCTGCGACGCAAGTTCGACCCCGAGGACGCGCTCGCCCAGATCGCCCAGCACCGCTGCACGTCGATGTTCGCGGTCCCGGTGATGCTGCAGCGCATCCTCGAGCTCGACGAGGAGGTCATCGCCCGCTACGACGTCTCCGCGCTGCGCACCGTCACGGCCACCGGCTCGGCGATGCCGCCCGCGAAGGTCACCGAGTTCCTCGAGACCTTCGGCGAGAAGCTCTACATGCTCTACGGCTCCACCGAGGTCTCGTGGGCCTCGATCGCCAAGCCCGAGGAGCTGCGCAGCGAGCCCGGCACCGCGGGCCGCCCGCCCGCCGGCACCGTCGTGAAGATCCTCGGCGACGACGACCGCGAGGTCGCCGCCGACGAGACCGGACGCATCTTCGTCGGCAACGAGATGCTCTTCACCGGTTACACCGGCGGCCGCGGCGAGACCGAGCTCGTCGACGGGATGCTCGGCACCGGCGACCTCGGGCACTTCGACCGCGCCGGCCTGCTGTTCATCTCCGGCCGCGCCGACGACATGATCGTCTCGGGCGGCGAGAACATCCACGCCGGCGAGGTCGAGGGCCTGCTCGCCGACATGGACGGGGTCAAGGAGGCCGCGGTCGTCGGCGTCGACGACGAGGAGTACGGCCAGCGCCTCGCCGCCTACCTCGTGCTCGAGCCGGGTGCGTCGGTCGACGCCGACAGCGTGCGCGACCACGTGAAGAACAACCTCGCCCGCTTCGCCTCGCCGCGCGACGTCGAGTTCCTCGACGAGCTGCCGCGCAACAACACCGGGAAGATCCTCAAGAAGGAGCTCGGCTCCTCGGCGTCGTGATGTTGGGCAGACTGGTCCGGTGACGACGCCGGGAACGGGCGAACCCCGCCTGCGCACGCCGGCGCATCGCGTGAGCCCGCGCGCGAAGCACTGGTGGGCGCTGCGCTCGGCGCTCGGCACGCTCGTGGCGCTCGTCCCCCAGGTCGCGGTCGCCGGGTTCTTCCCGGACTTCGCGCAGCTGATGCTGGTCACCGGTGTGCTGACGGTCGTCGTCGGCGTCGCCCACCTGGTCGTGGTGCCGCGGATGCGCTTCGCGCTGCACCGGTGGGAGATCACCGACGACGCCGTCCACACGCTGACCGGCTGGCTGCGCCTGGAGTGGCGGATCGCCCCGATCTCGCGCGTCCAGACCGTCGACACCGACCGCGGGCCGCTGCAGCGCGCGTTCGGGCTGTCGTCGGTGACGGTGACGACGGCGTCCTCGTCGGGCGCCCTGACGATCGACGGGCTGGCGGCCGACGACGCCGTGGCCCTCGCCGACCGGCTCACCCGCGCCACCGAGCACCTCGGTGGGGACGCGACGTGAGCACCGCCGCCGGCGACTGGCTGCGCCTCGACCGCCGCATGCTCGTCGTCCACCCCGTGGTCGACCTGGCCAAGCTGGTGCCGGTGCTGCTGGTCATCGCGATCACCGGCGGGTCGGCCGACGACCGGTGGCGGCTCTGGGGCGGGCTCGCGCTCGCCGCGGCGGTGCTGGCGTTCGGGGTCTCGCGCTGGTTCACGACGAGCTACCGCATCGGCGACGACCGCGTCGAGCTGCGCACCGGCCTGCTCCGCCGCCACCACCACTCGGTGCACCGCGACCGCATCCGCACCGCCGACCTCACCGCCAACCCGGCGCACCGCCTCTTCGGGCTCGCGGTGGTGCGGGTGGGCACCGGCCGCCGCGAGGGCGGCGACGACGCCGAGCTGACCCTCGACGCCGTCGACCGCGCCGAGGCCGAACGCCTGCGCGCGCTGCTGCTCGGCGAGGCCCTGCCCGGTGCGCCCGCGGCCCCCGTGCTGGCGCGTCTGCGCTGGTCCTGGGTGCGTTTCGCGCCGCTGACGTTCTCGGCGCTCGCCGTCGTCGGCGCGGTGTGGTTCGGGCTGCTGCGCCTGGCCGAGGAGTTCTCGCTGCGCCCGGGCCGGCAGGTGTTCGAGGAGACCGCGGGCCGCGCCCCGATCTGGCTCGGCGCCGCGGCGCTGGTCGTCACCGCCGTCCTCGGGGCGGCCGTGGTGTTCGTCGAGGGCTGGTGGGGCTACCGCCTCACGCGGGCCGGCGACGGCGGGCTCGTGGTGCGGCGCGGCCTGCTCACCCGCCGGACGCTCTCGCTGGAGGGTCGGCGCGTGCGCGGCGTCGAGGTCGACGAGCCGCTGCTGCTGCGCCTGGGGCGCGGTGCGCGCCCGCTCGCCCTGACCACCGGCCTGCACTCCGACGGCTCCGGCGAGCACGTCGGCGCGGTCGGCCCCGCCATGCCCCGCCGCGAGGCCCACCGGGTGGCCGCGGGCGTGCTGGGGGTCGGCGAGGACGACGCCACGCGCACCCCACTCGTGCGCCACCCGCGGGCCGCGGTCCGGCGTCGCGTCACCCGCGCGCTCGGCCCGGCGCTCGTCGTCGCCGTTGTGCTGCTCGCGCTGCCCCAGGCGCCGGCCGACGGCGTCGTCGTGCCCCTGCTGCTCATCGGGGCCGCGCTGCTCGCGCTCGACCGCGTCCGCTCGCTGGGTCACGCGCTCACCGCGGCGCACCTCGTCTCCCGGCAGGGCGCGTGGACGCGCCGGACGGTGGTGCTGCGCCGCGGCGGGGTGATCGGCTGGCGGATCGAGCAGACGCTCATGCAGCGCCGCGCGGGGCTGGTGACGCTGCACGCGGTCACCGCCGCCGGTCGCGGGCGCTACGAGGTGCTCGACGTCGACGTCGCCCGTGCGCTCGCGCTGGTCGACGACGTCACCCCGGGGCTGCTGGCGCCGTTCGTGATCGACGGCCGAGGGGCCCGATCGGTGGTGCGCCGTTAAGGTCGGGTCCGTGAGTGCCCGGCTGGTGTGGATCGACTGCGAGATGACCGGCCTCGATCTGCGGAACGACGCGCTGATCGAGATCGCCGCCCTGGTGACCGACGCGGACCTCGTCCCGTTCGGCGAGGGGGTGGACGTCGTCATCCACGCGTCCGACGAGTCCCTCGACAACATGCCGGACGTCGTGCGCGACATGCACGCCAAGTCGGGCCTGACCGACGAGGTGCGCCGCTCGACGGTGACGATGGCCGAGGCCGAGAAGCTGGTGCTCGACTACATCCGCGAGCACGTTCCCGAGGGCCGCTCGGCCCCGCTGTGCGGCAACTCGATCGCCACCGACCGCGGCTTCATCGCCCGCGACATGCCCGAGCTCGACGGCTACCTGCACTACCGCATGGTCGACGTCAGCTCGATCAAGGAGCTGTGCCGGCGCTGGTACCCGCGCATCTACTACGCGCAGCCCGAGAAGGGCCTGGCGCACCGCGCGCTCGCCGACGTCCGCGAGTCGATCCGCGAGCTCGAGTACTACCGGCGCACGGCGTTCGTGCCGATGCCGGGCCCGAGCTCCGAGGAGGCGCAGGCCGCGGCGTCGTCGGTGGTCGCCGACGACCGCGCGGGCGTCGTCGCCGCCGAGGCCACCGAGAAGGGCCCCGCCGGCGGTCAGGCGCCCCCGCCCGGGGCCTGACCGCGCAGCACGCACCGGAAGCCGATGTGGCTCATGCCCGTGTCGGCGGGCTGGGGCCGGCGGGCCGCGGGCGGTAGCGCGCGCAGTACCCGTCGGCCGCGCGCCGCCGCAGATCAGTCACGGAAGACGCACTCCCAGTCGTCCCGCATGCTGACGACCGTCCAGCCGTCCGCCGCCGCGCGCGCCAGCAGGTCCTCCGCTCCCCCGCTGTCGTCGACCTCCCGCGCGGCGTCGTCGTGGCGCACGACCAGCCGCAGCGCCCGGTGGTCGCCGCCCGCGAACTCCAGCATCGGCAGGTCGCCGTTGGCGTTGCCGATCGCGACCACCGGGCGCCGCCCGATGCGGCTCCAGATGCGCACGGGCTTCTCGGGGCCGTCGTCGAAGACGTCCATCTCGGCGCGGTAGTGCAGCGTGCCGTCGCGGTAGTCGAGCCCGAGCGCACTGCCGATCACCCGCTCCGGCGGCACCCCGTACATCTCGCCGGCGACCGGGCGCATGAAGTCCCGGTCGCCGCCCGAGGCGATGTAGACGGTGTAGCCGTTCGCGCCGAGGCAGCCGAGCAGCTCCACCATCGGCGCGAACCCGCAGTCGCGGTAGCGCCGGTGCAGCACGGGGTGGTCGGCGTGGGCGAAGAACTCGCGCACCATGAGGTGGTACTCGTCGACCGGGATGGCGTCGAACGCGCGGGTCACGGCCGCCTTGAGCAGTCCGAGGTCGGCGTCGTCGCCCCGGTAGTGCTTGACCATCGCCGCGCCGAACCACGCCGTGTCGTGCTCGTAGGCCGCGCGGTAGGGCTGCTTCTCGCGCAGCCCGGGGTCGCCCTGGGCGAGCGCGGCGAGGCGGCGGACCGTGAAGTCGAGCTGGATCGGCATCGGCTTCTCGCACCACAGCGTGCCGTCGTTGTCGCTGACGGCGACGCGCTCCTCGGGCGGGATCCAGTCCGGCGACGCGGGGTCGGTGGTCCGCCGGACGAAGTCCTCGATCGCGCGCCGCGCCGGCCCGTCGCGCCAGGAGTCGAGCACCGTCAGCCCTTGACGGGGGACATGTGGACGATCGTGAAGCCGGCCGGCTCCCGGCGCGGCGGGAACTCCTCGAACGTCCCCAGGAACCGGGTGACGATCCCGCCGCCGTAGAGCGCGATGACGTCGTGGTCGAGGAACCAGGCCCAGGGGGTGTTCGAGGTGGCGTCGGCGCGCTCGAACGGGTCCGTGTTCGGCTGTCCGCCCGGCATGGCTCCCCCTCGGTCCGCGTGGTCCGTGCGGCCACTCTCCCCGTCGCGAGCGTCAGGACGCCTCATGCGTGCCGGATGAGATGGGTTCGATCTCGCCGGGCTGCCAGCTGCCGTCGAACCACGGCTCGAGCGGGCCGTAGAGCCGCAGGATCGTGAACCAGGACTTGCCGGGGACGGTCTGCACCCAGTTCGCCTCCCGGCCCTCGGGGGCGGTCGGACCGAACCAGACGTCGGCGCCGCCGTCCCCGTTGACGGTGACGGCCTCGTCGAGGCTCATCACCGAGGGGAAGGGGTCGTCCGTCTCGAGCAGCGAGCGGGTCTGGGTGTCGTAGACGTCGACGGACCAGAAGTTCTTCGCGGGGATGCCGGCGGGCAGGTGCAGGCGGTAGTGGCGGGCGCCGTCGAGCCACGCGCCGGCGGCGTCCTTCGCGGTGTAGCAGTAGGCCGACCCGGCGCCGACCTGGGCCGCCGCCATCGCCGGTGTGATCACGGTGGCGGCGTAGTGGAACTGGGCGCGGGCGTCGAGCAGGCGGGCGTGGTCGCGGAGGAACTCGTAGCTGCCGCTCGGGAAGACCGCGAGCCAGTTGCTGCCCGGGTACAGGTACGCGGCCGGGTCGCGTGGCGCGTAGGTCAGGGCGCGGCACGCGGCGGCCGCGAGCCGCGCGCCCTGCTCGAGGATGCGGCGCATCCGCGCGTCGGGCGCGAACGGCCGGCCGTGGACGATGCCGATGGACGCGCACTGCCCGGTCCGCTCCGGGTCGAGCGCTTCCGGCGGCTCCTCCTGGACGAGCGTGTCGATCTCCTCGAAGAACGTCCCGTCGTTGGCGTGGACGGTGTTGAAGTGCCGCGACGCCATGTCGACGTAGGTCATGGCGGGCGGGTCGTCGGCCGCGGCCAGGGGGTAGACGCGCGTCGTCCGGATGTCGTCGACACCGCCGAGGGCGCGCACGATCAGCCAGTTGGTGATCGTGGGCGTCCGGAGCGCCACGTACCCCTCGGGCTCGGGACCGTCGAAGCCGGGCGGCAGCAGGACGTACCTCCCGCCCGCGCCGCGGTCCGGGCCGGCGATGCCGAGGTCGGCGACGTAGCGGAACCAGAAGTCATCGACGACGCACAGCGAGTTCGGCGGGTTCTCCACCACGAGCGGGCCGTCGCGCAGGTCCAGGAACATCGAGCCGTACGTCGTCTCGGTGTTCGGGGTGAGGAAGAACGACCCCGAGTTGGCCCGCGGGGCGGTGAAGCCGAGCACCGTGTTCCCGTCGACGCCGACGCTGCGGAACCCCCGCCGCATCGCCACGAGCGACGCGCCCGGGATGGTGTTGAGGTAGACCTCGATCGCCCGGTTGAGGTCGAGCATGTCGTAGATCGTCGCGATCGAGTCGTCGGTCGGGACGCCGTCGAAGAACCGCAGCTCGCCGAACGGGGACGGCACGTGGTCCGGCACCGCGATCGTGGCCCGGGCCTGCTCGAGATCGTGGTCGGCCATCCGGCCACCGTCGCGGCCCCGACCGCCGGACGCCTCACACAGCGCGGGTGAGACGGACCCGGGGCTCCCGGTCGCAACCGGCTCGTGCCCGGCTTGTAGGCTTGTCGACGGCTCGCCGGGAGACCGGGGGGTTGCCATGGTGGGTGTAGCTCAGTTGGCAGAGCACTGGGTTGTGATCCCAGGTGTCGCGGGTTCAAGTCCCGTCACTCACCCGGACGGCAGAGGGGCGACCCGCTGTCGGATCGGTCCCGAAGCTTTGCTAGGGTTCTGATCACGCGCCGTTAGCTCAATGGGCAGAGCAAGTGACTCTTAATCACTGGGTTCGGGGTTCGAGTCCCTGACGGCGCACTTTTCCTGCTGGTCACAGCTCTACGGAGCGATCTTCCGACATGGCTCCCTCTACTTTCGGGCACGCTTACTGTTGAAATCAGCGTGACTGAAGATCGTCTCGTCCAGCGCAGTGAGACTGTGCAGATGATCATTGCGGGGCCCGGGGACGCAGCGCAGCGCACGCGATCGCCCCCTACAAGGACCTGTCCGAAGCGCCATGTGCTCGGTCATCGACACCGTCGCCCGCCGCAGTGCCCACCTGGCCCGCCTGCTCGCCGACAACCCCTACCCACCGCCCACGGCGCAGTGACTGGCACGTCCCGTTCTGGTGGTGCTCCCGATCAGCCCACCTGGTCGAGACGCAACCGGTGGGCCAGGACGTCCGAGGCCACGTCGACGAGCAGCCGGCTCTCGACGAACGCGTGCCCGCGCAGGCGGTCGAACGCGGCATCCGTCGACACGTGGAGCTGCTCGGCGACCATCCCGGCGGCCATGTGGACCTCCTCGTGTCTCATCACCTGAACGCCGAGCCGTCCCGCCGCGGCCTCACGCTGGACACGGGCCGCGGCGCCGGCAGGGTCCTGGAGGCCCAGCAGCACCAGCGCCGCGGTCTGGGCCAGCTCACTGCCGGCGGCGAGGGCCTCGGGGTCGAGGGTGGTCGGAGTGATCCGGTAGGTGCTCAGAGAGCCGATGCGCAGTGACCCGAAGCTCAGCGGGAACACGAAGACCGCTCGCGCGGGGGAGCGTGCGACGACCCGGGAGGCGTAGACCGGCCATCGCGCGGCGGCGTCGGCGTCCAGGTCGGGCAGCAGGACGGGCACGCCGAGGTCGAACGCCTCGAAGCAGGGTCCCTCCCCCAGGCTGTACTGCAGCTCCTCGAGCTCGGCGGCGGTGTCATCGCTCGCGCAGAGCGTCTCGCGGTGACGTGTGCCGCTGATGGTCGAGATCGCGGTGCCGTCGACGAGCAACGCATCCGCGGTCGACCGGCAGACAATGCGCACCGCCTCGATGGGATCGGGTCCGCGCAGGGCGAGCGCCACGGCGTCGCGCATGCTCGCCAGGTCGGTCGGCGTGCCCCTCCGCCCGGCGTCGTCGGTCATCGCTCTCGCCCCTCGACACGGTCGTGGCGGAGCCCGGCGCGAGAGCCGGCCGAGTCGAGCGGTGGGGTGGTGATGATCGACTCCAGCCGGAAGAGAACGAGGAAGGGACCGAGGGCGGTGGAGCGTCAACCCGATTGCGAGCTGGTACCCCACGAGGCCGGTGCGCACGCTTTCCCTTCCTCCACGTCGGCACCGGCGAGGTGGCGAGGTGGCGGTCGACGCCCGGGATCCTCGGGACGACGTTCGACCAGGCGGCGTAGCCCAGGTTCCGGGACCGCCGGTCGGCCGCTGCCCCGCGTCCCGTGGCGACGTCCCCTGGGGATGGGCACGGTGTCGGGCTATCCGCTGAGCGGGTAAACCTCTTCGCATGTCGTCCACACAGGAGCGCGACGAGCGCGAACACGTCAGCCAGGAGAGCGACGAGCGCGTCGGCGCCGACCTGGCGCGCACCCTCGAGGACGCCGCCCGCGCGCTGCTCGAACGCGGCGAGGAGGAGGGCGTCGAGCACACCCTCGGGCTGGTGGTGCGCGGGGCGGTCCAGACAGTCCCGCACGTCGAACAGGCCGGCATCTCGCTGGTCGAGCGCGGCGGCCGGGTGCAGTCCTACGTCCCCAGCAGCCAGGTCGTCCGCGAGCTCGACGAGCTGCAGAACGAACTCGGCGAAGGCCCTTGCCTGGACTCCATCTGGTACGAGCAGCGCACTCTCGTCGACGACATGGACCAGGCCCACGACCGCTGGCCCCGGTACGCCCCGGCGGCCCTCGAGCGCGATGTCGGGTCGTTGATGTCGTTCCAACTGTTCACCGAGCGCGGCAGCGCCGGTGCCCTCAACCTCTACGCCGCCCGGCCGCACGTGTTCGACGAGAGCACCGCCGACGCCGGGCGGCTCTTCGCCGCCCAGGCCGCGCTCGTGCTGCACGGCGCCCAGCACGTCCAGGGCCTGCACCTCGCGCTGGACAATCGCGACGTCATCGGGCAGGCCAAGGGGATCCTGATGGAACGTTTCGGCATCGGCCAGCAACAGGCGTTCTCGATGCTCGTCGAGTCCTCCCAGCACACCAACATGAAGCTGGTCAAGGTGGCCGAGTGGCTCACCGGCGAGCACGAGAAGAAGAGCGGCACCTCCTGAGCGTCGACCTCGGCCCGCAGCTTGGCCGGGTGCCTTCCACCGAGTGCCCGTGTCCTGAGGTGCACGACCGGTTGGGCGCGACCTATACTCCCTGCACGCCGCCGCCGTGACTCTCCCCGGCGCAGCGCCACCAGGCTGGAGTCGTCGAATCGCCGGCGATGAGGCATCAGCGTCTCGTCACCTCAGCGAGGTCCGATGGACAGCTCTGCCCGAATCGTGACGATGTGGGTCAGTCGTCACGCAGCACACCTGACGATCGACGGCACCAACGACGGAGACCTGGTCGAACGGCTCGACCGTGTTCTCGACAAGCTCCTCGGCGCCGGCGCGCACCACCTCGTGGTCGACCTCCACCGCATGAACGGTCCGGACGCCGACGTGCTCGAACTGCTCGCCACGGCGTGCCAGCGTCTGTGGGCCCGCCGGGGGACCATGGAGGCACGCGGGATGCGGCGCCGCCTCGTCTCACGGCCGGAGCTCCAGGCCTTCCCGGAGGCGCTGCGCCACCTGCACGGGGGGCACCGGCACACCCGTCGACGGACGATGCGCGGCTCGCGGGCCGGAGCGGGCACCGCCCGCGCCGACCCCGTCCACACCGCTGGAGTCCTTCCGGCTGTCCGCGAGCCCATGGCGCCGGTTGGTCACGCCCCCGAGCCGGGTAGGCCCGGCGCACCGGTTCACCCTTCAGCCGGCCCAGGCGTGGTCCGACGGGAGGGGATCGGCTGACGAAGGCCGTCGTGTGGCACGGACCGGGAAGCATCTCGCTGGACGAGCGCGAGGCCTCGCAGGGCGGCGAGCTCACCTGGCGGCACGGGACCCGCCCGTCCCAGGCCGCGCGCTGGGTGGTGGACGCCGTCGCGAAGGCCGGCACCATCGGCGTGGGGGTGTACCCGCCCGGTCGACGCCTTCCCGTCGGTTCGGCGATGAACCGCAACCTCACCGTGCACCTCGGCAACTGTCCCCACCGCTCGGTGATCCCACCGCTGCTGGACATGGTCTCCACCGGCGCGCTCGACCCGTCGAACGTGCTCACCCGCCAGGAGCCGATCAGCGACGCCATCGAGGCCTACCGGGTGTTCGACCAACAGCAGCCCGGCTGGGTCAAGGTCGCCCTCGACGGCCTCACCTGACGCTCGCACACACGACCTCCGCCACCCTCGACACCAGGAGACAGCACGTGACACGGCGAGACGCACGACTGCCCAAGCCCATCACCCCGGAACTGCACGGCGCACTGGACTACGGGTTCCTGGCGCTCAACGTGATCGTCCCGCGCCTGCTTCGTCTGCCCTCGCGGGCACGCGCGGTGTTCGCCGCGTTCGGTCTCGTCCAGGGCGGGCTCAACGCGATCACCGACCAGCCGCTCGCGGCGCGCCACCTCGTGCCCTTCGCCCTCCACGGGCGGATCGAGCGCGACAGCCTGCCGATCTACCTCGGACTCCCGCTGCTGACCGGCATCCTGCGCGACCGCCGGACCCTGGCCTGGTTCATCACCGCCGGCGCCACCCTCGTCACGGTGTACAACCTCACCGACTGGCAGGCACGCGCCTGACCCTCGGCGGATCACCCGCAACCCGCCCCCGTGAGACGTGCAGCCACGGCCGGACGAGTCGGGTCGCTGGTGACGCCGGGCAGCCCGTTCGACCTCGCGTGGGGCGCCGGCGGAAGACAACTGCGTCCCGCGATCGAAGTGGATCACCGCGCCCGCCGGCGAGCCGCCCGGGCCGGACCTCATCGCGGTTTGCTCTACCCGCCCTGCGGCGATCCGACCCGGTTCCCGTATCCGCGATTCCACCCAGGGGCTCGTCGGGACCACCCGAACGAGAGGACTCCGACTGTGAGCACCCATCGACCCGCCCGCCTCATCGACCGCGTCAGCCTCGCGGTCGGTCGCGGTCTGCTCTCCGGCCTCGCCGGCACCGCGGCGATGACGGTGTCCAGCACCGTCGAGATGAAGATCAACGATCGGGGTGCGAGCGCGACTCCCGCGCAGGCGGTCACCGAGGTCACCGGGGTGCGGCCCGCCGACGACACCGCGCAGCAGAAGCTCAACACTCTCGCGCACTGGGGCTACGGCACCGTCTGGGGCCTGGGTCGCGGTGCGCTCGACCTGGCCGGGCAACGTGGCCCGCTGGCCTCCCTCCTGCACCTGGTCGCGGTCCTCGGGTCCGAGCAGGTCATCATGCCCGCGCTCGGACTGGGGTCACCGACCCCGCGCTATGGAGCCTCGGCGGCCGCCACCGACGCGTGGCACCACCTCGTCTACGCCGCCGCCACCGGAGTGGCCTACGACGCCCTGGCCGCCCGCTGACGCGTCGACTCCCGGCCGTTCCCGACCCGGGCGGCAACCGCCGGTGACGCGCGGGCTCCGGTCAGTCGGGGCGAACCTCAGGGCTCGGGGTGACCGGTGTGGAGGTTCCCGTCCTCGTCGTGGGCGGCGGCGGCGAAGGCGGCAGCGCCGCGCAGCAGGGCCTGCCGGTCGTCGGGGTCCATGCGCTCGCTGACCGCGCGGTAGGCCTCGGCGCGGACGCGGGCGACCGCGGCCAGCACCTGGTGTCCCTGGGGGGTGAGCTCGACCAGGGTGGCGCGGCGGTTCGACGGGGACATCTCCCGCGTGACCAGGCCTGCCTCGCTGAGGCGGTCCGACAGTCGACTGGCGGTGGAGGGCTGGACGTCCAGCGCCTGCGCCAGCCGCGAGACGTGCGCGCCCCCGAGGTCCTCGAGGGCCTGCAGCGCCTGCAGATGTCTCGAGCTGACGGTGTCCAGCCGGTTCACCGCGTGCATGCTCACGTGCACCAGCTCGCGGGTCGCGCGCTCGAGCGCATCGTCGAACGACGCGGCACCCGGTTCGGCATCGGTCGCCCCGGCGTGCGCGGCCTCGGGCATGTCCTCAGCGTGACACACCCAGACGCTCGCCCCCTCGCCGACGGTCCCTGCCCGGACGAGGCGCGGGCGTGTATCGGGCGTGGTCGACGGGCATTCCACGAGCGCCGAAGTCGTACTTCTAGCACAACATGCGCCACGCACGAATCTCGTGTATCCATGGCGTCCACCGCCACGCGTCCACCTCTCTGCGCGTGTTCCGCGGTCCCTCCCTTGTGACCTCCCGCGCCACCGCGCCCGCGACAACGGGCCCGGTCGCTGCGCGGCAAGGAGTGTTCGATGTTTGCTGCCATCGGCCCGTTGCCGGCCGCCCCACCCGAGAACGGCGGCTTCTCCAGCGTCGTGTCCTACACCCCGGGCATGTACCACCTCGTCGAGTACTCGCTCGGCGTCGCCGGGCTGGCCCTGTTCGCCGGCTGCGTCTACTCGTTGATGACCCGCGCCGAGATCGGCGGGAAGTACCGCTCGGCGATCCACGCGTCGGCACTGATCCAGGGCATCGCGTTCCTGGCCTACGTGGCGCTGTTCCTGTCCTGGCACACCGGGTTCGTCTACTCCCAGGGCATGTACGTGCCCGCCCCGGACGCCCGGTTCTCCCCCGGGCTGCGCTACGCCGACTGGTCGGTGACCGTGCCGCTGCTGATGGTCGAACTGCTCTCGGTGTGCGCGCTGGCCGGCGCAGCACTACGCCGAGCGCGGTTCATCGCGATGGCCTCGGCCTTCCTGATGATCATTACCGGGTTTCTCGGCGCCCAGGTGTTCGCCGACGGCACCAGCACCACCTGGCTCAACGTCTGGGGCCTGATCTCCACGGTGTTCTTCATCGTGCTCTACGTCGTCGGAGCCCGCGCCATCCTCGGCGCCCGCAGGCAGATGTCGGCCGAGGCGTGGAAGCCGCTGATGCACAGCGGTGTGGTGCTCGGCGCCTTCTTCGGCGCCTACCCGCTGCTCTACCTCATCCAGGTGTACGTCAGCCCGGACCTGAGCCCCGCCACTCTCGCGGTGTGGGCCGTGGTGGTCCAGGTCGGGTTCTCGTTCTCCGACATCGCCGCCAAGTGCGGCTTCGGCGCGCTGGTCCACAAGGTCGCCAAGGTCCGCACCGCCGAGGACGTCAACGCCCGCGAGGAGTCCCACCCCGAGCAGGTCTGGGTCTCCCACGTCAAGCAGGCCGACGCCTGGCCCCCGCAGATCGCCGCGCTCTCGAGCACCGGGGTCCTGGACTCCCTCACCGGTGCGCCCGCGGGCACCGCCGGCCAGGCCGTGGACGGCCAGACCGGCAACGGTCACGCCCCGGTCGGGGCAGGTCCCCAGCACGGACATCGGTGATCGTCTCCATCCCCGGCGGGCGCACGCGCTCGCGGGCCGCCGTCACCAGGGTGGCGGCGGCCCGCGGGCCGGCAGCAGCCCAGGCGGGTGATCAGCCACGAGCCGCCATGCGGTTCGCGCTGCGCGCCGCGACCACGGCGTCGGTGACCGTGGTCCTCGCTGCGCTGCTCGTGGGGGTGCTGGCACCACAGCTCTGGGCGGCCGCGCCGTGGCTGGTGTTCGGGGTCGGGCTCGTGCTGGGCGTGCCCCACGGCGCGCTCGACCACCTGGTCCCCTGGTGGACCTCGGCCCGGACGCGGCCACGACGCGCCATGGCGGCGATGATGGCCGGCTACCTGACGCTCGCGGTGCTCGCCTTCACGGTCGCCCGCGCATGGCCGGCACCCGCTCTGGCCGGGTTCCTGCTCGTCTCCCTGCTGCACTTCGGTGCCGGCGAGGCCGCGATCGACAGCCTGCGCCGCCGGCGACCCGACCGTCCGCACCCGGCACTACGCGCCGCGACGGTGCTGGCCTTCGGCGCGACGACGGTCGTGATCCCCATGGCTGCCCGCCCCGACGTCGCGAACCCCGTCCTGCAGGCTTTCGCCCCGTCGACCGGAGCGCTGCTGGCCGCGGGCTGGCAGCCCGCGTGCCTGGTCGCCGTCACGGTCCTCGACCTGGTGGTGGCCGTCCTGCTGGCCGGCACCGGGCGCCTCGGCGCCGCCGGCGAGCTGCTGCTGCTCGCCGCTCTGTTCCTGCTCGTCCCGCCCCTGCCCGCGTTCGCGGTGTACTTCGGGGCCTGGCACGGGCTGCGCCACCTCGCCCGCCTGGCCGCCACCGACCCTGCCAACGCCGCCGACCTCGCTGGCGGACGTCTGCTCCGGCCGGTGCGTCGGCTGGCCGTGCACGCCGCCGCGCCGACCCTCGCGGTCACCGCCGCCCTCGCCGCGATCTGGGCGGTGCCCGGCCTCGCCGACCACGTCGCGCGTGGGGCGGTGTCCGCCGGGCTCGCCGTCGTGTTCGCCCTCACCGTGCCCCACCTGCTCGTCGTCGCCGTCCTCGACCGACGCCAACTGCGCGTCCCCGCGCCGGTCGACTCCCACCGAACCCGCCACTGACTGCTCACCCGTATCCCAGGAGGTCCACCGCCGTGTCATCACGCTCGTCCACCCAGTCCCCGGAGAACCACTCCCGCAGTGACGTTCCCGCCACCCGTCCCGGGCGGTCGCGAGAGGCGGGCCGCCGCGCCGGCCAGCACGACACGGTGGGTCTCCCGGTGCCCGGCCTGGGCACCGTGCACCTGTCCCGCCCTCAGCTGGGCTACGTCGCCGGCGTCGTCGTGCTCACCGCCGCCGAGCTCGTCTCCTGGCCGGTCGGGCTCGCCCTGGCCGTCGGGCACCTGCTCGCCGCCGACCGCGACAGCACGACCCTCGAGGACTTCGGCGAAGCCCTCGAGCAGGCCTGACACGGACGCCGCGATGTCCGACGACCACGCCCTGCCCCTGCTCGTCATAAGCACCGGCGTCCTCGCCATGGCCGGGCCGACACCGCTGCCGGTGCTCCGGCTCGCCGTGATGGCCGCGGTCGCACCGGCCCCTCGCGCCCGCGCCGCCATCCCCACGAGACAACCGACGCCGTCGTGATGACCCTGCTGCCCCTGGGCCTGGCGGTCGTGGCCGCGATCCTCAACGCCTCCGGTGACCTGCTGCAGCGCCGCGCCACCCGTGACGAGCCCGATCAGGCCACCGGCGGCGCGCGGATGCTGCTCGACCTGGCCCGCCACCCCGCGTGGCTCGGCGGCGTCGTGGCCAGCCTCGTCGGGCTGTGCGTGCACGTCGTGGCGCTCTCGCTCGGCGAGCTCGCCACCGTGCAGCCCCTGCTCGTCCTGGAGATGCCGCTTGCCGTGCTCGGCATGTCCCGGCTGTTCGGTGTCTCCCTGTCACGACGGGACTGGGTCGCGGTCGGCCTGCTCACCCTCGGCCTGGCCGCGTTCGTCGTCTTCCTCTCCCCCACCGGCGGCGACCCCACCCAGGTCTCCGGCGTGCAGTGGGCGGTCGGCCTCGGCATCCTGGCCGTGGTCGGCGCGGCGGCCGCCCTGGTCGGTCTGTACAGCGGTCGTGACCTGCGGGCCGGGTTGCTCGGTCTCGCCGCCGGTGTCGGCTACGGAGCCGCCGCCGTGCTGTTCTCCGCCGCGGGCTCGGCCGCCTCCGGCGGCATCACCGCGATCGCCACGACCTGGCAGACCTACGCCGCGATCGTCGTCGCGCTGTTCTCGTTCTACCTGCTGCAGAACTCCCTGAACTCCGGACTGCTCGTCGCGACCGAACCCGGCTTGACCCTGGCCAACCCCATCGTCGCGGTCACCTGGGGCCTGCTGCTCTTCGGCGAACAGGCCCGCACGGGAGCCTGGCTGATCGGCTCCGTCGCCGGCGGCGTCCTGCTCGTCGCCGGAACCCTGCTGCTCAGCCGCTCCCCCGTCCTCGACGCCCACGCATCCGGCGACCCCGAGGAACCGAGCAGTCCCGTCCGCTCCCGGGGGGACGCCTCCCACGACGACCCAGCTCGAACCCCTCGATGAGGAGACCCTCCGTGAGCACCGCCGACACCCACCCCCGACCGCTGGTCTTCGTCCTCGGTCACCACGAACTGCTGATCCGCCGCCGCTACGAGGTGCTCAGCATCATCAACGACATCCTCATCGCCGTCTGGTTCACCATCGGCAGCTTCATGTTCTTCTCCGACGAGCTGACCTACACCGGCACCTGGCTGTTCGTCCTCGGCAGCATCGAGCTCCTCATCCGGCCCGTCATCCGCCTCGTCCGCCAGGTCCACCTGCAGCGTCTGCCCGGACGTCACGGCACCCCGACCGACCTCGGCCACGACTTCTGAGCCAGGTCGCCCCACGGTGGCCTGGAGCCGTGACCGACAGCCGAGCCGTGCCCCGACGCCCGGGACACCCACGCCCGCCCGGCCCAGCCCGACCCCGAGGACGGACCTGACGATGTGCTTCTCCGCGACGGCCAACTTCGTCGGCAGCCCGGTGGTGGGCGCGATAGGCGTCGCGACACTCACCCAGGTCCGCGAGCCCCGGGAGGTGGTGTTCGCCTCGCTGCCCCTGCTATTCGCGATCCACCAGTTCGCCGAGGGCTTCGTCTGGCTGGGCCTGCAGGGGCAGGTCACGCCCGGCGTCGGGGCCGCCGCGGCCTACTTCTACCTGCTCTACGCCCAGGGGGTGCTCCCGGCGCTGATGCCGTTGGGCGTGCTGCTCATCGAACCGTCACGGCGCCGCCGGTTGCGGATCGCCCCGTTCCTCCTGCTCGGGATCGCCGCAGGGGTCTACCTGTTCTGGATCGACATCGCCGAACCGGTCACCTGCCGCATCGTCGGCCACAGCATCGCCTACGAGAACGACGGATCGCTGGTCGGCCTGTTCGCCGTCGCCTACGTGGTGGCGGTGGTCGGGGCGGCGCTCTTCTCCGGCTACCGCTGGATCGTCGCCTTCGGGATCGCCAACCTCACCGGCCTGACCGCCACCCAGATCCTGCTCGCCAGCAGCTTCACGTCGATCTGGTGCGCCTACGCCGCGGTCGTCAGCGTCATGATCCTCCTCTTCTTCCTCCGGCGTCGCCGCCACGAACGCCGCGAGGGCACGGCCCTGAACGACCACGCGATCGCGACGTGACCGCGACGGACCGGCTCGAACAACGTCGCCCCCGAGCCTCCACCGGACCCGGTGCGCTGCACAGCGTCGTCCGGGGTCGGCGACTCGGGTGTGATCGCGCTGGTCGTCGGGTACGCCACGTTCCTCCGGCTGCGGCGTTCATCCACGTGCGCCATGCCCCGGACTCCTGCCGTCCCTTCGCGCCGGCGGCCCGTAGAGGACGTTCCATCTCACCGGCGTCGACACATCGCGTGCGTCACCACGACCACCTCCAGGACCGGTCTTCAGGCCCGACCACCCGCGCCGCCCGCCGCATCCCGGTCGAACCGTTCAACGGGTCGGCGACGGGACGGGACGTCGCTCGGTGGTCTCCGCACGTCTCTCGAGAAGGAATCTTCATGTTCCGCCACACCAGCCGGCTGCAATTCACCTCCAAGCCCGACAAGCCCGACGCGCTCTACGCGATGAAGCTCCAGGAGCTCATCGGCGGCGCCTGGGGTGAGATGACGGTGTCCCAGCAGTACCTGTTCCAGGGCTGGAACTGCCGGGTCCCCGGCAAGTACAAGGACATGATCATGGACATCGCGACCGAGGAGATCGGGCACGTCGAAATGCTCGCCACCATGGTCGCCCGCCTGCTCGAGGGTGCCCCGTCCGAGACCGTGGCCGGCTCACTCGACGGCGACGCCGCCACCGCGGCGATCATCGGCGGGATGAACCCCCAGCACGCCATCGTCGGCGGCGGCGGCGCCCTGCCCAGTGACTCGAACGGGAACCCGTGGATGGGCAGCTACATCGTGTCCAGCGGCAACCTGCTCGCGGACTTCCGCGTCAACGTCGCCGCCGAGTCCCAGGGTCGTCTGCAGACCGCGCGCCTCTACAACATGACCGACGACTACGGCGTCCGGGAGATGCTGAAGTTCAACCTCGCCCGCGACACCATGCACCAGCTGCAGTGGCTCGCCGCGATCGAGCAGCTCCAGGAGGACGGCCTCGGCGGCGTCGTCGTCCCCGACGCCCTGCTCGACGAGGAGAACCAGGAGCACTCCCGCACCCTGTGGGGGCTCTCCGACGGCCAGCACGCCCACGAGGGCAAGTGGGCCCAGGGCACGGCACCCGACGGCGCCCACGAGTTCACGTACCTCAACAACCCCGACCCGCTCGGCGACATCGCCGACGCGCCCGCGCCGGACCCGATGCTCTACGCCACCTACAACACCAGCCACGACGGGATCATCGGCAAGGTCAAGGACAAGCTCGGCTCCTGACCCGCCGGCTCATCTTCCCGCCGTCCCCGCCGAACACGTCCCGGCGGCGTCGGAGATCTAAAGCGATATGCGACGACCGATCAGCCCGAAAGGGCACGGATTGATCGACCACGGGTCCCTGGCGACGATGCTGAGCGTGGCCGGCCCACCCCGGCCGGCGCGTCGGTCGATCGCCGCGTTCGGCGTCGTGCAGGACTGCCTCAACGCGGTCACCGACCGGTCCCTCGCCCCGACACCGACCACCGAGGCTCCACGTGGAGAGGTCGGGCGACCGGTCCTCGCTAAGTGTGCGTGCACGGAAACGGCGGGACGATGACCATCGATGATCACCTCGACCGCACCGTGGACGTGTGGGGCTCCCGGACCCCACCACGTCCGCGGCACCGAGTGGCCCTCGCGGGTCGACTCGTACCTGCGGCCCGGGGTCGAGGAGAGCGACGTCGAGCGGTGGGTGCGCTCCGCGTGCGTCCTGTGCAGCAACGGCTGCGGCCTGGACATCGCGGTGGCGAGCGGAGAGATGGTCGGAGTGCGCGGCCGGGCCGACGACCGGGTCAACCGGGGACGGCTGGGCCCGAAAGGGCTGTACGGGTGGCAGGGCCAGCAGCGTGACAGGCTGACACGCCCGCTCATCCGGGACAGGTCAGGGCGGCTGGTCGAGACCGACTACGAGACCGCCATGAGTCGCGTCGCGGAGCGCTCGCGTGACCTGCTCGACGCCCACGGGGGTTGTCGCACGGCTTCTACACCTCCGGGCAGCTGATGGCCGAGGAGTACTACACGCTCTCGGTGATCGGGAAGGCCGGCATCGGCACGCCGCACATGGACGGCAACACCCGGCTGTGCACCGCGACCGCGGCGGCGGCGATGAAGGAGAGCTTCGGCACCGACGGTCAGCCCGGCAGCTACGCCGACGTCGAGCACTGCGACGCGCTGTTCCTGTTCGGCCACAACGTCGCCGAGACCCAGACCGTGCTGTGGGCGCGGATGCTCGACCGTCTCGACGGGTCGGACCCGCCGCGGCTGGTGTGTGTGGACCCGCGGCGTACCGAGGTCGCCGCGCGGGCCACGGTGCACCTGCCGGTGCGTCCGGGCACCAACATGGCCCTGGTCAACGGGCTGACCCGTGAGCTGCTGCACCGCGGTTGGGGTCGACGGGGCGTTCATCGACGCTCACACCGTCGGGTTCGACGCGCTGGCCGCGGTCGTCGAGGACTACACCCCCGAACGGGTCGCCGAGATCTGCGGGATCGACGCGGGCGACCTGGTCGCGGCCGCCGAGGTGTTCGGCACCTCGTCACGGGTCCTCTCGACGGTGCTGCAGGGCTTCTACCAGTCCCACCAGGCGACCGCGGCCGCGGTCGGGGTCAACAACCTGCACCTGCTGCGCGGCATGATCGGGCACCCGGGGGCGGGGGTGCTGCAGATGAACGGGCAGCCCACCGCGCAGAACAACCGCGAGTGCGGCGCCGACGGCGACCTACCCGGCTTCCGCAACTGGGACAACGCCACGCACGTTCGCGAGCTCGCCGAGCTGTGGGACGTCGACGTGTCGACGATCCCGCACTGGTCGTCGCCCACCCACGCGATGCAGCTGTTCCGCTACGTCGAGCAGGGCTCGATCCGGTTCCTGTGGATCGCCGGCACCAACCCGGCGGTGTCGATGCCCGAGCTGGCCCGCATCCGCACCCTGCTCGGCGGCGACCAGTGCTTCGTGGTGGTCTCCGATGCCTATCGCACCGAGACCACCGAGCTCGCCGACGTGGTGCTGCCCGCCGCGCTGTGGGGCGAGCGGACCGGCACCTTCACCAACGCCGACCGCACCGTGCACCTGTCCGAGCAGGCCGTGCACCCCCCGGGCGAGGCCCGCAGCGACCTGGACCTGTGGATCGACTACGCCCGCCGGATGGACTTCCGCAGCCGCTCCGGGCGCCCGTTGCCGTGGTGGGACTCGCCCGAGGACGCCTTCACCGAGTGGACCCGCGCGACCGCCGGACGACCGTGCGACCAGACCGCGCTGACCTACGACGTGCTGCGGGAACGTTCGGGTGTGCAGTGGCCGGTCACCACCGACGCGCCCGCGGGGACCGAGCGGCTCTACACCGACGCCGTGTTCAACACCGACACCGACTACTGCGAGACCTACGGACACGACCTCGGCACCGGGGCCGCCGTCACTCGCGAGCAGCACCGTGCGTGGCGTCCCGACGGGCGGGCGGTGCTCAAGGCCGCCCGTCACAGCACCCCGCCCGGGGCCCCCGACGACGCCTACCCGATGCGGCTGATCACCGGTCGCACCGTGCACCACTTCCACACCCGCACCAAGACCGGCCGCGCCGAACAGCTCGAGGACGCCGCCCCCGCACCGTGGGTCGAGCTCGCCACCGCAGACGCCGCTCGCCTTGAAGTAGGCGAGGGCGACACGGTGCGGGTGTCCAGTCCCCGCGGCGCGCTGAGCCTGCCCGTGCGGGTCACCGGCGTTCGAGAGGGCACCGTGTTCGTCCCCTTCCACTATGGACGCCAGGCCGCGAACGAGCTCACCATCACCGCCTGGGACCCGGTGTCCAAACAGCCCCAGCTCAAGTTCTGCGGTGTCCGCGTCGACCCGATCGCTGAGGTGTGACCGTGCCGTTGCGCACCTATCTCGGACTGCTCCACGACGCCGAACAGACCCTCGCCGACTCGTGGCGGCTGGTCGCCGACGGGTACGCCGCCGAAGCCGACATCCACCACCTCGGGCACGCCCTCGCCGAGGAGTGCGAGGAGCACATCGCCCGCCTCGCTCCTTTGATCGCCCGGTACGGCGAGCGGCGCCACGACGAACCCGAACGACTCCGCGAGGGTCCGGAGCCGGGGAGGTTCTCCTGGCCGGTCTGCCCGGCGGCGGGCGCGAGGTCGCCCACTTCAACGGAGACGTCGCCCGCGTGGCGCACATGGTCAGTCGCTGGTGTCCTTGTTCTGGTCGATGATCGTCTGGCGCTCGGGGGTGATCCAGAGGATCACGCGTTCGGACTTGATGCCCTCGGGCGGGTAGTCGGTCCCGAGGTACTGGTGCGCGACCTCGTCGATGTGCTCGCGAGCCTCGGACCCGGTGGTGGTGCGCTCGACGCGCCCGCGAATCTCGGCGTAGCGGTAGGGGTCGCCCTCGTCGCGGATCAGCACCGTGATCCGAGGATCTTTCTGGAGATTCTGGTACCGCTTGCGGTGGGTCTCGGTGTTGAGGACCAGCGAGCCGTCCTTGATCGCGACCCACAGCACCTGGGTCTGCAGCTTGCCGCTGGGCAGGACCGTCGTGACCGCTGCGAAGTTCTTGCCGTTCGCGAGCTCCTCGGTGACCGGGTGGAGCTGCGGTCCGTTCTTCGTGTCCGCCATGAGGGGTCCTTTCGTGTCGCAAGGGGTGGGGCTCCGGAGGCGTGGCCGTCGGGGTCAGGGCTGGAGCTGGGCGAGCAGGCCCGCCATGTCGGTGGCGCCCCACCGCTCGACGATCTGGCCGTCCTCGAAGCGTCCGAGCTGCAGCCCGCGCACCTCGATGCGCCGGCCGGTCGCGGCGACGCCCTCGAAGTCGCCCTGATGGGTCCCGGTGAGCGTGTAGGCGAACGCGATCGTGTCGTCGTCGGCCACCATCCGCTCCGGGGTGATCGTGAAGTCGGGGAATGCACCGACCAGATAGTGGAAGAACCGGCGGTACCCCTCGCGGCCCTGCTCCTGGAACGGCGCCGGGTCGTGGTCGACCGCGTCCGGCGCGAACATGATGTCCACCCCGGCGTCGACGTCCCCGGCGTTGAGACGCTCGGCGGCCTTCTCCTGTGTCGCGATGTTGTCGTCTCGGCTGCTCACGGGTCCTCCTGGGGTTTGAGGTGGATCGGGCGGCCCGCGGTGCCGCGGGCGTCACCCCGCGGCACCGCGCCATCGGGGTCAGGCGGCCGGCTTGAGCAGGACCTTGGTCCAGCCCTGGAGGCGCTCATCGAAGCTCTCGTAGGCCTCGGGGGCCTGGTCGAGGGACAGTTCGTGGCTGACGATGAACGAGGGCGCCGCCTTGCCCTGGTGGATCAGCTGGGCGAGCTGACGGTTGTAGTTCTTGACGTTCGCCTGCCCGTTGCCGATGCCCTGGCCCTTGAACCACGTGGTGCCGTAGTCGAGCGGGTAGCGTCCGATCTTCGCGTCCTCGCTCGGCGCGCCCGGGTCGCCGGGCAGGAACAGTCCGACGACGCCGATCTTCCCGGTGGGCCGCACGGCCTGGAACAGCGAGTTCAGGGTCATCGACGGGTTCTCGTTGCCCTGGGCGTCGTGGGCCTGGTAGCCGACGCACTCGCAGCCGCGGTCGGCGCCGCGGCCGTCGGTGAGGTCGAGGACCTGCTGGGCGGGGTCGCCCTGCGAGTCGTCGATCGGCGTCGCCCCGGCCCGCTCGGCGAGCTTGAGCCGGTCGGGGTGGCGGTCGACGACGAACACCTGGCTCGCGCCGCGGATCACCGCCGAGTAGGCCGCCATGATCCCCACCGGGCCGCCGCCGTAGACCACGACCGACTCGCCCGGTCGCATCCCGGCGAGCTCGGTGGCGTGCCAGCCGGTGGGGAAGATGTCGGAGAGCATCGTGTAGTCGTTCTGCTTGTCCTGCGCGTCCTCGGGCAGGACCAGGCAGTTGAAGTCGGCGTAGGGCACCCGGAGCAGCTCGGCCTGGCCGCCCGCGTAGGGGCCCATGCCGTAGAAGCCGTAGGCGCCGCCGGCGGTGCCGGGGTTGACGGTCAGGCAGAAGCCGGTGTTGCCGCGCTCGCAGTTCTCGCAGAACCCGCAGCCGATGTTGAACGGCAGGCTGACCTGGTCGCCGACCCGGACGCGGTCGACCCCGTCGCCGACCTCGACGACCTCGCCCATGTTCTCGTGACCAAGAATCTTCCCGGACTCGAGCCCGGTGCGTCCCTCGTACATGTGCAGGTCCGACCCGCAGATGTTCGTGGTCGTGATGCGTACCAGGACGTCGGTCGGTTTCTCGATCGTGGCGTCCGGTACGTCCTTCACCGACACCGACTTCGGGCCCTCATAGACCAGTGCCTTCATGTGAGATCGATCCTCTCCAACTAGCGGGAAAGACAAGTACGACGTGCACGAGCGCTGGCGCGGCCCGATCAGTTGGTGACGGCATCGTGCAATTCCGCTGGCGGCGGCGGGATCGTCGGCGTTGCGGGTTCGACTCATCCGCGATCGCGCAAGTGGCCTCCGCGGCTTTCACGTCGCGAATGCTGTGCAGTGATCATCGTGGGTGCGCCCGGTGACGAGGTCGCGGGGTGCCGGCACGGGCTCAGGCGGAGGGGGCGGCTGTGTCCACCACCCAGTCATGCCCTCCTCCACCACAGGGAGGCTGGTGCGCGAGGGGTGGCCGATCGGCGGACGACGTCAAACGTCACGGATGCCGCAGTCGGACCCGGGTTGCCACGCATCGGGGTCTGGGTAGCCGCTGCGATGGCCATAGCAACGACGAACCCCGCCACGGGTGAGGCCGTCCGCGAGTTCGACACGCTGACCGAGGCGCAGCTGGAGGAGAAGCTCCAGCGCTCGTGGGAAGCGTTCGGGACGTATCGGGACACGACGTTCGAGCAGCGCGCCGGCTGGCTGCGCCGCGCGGCCGACATCTTCGACGAGGACAACGGACGGCTCGCGCAGCTCGCCACCCTGGAGATGGGCAAGACCCTCGTGGCCGCTCGCGTCGAGGTCACCAAGTGCGCCGACGGCTGCCGCTGGTACGCCGACCACGCCGCGGAGTCATGGCAGGTCAACGCCAAGACGATCTGGGTCCAGTGAGTACCGCGACCTTCTCCGGCGTGGCCCACGTGGCGCTGGTCGTGCGGGACATGACGACGAGCGTGCGCTTCTATGAGGAGGTGCTCGGCTTCGAGCGGGTCGGCGAGGTCACCGAGGGCCCGCCGTCCGAGGGCCATCCCCGGCGGTTGATGCGCCATCCCGGCGGCGGACTGACGCTGGGCGTCCACGAGCCCTACCGGCGCAGCGGGGACCGCTTCGACCCGCAACGCACCGGGCTCGACCACGTCGCGGTGACCGTGCCAGACCGGGCCACGCTGGACGCGTGGTCGACGCGGTTGGCCGAGCACGACGTCGAGCACTCCCCGACCCGCGACGTGGGCTACGCGCAGTTCGTGTCGTTCTGCGACCCGGACGGCATCGCCTGGGAGATCTGGCTGCCCGCGGCGGCGTGATGGCACCGACAGCCATCCCGGCAGGGGCGAGTAGCCCCACGTCCGGGGCGACGGGCGAGTCGCCCCGCCGTGGCACGACATATGCGACGACCAGCAGTAGCTCACGTCAGCCGAGCAGGCTGCCCCTCACGGGCGACGAGATCGACGGCAAGGAGATCGCAGGTGAGCGAGCGGGTGTGCCTGATCACCGGAGCCAGCCGAGGCATCGGCGCCGCCAGTGCGCGCGAACTCGCGGCGCGCGGTCACGCTGTGGTCGTCAACCATCGTGACAGCGCGACCGATGCCGAGGCCGTCGCGCACGACGTCCGGGCAGCCGGCGGGGCGGCGCTGGTGGTGCAGGGCGACGTGACCGAGCCGGGCGACGTGACGCGCGTGATCGACACGGTCGTCGGACACTGGGGACGGCTCGACGTGCTGGTGCACAACGCCATGACCCCGTTCCCGATCACCCCGTTCGCCGACCTGAGCTGGGAGCAACTCGGCACGAAGCTCGACCAGGAGATGCGCGCCGCGCACCTGCTGACCCACGCCGTCCTGCCGGAGATGATCGACCGCCGCTACGGACGGCTGGTCTACCTGTCCACCGGCCTGTCACGTCGCCCCCGAGACGGGATGATCGCGCTCGGTGTCGCCAAGGCCGCCCTGGACTCCTTCGTGCGCTACGTCGCCGCCGAGGTGGCGCCCCACGGCGTCACGGCCAACGTCGTCGCCCCCTCCACGGTCGACGACACCGCCGTGAGCGGGCGGCTCTCCGACGAGCTCACGGCACAGCTCGCCGCCGCGACCCCGATGCGCCGCCTCGCCCGACCCGAGGACGTCGCGCGCACGGTGGCCTACTTCGCGGGCGACGACGCCGCCTTCACCACCGGCAGCTGGGCACCGGTCAACGGCGGCCTGATCATGCCCTGACCCCGGGTCGCGAGCACCCCGACAACTCGACCCGCACCAGGAGCAGCGCGTTGCACACCCTCGACCTCACCTACGTCGGTCACGGCCTACACGAGGAGCTCGTCGCCTACGTCGCCGACCAGGAAGGCTTCCCCGAGCAGGAGGGCGTGCACCTCGCGGTGCGCGACGGGGTGAACTGGGACGACCAGCGGCTGCGGCGCGGCGCCACCATCGGGCTCGGGCGCTCGGTGTTCGCCCGGCTCACCGACGGCGTCGAATGGACCGCCCTGTCGGTCAGCACCCATCGCCCGCTGTTCTGGTTCGTCGGCGGCCGCGACGTGCGCGCCGTGGACGAGCTGCGGGGACGTCGCCTGCTGGTCCACGCCCCGCACACCGCCCCGGGATGCTTCGCCCGCATCGTCCTGCGCCGTCACGGCCTCGACCCCGACCGCGATCTGGAGTGCGTGATCCGCCCGCCCGGGGACTACGGGATGGACCTGCGACGGCTGCGCGCGGGCGAGGTCGACGCCGCCTACCTCGGCAGCACCCTCGACCCCGCACAGATCGCCGCCGAGGAGGGGTTCCACGAGCTCGCCTGGGTCGGCGACCACCTGGCCATCCCCACCGTCGGACTCGCCGTCGATCCCGCCGTCGTCCCGCTCGACGATCCGGCGGTCGCCGCCGCGGTGCGCGCGCAACGGCGGGCCCTGGCCCTGCTCGCCGCCGACCCGGAGTCCGCCGTCGCCTACCTCCAGCGGTTCCTGGGCCGCGCCACCCCCGACGAGGTCCGGCGCTACCACGCCCGCTTCGTCGCGCCCTGGTTCACCGCCGACGGCCAGGTCGACCTCGCCGCGGCCGACGAGGGCCTCGCCGCCGTCGCCCACGAGCTCGGCGTCACCCACGTGCCCCGAGCCGCCGACGTCTACCGCACCGACCACGTCACCCTCTGACCGGCGTCCCTTGCCAGCACTTGGGGCTCCCGGGATCGAGACGATGGGCCCGACGACGTGACTGCCGTGACTCCCGGCCGTGTGGTGACCACCGAGGACCGCGACTCCCGCGACTGACACCGCTCTGCTCGCGCTCATCGAGAGGATCTCGAGGGTGCCCGTCGCGACCTTGGCCACGCCGACTCCGTCGAGCTGGCCGCGATCGCATTGATCGTCCACGACGCGCGGTCCGACGGTGGAATCCTTACTCCCCATGGCGCGGATTACGGCCCGCTTACGTCACAACACAGACGATGCCGACGGGCCTCCGCTCATGATCGACACTCGGCAGCACGTCCACTGACCTGCACAAACGAGCACCGGAAATCACCGTCGTCGCCGTGACTCCTGTCCACTGGGTTCGGGGTTCGAGTCCCTGACGGCGCACCCTTTCTGCTGTCAAAGTTCTGCGGACCGATCTTCGAGGTGACTCCGGGCCGCCCCTACGGGCCGTTTACCCCGGGCGATCGCGCCATCTCAAGATCGGGTCTAGAGGGCTCAAGACCCGGTCCTGCGCCGCCACTGACTCGCAAACATCCGCGTCGGATGCCGCACGCTCACTCGCAGATCGTTGGCAGAGCGTGCGTCGACTCGGTGACCGCTGTCGCCCGTCGACAGCCCGAGCCGATACCCGCTCGACCGCAGCACTCGCCCGCGGTCGTTAAGCAGGGGCCGCTCCCCTGGGACGCCGCCCGCTCCGGCTTGGTCGGCGTTCAGGTCTTCGCCTGGCCGCGCCGCCACGGCGGGACCGTGATTTCCCCGGCCGGCCACTGACGCGCCCCCCACCCGAGCGCCCGGCGTCCTCGACTGATCACCCGATCCGGGGGCATCCAGTGTGCGGTCTGGTGCAGCCGTCGGTGAGCGGCAGGCTCATGGACATGGGGGACCTCCTCACGCCCCGCGACCTTGGCCAACGACCGTCTCATATGTTTGGCGCAGGCCGTTCGGCTGATAGGCCGCCGCAGAGGCTCGGGGCTGGGTGTCGCCGCTCATGAGATCGCCGATCTCGATGGCGCCGCCACCGCTGCTTCGATGACCTGTCGTTGGCTCCCGAGCCGATCGATGTGTGTCTCGACGACGTCACCGGGCTGCAGGTAGGGGAAGCGCCCGGACAATGCGACCCCTTGCGGGGTCCCGGTCAGGATCAGGTCGCCGGCCTCGAGCGCGACGTATTGGGAGAGATCGACGATCAGGGCCGCGACGTCGAAGATCATGTCGGCGGTCGTCGAGTCCTGCCGTGGTTCACCGTTGACCCAGGACGCGATACGCAGGTCGCTGGGGTCGATCTCGTCGGCCGGCACCAGGGAGGGGCCGACGGGGCAGAACCCGGGCGCGATCTTGCCCTTGGACCACTGCCCTCCGGAGACCTCCATCTGCCGGCGCCGGTCGCTGAGGTCGTTGGCGATCGTGTAGCCCGCGATCGCGTCGGCGGCGTCGCTGCGCTGGGCGAGTCGGTGGGTTCGTCGGCCGATGACGACGGCCAGCTCGACTTCCCAGTCGAGGGTGTCGCAGCCCGCGGGTCGCGTGACGGTGTCGTGGGGCCCGATGACGGTGTTCGGGTGCTTGAGGAAGACGATCGGATCCGTCGGAGGGGCAGAGCCGGTCTCGGCCGCGTGGGCTGCGTAGTTCTGGCCGATGCACAGCACCGCGGTGGGGCGGGCCACCGGCGGCCCGACGCGGAGGTGCCCGGGGTCCTCGATGAGCGGCAGTGCCCCGCGTTGCAGGGCGTCGCGGGCGGCCGCGAGACCTCCGGCAGCCAGCCACCGGCCGTCCACGTCCCGGGTCAGGGGGGAGAGATCGAACAGGTCGCCGCCCACACGCGCGATGGGACGTTCCCGGCCCTGCTGGCCGAGTCGCAAGATGTCCAACCGGCTACCTTCCTCCTCCTGGAGCTCGAGGCGTGCTCCGACGCTTGGTCGTCGCGTCCTCGGCGGTGTCCTGGGCCCGCCACTCGCGGGTGATGCGCGTGGTGAGGTTGTCGAGATGGCGGATCATCGCGGTTTCCGCGGCCTGCCCGTCCTGGTCCTCCAGCGCGCGCAGGACCCGTTCGTGCTCCAGGACCGCCGGTCCGCGGCTGGTGACCCACGCGGTGGAGTAGGCGGCGAGGATCACCTGCGTGCGCACCCTTTCCAGAGACTCGGCGAGGCACTCGTTGCCCGCGAGATCCTGGATCGCGTGGTGGAAGTCGGAATCGGCGCGACGTGCGCCGTCCTGGTCGCCGCTGTCCACGGCGCTGCGGAACCGGTCGTGGACGATGACCAGTTCCTCGAGGGTCCGCTCGTCGATGCGTGGGGCGGCCAGCCGCGCGGCGAGTGCTTCGAGCTGGGTGCGGACTGCCAGGGAGTCCAGGAGCTCGTAGCGGTCGGGGGCGGCCACGGTGATCGTGCCCGCCACCCGTCGCAGCAGTCGCTCGGAGAGCAGCCGCTCGACCGCGTAGCGCACCGGGCTGCGGCTCATCTCGAGGTCGGTGGCCAGCCCGAGCACGCTGACCGGGGCACCCACCCCGAGGACGCCGTCGAGGATCCGGTTCCGGATCAGACCGTAGGCGGCGTCGGCGAGGGAGTCGGTCCGGGGGTCGGTGCGGGGGTCGGAATTGAGGTCTGCCGAGGTCACGAGTGGCCCTCTCGCTCGGTGCGCTTCTGAGTGGTGGGCGGAGAAGCCTAACCAGCCGGGATCGCCAGACCGGCCTCGGCGAGGTCTGCCCACCGGCGATGCCCCCCAGCCTCGGGCGCGGGGACCAGCCGAACGAGGTCGGGGGTCAGCTCGGCGATCGAGCGGGCCCCGAGCAAGGTCATGGTGGTGGTGATCTCTTCCTCGAACAGGGCTGCAACCCGACGCACGCCCAGCTCGCCGGCGGCCATGAGGCCATAGAGGTAGGCTCGCCCCACGAGCACGGCGTTCGCGCCGAGCGCAAGGGCCGCCACGACGTCGGCGCCGGAGGTGAAGGCGCCGTCGACGAAGACCTCGCTGCGGCCGTCGAGGCGATCGAGCACCTCGGGCAGCTGGCGGAGCGGGGTGGCGGAGCGGTCGAGCTGGCGGCCGCCGTGGTTGCTCAGCACGATCGCGTCGGCGCCCGCGGACGCGATCCGGGCCGCGTCCTCCGCGGACTGGACTCCCTTGACCACGAGCTTGCCCGGCCACTGCTCGCGGAGCCAGTCCAGGTCCTCGAAGTCCACGGCGGGGTCGAAGAGCGTCGCGGCCAGCTCGGCGACGGTGCCCTGCCACGAGTTCAGCGACGCGAAGCTCAGCGCGCGGGTGGTGAGCAGGTCGATCCACCAGTGGGGGTGGCGCGCACCGTCGATGAAGGTCCGCAGTCCCAGTGAGGGTGGGAGGGTCATGCCGTTACGGACATCGCGCAGTCGCCGGCCCGCGACCGGGGTGTCGACGGTGAGCACGAGGGCCTCGTAGCCGGCGGCGGCGGCGCGGTCGATGAGCTCGCGGCTGCGGCCCCGGTCGCTCCAGAGGTAGAGCTGGAACCACCTCCGACACCCCGGGATGATCTCGGCGACGTCTTCCACCGAGCAGGTGCCCATGGTCGAGAGCGCGAAGGGCACGCCCGCCGCCCCGGCCGCGCGCGCGGTCGCGAGCTCGCCCTCGTGGTGCAGGACGCGCGTGAAGCCGGTCGGGGCGAACACGATCGGCAGCGCACTCGGGGCGCCGAGGATCGTCGCGCGGGTGTCGACGGTGGACACACCGCGCAGTACCCGCGCGATGAAGTGAACCGAGTCGAGATCCTCGCGGGCGCGAGCCAACGATCGCTCGGACTCCGCGCCGCCCTCGACGTAGTCGAAGACCGCTCGAGGGACGCGGCGGCGGGCCATCGCGCGGAGATCCTCGACGCTGGCCGCCCGCGAAGCCCTGCGCCGGTCGCCGTCGAGCACCACCGGGCGCGGGCGCAGTAGATCGGCGAGCTCCGCCGCTCGCGGCAGCCGACGCGCCCCGTCCAGCCCTGTCCATCGCATGACCGGAACACTGCATCCACAGGATCGCGTCGTCAAGCTCGATTGCATCCATCTGCGCGGGATACACGCGCGTAGTGCGTAACCTGGTGTTGACTGAGTCACGGTTTCGGACTACACCTGAATTCACCCCAGACCGAGGAGGAGCTTGTGTCATCGCGTCCGCCGTCCGTGCTCGTACCGCTGCCCGACCGCGACTTCGACACCACCGAGTCGTCGATCGCGTGGCGCGCCTTCGTCGACGCCGGCATCGAGGTCACCTTCGCCACCGAGACCGGCCGGGTCGCCGCCTGCGATCAGCGGCTGCTGCGGTCGGGCTTCTTCAACTGGTTCCCGGCCGGGCCGGACGCCGTGGACGCCTACCGGGCGATGTCGAGCTCCCCGGCCTTCCGGTCCCCCATCACCTACCGCGACATCGACCCCGCCGACTTCGACGCGGTCCATCTCGGCGGCGGGCACGCCCAGGGCATGCGCCAGTACCTCGACAGCGGGGTCCTCCGCGAGCGCGTGCTCGGGTTCCACCGCCTGGACAAGACGATCGGCGCGATCTGCCACGGCTCGCTGATTCCGGCCAGGACCATCGATCCCCGCACCGGGGCCAGCATCATCGAGGGTCGCCGTTTCACCACCTTGACCCGCCCGATCGAGAAGTTCGCGTTCCGCTGCACCTGGTTCCGGGTGGGCCGCCGCTACCGGACCTACTGGAAGTACACCGAGACCGAGGTCAGACAGGCCGTGGGGCACTCCGGCGCGATCGAGCGCGGCGAGACCCGCTTCGGCGCCTTCGGGTACTCCCTGACCCACGACGAGCCGATGGTGGTCGAGGACGGCCACTTCCTCAGCGCCCGCTACCCCCTCGACGCGCCGCGCTACGCCGAGGCGTTCGTCCGTCGCCTGGTCGACGACCGCGCCGCGGCGACGCCGTAACGGCTCCCCGCTCCCCCTTCTCCGGCCGAGGCTCACGCTCGGCTGCCGTCGGCTCCCGCCGCGGCGAGAACCACTGCACCCGCCACCACGCCGGCCCGTGGCCGGCACCAGACGACCTTCGAGAGGCAACACCCATGTCGAACCACGCCCCTGCCGACGAGCGCCGGGATCGGCGCGGCACCAACGCCCTGTTCTCCGCGAACCCCCTCAAGCTCGGGCTCTTCGGGCCCAACTGCGACCGCGGCTGCGCGATGACACTCTCCGACGACGTGCCGCTGCTGACCTGGGACTACACCAAGAAGATCGCCCAGCTCGCCGACGAGGCCGGCTTCGAGGCCCTGGTCCCGGTCGCCCGCTGGAAGCAGATCGGCGACAACGGCTTCAACGGCCGCAACTTCGACACCTACACCTGGGCCGCGGGTCTGGCCTCGGTGACCGAACGGATCACGCTGGTCACCACCGCGCACGTCCAGGCATCTCACCCGGCGGTCGCCGCCAAGCAGGTCGCCACGATCGACCACATCAGCGGCGGCCGGACCTGCCTGAACATCGTCAACGGCTGGTTCGAACCGGAGTTCAAGATGCTCGGCGGATCGTTCCTGCCGCACGACCAGCGCTACCGATACACCAGCGAGTGGTTCGAACTGCTCGAGCGGTTCTGGCTCGAGCAGGACGACTTCGACTTCCGCGGCGAGTTCTTCACCGTCGAGGGCGGATACTCCCAGCCCAAGCCGATCCAGCTCCCCCGGCCGGCCATCATGAACGCCGGGGGCTCGAAGACCGGTCGCGACTTCGTCGCCCGCTACGCCGACTCCGGCTATGCCCTGCTCGCTGGCTACGACCTCGCCTCGACCCGGGCGCTGGTCGAGGAGCGCCGGGCTGAGGCCGCAGCCTACGGGCGAGAAGTGGACACCTGGACGACCGCCTACGTGATCCAGCGCGACACTGCCGAAGAAGCCGAGGCCTACCGAAAGCTGGTCTTCGTCGACGAGGTCGACGAGAGCGCCGGCCAGACCGCCGCGCACTATCTGGGTCTGAACTCCTCGGCCATGGCGCCCGACCAGTGGGAGGAGTTCAAGCTGCACCTGCGCGCCGGCTACGGCGGCTACCCCTTGGTCGGCACCGCCGAGCAGATCGCGGAGAGCCTCATCGGGCTGAGCCAGGCGGGGGTCACCGGTGTGTCGCTGTCCTTCGTCGACTTCGTCTCCGGCCTCGACCGTTTCGTCGCCGACGTGATGCCGCTGCTCGAGAACGCCGGCGTGCGCAAGCCGGTCTCGGCGCTGTCCGCGGTCTCCTGAACCCGCCCGCTATGGCTGACCGCAACCCAGGAGCCGACGGCCCCCCGCCCGCGGGCCCCAGCGCGGGACCGCTGGACGCGTCGGGACTGCGCCTGGTGCTCGGTGCTCACCCCGAAGGGGTCGTCGCCCTCGCTGCCGTGGTGAACGGTGCCCTCGAGGGCATCGCGGTCAGCACCTTCACCCCCGTGAGCCTGGAACCCGCCCTGGTCTCGGTCTGCGTGGCACACACCTCGACGACGTGGCCACGACTGCGCACCGCGGCGCATCTCGGGATCAGCGTGCTCGCCGAGGACCACGCACAGCTGGGACGCCGGCTCGCATCCACCGGCCAGGACCGGTTCGTCGGAACCTCAGTCACCGTTGGGGCCTCCGGGGCCGTCCTCATCGACGGGGCCTGCGCCTGGTTCGACTGCTCGGTCGACGACGAGATCACTGCCGGTGACCACCTCATCGTCGTGCTCGCCGTGCTGGAGGTACACCATCGTCCCGACGTCCGTCCCCTGGTCTTCCACCGCAGCGGCTTCGCCCGCCTCGCCTGACCCGAACAGCGGTCCCGTCCTCTCCCCCGCGTGCCGCGCCTTGCGGGCCGCGAACCCGGTGATCCTCGAAGTACCAGAGGGGGCCGGTTCCGCGGCGTTCCTCGTCTGCTGGGCCGGTCACGGGAATTCCGAGCTGCTGGGCTACACCGCCCGCGTCGCGGGCGGGCCGTCGTTCCTCGCCGCGTCCCCGGCCACCGCCCAGGCCACCACGGTGCTGGCGGCGAACCACATCCCCGTCGCCTGCACCATCGCCGAGCGCGCCGAGATCATCACCAGTCTGGCCGGCCGCCCGGGCTTCGATGCCGACACGGCCCGCCGCGCCGGCATCCCGGTGGTGGTCGCCGCCGCCCAGGGGACGCTGGGTGCCGCGCCGGGGATCGCCGAGTTCGCGGTCGACCTGGTCCAGGCGGCTGGACTGGGCCAGCTCGCCCTGGTCACCGAGATCGTCCTGGACGACGGCACCGGACCCCACGGCCTGGACGGTCTCGCCACACAGCGCGCCCTCTTCCGCGTTACCGGCCAGGAGATCATCGCCGAGCGACTGCGCACAGAAGGTCTCGCCGTCCGCGGGCCCGAAGTCGTCCTCCCGACCGACCACGGCCTCGTTCTCGCCACCGGCTACCGCGACACCCACTCGGGCGCCGAGCACCTCGTACTCCGAGGCCCGGCCACCGAGCGGTCCGCCCGACCCGTCGTCCACGTGCACCGAGAATGCCCGACAGGCGACGTCTTCAGCTCCTTGAGCTGTTCGTGCCGGTCGGAGCTGGACACTGCGCTGGCCGACATCGCCGGTTCCGGAAGCGGCATCGTGGTGTACCTGCGCGGCAAACCCGATCGGCCGCTCCACCACGGCCCCCACCTCGACGACCGCCAAGCCCACCTCGTCGCCTTCATGATCCAGGACCTCTCGCTACACCGCATCCACCTCCACCACGGCGACACCCAGCAACGGGCCGCCCTCAGCAGTCGCGGCATCGGGTGCTGACCACCTCCGGCCCGGCGAGCCGGCCATGACCCTGCGACGGCCGAATTGCCCTGATCACTGTCCCCTCGCGCAAATCCAGGCCTCTGTTCGATCCACTCGCCTCCACAGCGGCTCTTCGATGATGTCGTACACGTAGACGGCATCCAGAGTCCCTCGACGAAGAACTGTGTCGCCTGCTCGAGGTCGGCAACGGTGACCCCGACATGGTCGATACCGCGGACAGCGACGCCTTCTCCTCACAGCAGCGTCATTGAAACCGTCCCGCCGACGCCCGGTCGTACCCGAGGCGGAGGCGGCGCACTCATCATGACGACGATGCGACTGTCGCCGCCATCCACTCAATGGCGAGAAGGAATGCTCCCGTTCTTCCCGCTGTGTGAGCTCGGCGGGCGACAGACCCTGCGTGCCGTCTGGCCCGGAATCGGGCATGGAGCCGTGGCTACCGCTGTCCTCAACCGTGGAAGTTGCGCCGATAGGCCGATGGCGACACCTGCATCACCGCGCGCATGTGCAGGCGCATCGCCGCCGAACTTCCGAAGCCGCATCGCGCGGCGACCATGTCGACGCCCAGCTCGGTCGTCTCGAGCAGCTCGCGTGCCCGCTCGAGACGGCGTGCGAGGAGCCACTGCGTGGGCGAGGTCCCGGTCTCCTCCCGGAAGCGGCGCGACAGGGTGCGGGTGCTGATCCCTTCCCGTTCGGCCAGGTCACGCAAGTTGAGCGGCTTGTCAAGATGCTCGAGCGCCCAGCTCCGCGCGCGAGCCGTCCCCGCGACGCCGTCCTCCGCCACGGGACGCGCGGTGAGCTGTGCCTCGTCGGCCTGGCGGTGCGGCGGCATCACCACGCGACGAGACACGACACCGCCCACCGCAGCGCCATGGTCGCTTCGCACCATGTGCAAGCACATGTCCGCCACCGAGGCCACCCCGGCAGAAGTGAGGATATTTCCGTCTACGGTGTAAAGCACCTCGGGGCGCACCCGCACGGTTGGGAAACGCTCGCGGAACGCCGCCACTCGAGCCCAATGAGTGGTGGCGTCCCGGCCGTCGAGCAGCCCGGCCGCGGCCAAGAGGAATGCGGCGGTACAGATGGAGGCCAGGCGCGTGCCAGGTCGGACGCGGCGCAGGGCCGCTGTCATCGCGCTCTGTTCGGCATCCGAGACTCTCACCGCGTCGTGATCGGTCGAGGCCACGATGACCGTGGACACCTCGGAGAGCAGTTCCGGTCCACGCTCGACTTCGAGGGAGAAGTCCCCGTCCGTGCGGACCGAGCCCGCCTCGAGAGCGCACGTCGTCACATCGTAGAACGGTCGACCCTCGGCGTCGCAGGCCTCGCCGAACACGCGATGCACGACTCCCAGTTCCATGGCCAGAACGCCGTCTCGAACCAGGACCGCGACCCGATGCTGCTCCATGGCTCGATCCTTCCACTCCGTGTCCCTGCGACGGCTCGTGTCGAGCAGAACAACGGCCGACACTGCCCTCGTGCTTCCCCCCTCGGCCCGAGAACTCATCCTCAGCGGGACAGCCCTCGCCCACATGACGACCTTGAACCCCGACGGCTCACCCCAGATGAGCGTCGTCTGGGCGGGCCTGGACGGCGACCGCATCGTCACCGGGCACTTCGGCCGCTACCGCAAGATCACCAACCTTCTCCGGGATCCACGGATCGCCCTGTCATTCGCCGGCCCCACGCCGCTGCCCAACGGAATGCACCCCAACCTCATCGTCTACGGAGACGCCGAGATCAGCGACGGTGGCGCCGCCGAGCTGGTCGGACGTTTAGGCAAGGCCTACATCGCCCCGGACTTCGACTACCCCATGCCGCCTGGACCGCCGCCCGGTCATGTGATCACCACGACCGTGCGCCGCATCGCCGGTGTCGGCCCCTGGATGGACGCATGAGCGCCCGAGCGCCGGGACCCGGGCGTCGCACCATCGGCGACATCACCCCGAAGCTCGCCGAGCTCACCGACGACGTGCTCTACGCCGACGTCTGGGAACGTCCCGGCCTGAGCAAGCGCGACCGCAGCCTCGTCACCGTGGCCGCACTCGTCGCGCTCTACCGCGCCGACGAGCTGAACCTGCACCTCGGGCTGGCCCTCGACAACGGCGTCACCGCCGACGAGCTCACAGAACTCATCACCCATCTGGCTTTCTACACCGGCTGGCCGTGCTCGGTGACCGCAGCCAAGCAACTGCGCGCCATCCTGGCTGATCGCCCACAGAACGAGACCCTCCGACCCTGAACGGCCCCGGCCCCGACAACGTCCGGGTGAGCACGAGCGAAGATCGACGCCTCGTGGCGGGCGAGAAACGAGCCAGAGACCGACCTTTCGAGGGCGACCTCCCTCGACCCCAGGGTCGGCAGCAGGACCCGCACGCAGGGGCGAGACAGCGAGCACGCAGGCTCGCGGCTCCGCCCGGCCAAGGGCCCCTCCTCGATCTGCTCGAGCGGAGGGGCCCTTCCCGTTGGTCCTCCCGACGTCGTTCAGCCCGAATGGGCGGCTGCAGGTGATCTCACGGGGGTGCCCCGGCGGGGACCGCACGGTTCGAGCGTGTGTGTCGCTTCTCGAGCGCGGCCCGCAGCTCGAGCACCATCGCCGACACCTCGGCGGGGAGCTGCTCGAGCGCCGCGGACACCTCGTCGTCGACGTGGACGACGTACACCGGCTCAGATGCCGGTGTGCGACCGAGTCACCGACAGCGGCTCGTCCTCGGGTCGCGGCGCCCCGGTGTGCAGCTCGGCCGCTCGGCGCGCGACGCGCCGGAACACTTCCGGCTCGGACTGCAGCACCGCAAGGCGACGCCAGTGCTCGAGCACGGTGAACAGCTCGGTCAGATCTCGGCTGGCGCCCGCCCGGGTCAGCGCCTGCTCGTAGTCAGCATCGAAGCCGGCCTGGTCCTCGGGCAGCAGCGCCGACCGGATCGCTCCTGGCGACGCTCCCTTCCGCAGCGGGTGCCCACGGGCCGGCTCGTCGTCCACCGAGTACATCGCCGTCACGAACTCGACGGTAACGGCTCGACCCGGACCCGGCGAGCAGCTGAAGCCGAGCCGCACGAGTGTTTGCGGTACCCGGGCGTGCGCGCTTCGGGTACCGCTTACGCCACGCTATCGCTCTACACGACACTCAACCGAACATGATCGAGACCGGCGAGCACTGTCACTGACCAGCACGAACGCTCACACACGTCACGGCCGACGACGTGACTCTCGTCCACTGGGTTCGGGTTCGAGTCCCTGACGGCGCACTCTTTTCGCTGGCCACGCTCTGCGGAGCGATCTTCCACGGTGACCCCCTCTCCTCTCGGGCACGCTAACTCCTGCGCGCACCCCGCCAGCGGTCGTTCGAAGATCGCCATGGCCTGCGTCGCTGATCGTGTCGGGCCGGAGGTCCGCGGATGGGACCGACTCCGGGTGATCGGATTGGTCGGATGCTGCTCCTGGACGCCGAGAGAGTTCCTCGGTGGGCGCCGAGGCGGGGCACGTGCCGGGCTGTTTCGCTTTCCGACCCTGTGGCGGAAGGAGCTTCGTCGAGAGTGCTGCCGGAGCGGGTCCGGGCGCGTACTCCTGGATTCCTCCACCGCGACCCGCCCGAGAACGAACCTCCTGTTTCCTCGGTGGAGCTGACCGCGAGGACGGCGATGATCGGGACGAGGTCCGGCGAGGACGCGCTGGCGTCGGCGCTGCGGGAGCTGGCAGCAAGACGCAGCGTCCGCCACGCGCACCGGACCCTCGCCGAGGCGGCGGCGGTGGTCGCGACCGTCCCTCACGGTGACGGCCGGGTGCGAGCCGCGCCCAACCTCGACGCCACGGCCCCTGACGTCGTCGACGCCGAGGCCCACCAGATCGTGGGACCGTTCGGGGTGCGGGGCGCGATCCTGCCCCACGGCAGTGAGCACGCCGGTCACGGACAACGGGCCGTCGGCAGCCGTCTCGTCGGCCAGGCCGAGGGAACCCCCCTGGAACGCTCCATCATCGACGATGACGAGGCCTTCCACCGGACGCTGAAGCGCTCCCCGCAGGAGACCGAGTCGAGCTCGTCGACGTCGCCGCGCGGCTTCGCATCGAGAACGCTCGACGGGCGCGCCCAGGAGCTGAGCGCCTGGCACGACGAACTCGGCGAGCGCCGCGCCGCCGCGGTTCGCTCACCCGAGCAACGTCAGACCACCCTGGACTCGGTGCGCCGCTGCGCGGCCGCCTCGCACGACGCGGCGGCCCTCGCCCGGAGACTCAAGGACGATGCCCGCGCCCGCTTCGCGCGTGTCCGCCGGCGAGCAGGGGAGCTCGCGGGCCCTCCCGCAGCGCCCCTCGCCGGGGCGACGCGGTGACCGCGGCGACGCCAGGTCGGGCGGTGCTCGTCTCCCGGAGATCGACCCGCCGTCGACTCCTCCGAGCCTCGTCTCGAGAGACCTCGCCGGCCCGTCCGCCGCTCCCGTGACCACGATGGCGTGACGGGTCCGACGGTGACGCAAGGCCGTCGACGACGCCCCGGCGCGCCGGCTCGCACGAGACCGTGCCGTGACATCCGCGACCGAGCGCGCCCACGCCGCCATCGAGCACCTCGACCTCGCCCGAGACCACTCACCGACGCCGGCGAAGCCACGAGGCGCACCACCAGAGCTGCCAGCGCTCTCCACCCTCGGGCCGGGGACGCCCCTCGGACCCACGACGGCGACGCCGCGTGAGGACCAGCCGCACGGGACGCCTCCAGCCGGATGTGTCCGGTCAGGACGAGCCCGCTCGGTCCGCCACGTCCGCCGAGGCAGCTCCAGCACGAACGCTCGAGACACCGATGGGCACGACATCGCGGTCAGCGGCGCAGGGTGTCGCTGGGTGAGCGGCCGTAGGTCCGGCGGTAGTCGACGGCGAAGCGTCCGGGGTTGGCGAAGCCCCATTGGGCGGCGATCGCGCCGACGGTGTCCCCGAGCGTGGGGTCGGCGGCCTGCAGGTCGCGGTGGGCCCCGTCCATGCGCACCCGCCGTAGGTAGGCCAGCGGGGTCTGGTCCCGGTGCTTGCGGAAGGCGGCCTGCAGGCCCCGCGGTCCGAGCCGCGCCGCTTCGGCGATCTCGGTGATCCCGATGTCCTCGCCGGCGTGGGTGTCCATGAACTCGGTCGCGCGCCGCACCGCCGCGGGCTCACCGTCGTCCGGGCTGCGCAGCTGCTCGCGGTGGGTCGAGTTCGGGAACACCAGCAGCGCGGCCGTCGCGAGTTGGCGGAATGTCTCGGCCAGCAGCAGCGGCGGCGGGTCGAATCCCTCGGCGAGCACGTTGTCGTTGACGTACGCGGTCAGGGCGGCCCAGTACCGGCCCAGCTCGGGCGCGACGGGCGCGACGCCGGCGAAGACGACCCCGTCGGCGGGCAGTCCGCTCATCCCGGCGCCCAACCGCGCCACACCGGCCGCGTCCAGGGTGGTCAGCCGCAGGTCGAGGCCCTCCCACTCCGCGGTGAACGGCGACCAGGTCGGGGTCAGCATGACCGGCGTCGAGACGGTCCGGCGCTCGCAGGAGATGCTCAGCGGCATGTGGTTGAGCGGCTGGTTGATGATGAGGAGTCCGGTCGACGGGGCCGAACGTCCCGAGAACTCAGCTGAGAAGCCCATTCGGTCGACGCTGAACGAGCCTGCGGTCGTCGTGCTCCGTGCGAACACGAAATCGGTGAGGTCGCCCGACAACCGCGGGGTGTGGTCGGTGTAGGCGGTCCGCATCAGCTCGTGGGCTTCGTCGGGTCTCGTCGTCGACCAGACCTCCCGGCGCACGCCCGGCGGGAACCGCGCGGACGGCGTCGCCGTCACCGGATGCTCCCCGCACGCACCACCGGGGGCAGAGGCACGTCGATCACAGGACACCTCCACCACCAGGCAGACCTGGGACTCGCGCTGGCCGACGAGCGAAGTCGCTGCTCGCCGAGGCGCACCGTAGCCCCGGCGCGCCCGCGTTGTCGTCCCTTGCTGCGGCGTCCCCACGCTCAGCGCCCCTGGCGCCGACCACCCCCATCGATGGACACTGCACGAACTGCCTGGCCCATCACGGTCAAGCGGCACCACGTCGGTGTCGAAAGGAGGTCGCGATGCCCGAGCCTGAGTTCGCCCCGGCCGACGGCGTCGCACCGCGACGGTCACAGTTCGCCACGACCGACCCGGACGAGGCCCAGGAGTTCATCGACCAGATGTACAGCGCCCGGCCACCCAAGGTGGGGAACCTGTCGCTGTCCGCGCCGGTGGCGATCTCTCAAGTCAGCGCGGGCGGGCTCAGCTACGTGGACTTCACCATGCCCCCGGACGTGACCCTGCACCTCGACGGCACCGACGACCTGTCGGTCACCACGCTCATCGCCGGGGGCACTCACGCCGAGCTCGGCAAGGACACCGAGCGCTACACCCGCGGGGACGCGTTCCTGGGCAGCTTCCCGCGCGGGGACTACCTGGTCCGGTGCGTCGATTTCCGAGCCGGGATCCTGACCGTGCCGGCCGCCGCGTTGGCCCGATCGGTCGCGGCACTGCCCGACCGCAACCCCGCACCGTTGCGCTTCGACTCGCTGGCCCCGAGCTCCCCACGCGCCGCCGCGCAGTGGAAACGCGCCGCCGCCTTCGCGCGCGAGGTCCTCGACGACGACCAGACCGCCGCGAGCCCGCTCGTGCTCGGCAGCACCGCCCGGCTGCTGGCCGCGACCGCGCTGGCGGTGTTCCCCAACAACCTGCTGCCCGAGCACGGCGTCACCGGCGACCAGAGAGCCACCCCGGACACGGTGCGTCGGGCCGAGGAGTTCATCCACGCCCATGCGCACACCGACATCGACCTGACCGATCTCGCCGCCACGTGCCACGTCACGCCCCGCGCCCTGCAGTACGCCTTCGCGCGCCATCACGACATGTCGCCGATGCAGTACCTGCGTCGCGTCCGGCTCTTCCGCGCTCATCAGGATCTCCTCGACGCCGACCCCACCAGCGGCACCACGGTGACGACCGTCGCCGCCCGGTGGGGCTTCGCCCACCCGGGCCGCTTCGCCACCGCCTACCGCCGGACGTTCGGGGAGCCTCCGAGCAGCACGCTGCGCAGCTGACGCCTCGTTTCGTTTCCCGGCTCGCGCTCCCGGCACGTGTTCGGTCCACGTGCTGCCCGGCGACGGCACCACCGACGACGATCGGCGTACATCCGGGGAAACCGGAGACAGGACCGCCGATCCGCGCGCCGAGCCCGTCGGAGCGGGTGTCGCCGCCCCGTGCCAGTCCGGAGGACCACACGATGCTCGATCCGGGTGGCATGGCGCCGACTCCGTGCATCGCGGTGGACCGCTACACCGGCAACGACCGCGACGAGATCGAGCGTTTCCTCACGGAGACCTACGGCGTCACGTCCCTGCATCACCCCCGACGGGGCGACGAGGTGTGGTTCGAGCACACGACCGTCGCCACCGGCGATGTCGCTCTCAACCGCCTGACCAGCACCCTCCCGTTCGCGACGACGACCGGACCGCTCCGGCAAGTGATCGTGGTGAGCCCACGCGGCGGCACCCTGACCTGGACCACCAACCGCCACGGCGAGGTGCGGGTCGCCGATCGAGGTGTCGCGCTCGCTCCGGTCGGGGAGGACTTCGGTTGCGTCGTCGAGCCCTGCGAGATCGACGTTGTCGCGCTCGATGCGCCACGGCTGGCCGACTACGCCGCCCACCACTGCGGCATCGCCCCCGGCACCCTCGAGTTCACCGCGCTGCGTCCCCTCTCGCCTGCCCTGGCACGCCACTGGCTGAACATCGTCACCCACGTCCACGACGACGTGCTCGCCAACCCCTGGGCCGCTGCCCAGCCGATCCTGCGCGACCAGGCCTTCTGCGCCCTGGCCGCCGCCCTGCTCTCCACGTTCCCCAACACCGCCCTGGACCACGTGACCGACCCCGACACACCTCGGATCACGAGCGAGGTCTCGCCGACGACGCTGTCCCGGATCCTCGACGACCTCGAGACGCACGAGCCCGGCATGGTCGCCGCGCTCAGCGGACTGCCCGTCCATGAGGTCCTCGATGAACTCCGCCGCCGCACCCGGCCCCACACCGCATAGGCGGCGACTCGTCGGGCGAGCCCAGGTGCTGATGAACCCCTGAGGTGTGGGTCGCCGGCGTGTCCGAGGTCGCATCCGCTCTGCCGGAGCACGTCGTCACAGCTCACGGGCCGCGACGCACGTCGACTCCGCCCATCGCATCCCGGTTCGACGTGACGTCCTGACCGCTGGACACCGGGACCGGGGACGGGACTCCTCGACGACCGAGACGCAGTTCGCCCGGCTCGAGCAACGACCGTCGGGAACGAGGCGGCTCTTGACACACCCACTCCGGCCTCCCTAGATTCCGTCGAGTTACCGCACGGTCGAGTTTCCAACCACTTGGTAAGATCGGCGGTCACCTCAGTCACCACTCTCGATCCTGAGGAGCGCGACGATGCGCGCACACGATGCTCTGTGGCAGCCGATGCAGATCGGTCCCGTCTCGCTCAAGAATCGAGTCGTCGTGACTCCGCACGCCTTGGCGTACGGTCGCGACAACATCATGACCCAGCAGAGCGTCGACTATTACGAGGAGCGCGCGAAGGGCGGCGCGGGGCTGATCCTCACCGAGGCCCAGGTCGTCCACCCGTCGAGTCGCGGCATGATGCTCCGGACGCTGCAGAGCTGGCCGACCGAGGTGATCCCGGTCTACGAGCGGGTGGCGAAGGCCGTCCACCGCCACGGCGCACGGGTGTTCGTCGACCTCTCGCACTTCGGGGCCGAGGACAACAACACGATGCACCTCGACAACTGGCGGGCGCTGTGGAGCGCCTCGGGGCTCCCGTCCGCGATGTTCGGCGAGATCCCGCGCCCCATGTCCGAGAGCGACATCGCGGAATTGGTCGACGGATTCGCCCGGAGCGCACGGAACGCCGAGGTCGCCGGCATGGACGGCGCGGAGATCCATGCGGCCCACGGATACCTGCTGTGCAGTTTCCTCTCCCCGCTCACCAATCGGCGGACCGACGCCTACGGCGGTTCCACCGAGAACCGCTGTCGCCTGGTGATCGAGTGCGCGCGGGCCGTGCGGGCCGCGGTCGGGCCGTCGTTCGCCGTAGGCGTGCGCCTGTCCCTCGACGAGTTCGTCGCGGGTGGGATCGACCCGGACGAAGGCGAGCGCGTCCTCCGGACCCTCGACGCCGCCGGGCTCTTCGACTACTTCAGTGTCAGCGGCGGGAGTTCGACGACGTTCCACTACACCGTCTCGCCGATGAGTGTCGCCGGGACGCCACTGGTGGACCTGGCGGCACGGGCCAAGACGATCGTCGACAAGCCCGTGATCACCGCCAACGGCATCGCCGACCTGGACACCGCCACCGGCATCATCGAGCGCGGCGACGCCGACCTCGTCGCGATGACCCGCGCGCACATCGCCGACCCACACCTCGTCACGAAGGCCCTGACCGGACGCGAGGACGAGATCCGGCACTGCGTCGCCGGCAACCAGGGCTGCTTCTCGCGGATGGCCAAGGGCTGGTCGCTGACGTGCACCCAGAACCCGTCCGCGGGACGCGAGGCGGAGCTGGGGCTCGGGACACTGCAACCCGCCGTCGACCCCCGCACGGTCGTGGTCGTCGGCGGCGGACCGGCCGGGATGCGCGCCGCCGAGACCGCCGCCTCCCGGGGCCACCGCGTCGTGCTCCTCGAGCGCAGCGACCGGCTCGGCGGCCAGATCCGCTACGCGGCGCAGCTCCCGACACGCGGACGCTGGGCGACCATGGTCACCGACATGGAGCGCACGCTCGACAAGTTCAAGGTCGACGTCCGGCTCGCGACGACGGCGTCGGTGGAGACCGTCGCGGCGGAGGACCCCGACCACGTCGTCGTCGCGACCGGCTCGTCCTGGCGCACCGACGGCTACCTGGCCGCCGTCGGCAACCACGGTGGCATCCCCGGCCTCGAGCACACCGTGACGCTCGACCCGATCACCGCCATCGTCGACCCCGACCGTGCGGGGCAGCGGGTCCTGATCATCGACGACACCGGCGAGTACCTCGCCCTCGGACTCGCGGAGAAGCTCGCGGGCGAGGGCCGCAGCGTCGAGATCGTCAGCACGCGCATGGTCATCGGCGACAACACGCTGATGAACCTCGACGTCGCGCACGTCTATCCGCGCCTGCACGCGGCGGGGGTCGTCCTCAGCCCGCAGCACGCGGTCTTCGCGGTCACCCCGCAGGGCGCGGTGGTCGGGCGCATCTGGGACGGGGCGCAGCGCGTCGTCGAGGTCGACTCGATCGTCACCGTCGCGATGCGCGACCCCGAGGAGTCCCTGGTCGAGGACCTCCGCGCGCGCTGGCCCATCACCCAGATCGGCGACTGCGTCGCGCCCCGCCGGGTCGACGAGGCCATCTACGAGGGCGAGATGGCCGGCCGCGGGGTCTGATCTCCCACCAACCTGCGAGGAGGCACCCGTGCCCACATGGAAGATCGGCGACATCACGGTCAGCCAGATCCTCGAGATGCCCCTCGAACCGGGCGAGCTCGACGGGCTGATCGAGGAGGCCACACCCGACGCCGTCCGGGCGATCGAGTGGCTGCACCCGCACTACGCGAACGAGGCCGGCCAGACCCTCTGGAGCCTGCACGCCTTCGTCGTCGAGACGCCGGAGGCCCGCGTCCTGGTCGACGCCGGGTGCGGCAACCACAAGAACCTGCCGCTGATCCCGAACTGGGGCGGTCTGCACAATCCGTTCCTCGAGAGGCTCGCCGACGCCGGCTACCGGCCCGAGGACATCGACTACGTCCTGGCCACCCACCTGCACCTCGACCACGTCGGCTGGAACACCGTGCTCGACGACGGCCTCTGGCGACCGACGTTCCCGAACGCCCGCTACACCTACGTGCGCGACGAGTTCGACTACCACCGCGGGCTGGCCGAGGGCGAGTCCACGACCTCGGACCTCTCGCACGCGGTCGTCTACGAGGGCGCGAACCCCGACATCCACGTGCAGACCCGGCTCGTGTTCGCCGAGTCCATCCAGCCGTGCCTGGACGCCGGCCTCGTCGACCTGGTCGAATCCGACCACGAGGTCACCCCCGGGGTGCGCTACGCCTCGACACCCGGTCACACCAAGGCCCACCACAGCGTGCGGCTGGAGTCCGGCGGCGAGGTCGGCGTCGTCACCGGCGACTTCATCCACCATCCGATCCAGCTGGCGCGCCCGGCGTGGAGCTCCCGCGGGGACTGGGACCGCGAGCTGTCCGCGACGAGCCGCACCTCCTTCCTGGAGTCGGCGGCGGGCACGGAGACGCTGGTCCTCGGCACCCATTTCAGCGGTCCTGCCGGCGGCCACGTCGTTCCCGACGGCGAGGCGTTCCGCTTCGCGCCGATCCAGGGGAGCTGACCCGTGCCCGACGCAGTCATCGTGTCCGCGGCCCGCTCGCCGATCGGGCGCGCCGTGAAGGGCTCGCTCGCGGACATGCGTCCCGACGACCTGACGGCCCAGATGGTCCGGGCGGCCCTCGACCGCGTCCCCGAACTCGACGCGGCGCAGGTCGACGACCTGATGCTCGGATGTGGCAACCCCGGCGGGGAGCAGGGCTTCAACATGGCCCGGATCGTCGCCGTCGCGCTCGGCCACGACCACCTGCCCGGCACCACCGTCACCCGGTACTGCGCCTCGTCGCTGCAGACGACGCGGATGGCGTTCCACGCGATCAAGGCCGGCGAGGGGCACGCGTTCGTCTCGGCCGGCGTCGAGACCGTGTCCCGCTTCGGGAACGGCACCTCCGACTCCCTGCCGGGCACGCAGAACCCCCGGTTCGACGAGGCGCAGGAGCGCACCGTCCGGCAGGCCGAGGAGAACCCGCCCTGGACCGATCCGCGCGAGGCGGGTCTGCTGCCCGACGCCTACATCTCCATGGGGCAGACGGCGGAGAACGTCGCGTCGCACACCGGGATCGGGCGCGACGAGCAGGACCGGTGGGCCGTGCGCTCGCAGAACCGCGCCGAGGAGGCGATCGCGCGCGACCACTTCGCCCGTGAGATCACCCCGGTGACGACGCCGGACGGGCGGACGGTCACCACCGACGACGGCCCGCGGGCCGGGACCACGCTGGAGAAGGTCGCCGCCCTGAAGCCGGTGTTCCGGGTCGACGGGACGGTGACGGCCGGCAACTCGTGCCCGCTCAACGACGGCGCCGCGGCCCTGGTCGTCATGTCCGACTCCCGGGCGCGGGAGCTCGGTGTCCGGCCGCTGGCCAGGATCGTCTCGACCGCGGTCTCCGGTCTGTCACCCGAGATCATGGGTCTCGGCCCGGTCGAGGCGTCCCGCCGGGCCCTCGCGCTGGCCGGCATGGCCGTCGACGACGTCGACCTCGTCGAGATCAACGAGGCGTTCGCCGTGCAGGTGCTGGGCTCCGCGCGGGCGCTCGGGATCGACGAGGACAAGCTCAACGTCTCCGGCGGCGCCATCGCCCTCGGCCACCCGTTCGGCATGACGGGGGCCCGGATCACGGCATCGCTGCTCAACAACCTCGACGCCCACGACGGCGAGGTCGGCCTCGAGACGATGTGCGTGGGCGGCGGCCAGGGCATGGCCATGGTGATCGAGCGGCTCCGATGACCACCGTGATGAACCGGCGGGACCTGGAGTTCCTGCTCTTCGAGTGGCTCGACGTCGCGTCGCTGACCGAGAGCCCCCACTTCGCCGAGCACTCCCCGGAGACGTTCACCGCCCTGCTCGAGCTGAGCGAGGACCTGGCCGAGACCTACTTCGCCCCGCACAACCGCCTCGGCGACACCGACGAACCGCGCATCGCCGACGACGGGACGGTGACGCTGCCGGCCGAGACCGGCGCCGCACTCGCGGCGTTCGCCAAGGCCGACCTCCTCGCGGCCCAGTTCGACGGGTCCGTCGGCGGGATGCAACTCCCGCTGTCGGTCTTCCAGGCCTGCATGGCCTTCTTCCAGGCGGCCAACACCGCGACGACCGGCTACGCGTTCCTGACGATCGCCGCGGCCAACCTCCTCTGCGCGCACGGCAGCCCGGAGCAGGTCGACGCCTGGGTGCGGCCGATGCTGACCGGCGAGACGTTCGGGACGATGTGCCTGAGCGAGCCGGAGGCCGGATCGTCCCTGGCCGACGTCACCACCCGTGCGACGCGCAGCGCGGACGGCTCGTACCGCGTCGTCGGGACCAAGATGTGGATCTCCGCCGGGGACCACGAGCTCGGGAACATCGTCCACCTCGTCCTGGCCCGGACCCCGGGGGCGCCGGCCGGGGTCAAGGGCCTGTCGCTGGTCGCGGTGCCCAAGTACCTGCCGGACGGACGCCGCAACGACGTCGTCCTGATGTCCCTCAACCACAAGACGGGCACGCGGGGCACGACCAACGCGGTGCTCGCCTTCGGCGACGGGACCCACGCGCCGACGCCCGAGCCCGGCGCCGTCGGCTACCTCGTCGGCGAGGAGCGTCGGGGCCTGGCCCAGATGTTCCACATGATGAACGAGGCGCGCATCGGCGTCGGGCTCGTCGCGGCCGCCGTGGGGCAGGCGGGCTACCGGAAGGCCCTCGAGTACGCGACCGTGCGCACGCAGGGCCGGTCACTCACGAACCGGGACCCGGCGTCACCACCGGTCCCCCTGACCGACCACCCCGATGTCCGCCGGATGCTGCTGGCGCAGAAGGCCTACGTCGAGGGCGGCCTCGCGCTCGTGCTGCGGTGCGCGATGCTGGTCGACCGGCTCCGGGTCGTCGAGGACGACCAGCAGCGACGCCGCCTCGGCCTGCTCCTCGACCTCCTCACACCGATCGCGAAGAGCTGGCCGTCGCAGTGGTGCCTCGAGGCGAACTCCCTCGCGATCCAGGTCCACGGCGGCTACGGCTACAGCCGTGACTTCGACGTGGAGCAGCACTGGCGCGACGACCGCCTCAACCCGATCCACGAGGGCACTCACGGCATCCAGGCCCTCGATCTCCTCGGGCGCAAGGTGACGGCCGACGGCGCCTTCGCCGAACTGACCGCCGCGATCCGCGCGACCGTCGCCGCGGCGGAACGGCTCGACGACCTGCAGGAGTACGCCGAGGCCCTCGACGACGTGCTCATGCACCTGGGCCACGTCACGTCCCTGATCACCGAGCCCGAGCACGCCACCGGCGGCCTGGCCAACGCCGCGCTCTACCTCGAGGCCGCGGGGCACGTCGTCGTCGCCTGGATCTGGCTGGAGCTGGTCGTCGCCGCGCACGGACAGGAGGGCCGGTTCTACGACGGCAAGCGGGCCGCCGCGCAGTACTTCTTCCGCCACGAGCTGCCGAAGGTGTCCGCACCGCTCGACCTGCTCGCGAGCCACGACCGCACCGCGCTGGACCTCGATCCGCGCTGCCTGTGAACCAGGAGCCCGACGTGACCTCACGACCGATCCCCTACTACTGGTCCAGCATCGACTGGCCGCGCTTCGTCGAGGACTATCCGCCGCCTCCCCTGTTCACCGGGACGATGGCCTCGCGGTCCGACGACGAGCTCCGCGACCTGCAGGAACGGCGCTTCCTGGCCCGCGTGCAGGAGGCGTGGGAGGTCCCGTTCTACCGGGACCGGTGGAGCGCCGCCGGCCTGGAGCCCGGCGACGTCCGCGGGCTGGAGGACATCGCGCGGATCCCGACGTTCACCAGCGAGGACCTCAAGGCGAGCATCGCCGACGAGCCGCCGTTCGGGTCGCACCAGAACTTCGCCCTGAAGGCCATGGCCACCCCGCTGAAGATTCAGTCCAGCGGCGGCACGTCCGGTCTTCCCCGCCCCACCCTGTTCGACCCGGTGTCGTGGGAGGTGCAGGCGATCCAGTTCGCGCGTGCGTTCGTCGCGCAGGGCGCGGAAGTAGGCGACATCCTGCAGATCACGCTGACCAACAGCCTCGCGAACACGGCGTGGTGCTCATCGACCGCGGCGCTGAACTGGTGCGGCCTGGTCCCGCTCACGACCGGCTCCGGCGCGGTGACGCCGTCGGTCAGGCAGCTCGAGCTGGCCCGGGAGTGGGGCACCGCAGGCTGGGTCGCCTTCGGCGAGTACATGAAGATCCTGGCCGAGACCGCGGTCCGCGAGGGCATCGACCTCACCACGGACCTGCGGACCCGCTTCATCCACACCTACCTCGGGGTCGACGAGGAAGGCCATCTCCGCAAGCTCCTCTCCGAGGCCTGGGGCGCGGAGGTCTTCGACAACTACGGCACCCACGAGGTCGGGCTCCTCGGGTTCGAGTGCGCGGCCCACGACGGCCTGCACGTCAACGACGACACCGCGATCCTCGAGGTAGCCGATCGCGACACCGGCGACATCCTCGACGTCGGCCGACCAGGCAACCTCGTCGTGACCAGCCTGCACCGGTCGGTCCCGCCGGTCATCCGCTACGACCTGAAGGACCTGATGCGGACCGGGCACCGCGAGACCTGCGGCTGCGGTCTCCGCACGTCCAAGCTCTCCGGGTTCCTGGGTCGATCCGACGAGATGGTCAAGCTGCGCGCCACCAGCGTCTATCCGCGCTCGGCGCAGGACGTCGTCGCGGGAGACGCCCGGACCACCGGCGAGTTCCTCTGCGTCGTCGAGACCGTCGGCGAGGGTCTCGCGTCCCGGGAACGGATGCGCGTGCAGATCGAGCGCGCCACGCCGGCGGACCAGGACCTCCAGGCCGACATGGCGAGGCTGCTGCACGCGGCCTTCGGAGTCGCCGTCGACGTCGAGATCGTCCCCCCGGGCTCTCTCGCTCCGCAGACCGGGCTCGGCGGCGAGGGCAAGGTCAAGCGCCTGCTGGACCTGCGGTGAGCGTGCTGCCCGACGCCGCCCGGCCGGAGGCGATGTTCCGCCTCGACGGTCGCGTCGCCCTCGTCACCGGTGCGTCCTCCGGACTCGGGGTCGCGTTCGCGCGTCACCTCGCCGCCGCCGGCGCCCGTGTCGCTGTGGCCGCCCGACGGACCGCGATGCTCGAACGGACGGTGGCCGCCGTCGAGGAGGCCGGCGGTACCGCGGTGGCGGTGACCACCGACGTGCGGGACCCCGAGCAGTGCCGACTCGCCGTCGAGGGCGCCCGTGAAGCCCTGGGCGGGCTCGACGTCCTGGTCAACAACGCCGGGATCGGGAGCGCCGTCCCCGCCACCCGCGAGACGCCCGACGAATTCCGCTCGGTGGTCGACCTCAACCTGCACGGGGCCTACTGGATGGCGCAGGCGTGCGCGCGGGTGATGGAGCCCGGGAGCTCGGTCATCAACATCTCGAGCGTGCTGGGCCTGACCACCGCGGGACTCCCGCAGGCCGCGTACAGCGCGAGCAAGGCCGGACTGATCGGGCTCACCCGCGACCTGGCCCAGCAGTGGGGGCCGCGCAAGGGCATCCGCGTCAACGCCATCGCGCCCGGGTTCGTCGAGACCGAGATGACCGAGCAGTACCACCCCGACTACGTCGCCGGCGTCATCCGGCCCCGGCTGCTCGTGGGCCGGTTCGGGTCGCCGGACGAGATCGCGGCGGTCGGCGCGTGGCTGGCGTCGCCGGCCGCCGGCTACGTCACCGGCCAGACGATCGTCGTCGACGGCGGCATGTCGATCACCTGAGCGCACCGTTCACCCGACCTGTTCTGAGGAGCACCAGATGCAGTTCAACGGTATCCACGGCATCAACATCGCCGTCCGGGACCTCGACCAGTGGACGAAGCGGTTCGAGGAAGTGTTCGAGGTGGAGAGCGAACCGGTCGACGAATCCGGATTCGCGTTCCCCGGCCTGCGCGGCTCGTCGTTCGACCTCGGCGGCTTCCACCTCAATCTCATCGCCAGCGACACCGAATCGACCTCGGTCGGCCGGTTCCTCGATCGACGCGGGGAAGGGGTCTTCCTCGTCTCGGTCGGCGTGCAGGACGTCGACGTCGCCACACGGGAACTGCGCAACACCGGACTGGCACCGCTCCTCGAGGAGCCCGCCCGTGGGGAAGGGCACGCCGGTGTAAACTTCACCCACCCGCGGGACATGGCCGGAGTCCAACTCGAATTCATCGAGGTACCTCGCTGATGCCCAGAAGCACGATCATGCAGGACGAGCTGACCCGGACCGCGACCAGGCTGTTCCAGGCTCGCGGGATCCGCGCCGTCTCGCTGCAGGACATCGCCGACGAGGTGGGCGTCACGAAGGCCGCCCTCTACCACTACTTCGCCAACCGCGACGACCTGCTCCGGCACGTCTTCGGCGACTGGATCAAGCGAGACATCGCGAAGCTGGATGCCGTCACCTCCATCCCCGGCAGCGCGCGGGAGAGGCTGCACGGCTACGTCCGGCACCACATCGCGTGTCTCACAGAGAGCATCGAGCTCTACAGCGTGTCGTTCAGCTCCGAGGCCGAGCTCCCCCCAGAAGTGCGCTCCGAGTTCCGGAAGTTCAAACGGGAAAGCGATCTCGTCGTCCAGGACATCATCCGCGAGGGCGTGCGCAACGGAGAATTCGTCGACAGCGACGAGCACACCACGGTGTTCGCCATCGACGGGATGTGCAACTGGCTGTGGAAATGGTACAAGGCGTCGGGCCCGATGAGTCCCGATCAGATCGCCGACCAGTTCGCCGACCTCATCCTCTACGGCCTCGCGACCCGCGACTCCCAGGCGACCGAAGGCCCGGCCGGGCGAAGCCGTGACGAGATGCTCCGATACCACGCCCGGGCCATCCGTTTCCATTCCGAGCGACTCGAGGCCCTCACCGGCGACGAGGCCCACGATGAGGACTTCCCGACCCACGTGACCGACTAGGCACCCTTTCTCCCTGGTCACAGCCCCGTGCGTGCATCCCACGCCTCCGTGGGAGTAAGTTTCACAATGTGAGCAGCACTGACGACGTGTCGGACGTCGTGGACGGTCGGATCCGCGGGGCCGAGACCGCCCGGCGGACCCTGCGCCTGCTCGAGGCGCTGGCCGCCCATCAACCGGTCCGGCTCGACGATCTGGCCGAAGCGGTCGGGCTGAACAAGTCGACGGTGTACCGGCTGGTGCGTGTCCTGCAGGAGGAGGGCTACACCGAGCGGCTGTCGCAGGGTGGCTACCAGCTCGGGGCCGCCGTGACGGCGCTGGCGGCGCGCACGGCGATGCCCGCGGCCACGCTGGACGCGATGCGCCCGGCGCTGCAGGAGCTGGCCGAGAGCACGGCCGAGACCGTGACGGTCCATCGCCGGGTCGGCGACACCGCGGTGCTCCGCCTCGGGGTCGAGAGCGAGCAGCACGTCCTGCGGCAGGTCGTGCGGGTCGGTGAGACCACCCCCCTGACCCGGGGGTGCGCCGGCCTGGCGATCCTCGCGTCGCTCCCGGACGACGACCGGGAAGGGGTCATCGAGCGCGCGGACGGGTCGGAGGCCCGGGAGCGGCTGGGCGAGGCGTTCGTCGACGGCGTCGCCCTCTCGCGCGGAGCCAACCACCCGGGTGTCCTCGGTATCGCCGTGGCCGTGCCGCCGGGGGACCGGACCCGCGGTGCGGCGCTGAGCGTCACCGTGTCGGGTCCCGAGAGCCGGTGGACGAAGGAGCGTGCGCTGCAGCACGCCGGGCAGCTCCGCAGCTGCGCCGCGCGACTCGCCCACCTCGCTCCCAGCGCGTAGGAGTCGGGCTCAGCGCGCCGCCTCGGCCGGCAGGTAGCCGTCGGCGACGAGGCGGTGGAGCAGGCCGCCGGCGGCCAGGATGTCGAGCACCATCGGTGGCTGCGGGGCGACGTCGACACGTCGCCCGCCGGCCTCGGCCCAGCCCTCGGCGAGGTCGACGGTGAGGTCCTCCCCCTCCCCGACGAGGTCGCGGACCCCCGGCACGGTGAGCGCCGGCAGCCCGTTGTTGATCGCGTTGCGCAGGAAGAGCGAGTTGAACTCCTCGGCGACCAGCGCCGCCACGCCGAGGTGGCGCAGGAGCGCGGCGACGGGCCGGCTCGAACCGATGCCGAAGTTGCGGCCCGCCACGAGGACGTCACCGGGTTCGACCTGGTCGACCCACCCCGGGCGCAGCGCATAGAAGACATGGCGCGCGGCCTCGGGGACGTCCATCTTCATGGCGTAGCCCGGGTACATCGCGTCGGTGTCGACGCTGTCGCCGACCACCCACGTGCGGCCGGTGATCCGCCAGTCCGCGCTCATGCGATCTGCTCCTGTCCCGCCAGCAGGTGGCGGGGGTCGACGGGATGCCCCGCGACGGCGGACGCGGCCACGGTGGCGGTGGAGGCCATGTAGATCTCGGCGTCGGGGCTGCCCATGCGGCCGCGGAAGTTGCGGGTGGAGGCGGTCAGGCACACCTCGCCCTCGCCGAGCACCCCCATGTGGTAGCCGAAGCACGCGCCGCAGGTGGAGTTGGTGACGACCGCTCCGGCGTCGGCGAGGACGCCGAGGTAGCCCAGGTGCAAGGCGTCGCGGTAGACCCGCTGGGACGCGGGGGTCACGATCAGACGGACGCCGTCGGCCACGGTCCGGCCCTCGAGGATCTCCGCGGCGATGCGCAGGTCGTCGAGCTGGCCGTTGGCGCAGGACCCGATGAAGCACTGGTCGAGGCGGCGGGTCTCGATCTGGGAGATCGGTACGGCGTTGTCGCTCACCGCGCCGGGGCGCGCGACGTGGGGTTCGAGCGCGGACAGGTCGACGGTGCGCACCGCGGCGTATGTCGCGTCGGGATCGGGGTCGGCGGCGACGTAGTCCTCCGGCGCGGCCCCGTGCTCGGTGAGGAAGCGGCGACACGCGTCGTCGACGGGGAAGGTCGCGAAGTCCGCCGAGACCTCCGCAGCTTGCGTGGCGACGGTGCGCCGTTCGTTCATCGGCACGCTCGCCAGGCCGTCACCGCCGAACTCGAGATTGTGGTTGGTGGCGTCGCCCCAGGTCCCGGCGATGTGCAGGAACACGTCCTTGCCGCCGACACCGACCGGCAGATCGCCGACCAGGTCGTAGCGGATCGTCGGGCCCACGGTGTACCAGGTCCGGCCCGTGCACAGGATCGCCAGCACCTCGGCCGGCCCCATGCCGCGGGCGGCCGCGTTGTACGCGCCGGCCGCACAGGTGTGGGAGTCGGTGCACGTCAGCACCTGGCCGGGTCGGGCGAGAGCGTTCTCCGCGATCACCTGGTGACAGATGCCGTGCCGCCCCACGTCGAAGAACCGGCTGATGCCGAAGTCCCGCGCGAACGCCCGCGCCCGCGGGCCACCGTCGGCGTCGCGGACCGTCGGAGCGGGGACGGCGTGGTCGAGCACGATCGCCGTCCGCTCGGGGTCCGCGATCGCCAGCGGCGTCACCCACCGCGCGAACTGCAGGTCGATCAGGACGTTCATGTCCACCTCGGCGACCACGGTGTCGCCGGCACGGACCTCGTCGCGCCCGGAGGCACGGGCGAGGATCTTCTCGATCATGGTCATGGGCACCGTCGAACTCCTCAGCGGTAGCGCTTGTCGAGATCGGCCCACGCTGCGAGACCGACCACGTCGAACAGGCCCGCCGGTCCGCCCACCGCGGCCGCGGGCGCGCCGCCCATCGCCGCGAGCGCACGGCCGGCCGCGGTGGCCACGGGTGCCAGCAGGGCACCGGGATAGAGGGCGGCGGCGAAGCCCCACCCCTCGAGGTCGGCGTCGTCGACGTCGGGGGTGAGACCGCCCGGGACGACGTTGAACACCAGCGGGACGCCGGTGTCCCGACCGACCTCGTCGGCGACCCGCTCGATCTCGACCCGCGACTGCGGCGCCTCCACGAACACCGCGTCGGCGCCCTCGGCGGCGTAGCGGCGGGCCCGGCGGATCGCCTCGTCGAGGCCGAGGGGGCCCCGGGCGTCGGTGCGCGCGATGACGACGATGTCGTCCTCGCGGTGCTCGAGCGCGGCGGCGAGCTTGGGCAGGTACTCGTCGACCTCGATGAGCTCCTTGTCCGCGAGGTGCCCGCACCGCTTCGGGAAAGCCTGGTCCTCCAGGTGCATGGCGGCCACACCGGCCCGCTCGTAGGCGCGGACGGTCCGCACGACGTGCACCGGGTTGCCGTAGCCGGTGTCCGCGTCGGCGATGAGGGGCAGCTCGGTCGCGCCCGCGAGCACACCGATCCGCTCGACCATCTCGGTCTGGGTGACCAGCCCGATGTCGGGCAGCCCGAAGCCGGAGGCGGCGATCCCCGCGCCCGTCGCGTAGGCGGCGTCGAAACCGGCCCGCCGCGCGAGGTGAGCGCTGATCCCGTCGAACACCCCGGGCGCACGCAGCAGCCCCGGCTCGCCCAGCAGCCGCCGCAGTCGGGCGGACGGAGAACTCATGGGACGCACGATGGCACACCGAATCCACCATGTGCAACTACTTGCACTTAGTGGCAAACTCCCGCTACTGTCGCCACACTGTGGTGCTCCAGTTCACAGTGTGACGTCCGAATCCCGTGCCGAGGAGAAGCCCGATGTCGACGACGACCACCGAGACCACGACGGGGGTGGAGCACGGCGACCTGCGTGACTCGCCGAGTGCGCTGAAGCTGGGGGTGTTCTCGTTCAACGCCTCGGGCGGTCTCAACATCACGACGGAGCCCCGGAAGTACCACGTGAGCTGGGAGCACACCTCCGCGATCGCGCGGCAGGCGGAGAAGATGGGTCTCGAGTTCGTCCTCCCGGTCGCGAAGTGGCGCGGCTACGGCGGGGAGACCGACTTCTACGGCGAGTCCTACGAGACCCTCACGTGGGCGGCCGGGATCGCCGCGCAGACCAGTCGGATCACCGTGGGCGCCACCGTGCACGTGCCGGTGATCCATCCGACATTCGTCGCCAAGGCCGGGGCCACGGTCGACCACATCTCGGGCGGGCGCCTCGCGCTCAACGTGGTCATGGGCTGGTATCCGAAGGAGATCGGCCAGTTCGGCCTCACGCCGGCCGACCACGACATCCGCTACGAGCACGGCGACGAGTGGGTCACGCTGCTCAAGCGGCTGTGGACGGAGGACGAGCCCTTCGACGTCGACGGCCGCTGGACCTCGGCGTGGTCGGCGCTGTCGAAGCCCAAGCCGGTCCGGCGTCCACTGCTCATCAACGCCGGCACCTCGCCGGCCGGGGTGGACTTCACGGCGCGCCACTGCGACATCAGCCTGGCCAGCCGGAACGCCCTGGAGGGCTCGGACACCTTCGTCGGTGACATCAGGACGACCGCCCGCGAGAAGTACGGCCGCGACCTGCGGGTCATCAACGTCGCCCACGTGATCTGCGCGGACACCGAGAAGGAGGCCCGGCGACGTCGGGAGCTCCTCGCCGAGAACGGCGACAAGGTGGCGGCCGACAACTTCATGGACTTCCTCGGGATCGGCAGCCAGTCCTACGAGGAGACCCTGAAGCTCTATCGCGACTACTTCTACACCAGCGGAGCCGCGCTGCCGCTGATCGGGACGCCCGAGCAGGTCGCCGAGCAGATGGTGGCCGCGTCGCGGGCCGGCTTCGACGGGCTCGCACTCGGGTTCTTCGACTACCTCGACGAGATGACCGCGTTCGAGGAGACCGTCATGCCGCTGCTGCGCGAGGCCGGCATCCACACCTGAGGAGGACATCATGGGTCTGCTGCAGGACAAGATCGCTGTGATCACCGGAGCGTCGGGCGGCATCGGGTCCGCCACCGCGCGCGCCTTCGTCCGCGAGGGCGCCACCGTCGTGCTCACCGACCTCGACGACGAGCGCGGCACGAAGCTCGAGCACGAGCTGACGCAGGCCGGGGGGACCGTCGCCTTCGTCGGGGCCGATGTGACCCGGGCGGCCGACGTCGACGAGGTGGTCCGCACCGCGGTGTCCCGGTTCGGGCGGCTCGACGTCGCCGTCAACTGCGCCGGCTACATCGGGGTGTTCAGCCCCCTGCTCGGCTACCCGCAGGAGGAGTTCGACCGCGTCCTCGACATCAACGTCCGGGGCACGTGGAACTGCCTGCGCGCCGAGATCGACGCCATGGTCGAGGCCGGCGGCGGCGGCGCCATCTGCAACGTCTCCTCCGTCGCCGGCGTCGTCGGCGCGGCCGGCGACGCCCCGTACGTCGCGGCCAAACACGCCCTCGTGGGCATGACGCGGGCCGCCGCCCTCGAGCACGCGGGCGACGGCATCCGGGTCAACGTCATCGCGCCCGGCAGCACCGACACCGAGATGCCGCAGCGGCTCACCGGCGGCGACCCCGACATCCTCGCCGCACTGCGCAGCGTCATTCCCGTCGGACGGTTCGGCTTCACCGACGAGATCGCCGAGCCGATCGTGTTCCTCTGCTCCCCCGGCGCCTCGTTCGCCACGGGTGCCGTGTTCAGCGTGGACGGGGGCCAGAGTGCGGCGTGACGGCGCGGAGACACTCGCCCCCGGGGTGCACCGGGTGCGCGTCGGGCACGGCGACACCGAGAACGCCTTCGTGATCGAGGGCGACGACGGCCTCACGCTCGTCGACGTGGGTTGGGCCTCCGCGCCGGGCGTCATCATCGAGGCGCTCGCCGGGCTGGGGCACGGCCCGGGGGCAGTCCGGCGGATCGTCGTGACCCACGCCCACCCCGACCACGTGCGGGGCCTGGCCACGATGCGCGAACACACCGGCGCCGAGGTCCTCGTCCACGCCGCCGACGCGGCGTGGCTCGGTGCCGGGAGGGTGCCTCCGGGCGGACGCAGCCGCGCGGTCGGGAGCACTCTGGACCGGCTCCCGATCATGCGGTGGACCCCGGTGACGCCCGACCGCACGCTCTCCGACGGTGACGTCGTCGACGGCGGGCTGCGCGTGATCCACACCCCCGGGCACACGGCCGGGCACATCGCCCTCCACCACGAACCCACGCAGACCCTGCTCCTCGGCGACGCCGCGTTCCACCTCCGCGGCCTCGGGCTCGGTCCGGCCACCCTCGCGCACGACCCGGACAGCCGACCCGACGCCGTCGCCCGGCTCCCCCGCGACGTCGCCGCCGTCGGGTTCGCCCACGGCGCCCCGTTGACCGGCGACGCCACCGACTCCTTCCGCGAGTTCATGAGCGCGACGAGCGGACGGACGCCGAAACGGTGACGAGCCAGGACGTCGGTACGAGGCACGGGTGCCACCGGCGTGACCGCGAGGTTTGCCGCCCGGACACGTCGACGATCCCGCGCCGGTGAAGCCCACGGTGACCGCCTCCGCCCCCGTGACGTGGCTTCGCCGCGTCGCCATGACCGTCCTCGGCGTCCTGCTGGTCGCCGTCGGCGTGCTCTTGCTCGTCCTACCCGGCCCCGGCCTGCTGCTGGTGCTGGCCGGCCTGGTGGTCCTGGCGAACGAGTACCCCTGGGCGCGGCGATGGACCGAGCCGGTACGCCGGCAGGCCATCGCTGCGGCGCGTGCGAGCGTCGCGACGCGCCCACGGATGGCGTGGACGGCGATGGTCGGAGTCGCGCTCGTCGTCTCCGGCGTCGTCTGGTCGACCGTGGAGTCGCTACCCTTCGGCGGGGTCGCCACCGGCTCGGGCCTGATCCTGTCCGGGCTGATCCTGCTAGGTCTGCTCGTCTACAGCGTCAGGCAGTTCGGCTCGGCGAAGCAGGCCCCCAGGCGCGTGCGGTGACGGCCACACTTCCTCCCTGATCACCATCTCGAGCGGACGTCGCCTGACGCCGGCGGCCTGACCGACAGCGTGCGGCGAGGAACGACCCCTCGGCAGCGACCCCCGGCGGCGACAACGGCGCTCAGGTCCGGGGACCGCGAGTCGCGCCGAACGGCGTCTCGACCGGGGACGGGCACGGTGTCGGGCTATCCGCTGAGCGGGTAAACCTCTTCGCATGTCGTCCACACAGGAGCGCGACGAGCGCGAACACGTCAGCCAGGAGAGCGACGAGCGCGTCGGCGCCGATCTGGCGCGCACCCTCGAGGAGGCCGCCCGCGCGCTGCTCGAACGCGGCGAGGAGGAGGGCGTCGAGCACACCCTCGGGCTGGTGGTGCGCGGTGCGGTCCAGACCGTCCCGCACGTCGAACAGGCCGGCATCTCGCTGGTCGAGCGCGGCGGCCGGGTGCAGTCCTACGTCCCCAGCAGCCAGGTCGTCCGCGAGCTCGACGAGCTGCAGAACGAACTCGGCGAAGGCCCTTGCCTGGACTCCATCTGGTACGAGCAGCGCACACTCGTCGACGACATGGACCAGGCCCACGACCGCTGGCCCCGGTACGCCCCGGCAGCCCTCGAGCGCGATGTCGGGTCGTTGATGTCGTTCCAGCTCTTCACCGAGCGCGGCAGCGCCGGTGCCCTCAACCTCTACGCCGCCCGGCCGCACGTGTTCGACGAGAGCACCGCCGACGCCGGGCGGCTCTTCGCCGCCCAGGCCGCGCTCGTGCTGCACGGCGCCCAGCACATCCAGGGCCTGCACCTCGCGCTGGACAACCGCGACGTCATCGGGCAGGCCAAGGGGATCCTGATGGAACGCTTCGGCATCGGCCAGCAACAAGCGTTCTCGATGCTCGTCGAGTCCTCACAACACACCAACATGAAGCTGGTCAAGGTGGCCGAGTGGCTCGCCGGCGAGCACGAGAAGAAGAGCGGCACCTCCTGAGCGTCGACCTCGGCCCGCACTCCCTGCACGCCACCGCTGTGGCCCTCCCCCGGTGCGCTCAGATCGCTGCGCCTGCTCGCGCGAGGTCCACGCGCACGTCGTCGCCCTGGCTGAGCAAGGGCGTCGACTCCTCGAGGAAGTGCGCGAGTGCACCGTGCGCGGCTGCTCTGACCGGCCGCCCCGTGGCATCCACGACCCGCCACCACGGCACGTCGTGACCGTCGTTCCGCAGAATCTGACCGACGGCGCGCGGGCCCGTGCCGGCCGCCTCGGCGACATCGCCGTAGGTCATCACCCGCCCGTCGGGGATCGAGGACACGATGCCCAGGACCCGCTCGGCCACCTCGTTCACGATCTTGCCCCTGACTGCCGCCGGTCGTCGTCCGCCCTCTCGAGGACGAACGTCTCGGAGGGAGAGAGGACCCCGTTCGCCTGCACGGTGACGTCGTGCGCACCCGGGTAGTAGGTCCGGGTGGTGATGGGGCGGAAGGAGTGGGTCTTCGTGACGACGGCGCTGCCGCCGGCAGCGATGCGTCGTGACCCGAGATTGAAGGTCTTCGCGCTCACGGAACCGTTGGCGCGCCGGAATCCGATCGAGTAGTCGATCGCCACGGTCGCGTCCGTCTCCCCGTGGTTCGTGACGGCGGCGGTGAACGTGAGGTCCCCGTTCCACGGAACGACGTCCCCGGCGATGCGCGGTCGGGCCACGTGCAGGTCGTTCCCGGTGAACCCCACGAGTGAGAGCGCGGCGGGGTCGGCGCGCTTGACCAGCGTCCTCAGGCCGTGCCGGAGCAGCCGGGGAGTATGGGCGTCCGGGTCGCCCGCCCACGCGGCGGCGACGTCCGTGACGACGGAGGGGTCGACGCGACTGAGGTCGTTGAGGTGGTTGGCGACCGAGCGCCGCACGTACTCGGCCGGGTCCCGATAGGTGGCGTCGAGGATGCCTCGTGTCGCACGAGGGTGGGCGAGCAGCCACGGCACCCGTTTCGCCCAGGGCAGGTACGCGCGAGAGCCCTCGGTGGCGAGCCGCCGCACGTGCTCGCTGTCGTGCCCCGTCCAGGTCCTCATGATGTGCAGGCCGCGCTCGGGCCGGGCGACGAGGAGCTCGCGCACGGCGAACTCGCCCGTCAGCCCGACGGTGAGCCGGGCCAGCAGTGCCATGGCGGCGTCGAAATCCCGCGTCGACCCGCTCTCGAGCGCCCGCGACGCGACGAACTCCGTGACGGGCCAGATCATCCAGCCCTCGAGATGCGGCCCGTCCAGGACGTCGCGCACCACCCGCCGGGCAGCGGGGAACCCCGCCGGGACGTCGCGCAGGAGGGCGTCGCGGACGACGTCCACCCGCTCCCGGAGGCGGAGGCCCGGGACCTCGTCCTCCGCCCGGGCCAGGGCGGAGAAGTCGCCGGTGGGCGCGACCGCCTCCATCGCGGCCCGCAGCCGTGCCACGACCGCCGGGCTGATCAGCTCGTCCATGGCGCCCACGGCGACTCCTCTCCGACGGTGGTGGACGAGCGGCGCCCCCGCCCGTCCACCACCTTCCTAGATCGCCGGGACGGTCCCCCCGTCGATCACGTACTCCGCACCGACGATCGCCGAGGCCTGGTCGGACACCAGGAAGGCCGCGAGGTCGGCGATCTCCTCCGTCCTCGCGAAACGACCGAGGGGCACGCCGCCGAGGGATTCGAGGATGCTCTCCTTCGCCCCCGCCCGGCTGAGGCCGTTCCCCTCCGCGAGCCGGTCCACGAACCTCTCGTAGGCCTCGGTCTCGATTCCACCGGGACTCATCGCGTTGACCCGCACGCCGTGCGGCGCCAGCTCGTTCGCCAGGCCCTTGCTGTACGTCCGCAGCGCGGCCTTCGCCGACGCGTAGGCGAGGGTGGAGTCGTGCAGCGGCATCTGCCGCTGGATGGACGTGAAGTGCAGGACGACGCCGTGCCCGGCCCGGACCATCGACGGCACGAGCGCCCGGTCGAGACGCACGGCGCCGAGGAAGTTGAGGTTCAGCTCGATCATCCACTGCTCGTCGGTGATCTTCGCGAACCCGCCGGGTGGTGTGGACGAACCCCCGACGACGTGCACGAGGATGTCGACACCGCCGGCCTCCTCGATGCGCGACGCGACCAGCGCCGTGCCCTCGACGGTCGAGGTGTCGGCCGCGATGAAGCGGTCCGGGAGCTCGTACCCGTCGGGCATCGTCCGGGCCGTCACGTACACATCGGCGCCGAGCTCACGGAGCCGCTCGGCCACGGCCCGACCCGATCCCTTCGATCCCCCGGTGACCAGGGCCCGACGCCCGTCGAGACCCCCGCGATCCGCATTTCCCATCTCTGCTCCTTCGTCGTCCGTCCGCGGGGCGCTGTCAGGGCGCGATGACGAGCTCCGCGATGGCGTCGCCGTCCATCACGAAGCGGTAGCGCAGGTCGACGACGCCACCGGGGAAGTCGCCCTCCAGGTGCTTGGTGGCGACCCAGTGCGTGTCGTCGGTGCGCTCCGCGCCGACGAGGGTGCTGGTGACGGTGAACCCGGCTCCGGCCTCGGACAGGAAGCCGCGGATCTCCTCGCTCCCGCGGTAGGTCGAGCCGTCGTCGACGACCACGGCGGTGGGCGTGAAGGCGCGCAGCGCGGTGTCCGTGTCGCCGGCGTCGTGCGCGGCGAGGTAGGTGCGGATCGTGGCCGGGAGCTGGTCGGGCTGGATGGTGTTCGACGTGGTCATGGACCCACCGTGCGATCTCCCGGACCGGGAGGGTCAAGCGCTGGACCCTCCCCCCGGGGGAGGGTGCATCGTGGCGCCGTGCTGACGATCGGTGAGTTCTCCCGGCTGAGCCACCTGAGTGTGCGGACGCTGCGCCGCTACCACGATGCGGGCCTGCTCGAGCCGGCGTCGGTGGACGACGCGACCGGGTATCGCCACTACGACGTCGACCAGATCCCGACGGCCCAGGTGATCCACCGTCTGCGGGAGCTCGACGTCCCCCTGTCCGACGTGCAGCGCATCCTGCGCTCCGGCGACCCGGAGATCCGCGCCACGCTGGTCGCGGACCACCTGCGGCGGCTCGAGTCCGAGCTCGAGCGCACCCGGGGCGCGGTGGCGTCCCTGCACCGGCTGCTGGCGCCGGAGCCGCCACCGCTGGACGTCGAGCTGCGCGCGGTCCCGGCGACGACGGTGGCCGCGGTCGAGGACGACGTGACGGTCGACGAGGTGCTCGCGTGGTACGCGGGCGCCATGGCCGAGCTGGACGCGGCGGTCGACGACCCGACCGGCGCGCCGGGAGGGCTCTTCCACAACGAGCTGTTCGAGGACGGGCGCGGGCACGCCCTCCTGTACCGGCCGACGGCACGGCCGCCGCGCAGTGGCCGCGTGCACCCCGTGACCCTGCCCGCGGTCGAGCTCGCCGTCACCACCCACGTCGGCGAGCACGACGACATCGAGGTCGCCTACGGCGAACTGGGCACCTGGGTGGTGACCAATGCGCTCGCGGTCGCCGGCCCGGTACGGGAGACCTACCTGGTCGGCCCCCGCGACACCAGCGACCCGTCGGCCTGGCGGACCGAGATCGGCTGGCCGGTCTTCCGCGTGGCCGCGCACTGACGGTCCCCGCGGGTTCGTGATGTCGCCGGCGAGCATCTGGTGACCGGCGCGGTCCGGGCACTACGGTCCGGCCATGTTCGAGGGTGACGAGATCGTGCTGGGCCCCCTCCCCAAGGGCATCGTGCGGGCCGGGGAGGGTCAGCACCGGCGGGTGTGGAACATCCTCGGCCACACCTACTGGGCGCGGGCCGTCAGCGAGTCCAGCTTCGCCTTCGAGACCCTCGACCCGCCCGGGACCGGCGTGCCGCCCCACGTCCACCCGACCCAGGACGAGCACATCCACGTCCTCGAGGGCGTGTTCACCCTCTACCTCGACGGGCAGTGGGAGAAGGCGGGCCCCGGGGACACGGTCCTGATGCCGCGCGGGCTCCCGCACGCCTACTACAACCGCAGCGAGATCGACTCCCGAGCCCTGTTCTGGGTGAGTCCGGCCGGCAGGCTGGCCCACCTGTTCGACCAGCTGCACGACCTCTCCGACCCCGCCGAGGTCGTCCGGCAGTCCGCGCTCCACGACGTCGAGTTCCTGCCGCCGGGCTCGGTCCCCGGCGCCTGACCGACGCGGACCGGGAACGGAGCTCGATCGTGGCGTCGCTGACGGTGGACGACCGCTCCCACCGACTGGTCGAGGGCTCGAACGTCGTCGGTCGCGGCCAGGACGCCGACGTCGTGCTCACCGACCCCTCGAGCCGACGGTGACGTCCGCACCCGTCAGAACTTCTCCATGAATCCGGCGTCGACCGGGAGGCAGGTCCCGGTCACGTAGCGGCCCTCGTCGGAGGTCAGCCAGGCCACGGTGCTCGCCATGTCCTCCGGCTCGATCCACGGGACGTCGAGGAGGTTGAGTGCGGCGAAGGCGTCCCGGACGTCGTCGGCCGTCGGGTTCTCCTGCCCGGGGGCGAAGGCGCCACGCACGACCGGGTTGTTCACCATCGGCGTGTTCACCGTGGTCGGGTGCAGCGTGTTCACCCGGATCGCGTGCGGTGCGAGCTCGTTGGCCAGGGTGCGCATGAGCCCGACGACGGCCTGCTTGGCCATGTTGTACTGCACCTGGCGCGGGAATCCCCGCATGCCCGCGACGGAGCTGGTGATGACGACGCTGCCGCCGCGGCCGCCGTCGATGATGTGGGGTACGGCGGCACGGCAGGTGTAGTAGACGCCGTGCATCATGATGTCGATGCCGTCGTGGTACATCGAGTCGGGCATCTCGGTGAACGGCGCCGAGGCCCAGACCCCGGCGTTGGCGATGGCCACGTCCAGCCCGCCGAGCTCCGCCACCCCCTCGTCGACGGCCTTGCGGAGGCCGCCGAAGTCGCGCACGTCGGTCTGGCGGGCCACGACCCGCCGGCCCAGATCCTCGATCTCCCGCGCGGTCGACGCGAGGTCCTCGGGCGTGGCCATCGCGTAGGACACGCTCTCGATCGGCGTGCAGGCGTCGACGGCGATGATGTCGGCGCCCTCGGCGGCGAGGCGGAGCGCATGGCTGCGGCCCTGTCCCCGGGCGGCCCCCGTGATCAGTGCGACCTTCCCGGCGAAGCGGTCGCCGGCCGGTGTCGGACTCACCGGAGGGCCAGAGGGTTCAGCGGTGCGCCCAGGCCCCCGGCCACCCGGAGATTCGGGGCGCTGAAGAAGAACTCGTAGCGCCCGTCGCGGGCACACGCCGCCCCGAGCTCTTCGAGGTCGAACAGCTCGCCGAGCGTCAGGCCCATGTCCCGGATCGTCACCATGTGGAAGACCCACGCCTGCTCGGGATCGGACGGGCTCACGGGCCCGTCGGGCAGCGACGACATCGCCTCCACCGAGTTGTTGTCGGCGCAGACCGCGGCGACGTCGTGCTCGCGCAGCCAGGTCGCCGACTCCAGCGAGAGCCCGGGTGACGCGGCCCAGAACTCCCCGACGGACAGGCCCGCCTTGAACCGCTCGACCCAGCCGGTGCGGATGACGAGGATGTCGCCGGGTTCGACGGAGACGCCCTGCTGTGCGACGACGGCGTCCAGCTCCGCCGAGGAGATGACGTGGTCGGGCGGGAGCGTCTCGAGCCCGTGGTGGCGCGCGACGTCGAGCAGCACTCCTCGGCCCGCGACGCCGGCGGACACCTTGTCGATCCCGCAGAACTCGGCGCCCTTCCAGGTCACGCTGCGGTTCGAGAAGCCGTTGTACATCTGGCCGTCGTAACTGATGTGTGCCAGCGCATCGAACTGCGTCGCCGCCTGCAGCGGCATGCTGATGTGGTCGTCGGCCACGCAGATGTCACCGCGGTACTCGGGCGCATAGCCCTTCTCCGTGACGAGGTGGATCGGGTTGTAGCGCTCGGTGCCCTGGTGCTGTCCGGGCTGGGGTCCGTGCGCGTCGAGGGGGAGGCCGAGGCTGACGGCCTCGCCGGAACTCACGGTCTGCGCGGCAGCGCGGAGCTGCTCGGGGCCGACGAGGTTCAGGGTGCCGATCTCGTCGGCGTTCCCCCAGCGACCCCAGTTGCTCAGCGACTTGCCGAGCTCACGAAACGTACTCATCCATTCGCTCCTGTCGTCGTCGACGGTTGCTGCTCGGCCCCGGCGAGGGGCCGTCGGTCCGGGACTCGGTGCCGGCCGTGGGCACCCAGTTCGCGACGGGTGTCCAGTAGTAGATCTCCAGCTGACGGTGGGTGAACCGCCAGGCGCCGTCCCGGCGTTCGAGCCGGTCGCGGTAGATGCTCGCGATCTGGCTCGGTCCGGACCGGAGGTCGGTCAGGAAGACGTCCACCGTGACGGTGTCGGTCGCCGTGCCCGCGTCGAGGTCGATGTCGATCAGCGGGTCGGCGAACCAGTGGTGCATGTGGGGAATGACTTTCCACTGGGCCTCGAAGCTCGCCACGATCTCCTCGATGCCCTCGTGCCGTCCCAGGTGCCCCAGGTCCAGCACGGAGTCGGAGAAGAAGACGCTGCGCAACAGGTCGCGGTCCTGCAGGTCGAGGCCGTGCGCGAAGCTCGAGATCAGCCGCGCGATCTCCCACCGGGCCTCGAGCAGCTCCACGCGCCGGACCAGGTCCGCGTCGCTCGTCATGTACTCAGCTCCTTCCGTGATCGTCGCCGGCCGCGGCCAGCTCGGCCGCGTACGCCGCGCGGAGCACGGCGGCGTCGGTCGCAATGCCGACCATCCCGAAGCCCTCTGCCCGGCGCCGGGCCGCGACGGCGCCGGACGGGGCGTGGACGCCGGCGAGGGTTCCGTGTGTCGAGCACGCGTCCAGTACTGCCTCGAAAGCCCGCCGGATCGCCGGACCCTCGTCCCCTCCGGGTGTCCCGCCGAGAGCGACGGCCAGGTCGGACGGCCCGACGTAGACACCGTCCAGCCCGGGGACGGCGCAGATGCGCGACGCGCTCGCCACACCCTCGGGCGTCTCGATCATCGCCAGACAGAGCACCTCGTCGTTCACCTCCGACGGGGTCCGGTCCCGGTTGAGGTGCCACCGGGCGCGGGTGGGACCGAAGCTGCGCTCGCCGAGGGGCGGGTACTTCGCCGCCCGTACCGCCCGCTCCGCGTCGGACGGGGTGTTCACCATCGGGACGATGACCCCGTGCGCGCCGAGATCGAGGGCCGGCCCGATCTCGGCGAGGTGTCCGACGCGGACCAGCGGTGTCGCCCCCGAGCTCCCGCACCCGAGGAGCACGGTGCTCAGCGCGTCACGCCCGACGACGCCGTGCTGGAGATCGACGCAGACGAAGTCGAAGCCGCCGTCGGCGCACATCTCGGCGACGAGAGGAGAGCCGAGCGTGATCCATGCACCGAAGGCGGTCGTCCGGCCGCCGGCACCGCGGCGCAGCCTGTTCTCCGGGGCGGTCGTGGTCACCGCGGGAACCCGGGACCACTCGGCGCGCGTCCCACCTCAGACGCCGACGTGCTCGGCGCCGTCCTGGGCCCACGCCGAGGGTGCCTCGCACGGGACCGTGCCCATCTTCGCGGGGACGGAGATCTCCAGGACGTCGAGGTCGTGGGACATGCCGACCTCGTTGTGGCGGTACCCGCCGGGGATCAGTGCGGAGTCCCCGACCTCCATGTGCAGGGTCGTCCCGTCCTCGAGCTGCAGGTCCTGCCAGCCCTGCACGACGTAGATCCACTGCACGGAGCACACGTGGTAGTGCCACCCGGTGACCTCGGAGTACCCGTTGTTGATCTTGGTGCGCTGGGCGCGCATGCGGCCGCCGGTGGCCTCGGTGACGCCGTGGTCGTGGTACTCCATCCAGTCGCGCCGGCCCGTCATGACGGGGAGGTCGCCGGCCCGCGCGGCGACGAACTCGATCGGTGCGCGTCGTCCGCCCGGGTCTGCGGACTCGAAGGTGACGGTGGGTTCGACTTCGGTGCTCATGAGCGTCCTTCCGCTGGGCTGCCGACCGGGGCCGGGACGCTGCAGAGCGTGTGGTGGCCGGTACGGCCACGCACAGGAGGTTCTGGTCATCAGAATTGGGTGGGCAGAGTCGCGCGCTCCCCCGCCAGCCCGCTGCCGTGACAAACTCCTCGGGTGGAGCCGATCTCGGAGAAGAGACCGCCCGCGTACGCGATCACGAGTGTCGATCACGCTCTCCGGCTCGTCACCGCGCTGCAGCTCGAGGGAAGCCTGACGGTCGCGACGGCGGCGGAGAGGCTGGGCGTCGCGCGGTCGACCGCCCATCGCATCCTGCAGATGCTCGTGTACCGGGACTTCGCCCGGCAGGACGACGGACGCGTCTACCGGCCCGGCCTCCTCCTGGAGCTCGCCGCACACTCACCGTCGCGCACGGCGTGGCTGCGCAGGACCGCGCTGCCGCATCTCCAGCGGCTCAGTGACACCTTCGAGGAGTCGGTCAACCTCTCCATCCCGTCCGGCGCCACCACGCGGTTCATCGCCGGTGTCGAGTGCCGGCGGGCGTGGCGGGTGACCTCGCGGGAGGGGATGGTCTACCCGCTCTACCCGACCACCACCGGGATGCTCCACCTGGCGTCCCTGTCCGATCACGAGCTCCGCGAGTTCCTGCGGTCCCAGCCCGATCTCGAGGAGCGGCCGAGCGTCGTGCAGGACGTCGAGCGCGCGCGTCGCGGGGGGTTCGCGGTGAACCGGCAGCGCACCGAGAAGGGCCTCGTCGCCGTCGGCGTCCCCATCCGCGGGACGTCGGGCGAGCTGCTCGCGGGCCTGTCGGTCACGATGCCGATCCGGCGCTACGACGAGCGACGGCTGGACGGCATCGTCGCGTTCCTGCGGGCGATCGGCGCCGACGTGGAGGCGGATCTCCGGGTCTCGTGAGGGGCCCGGGCGACGGTCCCTCAGGACCGGCGTTCCGCGACCGGGGTGAGTTCGGACGGAGGGACCGGCCCCCGGCCCGCGCCGAGGGTCGGGCAGGTCGTCGCGCCCTCGCCGCTCACGGTCACCGTGAGCGCGTCGAGGCCGGTGATCGACAGGTCGATGCGGTCGCCGTCGTGGACCTCGCCGACCCCTTCGGGCGTCCCGGTGGACACCACGTCGCCGGGGTGCAGCGTCATCACGCTCGAGACGTAGGCGATCAGGCGCGGGAGGCCCCAGATCAGGTCGCGCAGGTCGGCTCGCTGGCGCAGGGTGCCGTTGACCCGCAGGTGCAGCTCGAGCTCGTCGATCGGGGGCACCTCGTCGGGCGTCACCACCGTCGGGCCGAGCGGGGTGAACGTGTCGAATGACTTGCGCAGGGAGCGGTCCTCGCCGCCGCGCATCGTCATGTCGAGCAGACCGGTGTAGCCGAACACGACGTCGAGCGCCTCGCTCTCGGGGACGTGGCGGGCGGTCCGCCCGATCACGGCGGCGAGCTCGCCCTCCTGGTCGATCCGCCGGTCGACGTAGGGCAGGCGGACCACCCCGCGGTCGGCGGCCAGCGAGCTCGGGGCCTTGAGGAAGACGCCGAGCGCGTCGATCGTGCTCGCCGAGCTCATCTCGGTCTGGTGGGCGCGGTAGTTGACCGGCGCGGCGACGATCTTCGTGGGGTCGGGGACGGCCGGCAGCACCTCGACGGTCGCCGGGTCGACCTCCGGGGCCCCGGCGAGCGCCCGGTGGTCGGGAGCGCTCGCGGTGAGGCGCCGCACGGGGCTGCCGGGACCGTCGGGCAGGAGGTCGGTGACGTCCCGGAGCGCGCCGTCCCGGACGACGCCGACCCGGGTGCGCCCGTCACGGTCGCGGAAGGACGAACAGCGCATCAGCGGGCTTCCAGTCGGGTCGGGGGCGGGGACGGGACGCCGGCCAGGGCGGGAGCGGCCGCGTCCGCGGGCAGGGGCGCGTAGAGCCAGTCGAACTCGCGGTAGTCGTCGGGCGCGCGGTCGCCGAGCACGCGACGGCGCAGGGCCAGCACCAGCGGGTCCTCGGTGTGCCAGAGCTCCCCCCAGGGACGGGCGCTGGTCTGGCAGCGCGTCGCACGCGCCCACCGGGCCCCCTCGAACTCGCGGTACGCCCGGTCGACGTCGGTCGTGTGGCACGCGAACCGGTACCCGAGCTCGACCGCGTCCTCGAGCGCCTGGCACGCGCCCTGGCCGAGGTACTGCAGCATCGGGTGCGCGGCGTCGCCGGTGAGCACCAGCGGGCCGCGGATCCAGGTGCTCGCCGGTTCGCGGTCGTACATCGGCCAGTGGCGGTCGCGCCCGATGCTGGCCACCGCGTCGCGGACCGGCCGGCACGAACGTGCGAAGGCCTCGTCGAGCTCCTCGGGCCACGCCCAGTCGCCGGGCGCGGTGTGCCCCGCGTGGAAGCGGGGGCTGCGGAACACCGCGACCTGGTTGTAGAGCTCGCCGCCGCGCACCGGGTACTGGATGAGGTGCGTGCCGGGGCCGATCCACAGGACGACCTCGTCGGGCGCGATCGCGTGGGCGGCGTCGCGCCGCGGGATCGTGCCGCGGTAGGCGGCGTACCCGGCGCAGACGGGCACGTCGTCGACGACCGTGCCGCGCAGCGTCGAGTGCAGCCCGTCGGCGCCGACGAGCGCGGGGGTCTCGTAGACGGTGCCGTCGGCGCAGCGCACGCGGGCCCGTCCGGGCTGCAGCGCCACGTCGACCACGGTCCGCCCGTTCTCCAGGGTGACGAGGGGATGCCGGCGGCAGTGGTCGACGAGCGTCTCGAGCAGGTCCGAGCGGTGCAGGACCAGGTAGGGGTAGCCGTAGCGCTCGACGAACGCCGGCCCGAGGTCGAGGGTCGTGATCGGCCGGCCGGTGAGGGCGTCGATCAGCTGCGCCCGCGGGGGCCGGACCGCTCGCGGCAGGACGTCGTCGAGCACCCCGAGCGCGTCGAGGGCCCGGCTCGCGTTCGGCCCGAACTGCAGGCCCGCGCCGATCTCGGTGAAGCCCGCGTTCCGCTCGATCAGGTGCACGGCCCGGCCGTGGCGGGCCAGCGACAGCGCCGTCGCGAGACCGCCGATCCCGCCGCCGACGACGAGGGCCGGGACCTGTCGCGACCGGGTCATCCGCACGTCTCGGTGCGCAGCAGCCCGAGCGCCTCGAGCACCGGCGCGTCGCTGGTGCTGAACAGGTCGATCTCGGCGTCGGCGTGCACCGACCACGGCGTCCACGACGGCACCGCGAGCAGGTCGCCCGGCTCGACCGCGAAACGCTCCGCGCCGATCCGGATCTCGCCGCCTCCGTGCAGCACGCACAGCACGCGCCCACCGGTCTGGCGGGCCGGGACCGTCGCGGCGCCGGCGAGGACGCGCGCGATCTCGCAGCGCATGGTCGGCATGACGTCGCCGCCGGAGACCGGGTCGGTGTAGCGCAGGACGGCGTCGCCCTCCCCCGTGGCCTCCAGCAGCCCCGTCAGCGCGCGGTCCGTGTCCGCCCAGCGATAGGCGAGCAGCGGGGACCGGCCCGGCGGCGGGGCCGCCCCGCTCGGGACCAGTCCCGGACCGCCGCCGTACCGGGCCTCCGAGCCCGAGCGCACCGCGGTGCGGGTGTCGGCCTCCTCGGTGGGGCCCTCCTCGAAGAAGATCGCGTCGAGCGCCGCGACCACGGGCAGGTCGAGCACGTCGACCCAGATCATCGGCTCGTCGCGCGGGTTGTGGTGCTCGTGGAAGGTCCAGCTCGGCGTGAGGACCAGGTCGCCGGTGCCCATGTGCAGGGGATCGCCGTCGACGAGCGTCCAGACGCCCTCGCCCTCGACGACGAACCGCAGCGCGGCCGGGGTGTGGCGGTGGGCGGGCGCGACCTCGCGACCCCGCAGGTACTGGATCGCCGCCCACAGCGTGCCGACCGCGTACGGGGCGCCGCCGAGCCCCGGGTTGGCGCAGGCGAGCACCCGGCGGTCGCCGCCCCGGTCGACGGGGACGAGCTCCCCGGCGCGCGTGCCGAGCTCGCGCAGGACCCGCCCGGACCAGCGGTACGGGACGGCCTGCACGCGGGGCTCGGCGGTGAGCAGACCGGCGAGCTCCCAGAGCGGCTGCAGGCCCTGGTCGGCGAACCGTCCGTACAGCTCGTCCAGCTCCGGGTCGGTGGCCTTGAAGCGCCGGGTCGCCATCGTCCTTCTCCGTTCACCGGAAACGCTACGTATACTGACTATTTACGGGACAGTACGTTCGGGCACATCGACGGTCAAGAGCGGAGCCGATCACCGACTATCATCCGTATACGTTCGTCTTGCCGAGCTCCGAGGAGGCGCCGTGTCCGAGGTCGTCGGGGACGTCGTGACCGCCCACCGAGCCCTCGCCGCCGCGGGTCAGGCCGACCTGGTGTGGGGCCACGCCGCGGTGCGCGACCCCGCGGGGCGCGGCCTCTGGACGAAGGCCGCGGGCTGGGGCATGGAGGAGGTCACGCCCGAGCGGGTGGTGCTGCTGTCCGACGACGGGGAGGTTCTGGCCGGCGAGGGACCGCGGCACATCGAGTTCCACATCCACGCCGCCCTGCTGCGGGCGCGTCCCGACGCGTCCGCGACCGTCCACACGCACGCCGAGGCCGCGGCGGCGTTCGCGGCGCTCGACGTGCCGCTGCGCCCCCTGTCCCACGACGCGGTCCCGTTCGCCGACCCCGACGTCGCGCGGTTCCGCCGCACGAGCGACCTCATCGCCACCGCCGCGCTGGGCGACGCGCTCGCCGCGGCGGTCGGGACGGCCGCGGGGTGCCTCGTGCCGGGCCACGGGCTGGTCACCGTCGGGGCCGACGTGGCGAGCGCGGTGATGTTCGCGGCGCTGCTCGAGCGCGCGTGCCGGATCCAGCTCGCCGCGGCCGGGGGCGGCGGTCCCGCGATCTGGACGCCGGACGCCGAGGTCCGTGTGAAGCGCGAGAGCGTCTGGAACGCCCGGCAGCTCGACGCCGGCTTCCGCTACCTGGTGCGGCGGGCGGACGCGCTCTACGGACCCGCCGGGTCGGGACCGTCGGCGTCCTCGGCGTAGGCCAGCAGCCGGAGCCGGTCGAGGAACAGACCGCGCTCCCGCTCGGCCGGCAGCGGGGCGAGCATCCTGACCTGCACGCGCTCGACCGCCGCGGTGATCTGGGCGACCTCGCCGCGGGCGTCGTCGGTGAGGGTCAGCAGCCGCCGGCGGGCGTCGCCGGGATCCCGCGTCCGCGCGACCCAGCCGCGGCGGGCGAGCCGGGCGACGATGTCGGCCATGCTCGACCGGTCGACGGACGCGAGCTCGGCACCCGTGCCCTGGTCGACACCGTCGGCGTGCGACCACAGCGCGCTGAGGACCGCGTACTGCGGTGCGGTCATCACGCGGCCGACCTCCTCGTTCCAGGCCACCGTGTGCACCTGCTGCGCGCGCCGGATGAGGTGGCCGGGCGAGTTCGCCAGGACCAGGATCGAGTCGTCGACGTGGCCGGGCACCGGAGGCTCACCCGCGTAGGCGACCAGCCGGAGGGCGTCCACGAACGCCTCGCGCGTCCCCGCCGGCAGGGGCGCGAGGACGCTCGCCTGGACCGCGGCGACCCGGCGGGTGACGTCCGGGATCGCGGTGCGGGCCAGCGCGGTGAGGCTCAGCGTCTTGCGCCGCGCGTCGGCGGGGTCCTTGCGGAACCGCAGCCAGCCCTGCCCCTCGAGGCGGGCCACGACGTCGGCGGTGCTCGACTTGTCCAGCGAGGCGCGCTCGCCGACCGCCCGCTGGTCGAGCGTGCTGTCGGCGCCGATCGCGCAGATCACGGCGTACTGCGGGCCGGTGAGGTCGCCGCCGAACTCGCGCGTCCAGAGCAGCGTGTGCCGCTGCTGCGCGCGCCGCACGAGGTGTCCGGGCGCCTCCCGGAGCTCGACCATCGAGGCCTGCGCCCGCGGTCGTCCCCGTCCTGGCATCACGTCCGTCACCGGGCGAACCCCTCCTCCCCCACTCTGCGGAGATCGTACTCGGCACGGTCGACCGTGTACGGATCGCAGGGCGTCAGCTCGCCGGCCGGGCCGAAGCTGCACATCAGGCCGTTGACAGGCATCGGGACCGCTCGTAGCTTCCTCAATACTCCGTATACGTTGTATTTCCTTCCCTGCCGTCGAGGAGGACGCCGTGACCGTGGGAACCCGCCCGGAGACGCCGCGCGCCGACCAGCTGCGCGAGGCCCGCCACCCCGTCTACGTCGACCGGACGCTCCGGCTCGGGACCTTCTCGACCAACCTGTCCGGCGGCTGCGCGATCTCGACCGTCGACGGCGTGCTCGAGGCCGACTGGGGCCAGACGACCGCGCTCGCCGCGATGGGCGACGCGATGGAGTTCGAGGCGCTCGTGCCCGTCGGCCGCTGGCGCGGCTTCGGCGGCCCCACCAACTTCAACGGCGCCGGGTTCGAGTGCTTCACCTGGGCGGCCGGGATCGCCAGCGCCACCGAGCGGGCCGGGCTCTTCGTGACCTCGCACGTCCCGACCATCCACCCCGTCATGGCGGCCAAGCAGGCCGCCACGATCGACCACATCTCCGGCGGGCGGCTCGCGCTCAACGTCGTCACGGGCTGGCACGCCCCGGAGATCGAGATGTTCGGCGCGGAGCTCCTCCCCCACGACGAGCGCTACGCGGTCGGCCAGGAGTGGGTCGACATCATCGTGCGGCTCTGGACCGCCGAGGAGCCGTTCAGCTACGACGGGAAGTACTTCCGGGTCACCGAGGCCTCGATCGCGCCCCGGCCCCTGCAGGCGCCCCACCCCGTGCTGATGAACGCCGGCAGCTCCGGGGCGGGACGGCACTTCGGCGCCCGCAACTGCGACGTGCTGTTCGCCAGTTCCGACCTCGCGCAGCAGAGCCCGGAGGCGATGCGCGTGAAGGTCGACGACCTCAAGCGGCTCGCGCGCGAGGAGTACGGCCGCGAGGTGCAGGTCTGGACCAACGCGTACGTCGTCCAGGAGGACACCGAGGCCGAGGCCCGGCAGTTCCTCGACTACTACGTCAACCAGCGGGGCGACTGGGAGGCGGTCGACAACCTCGTCACGGGCATGGGCATCAACTCGCAGTCCTTCGCCCCCGAGACGCTCGAGGCCATGAAGTTCCACTTCATCGCGGGCTGGGCCGGCTACCCGATCGTCGGGACGAAGGAGCAGGTCGCGGACACCCTCATCGAGCTGAGCACCACCGGCGGGCTCGACGGGGTCGTGCTGTCGTGGCCCCGCTACCTGCAGGACATGGCCCGGTTCCAGGAGGAGACCCACCCGCTGCTGGTGCAGGCGGGCGTGCGGTGACGACGACCGACGTCACGGACTCCACCGACGCGGCGGCCGCCAACGACCGTCGCGTCCGCGAGCTGCTCGACCGGGACTGGCGCCTCCTCATCGGCGGCGAGCTGGTGGCGACCCCACGGACGTTCACCGTCACCAGCCCCTACAGCCGGCACGCGATCGCCGAGGTCCCCGACGGGACGGCGGCCGACGCCACGGCCGCCGTCGAGGCGGCCGGGCGCGCGTACCCCGGGTGGGCCGCGCGGCCCGCGACGGCGCGCGCCGACGTGGTGCACGCCCTCGCGGACGCGGTGGCCGAGCGCGCCCACGACCTGGCGCTGCTCGACGCCGTCGACGGCGGGGCGCCGATCTCCGTGATGGCGGGCGACGTGCGGATGGCCGTCACCGCGCTGCGCTGGTTCGCCGGGCTGGCGCTGGAGATGAAGGGCTCCTCGGTGCCCGCCAGCACCGGCCTGCACTTCACCGAGCGCCAGCCCTACGGCGTCGTCGCGAAGATCATCCCCTTCAACCACCCGATCATGTTCGCGGCCAGCAAGATCGCCGCGCCGCTGGTCGCCGGTAACACCGTCGTGCTCAAGCCCTCCGAGGCCACCCCGCTCTCGGCGCTGCTGCTCGCCGAGATCTGCCGCGAGGTCCTGCCCCCGGGCGTCGTGAACGTCGTCGTCGGCGACGGCCCCGAGGTCCCGGACGCCCTGGTGCGCCATCCCGACGTCCACCGCATCGGCTTCACCGGCAGCGAGCGCACCGGCCGCGGCATCCAGCGCGCCGCCGCCGAGGTCGGCGTCAAGACCGTCACCCTCGAGCTCGGCGGGAAGAACGCGCTGATCGCCTTCCCCGACGCCGACCCGGACGAGGTCGCGCGCGCCGCGGTGCAGGGCATGAACTTCACCTGGTCCGGCCAGTCGTGCGGCTCGACGTCGCGGCTGCTGCTGCACGAGTCGATCGCCGAGGACGTCGTCGGCCGGCTCCGCGGCCTGCTCGGCGAGCAGCACTACCGCTCACCCCTCGACCCCGCCGCCGACAAGGGCACGATGGTCAGTCAGCGGCAGTTCGACCGCGTCGTCGGCTACCTCGACGACGCACGGCGCGACGGTGCGCGGGTCCTGGTCGGCGGCGGGCGACCCGACGGGGTCGGCGACGCCCTGTTCATCGCGCCGACCGTGCTCGACGGCCTCCCGCCGACGCACCCGGTCGCCACGGAGGAGATCTTCGGACCGGTGCTGACCGTGCTGCGCTTCCGTGACGAGCCCGAGGCCGTCGCCCTCGCCAACGGGGTGCGCTACGGGCTGACCGGGAGCGTCTTCACCGACGACGTCCGCCGCGCGCACCGCGTCGCGCGCGCCCTCGAGACCGGCTACGTCTGGATCAACACGGCGGGGCCGCACTACCTCGGCATGCCCTACGGCGGCTGGAAGAACTCGGGGGTCGGGCTCGAGGAGGCCTCCGACGAGCTGCTCAGCTACACGCGGGTCAAGTCCGTGAACGTCGCCCTGTGACCAGGAAGGACAGCACCATGTCGAGCGGCCCCCTCGACGACCTGCGGGTCGACAACGTCGGGAGCCTCCTGCGCCCGCCGTCGCTGATCGAGGCCTTCGCCCGGTTCCGCAGCGGCGGGCTCTCGCCGGAGACGCTGCGCGACGCCCAGGACGACGCGGTGCGCGAGGTCGTCCGCGCGCAGGAGAAGGTCGGCCTGCCCGTCGTGGTCGACGGCGAGTACCGCCGGTCCACCTTCATGGACAGCTTCGCCGAGGTCGACGGGTACCGGGAGCTGGGCGGCAACCTGTGGGCCTCCCACGCCGACCGGGTGCTCGACGCCGCCGCCGGCGACCGCGCCGAGGCCCCGTCCGCGTCGAGCGCGACCGTCGCCACCGAGCGCCTGCGGCTGCGCGAGAGCGCCCCGCGGCGCGAGTTCGTGTTCGCGCAGGACTGCACCGACCGTCCGGTGAAGACGACGCTGCTCGGTCCCGACAGGATCTTCCAGACCTTCGACGCCGCCGGCTCGTCCGCGGTCTACCCCGACCCGTGGGCGTTCCTCGACGACGTCGTCGCGGTGGAGCGCGACATCGTCGCCGGCCTCGTGGACGCCGGGTGCCGCTACGTCCACGTCGACGCGCCGGGCCTGACCGCCTACGTCGACCCGCCCTCGCTCGAACGCTTCCGGCGGCGGGGACTGGACCCCGCCGAGCTGCTCACCCGCACACTCGCGGCCGAGAACGCCGTCGTCCGGGACACACCGGGCACGACGTTCGGCATCCATCTCTGCCGCGGCAACGAGCAGGGCCACTGGCACCGCGAGGGTTCCTACGACGCCATCGCGGAGCAGGTCTTCGGCGAGCTGACCCACCAGCGGCTCCTGCTGGAGTACGACACCGAACGGGCCGGGACCTTCCGCGCGCTGCGCTTCGTGCGCCCGGGGACCACCGTCGTGCTCGGCGTCGTGAGCACCAAGTCCGCCCGCGTGGAGACGGTCGACGAGGTCGTCGCCCGGATCGAGGACGCCGCGCGGTACGTGGCGCTCGACCGGCTCGCGATCAGCCCGCAGTGCGGGTTCGCGTCCACCATCGAGGGCAACGACCTCACCGCGGACGAGCAGTGGCGCAAGTTCGACGTGCTGCTCCGGGCCGCCGAGACGGTCTGGGGCTGACGCACGCCTCACCCGGCGCGGCCCCGCACGGCACGCAGCCGGGACCCGACGCCGGGACAGTGCTCGGCGGTGACGGCGAGGAAGGCGTCGACCACCGGCGAGTCGGTCTCGGCGCGGTGGACGAGGCAGAGGTCGGGGAGCGGCACGACGGGCTCCACCTCGAGCAGGGCGGTACCGGGGCGCACGAGACCGCGGGCGCAGGACGGGAGGAGCCCGACCCCGAAGCCGCAGGCCGCGAGGCCGATGATGGTGTGGACGTCGCGGGCGTGGGTCGTCGACAGGGTCGCGTCACGGTCGGCCAGGAGCTCCGCGAGGGCGGTGACCGTCGAGGGCTCGTCGTCGCTCGTGGTCAGGACCAGCGGTTGCCGCCGCAGCTGGTCGACGGTGATCACGCCCCGGGCGGCGAGCGGGTGGGCGCGCGAGCAGATCCCGACGAGCTGATCGTGGCCGACCGCGACGGCCTGCAGCCTCTCGGCGCCCGGGCCCCGCGGCATCCCCCGGCAGACGGCGAGGTCGATCTCGCCGGCGACGAGCGCGGCGGTGCTCTGGGCGCTGGAGAGCTCGCGGCAGCCGACGCCGACGCCGGGGTGGGTCGTCCGGAAGCGCGCCAGCAGCCCCGGCAGCAGCTCGATGAGGGCGGAGCCGATGATCCCCAGCCGCAGCGTCCCGCTCTGACCGCGCGCGGCGCGGCGGGCGTCCTCGGCGCCCACGTCGACCTGCTCGAGGATGCGGCGGGCGTGGGCGACGAAGACCTCGCCGGCCACCGTCGGGATCGTGCCGCGACCGGTGCGCTCGAACAGGCGCGTGCCGAGTTCCTCCTCGACGGCCGCCACCTGACGCGAGAGCGGCGGCTGGGCGATCCCCAGGGCGCGCGCGGCCCGGCCGACGTGCCGGTGCTCGGCGACGGCGACGACGTAGCGCAGGTGCCGCAGTTCCATCGTCGGCATTATCGACCTGCTCCCTGATATCCAGGAGGTATCAGGCCGATCCTCCTGTGGACCCTCCCCCGCCCGCGATCTCGTCCCGGGCACGGTGGGCGTGCTCGCGTCGAGAAGACAGGAGGGCCTGCGATGAAGCTGGTGACGACCGGACGGGACGGCGCCGGACGCTCGGTGTTCGTCGAGGACGATCGACCGGCGGCGCTCGTGGCGTCGGGCTTCGCCGGCCTGGTGAACACGCCCCTGTGGGCCGACGACGAGGTGCCCGCCGTCGGCGCGGACGGGTCCCGCCCGACCACGGCCGGGGACTTCCTGCCGCCGCCGGGAGGACACCGCTTCTTCGTGCTCACCATCGCCCCGGACCAGGTCGAGACCGCGCCTCCGACGACGGCGCAGGTGGCCGAGTTCGAGTCCCTCTTCCCCGGTCTCCTCGCGACCTACGACGGGGAGCCGGGGATGCACGCCACCCGGACGACCGACCTCGGGATCCTGCTCGCCGGGCGCCTGGTGCTCGAGCTCGACGACGGTGCGGAACGGGTCCTCGAGGCCGGCGACGCGTTCGTGCAGACCGGGACCCGTCACCGCTGGCGCAACCCCGGCCCGGACGCCGCGACCTTCGCCGTGGTCATGATCGGCGCCCGCTGACCCGGCCGCGCTCACCCTCGCCATCCCGGCGCCCGCAGCGCGGCGAGCACGGCGGCGTTGTGCTGCAGCGTCGCCAGCGGGCTCCGCTCCGAGCTCAGGTCCTCCAGCGAGACCCAGCCCCGGTATTCGGCGTCCACGAGGTGGCCGAGCACGGCGCCGACGTCCACCACGCCGTCGTCGAGGGGGCTCCACGTCGCGCGGTGCACGCGCACCGGCCCGGGCGTCGCCGGGTCCGGGGCGAACCGCGCGTTCTTGAGGTGCACGTGCCGCAGGTGCGCGCCGAGCAGCGCGATGCCGATCCGGTGGTCCTCGTAGCCCTCGACGACCATGTTGCCCACGTCGTAGATCACGCCCACGCGGTGCGGGTCGAAGTGCGCGACCAGCCGCTCGGCGAGCGAGGCGCTCGGGAAGATCGTGTCCTGGTGGATCTCCACGACGACGCTGCTGCCGTGGTCGACCGCGATCGCCGCGGCCTCGCCGGTGAACGCGAGGGCCCGGTCGAACAGCTCGCGGTAGCCCGGCCCGCCGCGGTGGGGGCGCGGGCCCTGCAGCCTGATCTGCGGCGCGGAGGCCGCCTGCGCCAGCGCGGCGACGCGCCGGAACGTCTCGAGGTCGCCGGTGCGGACGTAGGGGGTGAGCCCGATGAGGTGGAGGCCGGCGTCCGCGCTGATCCGCGCCGCGCGCCGGCCGTCCCGCGGGTCGAGGTCCAGCGTGGTGCGGTTGTCGGCGAGGAAACGGCGCGCCGGGCTGTCCCGGGCGCGGGGCGGCTCGCCGACCTTGCACTCGAGGCCCTCGAAGCCTGCGCCCGCGGCGGCCGCGGCCGCCTCGGCGAGGCTCAGCGTGGGCAGGGCGACCGTGGCGTAGCCCCAGCGCAGGGTCACGGCAGCGGGGCCAGCTGGGCGCCGCCGCAGACGTGGAGGACCTCGCCGGTGATGGTGCGCGCGGCCGGGGACGCCAGGAAGGCGACGGCCTGGGCGACGTCCTCGGGCTCGGTGAGGGTGCCGAGCGGGGTGATGCGCCGTTGCCGCTTCACCAGGTCCGACCAGCTCTGCTCGTCGTGCCCGCGCCGGGTGAAGGCGGTCGCGACGAACCCGGGCGCGACCGCGTTCGCCGTCACCCCGTGCGGGGCCAGTTCGGTCGCCAGCGAGCGCGTCAGCCCGACCAGGCCGGCCTTGGCCGCGACGTAGATCGGCGCGCCGCCGCTGAGCCAGACACGGGAGGCGATGTTGACCACGCTCCCCGCCCGCTGCCGCTCCCAGTACGGATGGACGGCCCGGCAGAGCAGCATCGGACCGCGCAGGTCGACCCGGTGCACCTCGTCCCAGTCCTCCGTCCGCAGGGCGGCGATCCCGCCCCGGCGCTGGATCGCCGCGTTGTTGACGACGACGTCGATGCGACCGCAGCCCGCCCCCACCCGGTCGACGAGGCGCTGGACCGAGTCGGGGTCGGCGACGTCGACCTGCTCGGTCCGCAACCGCTCGTCGGCCCCGGACCAACCGATGCGGGCGCTCGCCCGCGACGCGGCGTCCCGGTCGACGTCGGCCAGCACCACGACGTCCCCGGCGCCGTGCAGACGCCGGGCGATCGCGGTGCCCAGAGCCCCACCGGCTCCGGTGACGATGCTGACCCGGCCGCTCACCACGTCTCCCAGTGCAGGACCTCGTCGACGTCGACGCGGGGGCCCGGCCGGAAGTCGGTGCCCACGGTGTGGGCGAGCGGGATGAGCGCGGCCTGCATCACGGTGTCGTAGGGGATCCCGAGCAGGCTCGCGACGACGCGCTCGACGGGCATGGTCCCGGTGGTCCAGACGGTGCCGAGCCCGTGCAGACGGGCGGCCAGCATGAAGCTCCAGACCGCCGGGAGCACGGAGCCCCACTGGCCGGCCTGCCGGTCGGCGCCGAGCCCGTCGGTCCGACCCTCGATGCACGGCACGACCAGCACGGGCACGCGGTGCAGGTTCTCCTTGAGGTGGTCGAGCCCGCTCCACACCCGTTGCATCGAGCGCGGGTCCTGGTACGCCCGCCGCATGTCGGCGTCGGACATCGGGCTGTCGCCCTGGCCGATCCCGGCGCGCCACAGGTCCGCGAGCGCCGCGCGCCGCGCGGGGTCGGTGACCACGACGAAGCTCCACCGCTGGGAGTTCCGGCCCGACGGGGCCTGCATCGCGAACTCGACGCAGCGCCGGACGAGCAGCGGGTCGACCGGCCGATCGAGATCCAGCCGGCGCCGGACCGCGCGGGTGGTGGTCAGCAGCTCTGCGGCCGAGAGGTCGAGGGACGTGACGGTCACGAGGACACCTCCTGAGAGGGGGACGGGGACGGGACGGCGCGCCGGAGCCACCGGTCGACCGCGGCCGCGACGCGGGCCGGGCGCTCCTCGTGGATCCAGTGACCGGCGCCGGGGCAGACGCGGACCTCGGAGTCCGGGTGCGTGACGAGGCCGCGCTCCCACGAGGCCTGCTCCGGGCGCCGGTGCAGCGCCAGCACCGGTTGCGTCCGCCGCGCGAGCACGATCTCCGCCTCCGGCCGGAAGCGGGGCGAGGGGAGCCCGCCGACGAGGCCGGCGAGCGTCCCCCGGACGGCGTGCGCCGGGACGCGCGCGGCGTCGGCGCGGTGCGCGGCCCGCAGCGCGGGCGAGGCGGTGTCCGCGTCGATGCGGTCGAAGAGCTCGGCGACCGCCGCGCGCAGGACGTCGTCGTCGGGGATCGCCGCAACGGCGGCGAGCCGGTCGCGGGCACCGGGATCCCCGCCGTAGTCCGGGTCCACGAGCACCATCCCCGCGACCAGGTCCGGGCGCTGCACCGCCAGCCGGCTCGTCACGGAGCAGCCCAGCGAGTGCGCGACGACCACCGCCCCGCGCAGCCCCTCCGCATCGAGCAGTGCTGCGAGGTCGCCGGCCAGGTCCGGGAGCGCGTAGCCGGAGGGCGGCGCCGAGCTGGCGCCGTGCCCGCGCAGGTCGACCGCGAGGACCCGACGCTGCTCCCGCCACCGCGGCGCGAGGTGCGCCCACGTCCGGTGGGATCCCAGCCAGCCGTGGACGAGCAGGAACGGTGGCGCCCCGGGCGGCGACGATCCGCCGTCGTCGACCGCCAACCGCAGACCGGGCAGTCGGACGAGCCGCACCGTGCTCACAGCCATGGTCGGCCCTCCGTGGTCGTGTCCGCCGCACCGTCACGGTGCCGCGCACCGACCGGCGCGGCGGCCGCGATGAACCACACGACCGCCGCCGATACCTCTGCGGTATCGCGTCTCCCACCGCCGAGCCGGCGGAGGGCGGAGCAGGCGTTGCTCCTGGGCGGGCGCCACCCCGACGCCGTCGTCACCAGCGCGCCGGCCGCTCTCGGGGTCGGCCTGGTCGGGCTCGCACCCCGATGATGGCCGGCATGACCGGCCAACTCGGTACCGATCCCGTCACCGCGCTCCAGGTGGTCGTCGCGACGGTGGGCATCTGCCTCACCCTCCTCGTCCTGGTCCGCCTGTCGGGCGCGCGCAGCCTCGCGACGATGTCGGGGACGGACGTGGCGTGCGTGATCGCGCTCGGCGCGATGGTGGGTCGCACGACCCTGCTCGCCGACCCGACCCTCGCGACCGGCGCGATCGCGCTCGTCGTCCTGTTCGGCCTCCAGCGGCTCCTGGCGCGGCTGGAGCGTCGACCGGCCTGGGGACGCCTCCTGACCCGGCGTCCCGTGGTCCTCGTGGTCGACGGCGAGGTCCGGGCCGAGGGGCTGCGACGGGCCAGGATGAGCGACGACGACCTGCGCCAGCGACTGCGCCTGGCCGGCGCCGCGCGCCGGGACGAGGTCCGGCTGGCGGTGCTGGAACGCACCGGGCAGGTCAGCATGGTCCGCGGTGCCGCCCCTGAACCGTGGCTGCTCGCCGACCTCGCGACCGAGTAGGCGCTGCCAGACTGCCGCCATGAGTGCGATCTATGCGCTGAACCTGTTCGACCTCGCCCCGAACGACGACTACAAGGCCTACTCGAAGCGCTCCGTCGCCGCGGTCGGCAAGCACGGCGGCAGCGTCGTCGCATTGGGCAGGCTCAGCGAGGACTCCCCCAGCACCGGCGACTCCCCCCGCCAGGTCCTCGTGCTCGTCGAGTGGCCCTCCCCCGAGGCGTTCCAGGCGTTCAAGGACGACCCCGACCACGTCGACCTCCACCCGCTGCGCGAGGGCGGCACGGAGAACTACCTCTGGTGGGCCTACGACAAGCTCGAGGACCTCCGCCCGGTGCTCAACGACCGCGGCCTCTGACGGAGGCCGTCGCGCCGGGCGGGCGCCGGCCGGGAGTGGTTAGCGGGCGCCCTGGTTGCCCGCGCGCTCGGCGCGCAGGCGGGCCTCCTCGCGCTGCACCTCGGCGCGGAGGTTCCGCTCGCGGCGCAGCCACTCCGGCTGTTCCTCCTTCAACGCCGCGATCTGGGCCGTGGTCAGCGGCTCGGTGATCTCCGCCCGGGCCAGGCCGGAGATCGACACACCGAGCCGGTCCGCGACGACGGGGCGCGGGTGCGGGCCGTCGCGCCGCAGCTCGCGCAGCCACGCGGGCGGGTCGGCCTGCAGCGCGTCGAGCTCCTCCCGGGAGATGACGCCGTCGCGGAACTCGGCGGGCGTCGCGTCGAGGTGCACGCCCAGCTTCTTCGCCGCCGTCGCGGGCTTCATCGTCTGCGTCGCCCTCTGCCGCGTCATCGGTGCAGATTATCCGGCCCGACCGGCCGATAGCCTGGGCCCGTGACCCAGCCCGGCGACGCCGTGACCTTCCGGCTCGGCTACGTCCCGGGTGCCACGCCGGGCAAGTGGGCGCGGATCTGGGCCGAGCGTCGTCCCGACGTCCCCCTCGAGCTCGTCGGCGCGAGCACGGACGAGGTGGTGGACCGAATCCGGGCCGGGACGGTGGACGCCGGGGTGGTGCGGCTGCCGATCGACCGGACCGGGCTGCACGCGATCCCGCTCTACACCGAGACCACCGTGGTCGTCGCGCCGAAGGAGCACGTGCTCACCGCGGTCGACGAGGCGGGGCTCGACGACCTGGCCGACGACGTCGTCCTCCGACCGCAGGACGACACCCTCCCCTGGCCCGGCGACAGGCCGGGCCGGGCGGCGGTGTACGACCCCCCGACGACCGCCGAGGCGGTCGAGCTCGTCGCGGCGGGCGTCGGCCTGCTGGTCCTCCCCCAGTCGCTGGCCCGGCTGCACCACCGTCGGGACCTCACCCACCGACCGGTGGCCGACGCGCCGCAGTCCAGCGTCGTCCTCACCTGGCCGGACGCGGAGAACACCGAGCTGATGGAGGAGTTCATCGGCGTCGTCCGCGGACGCACCGCCAACAGCTCCCGCACGCCACGCCGGGAGGGCCCGTCGCCGAGCGCGGCCGCGACGAAGAGACCGTCGCGGCGCCGCACGGCCCGTCGTCGGTGACCACGGACGGCCCACTCAGCCGTTGGCGGCGTCGACGGCCTCGATCACCTTGAGGTCGTCGCGGACCGCCCAGTGGTCGGTGAGGTACTCGCCGTCGGTGGCGAAGACGTGCAGCTGCTTCCAGGCGATCAGGGCGCCGCTCGGCGGCCGGTCCCCCAGCCAGGGCATCCCGCTGTGGACGTGCCGGCCGTGCAGGGTCACCCACACCGCGATCCGCCCGTCGTCGAGCCTGCCCCAGCCGTGCAGCTCGGCGCGGCGCTCCTCGAAGCTCGACTCGATCCAGCCCCAGACGACGTCCCACGTCCCCGGCCCGCGCCGGCCGCTGACGTGGTCGTGCAGATCGTCCCGCATCATCGCCTGGAACCCGGGCTCGCCGTGCGCGATCCACCCGGCATAGGCCTGCGCGACCTGCTCCGCCTCGAGCACCGGCCCACTCTGGCACGGGCTCGGGCAGTGGTCACCCGTCCGGGCGCGCTCACCGCGGTCCCGGGTCGTTGGCTCGGGGTTGGAGCGGGGTGGGAGGCCCCTCGGACATCGTCGTTCCCGTCGCGGACCCCGCTCCCGGGGACCGCCCTCGAGGGGAAGGACACCCGATGCCCGTCTACCAGGTCGTGACCAGCGGAGTGGAGCTCACCGAGGAGCAGCGGGACACGCTCGCCACCCGGTTCACCCAGACCCACCACGAGACCACCGGCGCGCCCGACCCCTTCGTCCGGGTCGTGTTCCAGCCGATGCCACTGGGCCTGATGTACACCGCGGGCCGCGTCGAGCCGTCGCTCATCCTGAACGCCGGATGCCGCGCGGGACGCTCCGAGCAGACCCGCCACGAGCTGATGGACAAGCTCTACGCGGTCATCCAGGACGTCGTCGGACTGCCGGCCGACCAGGTCGTCCTGGTCGTCAGCGACACCCCCAGCAGCTGGCTCATGGAGGCCGGGATGGTGCTGCCCGAGCCCGTCCACGACGCCGAGGTGCAGTGGATGAAGAAGATCAACGAGCAGTTCCCCGGCAAGTACGCCCAGTACGTCTGACCGACGCGGAGGAGGAGCCGTGCCACACGCCGGCATCCTGGCCGCCAACCCGGACGGCGCGGCGCAGTGCTTCCTGCGCTACTGCCGAGCCGGCGCCGCGGAACTGGGCGGCCACACGTACCCCGACGTCAGCCTGGACTACATCGGGTTCGGCCACCATCTGCGCGCCTGGCAGGCCGGGGACCTCGACACGGTCGGGGCGTACCTCGCCCGGAGCGTGGCGCGCCTCGCCGCGTCGGGCGCGGAGTTCTTCGTCTGTCCCGACAACACCGCCCACCTCGTGCTCGACGAGATCGGACCCGAACTGCCCCTCCCCGGGATCCACATCGCCCAGGCCGTCGCCACGACGGCCCGCGCGGCCGGGCACCGCCGCGTGGGCGTCCTGGGCACGGCGTTCATCACCGGCAGCGCGCTCTACCCCACCTGGCTGGGCGCCGACGGGATCGAGGTCGAGACGCCCGCGCCACCGGACGCGGAGCGGCTCGACGGGATCATCTTCGGCGAGCTGGTCGACGGCATCGCGAGCGAGGCGTCCCGGGCCTGGTTCGTCGAGGTCGTCCGGGGTCTCGCCGCACGCGGCTGCGACGCCGTCGCCCTCGCCTCCACCGAGCTCCCGCTCCTGCTCGCACCCGACGACAGCCCCCTGCCCGTCATCGACTCGACCGTCGTGCTCGCCGACCGGGCCCTCGACACGGCACTGGGCCGCTCCTCGCTGCCCACCTGGCGCGGAGGTCGACACGGCGATCTCAGGTGAGCGACGGGGATCGAGCCGGCCGCCCGGTCGCCGGGGTTCGACTCCTCGGCGGCCGGGCATCTCTACTCCGTAGCGTCGGACCGTGGGCCGTGATGACCCGCGCTGCGGTTCCACTCGGGGGTTGGCCGTGTCCTCTCGTCTCTCCGTCCCGCGCCCGCGGTTGCTCGCCTGGGGGCAGCCGCCTGATCGTCGGCGGGGGGACGAGGTGCTCGGCGCCGCCGTCGCGCGGCAGCGCTACCACCGCGCGCTCTTCCTGCTGATCGGCTTCTGGGCTCTCGTCACGTGCGTGACGGCCGCCGTCTACCCCCTGGCCGCGCTCGTCGCCGCGGTCGCCGGGCTGACGCACATCATCGCCGGCTACCGGGTCGAGCAGCGGCGGCGGACCGAGGAACGGACGAGGGCCTAGCGAACCGGAACGCCGTGGGTCACCGGGCGCAGCTCTCTGGGGCCCGACGCCGATCGCCCGAGGGGCGATCTCAGGTCCGGGGGTCGCCGGCCCGTCCGACGTCGCGGAGCGCCGGCAGCACCTCGGTCGCGAGGAGATGGTCCGACCGCTCCCGCACGGTGTGGTCGACGTCGCGGGACGCGCCGACGAACACCAGGTGCGACAGGCCCAGCCCGATCAGCTTCTGCAGTCGGGCGATGCAGTCGTCCGGCGTGCCGATGACGCAGAACCGGCGCAGGAAGTCGTCGGGGAGCGTCGCCGCCTGCGTGGCGTGCTCGAGACCGTGGTGATAGAGGTCGTACTTCCCGGAGACCCGGTCGACGGCGGCCACGTCCCCCTGGGACAGCGACGCGGTGACGTTGCGCTGGAAGTGCGCCGAGATGCTGGCGTTGCCGCGCGCGAGCGCGTCGAGGGCTGCCTCGTCGGTTCCGACGCAGACCACCAGGAAGGCGCCGACCCGCAGCGTCGCCGGGTCGCCTCCGGCCGCCGCACGCGCGTCCCGCGCGGTGCGGATCGCCCAGTCGACCCGGTCGGGTTCGGCGCCGACGGTGGCGGTGACCTGGTCGCCGATCCGCGCGCCCGCGTCGATCACGTGCGGACCGGAGCCGAACACGTCGACCGGGACCTTCGTCTCCTCGGGGAGCGGCAGCCAGGTGATGTGGCTGGCGAAGCCGTCGGCGTCGACCGTCTCCCCGCGCAGGTAGGTCTGCAGCTCGCTGAGCTGACCCTCGAACGTGTGGGCCGACGGCGGCCGGACGCCGATCAGCTCCAGCGCCGTGTCGCCGCGTCCGACGCCGATGTGCGCCCGGCCGCCGCTGACGTGGTGCAGGGTGGCGATGGTCGAGGCCACCACCGCCGGATGACGGCTGGTCAGGTTGGTGACCGCCGTCCCGAGCTTGAGCCGCGAGGTGGCCGCCACCGCGAGGTAGAGCGACCCGTACACGTCCATGCTGAGGTTCTGGGTGTCGGTGAACAGGAGCCCGTCCCAGCCGTCCTGCTCCACCGCGGCCGCGTGGGCCGCCATGCCGTCGGGGATCGGGTAGGACCTCAGGTAGATCTCCGGCTGGGGCATGGCGACCTCCGGCTCGTCCCCGACGGCAACGGTGCGCAGCATGATGGCCGAGCGCGGCGATCCGCCGCCAGACGCAAACCACTCCGACGACCGGACGGAGCGGGTGTTCGACCGGTGCCCGCGTGGGCAACTGGGTCCTGAGAGGTCCAGCAGGTGAGAGAGGACGGTCCGTCTGTGTCCACGATGTCCGAGCGATCCGGACTGAAGGTCGACGAGCACCTGCGAGCGTTCGTCGAGGACGAGCTGCTCGCGCAGGTCGAGCTCACACCGGAGGACTTCTGGTCGACCCTGGCCCGCCTGCAGGAGCGGTTCGCGCCGCGGATCGCGACGGCGCTGACCGAGCGCGACGACCTCCAGGCCCGGATCGACGCCTGGCACGCGGAGCACGGCGCGGGCTCCCGCGACGACTACGAGAAGCTGCTCACCGATCTCGGCTACCTGCAGCCGGAGCCGTCGAGCGTCCCGACCATCGACGTCGACCGGGTCGACCCGGAGATCGCCGAGGTGCCCGGCCCGCAGCTGGTGGTGCCGTCGACGAACGCGCGGTTCTCGCTCAACGCCGCGAACGCCCGCTGGGGCTCGCTGTTCGACGCGTTCTACGGCACCGACGCGCTCCCCCAGGACCACGAGCTCGCCCAGGGCTACGACGAGCGGCGCGGCGCCCAGGTCATCGAGGCCGCCGACGGGCTGCTCGACGAGCTGTTCCCGCTCGAGCGCGGCAGCCACGCCGACGTCACCGCCTACCGCCCGTCGACCGACGGGCTGGCCGCCGACACGGCGGACGGCACCGTCGGGCTCGCCGACCCGTCCGCGTTCGCCGGGTTCACCGCCCCGGACGCCGACGGCAAGGGCAACGTGCTGCTCGTGCGGAACGGCCTGCACGTCGACCTGGTGATCGACCCGTCTACGCAGGTGGGCGGGCAGCACCACGCGGACGTCAGCGACGTCGTGCTCGAGTCGGCGGTGACCACGATCGTCGACCTCGAGGACTCCGTCGCGACGGTCGACGGCGAGGACAAGGCGCTGGCCTACCGCACATGGCTCGGGCTGATGACCGGCGCCCTCGTCGCGGAGTTCACGAAGGGCGGGAAGACGGTCACCCGCCGGGTCCACCCGGACCGGGAGTACACCGCGCCCGACGGCTCGGCGCTGACGCTGCCGGGTCGCTCGCTGATGCTGGTCCGCACCTGCGGCCACCACATGACGACGAACGCGGTGCTCACCGCGGACGGCGAGGAGGTCGCCGAGGGTGTGCTCGACGCGCTCGTGTGCGCCGTCGCCGCCCTCTACGACCTGCGTGGGCTCGGTCCGCACACCAACTCCCGCGCCGGGAGCGTCTACGTCGTCAAGCCCAAGCAGCACGGGCCGGCGGAGGTCGCGCTGACCGTCGAGCTGTTCGCGGCGGTCGAGGAGGCCCTCGGGCTCGACACGAACACGCTCAAGATCGGCATCATGGACGAGGAGAAGCGGACCACGGCCAACCTGTCGGCCTGCATCGGCGAGGCGGCGCACCGCGTGATCTTCGTGAACACCGGGTTCCTCGACCGGACCGGCGACGAGATCCACACCTGCTTCGCCGCCGGCCCGGTGCTGCGCAAGGGCGACATGAAGTCGACGGTCTGGCTGCAGACCTACGAGGACCGCAACGTCGACGTCGCGCTGGCGGCGGGCTTCGAGCACCACGCGCAGGTCGGCAAGGGGATGTGGGCCAAGCCCGCCGCGATGGCCGAGATGCTCGAGCAGAAGATCGGGCACCCGAAGGCGGGCGCGAACACGGCGTGGGTGCCCTCGCCGACCGCCGCGACGCTGCACGCACTGCACTACCTGCGCGTCGACGTGCACGCCGTCCAGGAGGAGATCGCGCAGCGGGAGACCGCCGACCGCCGGAACCTGCTGGAGCTCCCGCTCGCCGACCCGGGCACGCTGTCCGACGACGACGTGCGCCGGGAGCTGGAGACCAACGCCCAGTCGATCCTCGGCTACGTCGTGCGCTGGGTGGGGATGGGGATCGGCTGCTCGACGGTGCCCGACCTCGACGGGGTCGGGCTCATGGAGGACCGCGCGACGCTGCGGATCTCCAGCCAGCTCATCGCGAACTGGCTCGAGCACGGCGTCGTCGACGCCGACACGGTGCGCGAGACCTTCGCCCGCATGGCCGCGCTGGTCGACGAGCAGAACGAGGGCCAGGACGGCTACCCGCCGATGGCGCCGGATCTGGAGGGCAGCGAGTCGTTCCAGGCCGCCCTCGAGCTCGTCTTCACGGGCGGGACCGAGCCCAATGGCTACACCGAGCGTCCCCTCACCCAGTGGCGCCGGAAGGCCAAGGCCCACGCCTGAACGACCTCCGCCTGGTCCACCCGGCCTTCTTGACTGACCAGGCACTCTCCTACATGCTGTCCTCGTGCCGCGACCCCGGAGCGACGACAAGCGTGCCGCGATCATGTCCGCGGCGACGCGCGTCGTCGCCGTCCAGGGTCTGACCGCGGCGACGGCGGCCATCGCGAAGGAGGCCGGCGTCTCCAACGGCTCGCTGTTCACCTACTTCGACACCAAGGCCGACCTGCTCAACCAGCTCTACCTGGAGCTCAAGACCGAGATGGGGGCGGCCGCGGGCGGCGGCCCCGCCGAGGGTGACGTCCGCGAGCAACTGCTCCGCATGTGGACCGGATGGCTGCGATGGTCCACGGACCATCCGGAGAAGCGGCGCGCGCTCGCGCAGCTCGGCGTCTCCGACGAGATCACGGCGGCGACCCACCGGTCCGCGCGCGAGAAGATGGCGAACGCCGCAGCGATCCTGGAGCGCAGCCGCGAGCACGGACCGATGCGCGACGAGCCGCTGGCCTTCGTGCTCGGCCTGGCCGACGCACTGGCCGACGCCACGATCGACTACGTGATCCGTGACCCCGCCAACGCCGACGCCCACGGTCGCTCCGGCTTCGACGCGCTCTGGCGCATGATCGCCTGACCCCTCGCCGTCCGGTGGGCCACACCTGCTGCTCGTTGATGAGTGACCAGTCAGACTCGAAAGGAACGCCATGGCCGACAGGGCCTTCATCGTCACCGGCCCCACCGCGGGCATCGGCTACCGCACCGCACTCGAGGTCGCCCGGCACGGCGAGGTCGTGCTGGTCGGCCGCAACGCCGCCAAGCTGGACGACGTCCGCGCGGCCGTCGGGCGCGAGGGCGGCACGGCCGTCCCGGTGGTCTGCGACCTCGCCGACCCCACGAGCGTGCAGCGTGCCGCCGCCGAGATCCTCGCCCTCGACCTCCCGATCGCGGGCCTGCTCAACAACGCCGGCGTCTCGCCGACGCGCGCCACCACCAACCGGCTCGGGTGGGACACGACCTTCGCCACGAACCACCTCGGACCGTTCGCGCTCACCGAGGCCCTCGCCCCGCATCTCCCCGACGGCGCGAACGTCGTCTTCATCTGCTCGGCCGTCGAGGACCCCGGACGCCGGTTCGCGACGATGGCCGGGTTCCGCGGCGGCCGCTACATCTCCGCCGAGGCGAGCGCACGCGGCGAGTGGGAGCCCGGCGGCTCCGCGCTCCCCGGCGGCGACGCCTACGCCACCTCCAAGCAGTGCAACCTCGCGACCGTGCTGGCGTTCGCCCGGGAGACGCCGCGGCTGCGCTTCAACGGCATCGAGCCCGGCTTCTGCCCCGGTAGCGACCTGGGCCGCGACGCCCCTGCTGTCCTGCGTGCGGTGATGAAGTACGTGGTCTCCCCGATCGCCCCGCTCCTCCCGTACTGCAGCAACCCGAGGACGGCCGCTCGGATGATCACCGCGGTCCTCACCGACGAGTCGAGCGGCACCGGCATGTACTACGACGAGAACGGCCGGCCGATGACGGGCTCGGCGCTGGTCCGCGACCCGGACTTCGATGCCCGCGTCGTCGCCGAGACGCGCGCCCTGCTGGCGGCCGTGGCCTCCTAGCAGCGCACCCCGCACCAGGATCCGAGTGGACGCTCAACGCACAGCTTGTACGGTTGTCGGCGAGGGTCGACCCAGCGGCCCGGCGCCGGCGCGGGCTCACGGCGGCTCGGCCGGCTCCTTCCCGGGGCGGAGGAAGGACGACGGCATGCAGGATGTGCACGACGAGCAGCTGGTCAAGTCGCTGCGCAGCGCGGCCGAGCAGCTCACCGAGAACCGCAGCATCCGCGACCTCGAGACCACGGTCACCAAGCTGATGCACGCGGCGGTGGCCACGATCCCCGGCGTCGCCGGAGGCGGCATCTCGCGCACCGAGCAGGGCACCGTGCGCTCCAGCCACGCGACCGACGCCGGCATCTACGAGCTCGACCAGCTCCAGTCCGAGCTCGGTCAGGGCCCGTGCATCACCGCCGCGGACGACCCGCCCGTCGCCGGCGTCGTGACCGCCAACGACCTCGCCGGGGCGGACGCGGACCGCTGGCCCCTCTTCGCCCCGCGGTGCGTCGAGGCCGGCTTCCGCTCGCTGATGTCGGTCCAGCTGTCCCTGCAGGGCAGGCGGCGCTCGGCCCTGAACCTCTACAGCCACGAGGTCGACGTCTTCGACGCCTCCGCCGAGCTCACGGGCGGACTGTTCGGCATCCAGGCCGCGACGCTGCTCCACGGCGCCGAGCACGCCGCGGACCTGGGCAAGGCGCTCGAGAGCCGCGACGTGATCGGACAGGCCAAGGGCATCCTCATGGAGCGCTTCACCGTCGACGACGACGAGGCCTTCCAGATGCTGGTGAACTCGTCGCAGGACACCAACATGAAGCTCGTCGACGTCGCCCACTGGCTGGTCGAGGAGGCGCGCACCCGACGGACCGGCGGCGGGCCGCGGACCGACAGGCGGTAGCCGGCGGCCGGGCGCGCCGGAGCGGTCCGTCCCACGTCGCGACACCGACGCGGACGGAGCAGGATGCGGCGCCATGACGGTGGCACTGGTGCACGGCAACCCGGAGAGCGCGGCGCTGTGGGACCCGCTCGTCGCCGAGCTCGCCCGCGCGGGCGTCGACGACGTCGTCCGGCTCTCCCCGCCCGGTTTCGGCGTGCCGCTGCCGGCCGGCTTCCCGGCCACCGTGACGGCGTACCGCGACTGGCTGATCGGCGAGCTCGAGCGCTTCGACCGGCCCGTCGACCTCCTCGGCCACGACTGGGGCGGCGGCCACCTCGTCACCGCGCTCATGGCGCGCCCGGAGCTGGTCCGCAGCTGGGCCAGCGACGCGCTGAGCCTCTTCGAGCCGGACTACGTGTGGCACGACCTGGCGCAGACGTGGCAGACGCCCGGGGACGGCGAGTCCCACCTCGACGAGATGTTCGGCGGGACCCCCGCCCAGCGGGCCGAGCAGATGGAGTCGTTCGGCGTGAGCCACGCCGAGGCCCTGCAGATCGCCGGCGTCCAGGGCGACGAGATGAAGCGGGCGATCCTCGCGCTCTACCGCTCCGCCGCCCAACCGGCCATGGCCGAGCTGGGCCGGGGACTGCCGACCCTGGCCGCTCGCCCGGGCCTGGCGCTCCTCGCCACCGCGGACCCGTTCGGCGGCAGCGAAGAGCTCCGTCGCCGGGCCGCGGAGCGCGCCGGCGCCGAGGTCGCGGTGCTCGACGGGCTGGGCCACTGGTGGATGACCGAGGACCCGGCCCGGGCAGCCCGGGTGCTCACCGCCTTCTGGCGCGCCCGGGCCTGGAGCCCGTCGACGGCGTGATCAGCCGTCGGTGCCGTACTTGAACGAGATCGCGAGCTTCGTGCGGAAGGTCTTGATCTGGCCGTCCTCGATGACGACGTCCTGCTCCAGCACCTCGGCCACCCGCAGGTCGCGCACCGAGGCGGCGGCCGTGCTCACGGCGTTCCGCGCCGCCGCCTCCCACCCCTGGTCGCTGGTGCCGATCACTTCGGTGACCCGGTAGACGCTGTCGGCCATGGGACTCCTCCTCCGCTCGGGTCCCGCGACAATCTCCGCACAGGACCACGATGTGCTCTGCGTCACATCAGTACCCGTGCGGGCGGCGCATCGAACCTCGGCCGGCGGGGAGCGCTCAGCTCGGGCCGGTCCGGGCCCGGGTCGCGGTCGCGGTGCGGTGCTGGTGATCGGAGAACACCCACAGCCGCAGGAAGACGAACCGGGCCAGGCCGACCGCGCCGGTCACCGCACCGATGAGCACTACCTGCGCCCACCCAGCGTCGCTGATCAGCGGGTCGACCACTGCCAGGGCCGTGGCGGTCGCCAGCAGCCCGGCCACGGCCAGCCCGCCGCCTTCCCACTGCGCCGTCCACCACCCGACCCGGCCGCCGGCGTGGAAGGTGAGCCGCCGGTGCAGCTCGTTGGCGAGGACGGACGAGAGCACGGCGCCGACCAGGTTGGCGACCTGGCTGCCGAGCGGGCGCAGCAGCAGGAACACGCTGAAGTAGACCAGCGAGCTGATCACGCCCACCGTCACGAAACGGGCCAGCTGAGCGGCCGGGGCGTCGCCGTGCAGGCGGGCCCGCGTGCCGCAGAGCGCCACCTGCCAGGGCCGGGCTCCCTCCGAGCACGGCCGGCACCACCGTGCGGCGACCACTCCCTCACCGTAGCTCGGGGAGACCCAGGCCTCGTGAGGGTCCGGCTCCGCCCTGACGACGCACCCGTCGCCGGTCAGCGCGTCGTGACCGACGGGGCCCCGATGACCGAGAGCAGCTGCAGCTTCTCGTAGCTCTCGCTGCCCGGCACCGCGGTGTAGACGAACAGCCGGTGCGACTGGTCCGGGTCGAGCAGCGTCTGGCAGTTCAGTTCCAGCGCGCCGACCTCGGGATGCACGAAGCGCTTCACGTCGTGGGGCCGGATGCCGATCTCGTGGGCGTCCCACAGCACGCGGAACTCCTCGCTGCGCGCCAGGAGGAGGTCGGCGTAGTGCGCCGCCCTCGACCCCGGGCCGCGCAGCGTCGCGAGGCCGCGCAGACCCGACGCGTACATGCGGGAGAGGAACGCGTGCTCCTCGGGCGCGTAGATCGCGCGGCTCGCGGGGTCAGTGAACCACCGGTAGCCGCGGCTGCGCGCCGGGCCGGTGTGGTCGACGGCGTCGCCGACGAGCGCGACGCCCAGCGGGGTCTGGCGCAGCGTCTCCCCGAGCTCGGTGACGATCTCCGCCGGGGTGTCGGCGAGACGGTCGAGGATCCGCAGCAGGCCCGGGCTGATGTGCTCGCTGTCCACGCCCCGTGCCGGCGGGTGCTGCCCGGCGAGCCGGAAGAGGTGGTCGCGCTCGTCGAGCGAGAGATGCAGGCCCTGCGCGATCGAAGCGATCATCTGCTCCGAGGGCTGCGGCCCACGCTCCCGCTCCAGCCGCGCGTAGTAGTCGGTCGACATGTGACACAGCGCCGCCACCTCCTCACGCCGCAACCCACTGGTCCGGCGGCGCTGCCCCCGCGGCAGACCGACGTCCTCGGGCTGCAACGACTCCCGACGACGCCGCAGGAACTCCGCCAGCCCGGCCCGATCGATCATCGCCACCGCCCTCTCCTCCGTCGCCCCCGTTCCTACCGGCGCCGCACGGGGCGCAGCCACGGCCTGGCGATCCCCCTCTCCGCGCGTCGCGAAGGGGGGATCGGGAGGCCGTGGCTGTCCGGGTGGCGAGGCCCGAGTGTCGACGTCGTCCGGCCCCGACCCCGAGGAGCGCCCCATGACGAACGACCCCGCCACGGCCGCCCCGGCCGAGCGGCCCACCGACCCGCTCCCCGCGGACGGAGCGACCACGTTCGCCGACGCGCTGCGCCGGGCGCTGGCCCGCTCCGGAGGCGTGACGGGCATCCTCGTCGCCGCCGCCCCGGCCGTGGTGTTCGTCGTCGCCGACGCCCTCGGCGGGCTGACCACGGCGTTCGTCGCGCTGGCGGTGGCCGCGCCGGTGGCGTTCGGTGTGCGGCTCGCCCGCCGCGAGTCGGTGCGGGGCGCGGCGATCGGCCTCGCCGTCGCCGGGGTGTGCGCCGCCGTCGCCGCGTTCTCCGGCGAGGCGCGGGCCTTCTTCCTGCTCCCCACGCTGATCCCCGCCGTGCTCGGGGTGGTCTTCCTCGGCTCGGTGCTCGCCCGCAGGCCGGTCACCGGCATGCTGTTCAACCGCCTCGTCGGCGGACCCGACGACTGGCGTGACCACGCCCCGCTGATGCGCGTCTACACCGTCAGCACGCTCGCCGCGGTCGCCTTCCACGCCCTCAACCTCGTCCTGCGCGGCGTGGCCTACCTCGCGGACCAGCCGGCGGTCCTCGCCGCCCTCGGCGTCGCCGCTGCCCCCGTGTTCGCCGTCATCGCCGCCGCGACCCTCGTCGCCGCCCGGCGCGCGATCTCCACGACCCCGTCCGCCGCCTGACCACCGCCCCACCGGAGGAGACAGCCGTGCCCCGCACCCCCGACATCACCGTCCCCGACCTCACCGGCCGGCGCGCCGTCGTCACCGGCGGCAGCGACGGCATCGGCCTCGGCATCGCCCGACGGCTCGCCGCCGCGGGCGCCGAGGTCCTGCTGCCGGTGCGCAACCCGCGCAAGGGCGAGGCGGCGCTCGCCGCGATCCGGGAGGAGGTCCCCGGCGCCGCGGTGTCCCTGCGCAGCCTCGACCTGTCCTCGCTCGCGTCGGTGGCCGCCCTCGGCGCGACCCTGCGCGAGGAGGACCGCCCGATCCACCTGCTGATCAACAACGCCGGCGTCATGACCCCGCCGGAACGTCAGACCACCGTCGACGGGTTCGAGCTCCAGTACGGCACGAACCACCTCGGCCACGTCGCCCTCGTCGCCCACCTGCTGCCGCTGCTGCGCGCCGGCCGCGCCCGCGTGACCTCGCAGCTCAGCGTCGCCGCCCGCCGGGGAACGATCAACTGGGACGACCTCCAGTGGGGCCGCTCCTACGACGGCATGCGCGCGTACTCCCAGTCGAAGATCGCGTTCGGGCTCTTCGCCCTCGAGCTCGACCGGCGCAGCCGCGCCGGCGGCTGGGGGATCACCAGCAACGTCTCCCACCCCGGGGTCGCCCCGACCAGCCTGCTCTCCGCCCGCGCCGAGCTGGGCCGCGACGAGCCGGCCCGCGGTCGCCGGATCATCGGCGCCCTGTCGGCCCGGGGCATCCTGGTCGGCACCGCCGCGAGCGCCGGGCTCCCGGCCCTCTACGCCGCGACCATGCCGGACGCCCGCGGCGGGCGCTTCTACGGGCCGAGCGGGCTCGGCCACCTCGGCGGCCCGCCCGCCGAGCAGAAGCCGTTCCCCTCGATGCGCAGCACCGAGGACGCCCAGCGGATCTGGACGGTCTCCGAGCAGCTCACGAAGGTGACCTTCGGTGACCCCGTCGCCGGTCCGGGCGTGGCGACCCGCTGATCCGCGGCGTCGACCCGGACCTCAGCGCCCGCCCGCGACGAGCAGGGCGAGTTCCGTGCGGTTCGTGCACCCGGTCTCGGCGAGGACCTGGCTGGTGTACTTCTTGACGCTGTCGAGGGCCAGCCCGGTGCGGCGGGCGATGGTGGCGTTCGAGCACCCCTCGCCGATGAGCGTGGCCACCTCCCGCAGACGCGGGGGCAGCGACGCCAGCGCCGCGGGCGACCCCGCCGACGCCGGCAGGCGCCGCGCCACCGGCGACAGCTGCCGGACGATGACGGCGAAGCCCGCCAGGTCGGCGCGGCTCAGGCCGTCCGGGGTCTCGTGGAAGACCCCCGCGACGCCGCGCTGGCCCGCCGGGAGCTCCAGGTCGATCGCGCAGACCGAGCGGAACCCCCGGCGGAACACGAAGTCGTCCAGGTAGGCCCGGGCCGTGGCGGGCACCTGCTGCGGCCGGAGCTGGGTCAGCGAGCTGACGCCGTACCGGCCGATCCGCGCGATCGACTCCCGGGTGAACATGACGTCCTGCGGGAACCACCGGCCCCGGTACTCGTCGATGATCTTCGGGAGCCGACCGTTGAGGACCGGGGCCGGGTCGGCGAAGGTCCGGGTGAAGGCGCGGGTGCGGAAGAACGCGGTGTGGACGCAGCCGTACACGGACCCGAGTGCCTCGAGGAACTCCTCGCCGAACGCGTCGACCGACTCGATCCGCACGCACCGGTCCAGGACGGCGAGGGCGCGCTCGTAGTCGCGGGAATCCATGGTCGGGGCCACCGTCCACCTCCGCGTCGTCGCCGGCGCGGTGCCGCCTCAGAACGGGCTGAGATCGGGCTCAGGGTAGCCCTTGTCGCGGCAGAACTGCAGGTAGCGATCGGCGAACGTCTGCGCGGTCTCGATGCCGACGACGTTGTCGTCGCCGTCGAGGAAGTGGATGGGTCCCTCGAGGTAGATGAACAGGACGATGTCCTCGGACGGGTCGGCGACCAGCGTGTGCTTGCTGTTCGCGACCTCGTAGACGAAGTCCCCGACGTCGGCGACCCAGTCGTGCTCGGCGTAGCTCCAGCGGCCGGCGATGGAGTAGGCCAGGACCCGGCCGTAGTGGTCGTGGACCCCGAGCTGGGCGCCGGCCTTCGCGCGCAGGAGCACGACGGTCTCGTTGCGGGTGAGGTCGACGGTGAAGAGCTTCAGCTCGACGTCGTCGCTGTATGGGGTGAAGGGGTGCCAGTGCCGGGTCCCTCCGCCGATGTGGGCGGGATCGAGGGACGTCGGGGCCGTGGTCGTCATGGCGGGACTCCTGTGGTGGTCGCGGTCACCACAGGACGCTAGGCACGGGTCCGGCGGGCCGTCAGTGCACCAAAGTGGAGGTCAGCCGGTGCCCCGCTGCCGTCCGGTGACGACGATCATGAGTGCGGTGAGCGCGAGCGTGCCGACGGCGATGGCCGGCAGGGCCGTGTCGAGCGGGAGCGCGGTCGTGAGGAGGCCGACGAGCAGGGCCGGGAGGCCGGCGCCGAGGTAGAACGCCGAGTACACCGCCGCGGCGGTGCGGCTGGCTCGTCGCGGCGGGGCCGTCGTCGCGACGGTGGTGGTCGCCGCGCCGTAGAGCAGCCCGTTGGCCAGGCCCGCGACGACGCAGGCCACGACGACCGCGGCGAGGGAGCCGACGCCGGCCGCGAGCACAACGAGCGACACCGCCAGGGCGGCCAGGCCCACCAGCTGGGCGCGGCGGGGTCCCAGGCGGCCGACCGCCGGCACGGTCAGCGTCGACCAGAGCAGGAGCGCCCCGGCGAGGACCCCGGCCACGAGCGGGTCCCGGAGGCCGAGGTAGCGCTCGGCGACCGAGGAGATCAGCCCCAGGAAGAGACCGACCACCGCCCAGCCGAGGAAGCCCCCGACGGCCGTGACGACGAGGGCCCGCCGCGCGGTGCGGGTCGTACCCGCCGCGCCGGGCGCCTCGGTGGTCGACGGACGGGGCCCGGCGTCGCGCACGCTGCCCAGCCCGACGAACACGACGCCCAGCAGCACGAGGGCCACCCCGAAGGGCAGGAGGCCGGGCGTCGGCCCGACGCCGGTGAGCGCGCCCCCGAGGACGGGGCCGGCGCCCGTGCCGAGGATGAACACGACGGCCGACACCCGGCCCGCGCGCACCTTGTCCGCGCCGCTGGTGGCCACCGCGACCCCGGCGCCGGTCATCACGGCGAGCGCGATGCCGTAGGCGACGCGACCGACGATCAGCCAGCCCGTGTGCGCCGCCAGGGCGAGCGCGAGCGACCCGGCGGCGGCGATGACGATCCCGCCGCGCATGACCCGGCGCGGGGACAGCTGGTCGCCGAGCGGGCCCAGCAGGAACACGGCGGGCACGCTGACCAGGGGGTACACCGCGTAGACGGCGGTCATGGTCACGTCGGTGAAGCCGAGCTGCGCCTGGTACGCGGGATACAGCGGGCTCGGGATTCCCGCGCCCGCGGCCCCCAGGGCGAGCAGCGCGAGGGCCCACCCCCGCGCGGCTCGCGACGCCCCCGGGGACGACCTCGCCGGCACCGTGGCCGTCGCCGGCGTGGACGCGGAGGCACTCATGACCCTGACGATGCGGTGGCGCGAGCGTTCAGCACCAGCGCACGCTTCTTCATCCAGTGCGTAGCATCGCTACGTGATCGACGCGCGCCTGCGGACCCTGCAGCTCGTGGCCCACCACGGCTCGGTGAGTGCGGCGGCCCGGGTGCTGCACTTCACGTCGTCCGCGGTGTCCCAGCAGCTGCGCGGGCTCTCCGACGAGCTCGGCGTGGCGCTGGTGCGCCAGGTCGGGCGGCGCATGGAGCCCACCGCGGCCGGGCGCGTCCTGCTCCGTCACGTCGAGGTGCTGCACGCGCGCGCCGAGATCGCGCGCGCGGAGCTGGCCGGCGTCGAGGACCTGCCGGGCACGATCGGGCTGTGCGGGTTCTCCACCGCGGCGGCGAGGTTCCTCGTCCCGACGGCGGCGGCCCTGCGCGAGCGCTTCCCCGCGCTGGCGATCCAGGTCGTGGAGGCGGAACCGGCGCGCTGCCTCGACCTGCTGCTCGCCCGTGACGCCGACCTCGCGCTGCTCGTGGTCGACGACCGTGTCCCGCCCGGGGCCGACGAGCGCTTCGAGCAGCACACGGTGCTCGACGAGCCGATCGACCTCGCCGTCCCCGTCGGGCATCCCCTCACCGCCCGGTCCGAGGTGACCCTGCGCGACGCCGCCTCCGAGCCGTTCATCACCTGCCGTCCCGGGAGCGCCTACCACCACCTCACCCTGGCCGCGTGCCAGGCCGCAGGCTTCCGACCGACCGTCGCCCACCACGCCGAGGAGTGGGACACCGGCACGGCGCTCGTGGCCCACGGTTTCGGGATCTTCATGCTCCCCCGGTTGGCGCTGGTGCATCCCGGCACCGACGTGGTGCGGCTGCGCCTGAGCGGGCCGGCGGCTCCCGTGCGGCGGATCGTGGCGGTGACCCGCGCGGGCGGTGCCGCCCAGCCCGTCATCGCCCACGCGCTGGCGACGATCACGAACGCCGCGGCGTCGCTCGCCGCGTGACCCGGGCGCGCGCGAAGGCCGGTCGCGGGGTGCACGACCGGCCTCCGGGTGTGGCGAGGGTGGCGGCTACGCCGTGAGCACCGGCGCGTCGGTGCGGACGGTGACCTCCCCGGTGCGGCGGGCACGCCGCAGCGCCGCGGCGTGCCACAGCACGAACGCCAGCCCGACCGCGTTGATCGCGATGTCCGAGAACAGCAGCAGGCCGGTGTTGTTCACGGCGTCGTCGTGGTTCACGACGAGCTGGTAGACGTGCCCGAGGGCGGCGCCCCAGCCGAAGATCACCGTGGCGACGACCAGCGCGACCTTGCCGCGGAACGCGCTGTTCCTCGTGCACAGGATGAACGCCATGACGCCGACCCCGAGGCTGCTCAGGGCGAGCTCCAGCTGGAAGGGGCTCTGCGCCCAGCCGATGGTCCTCGCGGCGAAGTCGCCGAAGACGGAGTGCATGACGAAGTTGACGACCTGCGCCACGCCGATCGCCCAGAGGACGAAGGAGTTCAGGAACGTGCCCGAGATCGTGACGGGCGTTCGTTCCCGACCCTGCCTCAGGACCTTGACGGCCGCGACGACCAGGCCGACCACGAACAGCGTGGTCATGTAGTTGCCGATCAGGAACGCGATGGTGCCGGCGATCGGGCCGTTGTTCATGGGGTGCTCCTCGGGGCTGCGGGCTGCTCGTCACTGACACGAGAAGCGTCGCGCCGCCTCACCGCGGAAACATCCGTCATCTCACCCGGATTGCTTCGTACGATCCGTGGGTGGCGACCACCACGGACACCGTGCACCCCGACGCGCTCGACGTCCTCGGGGACACGGTCGACGCGATGGCCGACGGGCGGGCCCCGCAGCAGGTGCTGCTCCTGACGGGAGCGCCCGGGGCGGGGAAGTCGACGGCGCTCGACCAGCTGGGCCGCATGCTGGGCGAGCGCGGCGTGCGGGTGTACCGGGTCGTCGCCGACGAGATCGGGCGGCGCCGGCCGTTCGGGCTCATGACGTCGCTGCTCGGCCTGGAGGAGCACTACCCGCCGCTCGCCGAGACGCCGGACGTCGTGATGGAGGCGGTCGAGAAGCGGTGCGCCGAGGGGCCGGTCGCGCTGTGCGCCGACGACGTCCACCACGCCGACGCGGACTCGCTCGCGCTGCTCGGGCGGCTGACGGGCGCCGTCCGGGACCTGCCCTTGTCGCTGGTCCTCGCGCGCCGCGCGCTGCCCGTCCGCGAGACCCTCGAGGCCCTAGCCGCCCGCCCCGACGTGCGGACGATCGAGGTCGCCGGGCTGGGGCCGGACGGCCTCGAACAGCTGGTCCTCGCCCGGCTCGGGGCCCCGCCCGGGTCCGGCCTCCGCGCGCTGCTCGCGGTGACGGACGGCAACCCGTTCCATGCCGGCGTGCTGCTCGACGACCTGGAGCGCCAGGGCCGGCTGGAGGTCGCCGACGGCGTGGTCGTCGTCCGCGGCGGCGACCACGACGTCCCCACCTCGGTCCAGGCGAGCGTGCGCGCCCACCTCGCCCTGCTCGAGCCGGGTGCCCGCGATCTCCTGCGGCTGCTGGCGGTCTGGGGGCGTCCGTCGGGCGTCGAGCAGCTCGCCGCGGTGGGCGGGACCTCGGCCCTGGGCCTGGTCGGCGCGGTGGAGTCCGCGGTCTCCGCCGGCATCGCGGTCTGGACCGCCGACGACGAGCTCGCGTTCCGGCACGACCTCTTCCGCGACGTGGTCCTCGCCGACCTGGCGCCGCCGCTGCGCAAGCTGCTCCACGAGGCGTGCGCGGCGCAGCTGCGGGCCACCGGCGGCATCGCCACCCAGATCCTCCAGCACGACACCGACGCCGCCGAGCCGATCCCGCCCGCCGAGGCGCTGCGGATCGCCGGGTCCGATCTCGCGCACGCGCCCGCCCAGGCCGCGGACGTGCTCGCCGCGGCCGCGGCCCGCTGCGGGGCCGGTCCCGAGGCCGACGCCATCGCCCTGGCCCGCGCCGGCGCCCTCGCCGCGGCCGGGCAGATCGCCGAGGCCGAACGCGTCGCCCGGGAACGGCTCGGCGCGCACGGCGACCCGGCGGCGCGCTACGACCTGACCCGGGTGGCGCTGCACGCGATGGTCAGCAGCGCTCACGTCGACGCGGCGCTGGCGACCATCGACGATCACCTCGCCGGGGATCCGCCGCAGGCGCAGCGGACGACGCTCGGCCACCTGCGGCGCTGGGTGGAGGTGCTCGCGGGACGCGGGCCCGTCGACCGTGCGGTCCCGCCGGGGCGGCCGGGCACCCGCACCGGCGCCGCACTCGTCCCCGCGGCCATGGACCTCTTCCTCGCCGCCCGGTGCGAGAGCGCGCTGGAGCTGGCCGTCGAGGCCCGCGACGCCCGGGAGGCCGGCAACTCCCCCGCCTGGGCGGACGGGGCGACCGCGCCGATCTGGCCGGCGTGGTTCGCGCTCTACGCCCGGGGTCCGGAGGCCGCCCGCACGCTGTCCCTCGAGGCCCGCCGGCGCGCCCAGGAGCGGGGTCACGGCTGGCTCGGGCCGCTGCACCTGTTCGTGGCCGGCGAGATCGACCGCGTCGCGGGACGCTGGGACGACGCGCTCGCCGAGCTGGACACGGGGCTGGAATCCGCGGCACTCACCGGCAGCGGATGGCTCTCCCGCGGGACGGCCGGCGTGCTGCAGATGCGCATCCGCCGGGGCGAGCTCGACGGCCTCGAGGCCGCCCAGGAGCGCTGGCGGCTCCGCGGCCTCCCCGAGCAGTTCGGCCTCCCGGTGACCGCGCTGACCACGATCCTCCTGGCCGAGGCCCACGGCCGGCACGAGAGCGTCACCGACCTCGCGCGCGAGAGCTGGACGACCGCGCTGGGCGGCGGGCGGCTGCTCTGGGCGCTGATCGCCGGCCCGGACGTCGCGCGCGTGGCCCTCGACGCGGACGACCGGGCGCTGCTGCGCCAGGTGGCCACGGACACGGCGGCGGTGCCCGCCGAGGAGGCCGTGGCCCTGGCGCCCGCCGTCGACCTCGTCGCGGCCATGGCCGACGCGGACCCCGCGCGCGCCGCGGCCGCCGCCACGACGTACGAGAACCGGGGCCACGTGGCCGGGGCGCTCGGCGCGTGGGAGGAGGCCGCGGTCGCCGCCGCGACGTCGGGCGACGGGGAGCAGGCCCGGACCTGCGCGCGGCGGTGCACCGACCTCGCCGCGAGCCTCGGCGCCGCGGGCACCGTGCGCCGGCTCACCGCGCGCCTCCGGGCGCAGGACGTCCGCCTGGGTGTGTCCGGGTCCCGGCGCCGCCCGGCGAGCGGGTGGGAGAGCCTGACGCCCACCGAGCGGCAGATCGCCGAGCTCGTCGGGCAGGGCCTGACCAGTCCGCAGATCGGCGCCCAGCTCTTCGTCTCGCCGCGGACCGTCCAGACCCACATCTCCCACAGCCTGCGCAAGCTGGGCCTGCGCTCGCGGGTGGAGCTGGCGACGACGGTCGCGCGTCACCGGACCTGACGTCAGCTGGTCGAGCGGGCGGTCTCGTACACGCGCAGCCGCACGAGCGCCGCGTCGAGCAGCCCGGGCGACGGGTCCGGACGGCGGGCGACCAGGTCGCCGAGGAGGTGCTCCGCCTCGGTCCGCCGGCCCGCGCGCAGGTCCTGCAGCAGCGAGGGCACCAGCTCGGAGCCGGGCTCGGTCACCGTGCGCCGGGCGGACGCCAGCGCCTCCTCCCGCTGCGGGAAGCCCTGCGCCGCCGCGATCGCCGCGGCCTCCGCCAGGCACTCCTCGGCGAGCCAGGACCCGCCGGCCGCGACGAGCTCGCCGACCGAGCCGCCGACCAGGCCGGTCGCTCCCGCGGCGGCCGCGATGAAGACCCACTTCGCCCACATCTCGGCGGCGATGTCGGCGGAGCGGTGCACCGTGAAGCCGGGGCAGGTCAGCAGCGCCTCCACCGCGTCGGCGGGGACGCGCAGCGGGCCGCGCGCGCCGAACGTCAGCCGGGCCGCGCCCCCGCGGTGCACGATCGTGCCGTCGTCGTCGCGGCGGACCGACAGGAAGCAGGTCCCGCCGGCCACGGCGTCGGCGCCGCAGTGCGCGTCGAGGACGTCGAGCTGACGCAGGCCGTTGAGCAGGGGCAGCACGAGCGCGCCACGGCGCACCACGGGCTCGATCTCCCGGGCCACCGCGTCGAGGTCGAACGCCTTGCACGCCACCAGGACCAGGGCGAACGGCCGCTCCGACGCGAGCTCGGCGGCGGTGACCGTGCGCGGGTGGGCCAGCTGCGCGGGCGCCTGCGCGCTGTCCACGGTCAGCCCGCGCGCGACGGCCGCCCGCCGCGCGGGGCGCACCAGGAAGGTCACGTCCCGCCCCGCGGCGGCGAGCTGGGCGCCGAAGAACGAGCCGATCGCGCCCGCCCCGGCGACCAGGATGCGATCCCCGTTCTCCTCGCTGTCCGGCATCGGATCCTCTCCCCCGGGGTGCTCCGTCCGCGTCGACGATAGGAGCGAGCGCGGCGCGGTGGATGGGTGCAGCGCACCCAGGCGAAGGGCCACGACGCGTCCCTAGCGTCGGCGGCATGGATCACGACCGATCACCACGTCAGCAGGACCAGACGACCGTCCTGGTGTGCCACGCCGCGGCCTGGCACCGCCGGCACGTCGCGGAGACCGCGCCCGACCCGCGAGGTCGGCGCCGCCGGCGCACACCGCCGTCGCGCCCGACCACGACTGAAACCTAGGGGGCTCGGACGTCGCCGAAGTGCCTCTCCCGGGGGAAGTCGGGGAGGTCGGCGAACCGCTCGTCGGGCGTCCGCAGCGCGGGGATCGTGGTCACGACGCGACCTCCTTCCAGAAGTCCACGAGCACTCGGGCACCGCGCTCCGGGTCCTGGGCCATCCACCAGTGCCCGAGGCCCTCGAGCTCCGCGATCCGGGCCCCCGCGCGCGCCGCCGCGCGCCGGCGCTGCTCCTCGTTCCCCACCACGTGGTCGGCGGTCGCGAGCACCGCGAGGCCCGGGCGCCGCGCCGCGTCCGGCAGGTGGGCGCCGGCCTGCGCCATCACCGGCTGCACCGCGGCGCGGTAGTGCCGCAGCACCGCGCGTCCCATCGCCTCGTCCTGGCCCGCGACGACCCGCCGGGCGACCGGCTCGGGCATCCCGCGACCGACGAGCAGCGCCACCACGGCGTCCACGTCGCGGTCCGGGCCGAAGCGTTCGGCGACGTCGGCCTCGCCCACCCCGGGCGTCTGCCAGCGCTGCGCGAGCTCGTGCCAGACGTAATCGGGCTCGAAGGCCCCGAGGGTGTCGCTGACCCAGCTGCGCAGCAGGTCGGGACGGCTGATCGCGACGCGCAGCGTGTGGCTCCCGCCCAGGTCGTGACCGACGAGGTCGACGGGCCCGTCGGTGGCGGTGATCGCCTCGAGCTCGCCGACGAGCCAGTCGCGGTAGGCGTCCGGCGTGGCCGGGAAGTCCTCGGGCAGGGGCGCACCGAACCCGGGCGGCGCGAGCCGCACGATCCGCTCGCGCACCCCGGCCCGCTCCAGCGCCTCGAGCAGCGGCTCCCAGACCGCGGGGGTCTCCGGGTTGCCGTGCACCAGCACCACGGTCACGCCGCCACCTCGGTCAGCGGCACGGTCGGCTGCAGCACGGCCTCGACCAGGGCCTCGGTGCGGAAGTGCTCGGCCTGCCGGTACTCCGGGTCGCTGATCATCGCCGCGAAGTGCTCCCTGCTCGGGTAACGCACGAGCGCGACCATGTCCCAGGCCTGCCCCTGCTCGGCGGCGAGCGGGCGGCCGCCCTCGCCGAGGTAGGTGATCTGGACGCCGTGGCGCGCCACCACGCCGGCGATGGCGTCCACGTAGCGCTGGTAGCTCTCGCGCCCGCCGTCGGGGCGGAAGCGCAGCAGGTTGAGCATGACGACGGGACCCCCGGGGTCCTCGGCGAGCATCGTCTCCACCGCGCCGTCCTGTAGCTCGATCATCGATGGCTCCTCTCGGGTCGCCACCACTCTCACATACTTGCAAGCTGACACGCAAGTAAGGCTCGACACGGTGCCTTCCCGGGGGTCGCGCGATCAGCCCGCGGTCGCGCGGGCGGCCTCGCGGATCAGCTCCGCGACGGCGTCGGGCCGCGACACCGTGACGGCGTGGGAGGCCGTGACCTCCACGGTGTGCGCCCCCGCGCGCTCGCCCATGAACCGCATGGCGGCGGCGGGGATGGCGAGGTCGTCGGTGGTGACGAGGTTCCACGAGGGGATCGTCGTCCAGGCGGCCGCCGCGGCCGGCTCGTCGAGCGCGGCCGAGGTGATGGGCCGCTGGGTGGCCGCCATGAGGTCGGCGACCTCCTCGGGGACGTCCGCGGCGAACACCTTCCGGAACTCCTCCTGCCGGATCCAGAGGTCGGTGCCGGTGCCCCCGTCGGGCAGGGGGATCGGCACGGCGTCGAGGGCGGCACCGAGCTGGGCACCGGGGAACTGCCCGGCCAGCTGCGAGGTGCTCTCGCCCGGCTCGAGGATGAAGCTCGCGACGTACACCAGCGCCGCGACGCGGGGGTGGCCGTCGGCGGCCTCGCTCATCACCGACCCCCCGTAGGAGTGCCCGGCCAGCACGATCGGCCCGGCGACCCCGTCCAGGACGCTCCGCACGTAGGCGGCGTCGGTGTGCAGGCCGCGCAGCGGGTTGGCGGCCGAGACGACGCGGTGGCCGTGGTCCTGGAGGTCCCGGATCACGCCGTTCCAGCTCGAGGAGTCGGCGAACGCGCCGTGGACCAGCACCACCGTCGGCGTGGTCGAGGACTCGGTCGTCGCGGTGGGGTTCGCGGTGCTCATGGGGGCGCCCTCTCTGGCTGTGATCCGACATGCAAAATATTGCACTCTGCATGAGGGCGGTCAAGAGTGTCGTGTTGACAGAGCTGCGCGAGCGAGATGCGGTGTGCTGCATGCCGGTTCCGGAGAGTCGAGGACTCGTCGCCAGATCGCTCCTGCGCGAGGACGCCTACCGGGCGCTGCGGGACGCGATCGTCGACGGCACGCTCGCCCCCGGCGAGCGCCTCAACGACGGGGACCTCGTCGAGTGGCTGGGGGTGAGCCGCACCCCGGTGCGCGAGGCCCTCGCCCGGCTGGAGCAGGCCGGACTGGTGGAGACGAAACCCGGCCGCTACACGATGGTCAGCCCGCTCGACGTCCGGGCGGCCCGCAACGCACAGTCGGTCACGGCCGCCATGCACGAGCTCGCCGCCCGGGAGGCGCTCCCCCACCTCTCCGCCGCGGAGCTCGACGCCATGCGCAGCGCGAACGCGGTCTTCGCCGACGCGCTGGACCGGAAGGACCCCGACGCCGCGACGAGGGCCGACGACGACTTCCACGGCGTCCTGGTCACGGCCAGCGCGAACACCGCCGTCCGCGAGGTCCTCGAGCGGTACACCCCGGTGCTGCGCCGCCTCGAGAAGCTCCGCTTCGCGTCACTGAGCGGCCGGGCCTCGGTGGCGCAGCACGAGGAGATCATCGCGCTCTGCGCCGCGGGGGACGTCGACGGGGCCGCCGCCGCGAACCGCGCGAACTGGCAGACGCTCGCCGCCCTCATCGACGGCCTCGACGCCGCGGAGGACGCCGCCGCCGGGACCTGACGCCGGCCCGCGGCGTCAGCGCCGCCCGAGCAGGTGCTCGACGGCGAGCCGCTGGACGCGGGCGAACCCGTAGCCCTGGGTGCGGGCGCGGTCGATGTCGAAGTCCTCGAAGGCGCTGCGGTCGGCGAGCAGGTCGCTGTAGGTCTCGCCGGCGCCGAGGGTGGGCTGCGCGAGCTCGGCGACCCGGGCGGCGTCGAGCGCCTCCCGGACCTCGGGGTCGGCGCGGAAGGCCCGGGCCTTCTCGCGCAGCGCCAGGTAGGTCTCCATGTTGGCCAGCGCGGACTCCCACACGCCGTCGATGCTCTCGGTGCGCAGCGGCTTGTAGTCGAAGTGCCGCGGCCCGTCGTAGCCCGGCCCGCCGCCCGGGGAGCCGTTGTCGAGCAGGTCGACCGTCGAGAACGCCTGCAGCAGGTCGCCGTAGCCGAACACGAGGTCCTGGTCGTAGCGCGGACCCTTCTGCCCGTTGAGGTCGATGTGGAAGAGCTTGCCCGCCCACAGCGCCTGCGCGATGCCGTGCGTGTAGTTGAGCGTCGCCATCTGCTCGTGGCCGGTCTCGGGGTTGATGCCGACCATCTCGTGGTGCTCGAGCCCGTGGATGAACGCCAGCGCGTGCCCGACGGTGGGCAGCAGGATGTCGCCGCGCGGCTCGTTGGGCTTGGGCTCGAGCGCGAAGCGGATGCCGTAGTCGTGGTCGAGGACGTACTGCGCGAGGGTGTCGATGGCCTCGCGGTAGCGGTCCAGCGCGGCGCCGACGTCCTTGCCGAAGTCGACCTCCGAGCCCTCGCGCCCGCCCCAGAACACGTAGGTGTGCGCGCCGAACTCCGCGGCGAGGTCGAGGTTCCGCATGACCTTGCGGATCGCGTAGCGCCGCACGCTGCGGTCGTTGCTGGTGAACCCGCCGTCCTTGAACACCGGGTCGCCGAACAGGTTCGTGGTGGCCATGGGCACCACAAGCCCGGTCTCGTCGAGCGCGCCCCGGAACTCGCGGACGATCTGCGCGCGCTCGTCGGCGCTGCTACCCGGCGGGACCAGGTCGTCGTCGTGGAACGTGATCCCGTAGGCGCCCAGGTCGCTGAGCCGGTGCACCGCCTCGACCGCGGCCAGCACCGGCCGTGTGGCCTCCCCGAACAGGTCGCGGGCCTGCCAGCCCACGGTCCAGAGCCCGAAGCTGAACTTGTCCTCGCGGGTCGGCGCGGCCATGGGCACATCCTCGTGTCGGCGTCGACGGCGAGCCTCGTCCTCGTCGTCGACGACGTCCATGGCCCACGCCACCGACTATCGTCCCGGGGGTGTCCGCGAGTCCGTCCGAGCTGGTCGCCGGTGCGCTCGCGGCCCGCGGCGACGACATCGCCCGCACTGTCCACGCCCGCATCGACGCGAACATCCCCACCTACGAGCGGGTGCCGCGCGCCGACGTCCAGGCGTCGGTGGTGCAGATCGTGCGGGACGTGTGTGCGGTGGTCCGCACGGGCGCGGTTCCCGCGCCGCCGCAGATCGTGCAGGCCGAGGAGTCGTCGCGGGCACGCGCGAAGCAGGGCGTGCCGATCCACGACATCATGCATGCCTTCCGGTTCTCGATGGGGGCGATCCGGGACGCCCTGGCGGCGGTCGCCGCGGAGGTCGGGCTGGACGCCACCGACACGGTCCGGCTTCTCACACTCGCGTGGTCCTTCAGCGACGCCTACACCGGCAACGTCGTCGCCGTGTACCGGCAGTCGGACATCGAGAACGCGCTGGACCAGGCCCGCCGGTCGCAGCAGTTCCTCCTCGGGCTGCTCGACGGCACGCTCGAGGGCGCCGACCTGACGCTGGCGGGCACGGCGCTGCTGCTCGACCCGGCAATGCCATACCGCGCCCTGCGCGCGCAGCCCGCAGCAGCGGACCCGGGTCCGCTGCTGCACGAGCTGCAGCGCCAGGCGGCGCGGCACCCCGGGGTGGCGGTGCTCGCGGCGATCGGCGCCCACGTCGCCGGCGTCGTGCCCTTCCGCCCGGACGCGGTGGGCGACGGGACCCTGATCACCCTCGGCCCGGCGGTCCCCCTCGACCGGCTCGACCGCTCGTTCCGCACCGCCCAGGCCGTGCTGACCGCGTCGACCACACTCGGGCTCGGCGGCGTCCGCGCGCTGGAGGACCTCAGCTGGCGGGTCGCCGCGACCCACGCCGGCGAGGTCAACGGGCTGCTGCGCGAGCGGTACCTCGCGCCGCTGGACGACCAGGGCGAGTTCGGGCGGCTGGTGCTCGAGGCGGTCGCGGTCTACCTCGCCGAGGACCGCCACGTGGCCCGCGCCGCCCGCGCCCTGCCCGTGCACCCCAACACGCTGCGGTACCGCCTGCGGCGGTTCGAGGAACTGACCGGGTCGTCCCTGGACTCGACCGAGACGATCGTCGAGGTCAGCTTCGCGCTCGGCGTCAGCGCCCGCGCCGCGGAGTGAGCCCGTCGTCGGCCGGGACGAACGACGGGCACCAGATGTGTGGCCGCGAACGAAGACCGGCCGCCCGCCGGTTCCTAGCGTCGGGGACATGCCGCTTCCCGCGAACCCCGCCCGCAATCCCGCCTCGCCCTTCGCCTCGATGCGCGCCCACCACACCGGCATCCGCTACCCCGACTTCGAGGACGCCCGCTCGTTCTGGGTCGACAAGATGGACTGGCGGGTCCTGCAGGCCTGGCCCTACGGCGACCTGACGCTGGCCTACGTGATGCCGCCCGACCAGGACGACTTCCACCTCGAGATCCTCGCCGGCCCCGGCGCCACCGCGCAGCCGGAGTTCGCCGACGTCGACGAGAGCCTCGGGGTCACCGGGCTCAACCACGTGTGCATCGAGGTCGACAGCGTCGACGACACGCTCGCCGAGCTCCGCGCGCGCGGGGTCGACGTCGTCAACGAGCCCTTCGAGCTCGAGGAGATCAGCGCACGGCTGGCGTTCTTCCGCGACCCGTGGGGGAACATGTTCGAGCTCTCCCAGAGGATCTGACGTGGCCAGGGACCTCGCCGCGGAGGACGCCCGCAAGCAGACCGTCGCCCGCGCCTTCGACGACTGGGCCGCCGGGACCGGGGGCCCGTTCGCCCTGCTCGCCGACGACGCCCGCTGGACGATCGTCGGCAACAGCCCGGTGTCGCGGACCTACGAGAGCCGCCAGGAGTTCCTCGACGTCTTCATCGACCCGTTCAACGCCCGGATGTCGGCGCCGCTCGTGCCGGTCGTGCGCGGGCTCTACGCCGACGGCGACTGGGTGATCGCGCTCTTCGACGCCGCCGCGACCGCCCGCGACGGCCGCCCCTACCGCAACACCTACACCTGGTACCTCCGCTTGCACGGCGAGGCGATCGTCGAGGCCGTCGCGTTCTTCGACACCCTCGAGTTCACCGACCTCTGGGAGCGGGTGGTGCCGGCCTGACCGACCGCGCCCGCGTCCCGGAGGGCCACCGCACGTCGCGGGCGCCGCTCAGCGCTCGATCAGCCTCATCTGGGCCTCGGTGTGGTGGCCGCCCTCGGCCGGGGGCAGCTCGTCGAGGCGGCGCAGCTGCTCCGCGGTGAGCTCGACGGCGTCGGCCGCGGCGTTCTCCTCGAGGCGCGCGAGGAGCGCCTTCCCGACGAGCTCCTCGTTGGCGTACGGCCCGTAGACCTCGGCGGTGTCGAGGAAGGTGACGCCGAGGTCGAGGGCGCGGCGGATGGTGCGGATCGACTCGGCGTCGTCGCTGCCGGCGCCGGTGTAGCCGTGGGACATGCCCATGGCGCCCAGTCCGATGCGGCTGACCTGGAGGTCGCCCAGCGTTGCGGTCTTCACGGTGTGGTCCTCGGGGTCGTCGGGGTGGCGTGCGGGCGGGCCCGTCCAGGATGACAGCGGGGCCGGACGCCGGGGACGGCCGCCGATCGGCGGCAGCCGCCTCCTGCCGTCGAAACCCGAACGGGCGCGCGGCAAGATGAGCCCATGACCGAGCCCGGACGGGATGGTCGAGGCCCGCTCGACGACGAGCCCGAGGGCTCGGTGACCCTCGAGCAGGTCCCGGAGGGCGTGGTGCTCGCCGTCGCCGGCGCGCTCGACCTGTCGCTGGCGTCGACGCTGCGCCGCACCGTCGAGCGGGCGGCCCGGTTGCGTCCGTCGGTCCTGGTCATCGATCTCACCGCGGTGACGTTCCTGGCCTCGGTCGGGATGGCGGAGCTGGTGCGGGCCCACCGCCAGTCGGGCGAGGACACCGCGGTGCGCGTCGTGGCGACCGGGCGGCTGGTGCTGCGCCCACTGCAGGTCACCCGGCTCACCGACGAGCTCGCCCTGCACGACACCCTCGCCGACGCCCTCGCCGCGCGGTGACCCGCCCATGACCCTCACCCCACGCGGCGCCGCCTCGTCCGAGCCGGAGACCGCCGCCCTGCTGGACGCGCTCGCCCCGTCGTTCACCGCACCGGACGGGCGCCCGGTCGCCGTGGAGCGGCGCGCGATCACCCCGGACGAGCTCGCCGCCCTGGCGCCCGTCGACGGCGAGGTGGTCGTGGTCCCCGACGACACCCGGCTCGCGGCGCTGGTGCCCGGCGCGACCGCGGCGCTCGTCGTCGTCGACCCGGAGCGCGGCGACAGCACGAGCGGCGCGGGCGGCACGGCGCTGGTCGCCCGGGAGCCGGTGGACCGGTCGCACGTGGCCGCGGCCCGGGCCGTCGCCGCGGCCACCGGCGAGCTGCGCCGCACCGTCGCCGGCCTGCGCGGCGAGGCCGCCGTCATCGACGCGCTGCAGTCGGTGGGGCGGCAGCTGACCGCGCAGCTCGACATCGACACCCTCGTGCAGGACGCGACCGACGCGGCGACGACGGCGGTCGGCGCGGCGTTCGGCGCGTTCTTCTACAACCTGATCAACCAGTTCGGCGAGTCCTACACCCTCTACACGCTCTCGGGCGTGCCGCGGGAGGCGTTCTCGCGCTTCCCGATGCCCCGCAACACCGAGGTGTTCGCACCGACCTTCGACGGCAACGGCACCGTCCGCAGCGACGACATCACCGCCGACCCGCGCTTCGGCCACAACGCGCCGTACCACGGCATGCCCGAGGGGCACCTGCCCGTGCGCAGCTACCTCGCGGTGTCGGTGATCAGCCCGAGCAACGGCGAGGTCCTGGGCGGCTTCTTCTTCGGGCACCCCGAGCCCGGCCGCTTCACCGCCCGCCACGAATACCTCGCCGAGGGCATCGCCGGCTACTCGGCGATCGCGCTGGACAACGCCCGGCTCTACGGGCGCGAGCGCAACTTCACCCGCGAGCTCTCGCGCAGCATGCTGCCCGACGTGCCGCCGGTGCCGGGGCTGGACCTGGTCACGCGCTACCTGCCGGCGGCGACCGGCCCGAACATCGGCGGCGACTGGTTCGACGTCATCCCCCTGGGATCGGGCGCGACGGCCTTCGTCATCGGCGACGTGGTGGGCCACGGTGTCCCCGCGGCCACGATCATGGGGCAGGTCCGGACCGCGATCCGCTCCTACGCCCTGCTCGACCTGGGCCCGGCCGACGTGCTGGGCCACGTCGCCACCCTGCTCGGCGGGTTCACCGAGCCGACGTTCGTGACCTGCTTCTACGCGGTGCACGCCGCGCAGGAGCTGGTGTACGCCAACGCCGGGCACCTGCCCGCCCTCCTGCGGCGGGCCGACGGCACGATCGAGCAGCTCGGCGAGGCGACCGCCCAGCCCCTCGGCGTCGGCGCCGCGTTCCCGGAGCGCCGGACGACGTTCCCGCCGGGCGACGGGCTGCTGCTCTACACCGACGGGCTGGTCGAGAGCCGCAGCAGCCGCGACCTGGCCCAGGGCATGGAGTGGCTGCTGGCCGCGGTGGCCGCGCTGCCCCGTCCCCTCGGCCCCGCCGACTGCGACCGCCTCGTCGCGACCCTGACCGGCGGCGAGCACGACGACGACATCGCGCTCGTCTCCGTGCACCACCGCGACGGGCATCACCGCGACGCGGAGGCCGCCCGATGACCGACGCGGACTTCCACGCCCGCATCTGGGCCACGGCGCAGCGGCTCATCGGGCTGCGGCAGTCCCTGGCCCGCTGGGCCGCGGAGACGCCGCTGTCCGAGGACCGGCAGGAGGACCTCGTGCTCGCCGCGTACGAGGCCATGGCCAACTCCGCCGAGCACGCCTACCCCGCCGGCCAGGGCGGCCCGCTGGAGATCACCGCCGTCTGCGCGGCCGACGAGCTGCGCGTGACCGTGGCCGACGAGGGCCGCTGGAAGACCCCCGACCCCGGCGAGACCGTGCGCGGGCGCGGCCGCGCGATGATCGGGTTCCTGTCCGACGCCAGCGACGTCGAGCACCGCGACGGCGGCACCACCGTCACCATGCGCTTCCAGCGCTGACCGCCGACACCGACGGAAGGGTTCCCCATGGATGCCGCGACCGACCCCCTGGTCGTCCGGCCCGGTGAGGCCGCCACGCTGCCTCTCGCGCACGGGGCGTTCGAGCTGCTCACCGACGGGTGCGCGGTCAGCGCCAGCCGTCTCACCCTGGCCACCGGGGCGGACGGGGCTCCCCCACACCACCACGAGTCGTCCCACGAGGTCTTCTACGTGTTGGACGGAACGATGCTCTTCCGCCTCGGCGACGCCCTGACCACGGTCGGGAAGGGCGGTCTCGTCATCATCCCGCCCGGTCTGACGCACGCCTTCGGAGCCGCCGAGGGCGAGGTCGCCGACGTGGTGATCCTGCTCAGCCCGGGCGTCGAGCGGTTCGGCTACTTCGAGCAGCTGTCCCTCATCAGCCGTGGGGAGGCGGACTTCGCGTCGCTGCTGCCCCAGCAGGACCGCTACGACGTGCACCTCGACGAGCTCCCCGACTGGCGGTCGGGCTCACCCCGCTGACGCGGGTGAGCACCGTCCGCACGGTGCGGCGAGGTCACCCCACGATGTCGGCGACGAGCTCGAGACCGACACGGCCGGCCTCGCTGCGATCGGTGACGGCGGCCGGTGCCCGCGTGTCCGTCCACACCGTCACCAGGAACAGCCACCGGACGACGAGGTAGACGATCAGCAGGACGCCGACCAGCGCGCCCAGCGCCGTCACCGCCGGCGAGTTGCCGAGCAGGCGGAAGTAGAGGCCGCCGAGCTGCTGCAGGACGCCGAGGCCCACCGCCGCCACCGCCGCGGCCGGCAGCACGGGGCGCAGCGGACGCGCCGGGCGCGGGAGGTGGGCCAGGCACCAGGCGACGACGAGCCAGTTGGCGGCGAGCCCGATCACGACCGAGCCGACCGCCAGCACGATGCGGGCGCCGGAGGTGCTGGTGAGGTCGAGGAGGGCGAGCAGCCACCGACCCACGGCACCCGAGAGCGCCGCCAGCGCGAACGAGACGGCCAGGGCGAGACCGATGCCCAGCAGCGCGCCCACGTCCGAGACCGCGTGACGCCACCGGCGCTCCGGGAGCGGCCGCCCCAGCAGCGCGGTCATGGCGTCGCGCAGGTGGCTGATCCAGCTCCACCCGGACACCGCCGCGGCCGCCAGGCCGAGCACGCCGAGAGTTCCCCGCTCGGCCACCACGATGTGGACGACGTCGACGACGGCCGTGCTCGCCGGCTGCGGCAGCGCCACCGCGATCAGGTCCTCCACCTGCGCGAACACGCTCTGGCTGGACGACAGCAGGAACCCGACCACCGAGACCGCCATCATCAGCAGCGGCACCAGCGCGAGCACGGTGAAGAAGGTGACCGCCGCCGAGAGGTGGTCGCCGTGACGGGCGCGGTAGACGCGCCGCGTCTCGCGCAGGCGTCGCCACCACGGCGCGACCCGGCGCGTCGTCAGCGCGACGACCCGTCCTCGCCCGATCGCCGGTGCCATCCGACCACCCCCGGCACGCAGGCAACCACGAGCACACACGGCCACCACGGCCGGGGCCGATACGGCGACTCCGATCGGACACGAACGGTCGTTGTCCGTCGAGCGCACGCGGCGTACAACAGACGCATCAGGGCCGCGGTCGGCCACGACGGGACCGGTAGAGAAGGTCACGTCCCCCGGCGGGCTCTGTGCTCGGACCACGGGAACCCACGCGACACCGCCGCGGGATGCGGAGGCAGCCGGGGGTCTGCGTCGGCCGTTGATCCGCGGCGACCGACGCCGAGACCGCGACCACGGCTCCAGGTGCACGCCTGGTACCCCGCGCTCCGAGTACCCGGGCGCCCGTCCCTGCCTTGCTCCGCGGGGGCGGGCGCCCGGGACCTCACGTGTCGGAGCGGTCCGACGAGGTGGCCTGCTCCTCCGGGTCGACGGCGTCGTCGGCGTCGGCATCGGCGACGCCGGAGAGGTCACGCACGGACAGCTCGGCGGTGTCGTCCGTGTCGTCCGTGTCGTCCGGCGGGGTGCCGCCGAACGTCAGCACCGAGGTCCCGACCGCCGGCGCCGAGCCGTCCGGCGGCGCGACGGGTGCCTCCGCCGGGACCGCAGCCGGCCCGCCGGAGCTCGGTCCCTCCGCCCCGGGCGCCGCCGAGGGAGTCGGCGTGGGCTCCGGCGCCGGCGCCGGCGCCGTGCCCGCTCGCAGTGACCGGCCCGCCTCCGGGTCCTCGGCGCCCCCCGACGGCACCGAGGACCCGGGCGACGAGTCCCGCGGACCTTCCTCGCTCGCCGTCGAGGAGCTCTCGACGGCTACCGGGCGGACCGCGACCGCCCGGGTCGTCGGCCGGCCGGCCACGACGGGTCCCGCCGCACCGAGGGGCGTCGAGACCCGGACGGCCTGCACCGGTGTCCGGTCGCTCCGGGACGCGGCCCCGGACGCGGCGAGACCCGCGCGGTCGCCCGCGAGCCTCAGGACCGCCGCCTCCATCGGGTCCCCGAGCACACCACGACCCGAGTCCAGTTCCCGCAGCATCTGCTGCGCGGCCCGGAGCTGCTCCGCGGCGCTCGACAGCAGCGGTTCCGACGCGGGCTCCGCACGGAGGGCGACCGTGGCCGCCCGCAACGTCTCGCGGTGCCGCTCGAGCGCGGCCCGCCGATCGAGCAGCGCCGCGACCGCGCTCGGCGGTGGCCCGGTGCGCCGCGCCATCGGCGACGTCTCCCACTGCTTCCGGACGCCCTCGACCCGCCGGAGCTCCACCTCGACGCCGGCCAGCACGGGGCCCGCGTCCCGCAGCCACAGCGAGCTCCGGGCCAGGACGGACCCGGAGGTGTCGGCGGGTCCCGGTGGCGGGTCCGGCCGCCACACCGACCGCGTCTGGGTCGCCGCGGCCCCGCCCGCCACGACGCAGGCCGCGAGCGCGCCGACCGCGACGGCGCGGCGCCGGAGCAGCCCCTCCCGTCGTCCGGGTCCCCGCGAGGCCCGGTCGACGCTGTCCGGGAGGTAGCCCCGCCATCCGGGCATCTCGTGCCGGCCCTGGTGAACGGTCACGCCCCGCACCTCCCCCGGATCGAACGGCGCCGCCACCCTCCCCCGCGATCGACGCCGCAGGAAAGCCTTCTGCGCGAATCTCGACACTATTTTCTTGTCGTCACAGATCCATTACGGCGAATGCGCTAGGCATCCGCCCGCGAATGGTTGTGGATCGGGAATGTGATGAGCTCGAATTGTCCGGCCGCTGATCACGTCGTCGCCCTCCTCCGGGGCGCTGCGCGCCGCGTCGCCGCCACGGTGGACGATCCGCGCGGCGCGGGGGCACGCTGTGCTGTCGTCGGCGTGGTGCGGACGGCCCAGAGCGGTCGTCCCGACGGAAGGGGGACGGGTGACGTCGGTGTCGGCGCCGGAGGCGTACGAGTTCGCGACCGACGACCCGGAGACCGCGTACGAGATGATCTGCGCCCGGTACACGGAGAGCACGTTCCGGCTCTCGGGTCACCGCGCGGGATTCCGCCTGCACATCCGGGGCACGGACACCGACCGGTTCACCCTCGAGCGGATGCGCCAGTCGGTGGCGTTCCGGACCGGCACCTCACCGAGCGAGGGGCTGTTCGTGGCCCGGCCGAGCGCCGGTCGCTGCCAGGTGACGTCGAGCGAGCAGGAGATGCGGTTCGGCGCGGGCGAGACGGTGCTGATCGATCCGCACCTGCCGCTCGAGGTGCTCCTCGACGACGTCGACTACGACGTGGTCCGGCTCGACCTGGGGCCGACGCGGGCGCTCGCCGCGGACGTGTCCGGGCTCGCTCCCGACCGGATCCGGTTCCGCATGTCCCGGCCCGTGTCGGCCCGGCGGGAACGGCACTGGCACGCGGTCGCCGAGTACGTGCGTCGTGACGTCCTGGGCGACGACGAGATCGCCGCCAGCCCGCTGGCGCGTGCCGAGGCGTTCCGGCTGCTGGCGAGCACGTTCGTCCACACCTTCCCCAACGCGGCGCTGGACGCCGTGAACGACCCGACGGGTCCCGGTCCGGGCAACGGCGATCCGGCGGTCGTCCGGCGGGCGATGGACTTCATCGAGGAGCACGCCGGCGAGTCGATCGACGTCGGTGACATCGCCGCCGCGGCGGGGATCGGCGCCCGCGGCCTGCAGCACAGCTTCCGCCGGCACCGCGGCACCACACCGCGTGCCCACCTGCGGATCGTCCGGCTCGAGCGCGCCCACCGCGACCTCCAGGTCGGGGACCCGTCGCGGGGCGACACGGTCTCCGCGATCGCGCGGCGGTGGGGGTTCACGCACCTCGGCCGGTTCACCGCGGCGTACCGCGACCACTTCGACTGCCTCCCGAGCGACACGCTGCGCCGCTGATCTCCGTCCTCCTATCCGTTACCCGACAACACGAGTACGGTTCGCGACGCCTGCCCTGAGGACGGGGCGGGGTCGAGGGGGACCTGGTCATCAGCGGACGGCCTGACGTCGGCGGCGCAGAGCCGCACGACCGACCGAGCGGAACCGGGAACGGCTTCCGGGCGGACGTCGTGTGGGCGGCCGGCGAGGAGGTCGTCGTCCTGCGCGGCGAGGGCGAGCTCGATCTGGTCACCCGCCCCGAGGTGCACAGCACCGTCGCCCGCGCCCTCGGCGAGCGACCCGGTCCACCGCCGGAACGGGCGGCACCGGCCCCGGCCCTGGTGATCGACATCGGCGCGGCCACCTATCTCGGTGCCACCGTCGTCGCCGCCCTCGTCGAGGAGGCGGAGCGGAGGCCGGCGACGCGCACGCCCCGGCTCGTCGTCGGTCGGTGCGGGCCCGCGGCCCGCGTGGCCGCGATCCTCGACCTCACCGAGGCCTTCGACGTCTTCGCCGACCTCCACGAGGCGATGGGCGGAGGGGACGCACAGCCCCGGCGAGAGGAGGGCCCCTGACACGCGCGGGGCCGGAAGAGACGGTCACGCGGACGCGGTGGTCGAGCGCCGATCCGGACGCGGTGACCCTGTACCTCCGGGCGACCTACACCGACCTCCGGCCGGCGCCGATCGACGCGGACGGGTTCGCGTTCTGGACGCAGGTCGTCTCCACCCGCGCCCTGTCGATGGGGCGGTTCCGGCACTCGGGGTCCGTCGAGGCCGTCGCCGAACCCCCGTCGGCCCTCGTCGTGTTCCAGACCCTGTGCGGCGGGGCACTCCGCATCGAGGACGACCACGGGCAGGTCAGCGCACCGCTCGTGCTGCTCCCGACCTGGTCGGCCTATTCCCTCGGGTGGGACGACGTCACGGTCCGGACCACCACCCTCGACCCCGCCGAGGTCGCCCGCGTCGGCGCCGAGCTCTCCGGTCTGAGCCCCGACGCCGTCGCGTTCACCTCCGCGGTCCCCGTGTCCGCCGCACTCGCCCAGTACTGGTCCCGCGTCAGCGCCCACGTCCACGACGACGTCCTCACCTCGGACACGCTGGTCGGCGCACCGCTGGTCCACGCCGACACGGTGCGCCATCTCGCGACCGCCCTGCTCGCGACGTTCCCGAACACCGCCGTCGCCGCCCTCGACCGCGGCGACGCCGATCCCCGGGGCGAGCCGGCGACCCTGCGCCGGGCCGTGGACTTCATGGAGGCCCACGCCCACGAGGACATCGGGCTGGCCGAGGTCGCCGACGCCGCCCGCGTCGGCGTCCGGTCCCTGCAGCTCGCCTTCCGTCGCCACCGCGACAGCACCCCGCTGGAGCACCTGCGCCGTGTCCGCCTCGAGCGCGCCCACCGCGACCTCCAGGCCGGCGACCACACGCGCGGCGACCGCGTCGAGGCCATCGCCGCGCGGTGGGGCTTCGGGCACCCCGGCCGCTTCTCCGTGCTCTACCGCGAGCACTACGGGCACTCCCCGAGCGACACCCTGCGCCGCTGAGCCGCCGTCAGGTGGCGCGCGAGCCGGCCGACGCCTCCTGGGCGACGGCGAGACCCAGCGCGGCCAGCCCCAGCTCGAAGCCGATGAACACGGTCCAGAAGGCCGCGTCGGTCCCGATCGCGATCATCACGGGCAGGAAGACGGCGAGCACGTAGGCCCCGACGGCGAGCGGGACGACGCGGCGCCACCCCGACCACCGCCGCGCGTGGAGCACCGCGGCGCCGGCCAGCACCAGGCCGGGCCCGATCACCAGCGGGGCGAGCTCGAAGATCGCCATGGCCGTCACCGGGTCGACCGGTTCGAGGACCTCGGCGACGGTCAGCGCCACGAAGCCCAGGATCGTCAGGCCGAGGCCGAGCCGGCCCCACCACGCGGTCCCGACGGCCCCCAGGGCGGCCAGCCCGGCGAGCGCGACGATCGTCGCCACGTGGAGCAGCGCGTTGCGCAGGCCCGAGGTCGTGCTCACCTCCAGGGGCAGCGTCGAGAGCTCGTAGGCGCCGACGCCCACGGCGACGAGTCCGCCGACGAGACCGACGATCCCGGCGGGGCGCGCCCACCCGGTGCGCTGCGCGACGGTGGTGGTGTCCATGGCTGCTCCTCGCTGTCCCGTACGGAGGTGTCGGCGAGCAGAGTGACGCCACGCCACCGGCGTGCCCATCCCACGAAGCTGGCCCGCGGCGACCCCAGAAAAGTGGGGGATTCCGATCAGGATGTGCAGCGCATCACACTCGAATCGTGCAGATCGCGGCAGAACGGGCACGCCTGGAGATCCGATCGCTGGCGACGGCCGGCCTCGACATGCCGACGTTCAGCCACGCCGCGCTCGACGTCCTGACCCGCGCGGTCCCGTTCTCGGTCGCCTGTCTCGCGCCCGCCGATCCCGCCACCAACCTGATCACCGGCAACGTCAAGTGGGGCGGCGTCGGCGACGAGTACGACGAGCAGTGGATCTACCACGAGTACGAGGGGCCGGACCCGTTCAACTTCCAGGTCGTGGCCGGACGGCCGGGCGGGGTCGCCACGGCGATGGTGGAGACCGGAGGGGACCTCCGCAGTTCGCCACGGTTCACCGACCTGTACCACCACTGGGACGTCGGCGACGAGGCACGGATGGCGCTCCAGAGCGACGGTGCGTCCTGGGGGTTCCTCGCGCTGTTCCGCGACGGGGCGCGTTCGGCGTTCACCGACGCGGAGCAGGAGTACCTCAGCGGCGTGCGGACGGCCCTGGCGGTCGGGCTGCGCGCCGGGACGATCGCGTCGGCGGGCACCGAGCTGCTCCCGGCCGCGCAGGGCCCGGTCGTGCTGGTCGTCGACGGCGCGGACGAGATCGTGCGGCTCAGCGTGGGCGCCGCGGACGGGCTGGCGCACCTCACCGGCGAGCCGATCGGCCGGGGCCCGTTGCCGTTCAGCGTGCGCGCCCTGGTCGGGGCCGCCCGCCGGTTCGCCCGCGGGCAGCACCCCACGGTGCCGCGCATGCGGCTGCGCTCGCGCACCGGGCGCTGGCTGGTCGGGCACGCCTCGCCTTTGCTCGCACCGGACGGCGGCGCCGCCGAGGTCGTCGTCACCCTGGAGGAGGCCCGGCCGCCCGAGATCGTGCCGCTGGTGATCGCGGCGCTCGGCCTCACCGGCCGCGAGCGGGACGTCGTCGCCCTCACCCTGCAGGGAGTCAGGACGGCCGACATGGCCCGGACCCTCGAGCTGTCGAGCTACACCGTCCAGGACCACCTGAAATCGATCTTCGAGAAGGCGGGCGTCCGGAGCCGCCGCGAGCTGCTCGCCACGGTGTTCTACGACCAGTACGCCCCGCGGCTGGAGGCCGGCGCGGGCCTCGGCCCGTCGGGGTGGTTCACGACGTAGGACCTCGGCCCTCCCCCAGGATCGGCAGCACCTCCCGCGCGAAGAACCGGCCGTCGGCGGGGTTCGACAGCCTCCCCGCGACCTCCTCCGGCGCCACCCACCGGGCCTCGGGGTTCGCCGGGTCGCGCGGCTGCAGCGTCGCCTCCGGGCTGCGGAACAGGAACAGCGTGATCGTCTTGCTCTCGGGCAGGGCGTGGCGGACGCCCAGCCGCGTGTAGGACCCCAGCTCGCGCACGAGCTCGAGGTCGGTGAGCCCGCACTCCTCCTCGATCTCGCGCCGTGCCGCCTCGAGCACGGACTCGCCGTCCTCGACGTGCCCCTTGGGCAGCGACCACGTCAGGGCGCGCTGGCGGACCACCGCGACCCGCCCCCGCGGATCGACCACGACGCCGCCGGCGGCTCGGCTCCGGAGCACCTCAGACCGCCAGGCTGCGCAGGGCGTTGTCGATGACCTCGGTGAGGGCGGGGTGGACCCAGTAGGGCCGCTGCGACAACGCCGTCGCGTCGATGCCGAACGTCATCGCCACGCTCAGCACGTGGATCATCGCGGGCGCCTGCGGGCCCATGATGTGGGCGCCGAGAATGCGGCCGGTGCCCCGCTCGGCGAGGACCTTGCAGAAGCCCGTCCGCTCCTCCATGGCCCAGCCGTAGGCGACGTCGGCCATCTCCACGGTGGCGCCGATGTAGTCGAGTCCCTCGTCGCGGCACTGCTGCTCGGTGCGTCCCACGGCCCCGACCTGCGGGTTGGTGAACACCGCGGAGGGCACGAGGTCGTGGTCGACGGTGCGCAGGTCGTCGGGGTGGGCGAGGTTGTGCCGGACCACCTCGGCCTCGCGGTTGGCGACGTGCTTGAGCTGCAGCGGCGAGCTGACGTCGCCGAGCGCCCACACGCCCGGCGCCGAGGTGCGCTGGGCGTCGTCGACCGCGATCCGCCCGTCGTCGTGGACGTCGATGCCGGCGGCGGCCAGGTCGAGCCGGTCGGCGTTGGAGGTGCGCCCGGTGGCCACGAGCAGGGTGTCGGCCTCGACCACGCTGTCGTCGTCGAGCACGAGGCGCAGCGCCCCCGGCTCGCCCTCCAGCCTCTCGAAGCGACGCTCGAGGTGGAGCTCGTAGCGCTCCCGCGCGATGTCGGTGAACCGGGCGGCGACCGACTCGTCGTGGCCCTCGAGGAGCTGGTCATGGGGCTCGATCACGACGATCTCGCTGCCCGCGGCGTGGAACACGTGGGCCTGCTCGGCGGCGATGTAGCCGCCGCCGAGCACGGCCAGACGCCGCGGCGGCGCGTCGATGCGCATGATCGTGTCCGAGGTGTGGAACGGCAGCCCCGACTCCTGCACCGGCGGCGGGACCGAGGGACGCGACCCGGCCGCGACGACCACCTGGTCGCCCTCGATCTCCACCGGGTCCTCGCCGTCCTCGCCCTCGATGCGCAGGCGGCGCGGGCCGGTGAAGCGGGCGACGCCGGTGTAGACGGTCACGAAGTCCTCGCTCCGCCGGCCCTGCTCGCCCTCGGCGGCGGTCCCGTCGGTGCGGTCGAACACCCGCTTGCGCACGTCGGGCCAGCGCATGCCCTCGAGCCGGGCGTCGACGTCGTAGGTCGGCGCATCGGCGACGAGCTCGGTGACCTCGGCGGTGTAGGACAGCATCTTCGACGGGATGCACCCGCGGTTGAGGCACGTGCCGCCGAAGGCGTTGTGCTCGATGACGGCGACCCGGCGGTCCGACCACGAGTCGTCGATCACCATGTTGCCCGAGCCGGCACCCAGGACGACCAGATCGAAACGACGCACGAGACACCTTCCACGGAGGAGCAGAACCCCGCCGTGGTACCCCCGGCCACCCGCATCCGTAACGCTCGCGGCCACGATCCATCGACTCCGACGATGCCAGAAATCGACAACAATTGTTTCCGGCGATCTGACGGGCGAAATAGCGTTCCCCGCACGGTCGGCACGGCGCCGAACCCCGCGTGCACGGGAGGAACGGCATGCCCAGGCTGCTCAGCCATCTGATCTCCCTCGAGATCACGAGCCCGGACGTCGAGTCGTCGGTCGCGTTCTACGTGGAGCGTTTCGGCCTGCGGGTGGTCGACCGCGCCGACGGGAAGGTCTACCTGCGCTGCTGGGGCGACCACTACCGCCACAGCGTGGTCGTCGCGCCGGGCCCGGACGCGGGGCTGGCGGACATGACGTGGCGCGCGGACAGCGAGAGCGCCCTCGACGATCTCGTCGGGCGTGTGGAGGCGGCGGGCGTGCGGGGCGAGTGGCGCGACGACCGGCCCGCACAGGGCCGCACCTTCACCTTCGTCGGCCCCTTCGGGCACCGGATGAGCCTGGTCTGGGACGTCCCGGCGTTCACCGCCGAGCCCGGCCACGAGTCCACCTACCCGGACCGCCCGGAGCGGCGGAGCAGCCACGGCGCGGCGCCGCGGTTCCTCGACCACGTGACGATCGCGGCGTCGGACGTCCGCGGCTTCGCGCAGTGGTACTCCGACGTCCTCGGGTTCCGCGTCATGGCCTTCACCGACCTCGAGGACGCGCCGGTCACCGTCTTCTCGGTCCTGACCACTAACGAGAAGTCGCACGACCTCGGCATCGTCATCGACACGTCCCCGACCGCCGGCCGCGTCCACCACATCGCGTTCTGGGCCGACCATCCCGAGGACCTCAACCGCGCGGCCGACATCCTCATCGAGAACGGCACGCCGATCGAGTACGGGCCGTCGGTCCACGGCATCGGGGAACAGAACTTCCTGTACTTCCGGGAGCCGAGCAACCTGCGGGTCGAGCTCAACTCCGGCGGTTACCGCAACTACGTGCCGGACTGGCGCGCCCGGACGTGGCGGCCCTCGCAGGGGTCGAACGACTTCTTCCGCAACTGGCACATGCCCGACTCGATGATGGACGCCTTCCCGTCGGCGGCCGGGATGGCGGGCACCGAGGACGGGGTGTCGCCGCAGCTGCACGAGGACCTCACCAACCCGTGGGCCGCGAAGACGCCGGAGGTGAGCCCCCGGTGACGACGATCTCGGGTCCCTCGGCGGGGTCGGCCTTCGATCCGTTCGCCCCCGAGCTCCGCGACGACCCCTATCCCGCGTACGCCGCCCTGCGCGACGAGGCGCCCTGTGTCCGTCTCGACCGGTACGGCGTCTGGCTGATCTCCCGGTACGACGACGTCGCCGCGGTCCTGCGCGACTGGGAGACGTTCTCATCGGCGCAGGGAGCGGGCCTCGAGCCCGTCGCCACGCCCGAGGAGGGCGGGGTCATCCTCTCCACCGACCCGCCGGACCACACCCGGGTCCGCCGCGCCGTCGCCCGCGACTTCACCCCCAAGGCCATCGGCGCGCTGGAACCCCGGGTGCGCGACCTGGTGCGCGCAGCGCTCGACGGCGCCCTGACCGAGGGCGAGGTCGACTGGATCGCGCAGGTCGCGCAGCCGGTGCCGACGACGGTGATGGCCGAGCTCATGGGCTACCCCGACCGCCACCGCGAGGAGTACTGCCGCTGGGCGTCGACGATCTTCGACTCGATGGGGTGCCCGGCCGGCGGGGCGACGCCCGCCCTCGCGGAGGCCACCGGCGGGCTCTTCGGCTTCGTGGCCGGGATCGCCGCGGAGGGCGAGTACGTCACCGACGGGTGGGCCGACCGGATCGTGCAGGCGGGCGGCCGGGGCGAGCTCGCCCGGGGCGAGGTGGTCTCCCTGCTCGGCGGGATCCTGGTCGCGGCGATGGACACCACGGTGAACATGCTGGGCAACCTCGCGCACGCCCTCGCGACGCACCCCGACCAGTGGGCCCGGCTCGTGGAACGGCCCGAGCTGGTGCCGTCGGCGATCGAGGAGTGCCTGCGCTTCGAGTCGCCGGTCCAGCCCGGGTTCTTCCGCGTGACGACCACCGACACCACCGTCGCCGACGTCCCGCTCCCGGCCGGGTCGCGGGTCATGGCCGCCTTCGGCAGCGCCAACCGTGATCCGCGCCGGTTCGCCGACCCCGACCGGTTCCTCGTCGACCGGAGCCCGAACGAGCACCTCGCCTTCGGGCGCGGGGTCCACTTCTGCCTCGGCGCCCCGGTGGCCCGGCTGATCGGGCGGGTGGTGCTCTCCGAGCTTGTGGCGAACGCGGCGGAGGTCCGCCTCGCCGGGTCGCCGGTCCGCAAGCCGAACCGCATGCTGCGCGGGTTCGACAGCCTCCCGCTGGCTGTCCGAAATCGATCACGTCGATGACCGGGCGCCGCTCGCGGTAACGTCGTCGCCCCGCGGAGGAGGTGGCGCCGACGATGGACCGCGACTCCCTGCTGCCGCAGCTGGACCTCAACCTGCTCGTCGCGTTCGACGTCCTGATCGCCGAGTGCAACGTCACCCGGGCCGCGGAGCGGCTCTCGGTGGGCCAGCCGGCGATGAGCGCGTCGCTGGCGCGGCTGCGGAAGTTCTTCGACGACCCGCTCCTCGTGCGCGAGGGCCGGTCGCTCACCCCGACCCCGACGGCCCTGGAGCTCGTCGGGCCCATCCGCGACGCGCTGGACACCATCGAGTCGACGGTGCGCGCGACCCGCGAGTTCGACCCGCGCACCGACTCGCGCACCTTCGCGCTGATGGCCAGCGACTACGTGCTGCTCGTGCTGCTGCAGCCGCTGCTCGCCCAGCTCGAGGCGGAGGCGCCGAAGCTGCGCCTCAACGTGCGGCCGGCGACCTCCGACTCCGACGAGCGCCTCGCCCGCTCGGAGCTCGATCTGCTCATCCTGCCCACGGAGCTCGCCGCGCGGAGCTCCGAGGTGCGGTCCGCGCCGCTGTTCACCGAGCGGTTCGTGGTGGCCGTCGACCGCGACCACCCCGACGTCGGCGAGCAGATCACCGAGGAGCAGTTCCGGACGCTCCCGTACCTCGCCTACGACGGCGCGCCGGGCGTCACGATCAGCGAGCTGCGGCTGCGCCGCCTCGGCATCGACCGGCACGTCGACGTCCACACCCAGAGCTTCGTCATCCAGCCGCTGATGCTGCCGGGCACGCGCCTGATGGCGTTGCTGCACGAGCGTCTCGCCACCTACTTCGCGTCCCACCTGCCGATCCGGCTGCTCGACCCGCCGTTCGACGTCCCGCCGATGACCGAGGCCATGTTCTGGTCGCCGCGGACCGACGCGGACCCGGCGCACCGCTGGCTGCGCGACCGCGTGCGGCGCGCCGCGGCGGCCATGGACGGCTGACGAGCACGCTCCGGGCGATCGATGCGGTCGATGGCTCGCATCGACACGCGTCGCTAACTGCGACACACCGGACGCCCCTAGCGTCGTCGGCACAGCCGCCGAAGGAGGAGCGCCATGACGAGGGCACTGGTCGTCGGGGGCGGGATCGGTGGGCTCGCCACCGCCACCGCCCTCGCGTCCCGGGACATCGACGTCGAGCTCGTCGAGCGCGAGTCGGAGATCCACGCGCTCGGCAGCGGCATCACGCTCATCGGCGCCGCGCTGCGGGCGCTGGAGCGGCTCGGGGTCTACGAGGAGTGCGCCGCCGCCGGCTACGCCATGGACGACTTCGAGCTCTTCGACCCGGCGGGCAACGCGATCACGCGCTTCCCGCTGCCGAAGGCGGTCGGCACCGACCACCCCGGCATGGTCGGGATGATGCGCCCCGAGCTGCACCGCATCCTGCTCGCCCGCGCGCAGCGGGCCGGGGTCACGATGCGCACGGGCACCGCGGTCGCCGGCGTCGAGCACCACGCCGGCTCGGCGACGGTGACGCTCGACGACGGCGGGAGCGCGCGCTACGACCTCGTCGTCGGCGCCGACGGGCTGCGCTCGACCGTGCGCCGGCTCGTCGTCGGCGACGTCCCGATCCGGTTCCTGGGCCAGGGCATCTACCGGGTCGTGCTGCCGCGACCGGAGGCGCTGACCACCGAGTGCCAGCTCGTCGGCGACCCCGAGACCACCGTCGGCTTCACGCCCACCGGGCCCGACAGCATGTACATGTACGTCCTCTTCCCGATCGACGAGGCCTTCCGCCCGGGCCCGGACGCCGCGGCGGCCGTCCGCGAGCGCCTGGAGCCGTTCGGCGGGTTCGGTGCGACGGCGCGCGCGGCGGTCGACGAGACGACGCCGATCAACTACACGGTCTTCGAGAACCTCCTCGTCCCCGAGCCGTGGCACCGCGACCGGGTCCTCCTGGTGGGCGACGCGGCCCACGCCACGACCCCGCACCTCGCGGCGGGGGCCGCGATGTGCCTGGAGGACGCCGTCGCCCTCGGCGAGGAGCTCGGCGCCGGGGCGGGCATCGACGACGGCCTGCGCACCTTCGCCAAGCGCCGGTTCGACCGGTGCCGGTACGTCGTGGAGACCTCGGCGCAGATCAGCTACTGGGAGACGCACCCGGGCACGCCCGGCGCGGACCACGCCGGGCTGATGGGCCAGGCCTTCACGCAGCTCGCGCAGCCCTTCTGATGGCCTCGAACCCGCTGCTGACCTGGGAGTTCGATCCCACCCTCGTCCGCACCGTGGGGCGCGACCTCCAGCGGCCGGAGTGCATCCTCGCCGAGCGCGACGGCACGCTCTGGACCGCGGACGCGCGGGGCGGCGTCGTGCGGATCCACCCCGACGGCACGCAGGACCTCGTCGCGGCGCGCCCGTCGGAGCACTTCGACACCGCCCACGACATGGCGGGGAGCCTGCTGTCGGGCACGCTGCCCAACGGGCTCGCCTTCGCCGCGGACGGCGAGATCCTGATCGCCAACTTCGGCACCGACGCCCTCGAGGTGATGGACCGCGACGGCCGGGTCCGCACGCTGCACGACACCATCGACGGGCAGCCGCTCGGGAAGGTCAACTTCGTGATCCGCGACCGGCGCGGCCGGATCTGGATCACGGTGTCGACGAGCGTGAACCCGTGGAGCGACGCGATCGGCCGCCACGTCGCCGACGGCTACGTCGCCGTCCTCGACGACCGCGGCCTGCGCGTCGTCGCCGACGGCTTCGCCTTCACCAACGAGATCCGCTTCGACGCCGACGAGCAGTGGCTCTACGTCGCCGAGACGACCGGCAAGCGCGTGAGCCGCCTGCGCCTCGCCGACGACGCCACCGTGCTCGAGCGCGAGGTGTTCGGGCCGAGCTCGCTGGGTGACGGCGTCGTCGACGGCATCACCTTCGACAGCTACGGCAACCTGTGGGCGACGATGATCTTCGCCGACCGCCTGGTCGCGCTGACCCCCGACGGCGAGCTCCTCGAGCTGTTCGCCGACGGCGACCCGGAGGCCACCGCGGCCTTCGAGGCGGAGTTCGCCGGCGGGACCGCGGTGAGCTTCGAGACCCTGTCGCGCACCGGCGGCACCCTCGCCCCCTGGCTCGCCAGCGTCACCTTCGGCGGCCCGGGCCTCGACCAGGTCTACCTGGGGAGCCTGCGCGGGACGACCCTGCCGACCTTCCCCTCCCCCGTCCCGGGACTGCCCCCGATCCACTGGTGAGAGGAGCACGCCGTGTTCGAGATGTTCCCCGGCAACTACGTGTGGAACCTGTCGGTCAACATCGCGCTGAACACCGGCGCGCACATCAGCGAGGTGGACGAGGCGTGCGCGCCGGTGCTCGAGGCCGCCCGTGACGGTGAGGACGCCGGCACCGAGCTGTTCTTCCGCTCCTGGACCGCGGTGGCCGACCGTCTCGCCGGGCTCGCGCAGGAGGACGAGGCCGCCGGGCGGTCGCTCTCGGCCGGCGCCCGGTACTACCGCGCCGCCGTGCACTACCTGACCGCGGAACGCCTGCAGAGCAGGCACTACGCCCCGCGCCGGGAGGCCTACCGCGCGATGCTCGACGCCTTCGCGAAGGCCATCACGCTCGACCGGCACGACACGGTCCGGGTGGACATCCCCTACGGGGACACGAGCATGCCCGCCCTCTTCGTCGCCGCGCAGGGCGTGTCCGGGCCGGCGCCCTGCATGGTCTTCACCAACGGGCTGGACAGCACCAAGGAGATGGTCCACGGGTCGGGGATCGCCCGGGAGCTGGCGCGGCGGGGCGTGTCGACCCTGATCGTCGACCACCCCGGCAGCGGGGAGGCGCTGCGGCTGCGCGGGCTGACCGGACGGCACGACAGCGAGCACTGGGCCGGGCCGTGCGTGGACTGGCTCGAGACCCGCGACGACGTCGACGGCGACCGCGTCGGCGTCATCGGCTGGTCGCTCGGCGGCTACTACGCGCCGCGCGCCGCCGCGTTCGAGAAGCGCTTCCGCGTCTGCGTCGCCTGGGGCGCCAACTACGACTGGGGCGAGCTGCAGAAGCGCCGCCTCGCCCGCGAGGGCGACCGGCCGGTGCCGCACTATTGGGACCACGTGCAGTGGGTGTTCGGCAAGGAGAGCCTCGACGAGTTCATGCAGTTCGCGCCGTCGATGAGCCTCGTCGGGGTCACCGAGAGGATCACCGTGCCGTTCCTGGTCACCCACGGCGCGAACGACCGGCAGATCCCCCGCGAGTACGCGGTCGCCCAGTACGAGACCGCGGTCAACAGCCCGCGGCGCGAGCTGAAGTGGTTCACCGCGCGCGAGGGCGGCGTCGAGCACGTCAGCGCCGACAACATGCCCGCCGCCACCGGCACCATCGCCGACTGGATCCGCGAGACCCTCTGACCGGGCCGGTCACCCCGTCCTGACGGTGTAGTGCAGGTGCAGGACGCGGTCGCCCTGGACGATCCGGTCGGCGTCGTCCAGCAGCACGGCCCCGGTGTGCGCGCCGAAGAAGCGGACCCCCTCGCCGAGGACGACCGGCACGACGTCCATCGCCACCTCGTCGACCAGGCCCGCCGAGAACGCCTGCCCGCCGAGGTCCCCGGCGGAGACGACGACGAGCCCGTCACCGGCGAGGTCCCTCGCCAGCGCGATCCCGTCCTCGACCGACCCGGCGGTGTGGAACGGGGCGTCCGGGTGGGCCGCGACCCAGTCCTCGGGCAGGGGCCGGTGGGTGACGACGACCAGCTGCTCCCCGGCGGCGGGCTTGCCGTCCCATCCGTTCGTCGTGTCGAACAGGTGCCGGCCGATGACGGTGACCGCGACGGCGTCCCAGATCGGCTGGAGGTACTCCTCGGACGCGGGCGACACGCGGAACGTCCAGCCGCTCGGCCGGGCGGTCAGGGTGGAGGCGCCGTTGAAGTACCAGTCGAACAACGGTCCGACGGTGTCGTCGGGGAAGGCGATGAAGCCGTCCACCGACACCACGGCCTGGATCACGACACGTGCCATGGCGAGCTCCTCATGCCTCGTGGGTCCGCAGCCAGGCGACGTAGTCGGGCACGGCGCGCCCGACGTCGTAGGCGGGGGTGAAACCGGTGTCGCGCGCCAGCCGGCCGATGTCGAGGTGCCCCTCGGGAGGGCGGCCCGTGCTGTGTCCCGGCGGCAGGGTGAGCTCCGCGCGGAGCAGCCGCGGGAGCGCGAAGAACGGCGAGTCGGGCAGCCCGAGCGGGCCCCAGATCGTGCCGATGCGCAGGGTGACCACGTCGAACCCGGCGTGGGCGCCGGCGAGGGTGCTGAACAGCTCGGCGGCCTTCTTGAACACCGGGATCTGGTGCGGCGCCACCGTGGGCAGCGGGGCGTCCTCGCGCCACGGCGGGTCGTCCACCCCCACATACGCCGCGATCGTGCTGGCGACGGCGAACCGCCGCACACTCCACGCCGTGGCGGCCTCGAGCGCGTTGAGCAGCGCCGTCGTCTCGGCCCGGAGGTAGGCGACGGGGTCGGGCGAGTCGTGCGGGGCCGCCGCGAGGTGGACGATGCCCGTGATGCGGTGCCGCGCGCCGACGTCGAGGAACGCCGCCGCGTCCGTGGTGTCGAGCGGCTCGACGACCACCCGGTCGCGCGGCTCGTCGGCGAGGAAGTCCGGCAGCCGGGTCGAGCGGTGCGCGGTGAGCACCACCGGCTCCCCGAGGTCGAGCAGCGCCCGCGCGGTGTGCGAGCCGATCGAGCCCAGGCCGCCGGTCACGAGGATCATGGGTGGGGACGCTAGGCCGGGCGCCGCGCGCGCTCTTGTACGGAACGGCCATGTGCCCGCAGCATCGGCAGGTACGCCGCCGCGTGGTCGTGGTCGTCGGCGCCGCCGCAGGCGTCGCGGTACTGCCCGAGGAACTCCGCGGGTGTCACGCCGGTGAGCCGGCGGCACTCCCGCGTGAGGTGGGCCTGGTCGTGGAAGCCCGCGTCGACCGCCCACCCCGCGAGGTCCCCGGGCGCGCCCCGGTCGACCGCGGCCTGGACGCGGGCGGTGAAGCCGTGGAAGCGCAGGATGCGCTGGAGCTCCTTCGGCCCGACGCCGACCGCGGCACGGCACCGGCGCCGCAGCTGCCGCTCGGACACCGGCAGCAGCTCGGGGAGCGCCGTGGTCCCGCCGCGCCACGGCATGAGGTGCCGGACCGCCTCGTCGACGACCGGGTCCGGGTCACCGATCGCGCGCGCGACGAACACCTGCAACCGCTCGAGCGCGGCCTGCGGGGACGGGGCGGCGCCGAGCAGGTCCGTGAGGCGCGGGAGGTCCCGCCACAGCTCGGAGCCCGCGAGGTCCTCGTCGGTCACCTCGTCGGCCGGCATCCCGGCGAGGCCGCCCAGCATGCCCGGCCGCAGCCGGATCCCGATCACGGTGCCGCCGGCCGGGGCGTCCCGGTGGGTCGCCGCGGTCAGCACCCCCAGCAGGCGGGGCTCCTCGCCCAGGACGCAGCGCACCTCGGCGCCGCCGTGGGGCACGTGGCGCTGGGCGATCGGCTGCGCCCCGACCTGCTGGATCCACACCGACGACGCGAGCCCGGCGAGCGCGGGCGCCGGCGCCCGGTCCGTGTACGACGACGCCGCGGTCACCCCGGCATCGTCCCGCGTGGATCGGCGACCCGGGGAGGGCGCCGAGATCACGAGCGACGCCATCCACCTCCGGCGACACCCGAGGTGCACAGCGGCGCCCCTGATCATGGCGGGCGGCGACCGTCAGCCGGCGCCGGCCCGGCGGTAGCGGATGTGCGTGGCCAGCGGCGACTGGAGCACCTCGACGGGCTCGAAGTCGAAGGACTCGACGCCGTCGAACAGGCGCTCACCCGAGTGCAGCAGGGTGGGGGCGATGTCCAGGGTGAACTCGTCGATCACGCCCGCGATCAGCGCCTGGCGCACGGTGGAGGCGCCACCGGCGATGTCCACGCCCCGGTCGCCCGCGGTCTCGGACGCGCGGGCGTAGGCGACGTCGAACCCCTCGGTGACGAAGTGGAACGTCGTCCCGCCCTCCATCTCGACGGGGTCGTGGGCGTGATGGGTCAGCACGAACACCGGCGCGTGGTACGGCGGTTCGGGCCCCCACCAGCCGCGCCAGTCCTCGTCCCACCCGCCGCGGACCGGCCCGAACATGTTGCGGCCCATCACGTACGCGCCGCGGGGGCGCATGAGCCAGCCGGTCGCGACCTCGTCGGCCTCGTTCGCCCGGGGGTCGCCGATGTGCCACCCGTGCACCTCGACGCCCCGCATCCCGAGCGGGTTGTCGCGGCTCTGGTCCGGCCCGGCGGCGAAGCCGTCGACCGAGATCGACATGTGGCAGGTGGTGTCCGCCATGGGCACTCCTCGGTGATTGCGAGATGCAAGCAGTTCGGAGGAGGCTAGCAGCCCGGAACAGCTGGAGCGCGCCGAGCAGACCCTGTGCGACCTGCTGGCCGACGCCCCGGCCGACGGCTACGCCCGCCTGCTGCTGGGCCGCACGCTGCAGCGCCGGTCCCGGCACGCCGAGGCCGCGACGCACCTGCGGCTGGCCGCGGCGATGGGTGTCGCCACCGACTGATGTGCCTGGTCGGGGTCGCAGGACGCGACCCCGACCGGGATCAGCGTGGCGTCCACCGGAACGGGTCGTCCTCCAGCGCGGCGCGGTCCCAGTGCCCGCGATCGGCCGCGGCGGCGTAGGTGGCGTGCAGGAACTCGGCGACCGCGCGGTCGGGGTCGGGTGCGGCGCGCGCGACCTCGTAGGGCAGCAGGAACTGCTGGAACTCGCGGCTGAAGAACGCGCCCTCGGGCCCGGCCGGCTGGTCGGCGAACCCGTCGGGCTCCGGGTAGGCGTAGGCGTAGAAGGCTCCCTCCTCGCCCCCGCCCGGCCAGAACCCGCAGCTCGACAGCTCGCGGGAGTAGCCCTCGACCATCACCCAGTCCCCGCAGTTCGGCGCCCCGCCGGGGTGCGGCGGCGCCGGGCGGCCGGAGAAGCGGGTGCAGGCCAGGTCCATGGCGCCCCAGAAGAAGTGCACCGGGCTGACCTTGCCGACGAAGTGCGAGCGGAACTCGCCGATGACCCGGTTCGCCTGGAGCAGCTGACGCCAGAACAGGGTGGCCGCCTCGGCGTCGTAGGAGGCGTGGGTGTGGTCCTCGGCGAAGGGGATCGCGGGCTCGACCTCGTTGGGGTGCGGGCGGATCGGCGCCTCGATCCCGAGCGCGTCGAGCATCTCGAGGGTCCGGGCGTAGAACTCGGCGACGGGCATCGGCCGCAGCGGGAAGCTCCGCGCGCCGCCGTCGCTGCTACGGACCTCGAGGGTGTGGCCGACGAGGTCGAACTCGATCTCGAAGGCCCCGCCGCGGTACGGGACCGTCGACGTCGTGAGCCCCCGCGGGCTGACGTACAGGGTCACCTGCCACCAGTGGTTGAGCAGCGGGGCGTGGGCCATCCGGATCTTGCCCACGATCTGGGTCCACATGTGCAGGGTCTCGCGGGTGTCCGTCCAGTCCGCGACCCGCAGGGCCGGCCAGCTCGTCGTCACCGGGCTGATCATCGGTTCCGTCCTTCCGCTCAGGTGTCGAGCAGGGTGTGGAGCGACCGGATGCGGCCGTCCGCGACGAGCACGACGTCCGTGCCGGTGACGACCGGGTCGCCGCCGTCCGGCCCGAACGCCCAGTCCAGGACGCTCACGGTCCCGGCGTTCTGGCGCGCGCGGATCAGGGAGAACGCGAACCCGGGCGCGTCGTCGAGCAGGGCGCCGGCCTTGGCCGCGACGGCTTCCCGCCCGCGGACCGTGCCCTCGGGGTCGTGGAACTCGATGTCCCCGGAGTAGATCTCCTCGGCGGCGCGGGCGCGCGCCTCGGGGTCGCGCTCGTCGAAGACCTCGAACAGGTTGCGCTGCGCGAGGGCAGACGCCGAGGGCGGCGGCGATCCCGGTCCGTCCTCCTCGGGCACGATGGCACGTGCGGGGTGGGTCACGCGCCGAGTGTCGGGCGCCGCGGACCCCGGCGAATCGGTCGTCGGATCGGTCGTCACGGCGACGGGGAGACTGCGTGACCATGGAGCTGTTCGGGCGGCGCGCCGAGACCGCGGCCCTGGACGAGCTGCTGGCCCGCGCGGCCGACGGCGCGGGCTCGGCGCTCGTGCTGTGGGGCGAGCCGGGGATCGGCAAGACCGCCCTGCTGGAGCACGCCGTCGACGCCGCCGCGGGCGCCACGGTGCTGCGCTGCCGCGGCACGCGCATGGAGACGGGGCTCGCGTTCGCCGCGCTGCACGAGCTGCTGTGGCCGGTGGCGGACCGGCTCGAGACGCTCCCCGACCCGCAGGCCGCGGCGCTGCGCGGCGCCCTCGGCCTGAGCCCGGCCCCGGCCAACCGGTTCCTCATCGGCGCCGCCGTGCTGTCGCTGCTCGCCGGCCTCGCCCGGGAACGACCGGTGCTCGTCGTCGTGGACGACGCCCCGTGGATCGACGAGGCGACCGCCCACTGCCTGGGCTTCGTCGCCCGGCGGGTGCGCAGCGACCCGATCCTGGTGCTCCTGAGCGGGCACGAGGAGCCGGACACGGGGCCGTGGGAGGGCCTGCCGTCGCGGGAGGTCGACGGGCTGGCCGACGACGACGCCCGCCGGCTGGTCGCCGCCGACGTGCCGGGCGCCGACGCGGCGACGGTCGAGCGCACCGTCCGCGCGGCCGGGGGCAACCCGCTGGCGCTGCACGAGCTGCCCACCCTGGGCGGCGGGGAGGACGAGGCGGCGCTGACGCCGTCCGCGGAGCCGGTGCCCGTCGGGCCCCGGTTGCGGCGGGCGTTCTGCGCGCGGGCCGAGGCCCTCAAACCGCCGACGCGGGCGCTGCTGCTGCTCGCCGCGGCCGAGGGACGCGGCGACCGCCACGTCGTGCACCGGGCCGGCGCCGGGTGGGGCGTCGACGCGTCCACCTGGGACGAGGCCCTGCGCTCCGGGCTGCTGCGCGCCTCGGGCGCCCGCCTCGAGTTCCGGCACCCGATGATCCCCGCGGCCCTCTACGACGGCGCCACGGTCCCGGAGCGGCAGGCCGCGCACCGCGCCCTCGCCGCCGCCCTGCCCGACGACGCCGTCGAGGAACGGGCGTGGCACCGCGCGGCCGCCGCGGACGCGGCCGACGAGGACGTCGCCGCGATGCTGGAGGGCGCGGCCGCACGCTGCCTGCAGCGCAGCGCCGACGCGATGGCGGCGCGGACCCTGCGCCGCGCCGCCGAGCTGTCGCCGGCGCCGGCGGACGCCGCCCGGCGGCTCGCCGCCGCGGCGCGCGCCGCGTGGGACGCCGGGCACGCCGAGACGGCGCGGCGGCTCCTCGACGACGCGGAACGCCGGGGCGGCGAGGAGCCCGTCGCCCGCCGCAGCGGCGGGCTGCGCGGCATCCTCGAGTTCGCCGACGGCAGCCCGGAGCGCGCGCACCACTACCTCGCCCGCGACATGGGCGTCGTCGACGGCGCCCGGGGCGCGGTGGAGCTGGGCACCGTGGCGGTCCGCGCGGCGTGGTCGGCCGGGCGGTCCGACCTGCAGCGGGAGGCGCTGCGCCGGCTGCTGGCCGTCGACGTCGAGAGCGACCCGGGCCTGGCGCCGGTCGTGCCGGTGCTGCGCGCCTGGTGGGCCTGCTACGACGAGACCGGTGAGGTGGTCCCCACGGCGCCGCCCGGGACCGGCGACGCGGTCGGCCGGCTCGCCACCGCCCCGTGGGAGCTGCTGCCGCCCGTGCCGCTGGTGCAGGCCTGGGGCGTCGAGGGCCCGCTGTCCGACGTGCTGGGCCTGCGCGCCGCGCAGCTGCGCCGGCGCCACGAGCTCGCCGCGCTGGCGATGGTCCTCGCCCAGACCGCCGTCCTCGATCTCCACGCCGGCCGGTGGGAGGCCGCGGAGTCCTCGGCGACCGAGGGCCTGCGGCTGGCCGAGGAGGCCGGCGCGCACCACGTCGCCACGCAGAGCCGGCTCTGCCTGTCGAGCCTGGCCGCGGCCCGCGGCGACGACGACCTCGTCGACGAGCACACCACGCACGCCCTGACCGCCTCGGCCCCGCGCGGGGTGCGCGCGCTCAGCGCGTCGGCGTACTGGCACCGCGGCCGGGCGGCGCTGTTCGGCGGCCGGCCGCAGGACGCGCTGCAGCACCTGCTCCCGCTCGGCGAGCCCGGGCACGAGGCCGCCCACACCACGTTCGCGCTGCTCGCCGCCCCGGACACCGCCGAGGCGGCGGCGCAGGTCGGGCGCGCGGACGTCGTCGCGTCCCGGCTCGCGACGGTGGCGACCTGGGCGGAGCGCACGGGCGCGGGCTGGGCCCGCGCGGCCGCCCACCGACTGCGCGCCCTCGACGACGGCGAGGCCTCCTACCGGGCGGCCCTCGACGCCGAGGGCCCCGGCGACGACCCGTTCGAGCACGCCCGCACCCGGCTGCTGTACGGGGAGTGGCTGCGGCGGGCCCGCCGTCGCGCCGACGCCCGTCGCGAGCTCGCCGCGGCCGCCGACACCTTCGGCCGGCTCGGGGCGACGCCGCTGCGGGCGCGGGCGCTGCGCGAGCAGGACCTCGCCGAGGCCTCCGGCGTCCGCGACACCACCGGACCACCGACCGGGCTGACCGCCCAGGAGCTGCGGGTCGCGCAGCTGGCCGCCGAGGGCCTGACCAACCGGGAGATCGCGGCACAGCTGCTGATCAGCCACCGCACGGTCGGCCACCACCTCGCCAACGTCTACCCCAAGCTCGGCATCACCTCGCGCGCCGAGCTCGCCCGGATCGACGGCGACCTCCGCCTCCGCGCGGCCTCCCCCGGCCGATGACCGATTGCGTGCCCGATTCGCCCGCCCCCGGGCGTCCCTAGTCTCGCGGCGAGATCACCTCCCGAGAGGACCCTCGCCGTGCAGTTCGGCATCTTCACCGTCGGCGACATCGCCCCCGACCCGCTCGGCGGGCCGACGCCGAGCGAGGCCGAGCGCCTCCGCGACATCGTCCGGCTGGCCCGGCGTGCCGACGAGCTCGGCCTCGACGTCTTCGCCCTCGGCGAGCACCACAACCCGCCGTTCGTGCCGTCCTCGCCGCCCGCGATCCTCGGGCACGTCGCGGCGTCGACCAGCAGCATCGTCCTGAGCACGTCGGTCACGCTGATCACGACCAACGACCCGGTGAAGATCGCCGAGGACTACGCGACCGTCCAGCACCTCGCCGACGGCCGCCTCGACCTCATGATCGGGCGGGGCAACACGGTGCCCGTCTACCCCTGGTTCGGCAAGGACATCCGCGAGGGCCTCGCGCTCGCCCTCGAGAACTACAACCTGCTGCACCGGCTGTGGCGCGAGGACGTCGTCGACTGGGACGGGCGGTTCCGCACGGCCCTGCAGGGCTTCACCTCGACGCCGCGGCCGCTCGACGACGTGCCGCCGTTCGTCTGGCACGGCGCGATCCGCACACCGGAGATCGCCGAGCAGGCCGCGTACTACGGCAACGGCTACTTCGCCAACCACATCCTGGCGCCGAACATGCACTTCAAGCCCCTCGTCGACTTCTACCGGAAGCGCTTCTCCCACCACGGGCACGGGGCCGAGGACCAGGCGATCGTCGGGCTCGGCGGCCACGCGTTCATGGCCCGGCGGTCCCAGGACGCCTACGCCGCGTTCCGCCCCTACTTCGAGACCCACAGCATGTTCCGCGGTAGCCGCCTCGAGGACTACGCGGACCGCACGCCGCTGTCGGTGGGCAGCCCGCAGGAGGTCATCGACAAGACCCTGACGTTCCAGGACGGGTTCGGCGACTACCAGCGCCAGCTCTGGGCCGTGGACAGCCTGGGCGTGCCGATCGAGGCGGCGCTCGAGCAGGTCGAGCTGCTCGCCACCGAGGTCGTCCCGGTGGTGCGCCGCGAGCTGGACGCCCGCCGCGCCCCCGGTGTCCCCGACGCGCCCACGCACGCCGCGCTGGTGCGGGCGAAGTACGGCGACGCCGAGCCCCGCCGGCCGCGACCCAACCCGAACCGCGGCGACAACCTGACCGCCGGCTCCCCGTACGAGGACAGCGACCGCACCGCGCCGACCCGGTACCCCGCCGCATGACCACGACCCTGGTGGTGGTCAGCGCCGGGGTGAGCGAGCCGTCGAGCACCCGGCTGCTCGCCGACCGCGTCGCCGGGAAGGCCCTCGAGGCGCTGCGCCGCGACGGCGGCGACGCGACCGCGAGCGTGGTCGACCTGGCGCCGCTGGCCGCCGACGTCGCGCGGGCGGTCGTCTCGGGCCAGCTCGACGGGCCGGTGCAGGACGCCGTCGACCGGATCGCCGCCGCCGACGGGCTCGTCGTGAGCACGCCGGTCTACAAGGCCGGGGTCAGCGGGCTGTTCAAGTCGTTCGTCGACGTCCTCGACGACGACCTGGTCGTCGCGACCCCGGTGGTGCTCGCCGCGACCGCGGGCAGCGCCCGCCACGCCATGGTGGTGGACGAGCAGATGCGCCCGCTGTTCGCCTTCCTGCGGGCGCTCCCGGTGCCGACGTCGCTGTTCGCGGCGCCCGACGACTGGGCCTCGCCGGCGTTCACCCGGCGCATCGGGCGCGCCGCCGCGGAGCTGGCCCACCTGGTCCGCGCCGGGGTCCGGACGACCATCGCCGACGCGGGCTGGGACGGCTACCAGCACCGCTTCGCCGGCAACGCCACCCGCGCCGAGCAGTCGGTCGACGACGTCGACTTCGACACCGACCTCATGCGGCTGGCCACCGGCGGCGCGTGACCGCTACCCCAGCGCCGGGACGATCGCCTCGATCAGGTGCGGGCCCGGCTCGGCGCGCGCCCAGCGCAGGGCGTCCAGCAGGTCCTCGGTCGTGTCGACCCGCCGCGCGGGCACCCCGTAGCCCGTGGCCAGGGCGACGAAGTCCGGCGTCGGGTCGGTCAGGGTCAGCATCCGTCCGGCGCGCCCGGAGTGGGCCGCCTCGCCCGCCCCGGTGCGGGCCAGCTCCACCCGCAGGATCGCGTACGCGGAGTTGTTGATCAGCACGGTCGTCACGTCGAGCTGCTCGCGGGCCTGGGTCCACAGCGCCTGCAGGGTGTAGAGCGCGCTGCCATCGGCCTGCACGGCGATCACCGGGCGGTCCGGCGCCGCGATCGCCGCACCCAGCGCGGCCGGCGGGCCCTGCCCGATCGCCCCGCCGGTGAGCGCGAGCTGCGTGTGCGGGGCCGCCGTCTGCAGCGCGGGCGCGAGCAGGGCGGCGGCGGTCAGCGACTCGTCGACCACGATCGCGTCCTCGGGCAGCGTCGCCGCGACCGCGGCGCACAGCGACGCCACGTTCAGCGGCCCGGCCGGGGGCTCCGGCGCGTCCCGCGGCGCCGGGTGGGCCTCGGCGTCCGGGGCGACCTCGGCGGCCAGCGCCTCGAGGGCCGCCGCCGCGTCGGACGCCGCGTCCGCCAGCCCGACGACCGTGCACCCCTCCGGCACGAGGTCGCCGGGGATCCCCGGGTAGCCGAAGAACGACACCGGCGAGCGGGCGCCGGCCAGGACCAGCGACGACGCCCCGTCGAGCTGCTCGAGCGCCTGCTCCGCGAAGTAGGCCAGCTTGTCCGCCCGCGGGCGGCCGGCACCGGTGTCCCACCGGCGCGGGAACGTCTCCACCAGCAGCCGGGCGCCGGTGGCGGCCGCGACCCGCCCGGCGGCGTCCATGGCCGCCGCGGTGAGCGCGGGGCCGCCCAGCAGGATCACCGCGCCGGGCTCGCGCACGGCCTTCGCGGCCGCCGCCACCCGCGACGGCGCGGGCGGGACCGGTGCCGCGGACGGCAGGGCGGGGGCGAGCGCGCCGCCCTCGGACCACGACAGGTCGGCGGGCAGCACCAGCGTCGCGACCTGGCCGCCACGCTCGGAGGTCGCCGCCACGGCGCGCACCGCGTCGTCGGCGACGTCCCGGACGTCGCCGCAGACGTGCACCCACCCCGAGACGGTCCGCGCGAGCGCGGTGATGTCGGACTCGAGCGGCGCGTCGTGCCGGACGTGGTCGGTGGCGTGGGCGCCGACCACGCACAGCAGCGGCGTCCGGGCGCGGCGGGCGTTGTGCAGGTTCGCGATCCCGTTGCCCAGCCCCGGGCCCAGGTGCAGCAGCACCGCCGCGGGCCCGCCGGCGAGGCGGGCGTAGGCGTCGGCGGCCCCGGTGGCGACCCCCTCGAACAGGGTCAGCACCCCGCGCATTTCCGGCACCGAGTCCAGCGCCTGCACGAAGTGCATCTCGGAGGTGCCGGGGTTCATGAAGCACACGTCGACGCCCGCCCCGACCAGCGAGCCGACCAGCGCCTCGGCGCCCCTCACGCGACACCGCCGGCGGTCGAAGCGGGCGGGGAGCACACCATCGAGGTCGGCACGGGTCCACTCCACACGATCGGAGCGGGTGCGCGCGACGCGGGGTCGGCGGCTACTCCGGCCCGTGGAGGAAGATGCCGAGGGACGTGCTGCCGCTGTCGTCGCCGGACAGGGTGTGCCCGAGCACGACCTCCACCCCGGTGACCAGCAACAGGGCGAGCACGAAGATGGCGACGGCCGTGAGGACCGCGTGCGCGACGGCGACGGTCCGGCCGCGCGGGCGCCCGTGCGCGGGCCCGCGTGTCGTCCGGTCCATACCGGTCCATACCCCGGACGGCGCCGGACGACTCCCCGGGCCGCTCAGGGCCGCTCAGAGCCGCTCAGGGCCGCTCAGAGCCGCTCGAGGCGCAGCGGCAGGTGGTCGGCGGGCGTCGGGCCCGTCGTGAGGCCGACCGGCATGACGTAGTCCGCGGGCACCGACCAGCGGAACCGGCGCAGCATCGCGTGCATGATCGCCTTGACCTCCATGCCGCCGAAGTGCAGCCCGATGCACTTGTGCACCCCGCCGCCGAACGGCATCCAGGCGAAGCGGTGCGACTTGTCCTCGGCGCGCTCGGGGGCGAAGCGGTCGGGGTCGAACTCGTCGGGGCGGTCCCACCACGGCTCCATGCGCTGCGAGGCGTGGACGCCCAGCGACATCAGCGTGCCCGCGGGGATGTGGAAGCCCTGCAGGTCGGCGTCGCGCACCGTGATCCGGGCGAGCTGGCCCACCGGCGCGTACATGCGCAGGGTCTCGCGCATCGCGAGGTCCAGGGAGACCAGCGAGTCGAGCTCCGGTCCCGTCAGCTCGTCGCCCCCGAGCGCCAGCGACTCCGCGCGCAGCTTCTCCTGCCACTCCGGGTTCTTGGCCAGCAGGTAGCACATCATCGACAGCGTGATCGTCGACGTGTCGTGCGCGGCCATCAGCAGGAAGATCATGTGGTTGACGACGTCGTCGTCGGAGAACGTCTCGCCCTCGTCGCTGCGGGCCCGGCACAGCACGCTGAACATGTCCCGTCCCTCGCCGGCGCGCTTGGCGGGGATCTGCTCGGTGAAGTAGCGCTCCAGGACCTTGCGGGAGTCGAGCCCCCGCTTCCACGAGCCGCCGGGGACCGGCGCGCGGACCACCGCGACGCCGGCGTGCACGGTGTCGACGAAGGCGCGGTTGACGCGGTCCGCGCGCGGGCCGAGCTCGTCGCCGACGAACACCTCGGTGCCGATGTCGAGGGTCATCTGCTTGATGCGGTCGTAGATCCGGATGCCGTCGCCGGTGGACCAGTCGTCGAGGCTGCGCCGGATGCGCGGGTTCATGACCTCGAGGTACTCGGCGAGCCGGTCGCGGGTGAACGCTTCCTGCAGGATGCGCCGGTGGGTGCGGTGCTCCTCGAAGCCGAGCAGCATCACGCCGCGACGGAAGAACGGCCCGATGAAGAAGCCCCAGCCGTCCGCGTTGCCGAAGAACTTGTCCTTGTTGACCAGCACCTGGCCGAGCGCGTCGGGCCCGAGCACCGCCACCATGGGCCGCCCGAACGCCCCGGTCCACGACACCGGCCCGTACTTCTCGTACCGCTGGCGCGCGAACCCGAGCATGTCGGCGGCGAACTCCAGGGACCGCCCGACCAGCGGGGCGCCGAAGTCACCGGGCACCGGCGCCAGCCCGCTGCCCGGGGGCGGCGGCGCCAGGGGGCCGGACGACGCCGGGACCCGGCTGACGGCGTTGGCGAGCACCTGCTGGACGCGGTGCTGCAGCATCGACGTCATCGTTCCTCCCGGGCCATCTCGGTGTGGTGCTGGTCGGCCGCGGCCACGACGAGGCGCGCGCAGCGGGTCAGGAGCGCGTCGACGTCCGCGTCGAGGCGGCCGTCGAGCCAGAACCCGACGGCGTCGATGACCCCGCCGGTGAGCACAACCGTGCTGAGCCGCACGTCCTCGGTGCGCAGCGCGGGACGGGCGTCGGTGATCAGCCGTTCCAGGAGCGCGGCGAAGGCCGCGATCGTGTCCTGGCGGCGCCCGGCGAGCTCGGGGTGGCCGATCGCCTCCCGGTAGAGGCGGGCCACCCGCGGGTCCTCGCCGAGCAGCGTCGTCGTCGCGCCGATGGCGGCGCGCGACCGGTCCTCGAGCCGCGCGGGCGGGACGGCGTCGGCGGCGCGCACGGCGAGGTCGAGGGCGTCGGCGGCGACGCTGTCGAAGAGCGCCTCGAGCAGGTCCTCGCGGCGGGCGAACGACTCGTAGAAGTAGCGCTCGGTCAGCCCCGCCGCGCGGCACACCGCGGTCATCGTGAAGTCCCGGACCCCCCGCTCGCCGACCACGTCGAGCGCCGCCGCGAGCAGGCGCGTGCGCCGCTCGGCGACGCGCTCCGCCGCGCTCGCGCCCTGGAGGGTCCGCGTGACCACGCCCGCATCCTGACAGGACGTCCTGTCAGAAAGGAAGAGCTGCCACCCTCACGAGGACCCGGCGGCGACCAGCCTCGCGGTGAGGGGCTCGAGCACGGCGATCAGCTCGGCGAGCTCGTCCGGGGCGAGCGCGTCGTACGGCGGGGCGGCGAGCTCGTCGGTGACGGCCTCGATGCGCCGCTTGGTCTCGCGGCCGGCGTCGGTGAACCGCCCGTCGGCGTCGACGAGCCCGCGCCCGCGCAGCCCGTCCATCACCGCGGCCAGCCGCGTCCCCGGCAGGTGGTGGATGCGCCCGAACGACTCCGCCGGGTGGATGTCCATGTCCAGCGCGCTCAGCACGTGCGCCTCGGTGCCGCCGACGCCCGCCGCGAGCAGCGCGGCGACGTGCCCGTCCCCGCGGTGCTCGCGCAGCATCGTCGCCGCGTGCCACAGCCGCGTGACCGGGTCGGCCGGCACCTCGAGGCTCCGCCACCCCGCGTGTACCACGCGGCCCTCCGTCGGCGCGCTCACCGCGGCCTTCGTCGTCAGGTCGGCCGCGCGCACCAGGCCCGGGGAGTCGGCCAGCTCGTCACCGAGGATCCGCCGGACCGACGCCGCGCTGCCGCGACGCCACGCGGCGAAGGACACCTCCGCCGGGACCGTCTCCCACGCGCTCGGGATGTGCCGCGCGGCCTCCCCCTCGGCGAAGCTGTAGAACGCCGCGTGCACGACCTCCGCCGGCACCCGGCCCAGCGGTGCCGCCCGGGCGGCGAAGTAGCCGTCCCAGTAGGTGCGGTGGCCGAGCGCGGCCAGCTCCTCGTTGCTCTCGTCGGCGAAGTACGTGACGAGGCAGATCGGCTCCAGGAGCTCGAACATGCGGCGGGCGGTGCTGGTCATGGCGGGTGCCTCTCGCTCGGTGATGGGGCCGTCACCACGACGACGAAGGAGGCTCCCGCCGATTCGACGTCCTGGGGCACGATCGGGGCATGTGCCGCAACATCCGGGTCCTCCACAACTTCGAGCCCCCGGCCACCGACCACGAGGTGCACGAGGCCGCCCTGCAGTTCGTGCGCAAGATCAGCGGTGCGGCGAAGCCCTCGAAGGCCAACGAGGACGCCTTCGCCCGGGCCGTCGCCGAGATCACCGCGAGCACCCGCGTGCTGCTCGACGAGCTGGTCACCACCGCCCCGCCGAAGGACCGCGAGGTCGAGGCGGAGAAGGCGCGCGAACGGTCGCGGGAGCGCTACGGCCGCTGAGCCGCGTCAGTCGTAGATCACCGCGGCGCCCCGACGCCGGAGGTCGGCCAGGCCGTCCGTCATGGCCTGCAGCTGCTCGGGGGTGTGGCCGATCCAGTCCTCGATCTCCCCGACGACGCGGACGGGCTCGCGGGTCCGGTACGACCGGGTCGGGTTGCCGGGCATCTTCTTGTCGGTGACGTTCGGGTCGTCCTCGATCGCACCGGTGGGCTCGACGACGTAGATGCGACCGGGGCCGTCGCCGGCGGCTCTCGGCGCCCCAGGTCGCGGCGTCGAGCGTCTCGGTGACGTAGACGTGGTTCATCACCCGCCCCTCCTCGAAGTTCGAGAGGCGGCCGGGGACCAGCAGGTCACCGACCGCGAGGTCCGCCTTCGTGCCGTGCAGCAGGACCCCCGGCCCGTAGACCTCGTACGGCGTCGGCACCGTCGCCATGTCACGTCCTCCCGTCGCCGGCAACGCGGGAGATCGTCCACCGCGACGGAGGGCTTGCCGCAAGCCCCGTCCCGCGCTATACGTTGATCACGGCGGGGTGCTGCGCCGCGGGTCCTCGGGCCACGCGTGCTTCGGGTAGCGGCCGCGCAGCTCGGCGCGCACCTGCGGGTAGCCGGTGTCCCAGAACGACGCGAGGTCGGCGGTCACCGCCGTCGGGCGGCCCGCCGGCGAGAGCAGGTGGACGACCACCGGGACCCCGGCGAGGACGGGCGCCCGCTCCCACCCGAACGCCTGCTGGACCTTCAGCGCGACCACCGGCGCCGCGGGGTCGGAGTAGTCGACACGGACGCTGCGCCCGGACGGCGTCGTGATCGTCGTCGGCGCGAGCTCGTCGAGCCGGCCGGCCTCCGACCACGGCACGAGGTGGCGCAGCGCGGACGCGACCCCCAGGCGCGCGAGGTCGGCCCGGCGGCGGACCCGGGTGAGGTCGAGCCACTCGTCGAGCCGGGCGAGCAGGGCATCGTCGTCGACGGCGGGCCACGGCTCGCCGCGCGCGGCGTGCAGGAACGCCAGCCGCGCCCGCAGCGCGGTCGCGGCGTCGTCCCAGCGCAGCAGCCCGAGCCCGTCGACGGCCAGGCCGTCGCGCACCGCGGCCGCGACCGCCGCCGGGTCGGGGTGCGCCAGCGGCCGGCGGGCCAGCACGATCGCGCCGAGGCGCTCGCGGCGCTCCGCGACGACGTCGCCGTCCTCCCAGGCCACCACCGCGTCGTCGTGCCACCAGCCGGCCGCGGCCTCCCGCGCCCGGTCCTCGTCGACGGGCACGGCGAGGCGCACCCGGGCCACCCGGTCGCCGGGACCGCGCACCGCGTCGGCCACCGCGATCCAGGGGCTGCCCCGCAACCGGGACCCCGTGGCGAGCTCCACCCCGGTGCCACCGGTCGTCAGGTACTCGCGGGCGTCGTCGCCGCGGGCGCGCGCGATCCGGTCGGGGTAGGCGAGGGCGACGACCGTCGCCGCGTCCCGGGACCCCGAGCCGGTCGTGGGCGTCACCGGCCGGAGCCGGCGCACCTCCGCGCGCCACCGCGGATCCCTCGACGCCCGGACCGCCCGCAGGCGCTCCTCGAGGTCGTCGGTGTCGCCCGGCACGTCGGCGGCGAGCAGCGCCACCACCTCGCTCGCCGTGTCCGCGCCGACGATCTCGGCGCCGTCGAGCAGCGCGCGCCCGAGCCGGGGGTGCACGCCCGCCGTGGCCACCGACCGTCCCCGCCCGGTGATGCGCCCGCCCTCCTCGATCAGCCCGAGCCCGCGGAGCACCTCCCGTGCCGCCCCGAACGCCGTGGCCGGCGGCGGGTCGAGCAGCGCCAGCCCCGCGGCGTCCGGCGTGCCCCAGCGCGCGAGCTGCAGCGCGAAGCCGGCGAGGTCGGCGTGCGCCACCTCGGGGGCGTCGTCGCGGTCGCGGTGCGCGTGCTCGGCCTCCGACCAGCAGCGGAACACCGTCCCCGCTGCCTCGCGGCCGGCGCGCCCGGCGCGCTGGGTGGCCGAGGACTGCGACGCGAGCACGGTGACCAGGGCGTCCAGACCGCGGGCGTGGTCGGTCCACGGCCGCCGCGACAGCCCCGCGTCGACGACGACCCGCACGCCGGGCACCGTCAGGCTCGTCTCCGCGATCGAGGTCGTCAGCACGACCCGGCGCCCGCCGGCGCCGCCGCCCAGCACCCGGTCCTGCTGCGCCGCGTCCTGGCCGCCGTGCAGCGTGAAGACCTCGGCCGCGACGCGGTGCCCATCTTTCTGGCCGAGGCGCCGGGCGACGTCGTCGATCTCCCGGCGGCCGGGCAGGAACACGAGCACGTCGCCGGGCACGGCGTCGAGCGCCCGGCGCACCACCGCACCGACGTGGTCGAGCAGCGCCGGCTCCACCCGCATCCCGCGCGGCGGCGGCACGGGGCGCGGCGGCGGGCTCCAGACGACGTCGACGGGGTGCAACGGGTCGGGCGCGGTGACGACGGGGCCGTCGAGGGCGACCGCGAGGTCGTCGGCGGCCGCCGTGGCCGAGGTGGCGAGCAGGCGCAGGTCGGGGCGCAGCGCCGCGCGGGCGTCGACGGCGAAGGCCAGGGCGAGGTCGGTGTCGAGGTGGCGCTCGTGGCACTCGTCGAGGACGACGGCGTCGACGCCCGCGAGCTCCGGGTCGCGCTGCAGCCGCGCCACGAGCAGCCCCGTGGTGACGACCTCGATCCGCGACCCCGGGCGGCGCTCGCCCCGGATCGCGTAACCGACCCGCTCCCCCACCGGCTCGCCGAGCAGCCACGCCATCCGGGCGGCCGCGGCACGCACGGCGACGCGGCGCGGCTCGGCGACCAGGACCCGCCCGTCGACCGACCCGGCGAGCGCGAGCGGCACCAGCGTGGTCTTCCCGGTGCCGGGCGGCGCGACGAGGACGGCCGCCCCGCGCCCGCCCAGCGCGGCCCCGAGCTCCGGCAGCGCCGCGCGCACCGGCAGGTCGAGGTCGACCTCGTCGATCACGCCTGCCGGTCTACCAGTCGGTGCACGCCGGGAGGGGCGTCGCCCCGTCAGTCGAGCGGCAGATCCCGGAGTCGGCGGCGGGAGGTGATGCCCAGCTTGCGGAAGATGTTGCGCAGGTGGGTCTCGATCGTCCGCGGGCTGAGGAACAGCTGCGCGGCGACCTCCTGCGAGGTCGCCCCGGTCGCCACCAGGCGGGCGATCTGCCGCTCCTGCGCGGTCAGCGCGTCGGACGGCCGCTCCGTCCGCTTGCGGGGGTGCTCGCCGGTGGCACGCAGCTCGCGCGCGGCGCGCTCACCGAACGCCTCCGCCCCCATGGCGGTCAGCTGCTCGTGGGCGGTGCGGAGCTGGTCGCGGGCCGCCTGCCGGCTCCCCTCCCGGCGCAGCCACTCGCCGTAGACGAGGTGGGTGCGGGCGAGGTGGGTCGCCATCCGGCTCTCCCCGAGACGGTCGATCGCCTCGCGGTAGTGCCCGTCGGCCTCCGGGCCGGTGCTCGTCAGGGCCCGCGAGCGCGCCGCGAGACCGAGTGCCCACGGGGTGCCGCTCGCCGCGGCCCGCGAGGTCAGCTCCTCCAGCGCCGCCGCCGCGCGCTCGGGCGCGCCCGCGCGGACGGCCGCCTCCACCAGCTCGGGGAGGGCCAGGCTGCTCGTCGGCGGGTCGTCCGACGCGCTCGCCCGCGCGGCGGCCTGCAGCGCCGAGGGATAGTCGCCCAGCCCGTTGTGCAGCACGGCGAGGGCGTACTGCGCGAACGTCGCCTCGGCGCCTGCTCCCCGACCGCCCGCGTCCTCGGCGCCGGCCGCCGTCAGCTCGGCGGTGTCGGCCTCGCGGCCGCGCCAGCCGGCCAGGGCGAGCTGCGCGTACCGCGTCGGTTCGGCGCCGGTCGCCCGCATGAGTGCGGCCCCCTCGGCGTCCAGGTCGGCGGCACCCTGGGCGAGCCGGCCGGTGAGCACCAGCGCGGCGGAGCGGGCGATCAGGGCCGCGGGCAGCGTGGACAGCGCGCCCGCCTCGCGCGCGAGCCGGACGTTGCGGGCCGCGAGGACGTCGGCCGTCTCGTCGTCGTACAGCGCCGTCGCCGTGCGCATCCCGAGCAGCAGCCACCGGTGGTCGGCCCGTCCCCCGTCGCCGCGCCCCCCGTTCCGGATCGCCTCGAGCGCCCGCCGCAGCCCGGGCGCGCCCGCCGCGAACCCCCGCGTGAACGTCGTGACCAACCCGTCGAGCAGCAGATCCGCCGCCCGGGGCCGCCCAGGCGCCGGGGGCGCGGCGCGGGCGGCCGCCGCGATCTCCCGGACGCTGCGGTCGTGGCCGCCGCCGGTGACGGACGCGGCGTCGATCGCGTGCAGGTAGGTCTCGCGGGAGAGCGCGGCATCGAGCGGGGCGAGCGCCTTCGCGGCGTCCAGCAGCATGCCCGGCACCTCGCCGCCGGGTGACAGGTGCAGCGCGATCCGGGCCCGCAGCAGCTCGAGGCGGGCGAGGGACAGAGCGTCCAGCGGCCCGTCCGCCGCGACCGCCAGCAGCTCCAGCGCCTCCGCGGACGCACCGGCCTCGTGCTGGGCGTCCGCGGCCTCCAGCGCCCGCGCCGCCCGCCGTGCCGGGTCGGGGGTCAGCTCGGCGGCGTGCTGCAGGAACGCGGCCGCCGCCGCCACGCCGCCACGGGCGCGGGCACGCCCCGCCGAGAGCTCCAGCTCCGCGGCGGCCTCCTCGTCGGTGCCCAGGACCGCCCGCGCCCGGTGCCACGCGCGCCGGTCCGGGTCGGACCGCGGGTCGGTGGCCGCCGCCAGCGCGGCGTGGGCGCGGCGGCGATCGGTCGGCGTGGCGGCCCGGTACACCGCCGAGCGCACGAGCGGATGCCGGAACCGCACCCGGGCGTCGATCTCCACCAGCCCCGCCGCCTCGGCGGGCGCGGCGGCGTCGTCGTCGACGCCCAGGTGCCCGGCCGCACGCCGCAGCAGCGCCGTCTCGCCGGTCGGGTCGGCCGCCGCGACGAGCACCAGCAGCTGCGTCGCGGCCGGCAGGCTCGCCGAGCGCAGCCGGAACTCCTCCTCGACGCGCCGCGGCACGCCGAGCACGTCGGGCCGCTCGAAACCCCCGGCCAGCCGGGCCCCCTCGGCGGCCCGGGGCAGTTCGAGGAGCGCGAGCGGATTGCCGCGGGCCTCGCCGACGATGCGGTCGCGCACGCCGGCGTCCACCGGTGCGGGCCATCCCGCCGCGAGCAGCGCCCGCGCTTCGGTCACGCCGAGCGCGGCCGGGCGCAGGACCGGGAGCCCGGTGAACGGGTCGGTCCCGGGGCCGTCCGTGTCGCGCAGCGCGAACACCAGCGCCACGCGTTCGGCCACCACCCGCCGCGCCACGAACGCCAGGACCTCGGCCGACGCACGGTCGAGCCACTGCGCGTCGTCGAGGAGGCACAGCACCGGCGCGTCCTCGGCGACCTCGGCGAGCAGGGTGAGGACGGCCAGGCCGACCAGGAACCGGTCCGGGGCGTCGCCGTCGCGCAGACCGAACGCGACGCCCAGCGCGGCCTGCTGCGGTGCGGGGAGCGCGTCGACCCGATCCATCAGCAGCCCGCACAGCTGGTGCAGCCCCGCGAACGCGAACTGCGTCTCGGACTCGGCGCCGGCCGCGCGCTCCACCCGGAAGCCCGCCCGGCCGGCCGCGTCGCGGGCGTGCTCGAGCAGCGCCGACTTGCCGATGCCGGCCTCGCCGCGCACCACCAGCACCCCGCTGCGCCCGTCCCGTGCGCCGGCGAGCAGGTGGTCGACGGCCTCGCGCTCCGCGCGACGGCCCACGAGGTCCGCCAGCTCTGCTCCCGTCCGCCTGCGCCGCGCTCTCCGCACGGGCTACGGAAGTATCACCGACGCGAACCGGACGTTCCAGACGTCATCCTCGGGCGCGTGACCTGGAGTACGCGCGAGCTCGCGGAGCTCGCCGGCACGACCGCACGGACGGTGCGGTACTACCACGAGATCGGGCTGCTCGACGAGCCCGACCGCCGGTCCAACGGCTACAAGAACTACGACGTCGCCCACCTCGCCCGGCTGCGGCGCATCAAGCACCTCGGCGACCTCGGGTTCTCCCTGCCCGAGATCGGCGCGATGGGCGAGCACGACCCCTCCGACGAGGCCCTGCGCTCCCTCGACGCCGAGCTGGCGGCCGCCGTCGAGCGTCTCCAACGGGCCCGCGCGGAGCTCCGCACGATCCGGCGGCACCCGGTCGCGGCCGGCCGCCACGAGACCCTCCCGAGAGGACACCGGCCATGCGCTCTGCCCAGCTCGGCGGGCTGACCGTCGCCCGGATCGGTCTGGGCGTGATGGGGATGTCGGCCTTCTACAGCGGCGCCGGCGAGGACGACGCCGCGTCGATCCGCACGATCCACCGCGCCCTCGACCTCGGCGTCGACCACGTCGACACCGCCGAGGCCTACGGCCCGTTCACCAACGAGGAGCTCCTCGGGCGCGCGCTGCGCGGCCGTCGCGACGCGGTGGTGCTGGCCACCAAGTTCGGCTTCGTGTCGCACACCGGACGCCCCGAGGGCGCGCTCGACAGCAGCCCTGCGAGCGTCCGGGCCGCGGTCGAGGGCAGCCTGCGCCGGCTGGGCACCGACCGCATCGACCTGCTCTACCAGCACCGGGTGGACCCGGCCACGCCCATCGAGGACACCGCCGGCGCGCTCGCCGAGCTCGTCGCGCAGGGCAAGGTCCGCCACATCGGGCTCTCCGAGCCCGGGGTCGAGACCATCCGCCGCGCCCACGCCGTGCACCCGGTCGCCGCGGTTCAGTCGGAGTACTCGCTGTGGACCCGGGACCCGGAGGCCGAGGTGCTCCCCGTCCTGCGCGAGCTGGGCATCGGCCTCGTGCCGTACTCCCCGCTCGGCCACGGCTTCCTCACCGGCACCATCCGCTCCGAGAGCGACTACGGACCCGACGACTGGCGTGCGACCAACCCCCGGTTCACCGGCGAGAATCTGCGCAGCAACCTCGTCATCGCCGACCGCGTGCAGGCGGTCGCCGCGGACGTCGGCGCGACCCCGGCCCAGGTCGCGCTGGCCTGGCTCCTGTCCCGCGGCGACGACATCGCCCCCATCCCCGGCACCCGGCGCATCGACCGGCTGGAGGAGAACCTGGCCGCCGAGGACGTCACCCTGGCCCCGGAGCAGGTCGCCGCCCTCGACACGCTCGCACCGCCCGCGGGCACCCGTCACGACGAGGCGCAGATGCGCCTGCTCGGCGGCTGACGGCGATGAGCACACGGACCCTGCAGCGGGTCGAGAGCGCGGTCGTCGCGGTCGTGGCTGTCGTCGCCGCCGTCGCGTGGTACCCGTCGTGGTGGTGGGTGCTGCTCGCCGCGTTCCTGCTGTTCGACCTGTCGATGGTGGGCTACGTGCGGTCACCCGGCGTGGGGGCGGCCTGCTACAACGCCGTGCACACCTACGTCTGGCCCGGGGCGCTCGCGGTCGTCGCGATCGTGACGGCGGCACCCCTCCCGCCCCCGCCCGTCTCGACCGCGGCGGGTGTCGCGGCCTGCGCGTGGGCCTTCCACGTGGGTGTCGACCGGATGCTCGGCTACGGGCTCAAGCTCCCCGAGGGGTTCGACCACACCCACCTCGGTCGGACCGGGAAGCGAGCGGCACCGTCGTCGTGATCAGGACAGTCAGGATCCCGCGGTGGCTCGACCGGGCACCAGGGCCATCAGCACCGCGCCGATCACGGCCGGGATCGCGAAGGCCAGGAAGTTGGCCTGGAAGCCCCACCCGACCGACATGATCAGCCCGCCGTAGAGCGGCCCGGCGATCGCGCCGAGGCGGCCGACGCCCAGCGCCCAGCTCAGGCCGACGGCGCGGAGGTGCTCGGGGTAGAAGGTCGCCGTGTAGGAGTTGACGATGATCGTCGTCCCGATCGTGCAGGCGCCCGCCACCGCCACCAGCGAGAGCAGCAGCACGGTGGGCAGCGGGACCATGAGCAGGAGGATCGACCCGGCCGCGGCGAGGAACATGCCGGTGACGACCGGGCGCGGCCCGATCCGGTCCGCGAGGGTGCCGAACAGGGGCGCGCCGAGGATCGCGCCGAGGTTGAGCGCGAGCAGGAAGCCCAGCGCCGGGCCCAGCGGGTAGCCGGCCTGCCGCATGATCTGCGCGAGCCAGGTGTTGAGCCCGTAGACGAGCAGCAGGCCCGCGGCGGTCCCGCCCCAGAACAGGAACGTGCCGACGCGGTTCCGGTGCGCCAGGAGCTCCCGCAGGCCGCCGCCCGTCCGCCCGGCCACGGGCTCGGGGACGTCCATGCCGTAGCGGGCGGCGACCTCGGCCGCCTCCTGCTGCCGCCCGCGTCCGACCAGGTAGACCACCGACTCGGGCATGAGCGCCCACACCACGACGACCAGCACGGCGCCGACGAGCGCGCCGGTCCAGAACATGGACCGCCAGCCGAGCGCCTCGATCATGACGATCCCGCCGAGGGCCGCGAGCACGCCGCCGACCGAGTAGCCGGAGAACATGAGCGCGTTCGCGGCGTTGCGGCGGCCGGGCGGGGCGAACTCGACGGTGAGCGCGATGGCGGTCGGCACCACGCCGCCCAGACCGATGCCGGCCACGAAGCGCGTGAGCAGGAACAGCTCCGGGATGGGCGCCAGCGCCGAGAGGCCCATCGCCACGGAGAACCAGGCGATGCACAGCACCATGAGGCGCCGGCGCCCGATGCGGTCGGTGAGGTAGCCCGCGACCAGGGCGCCGAGCAGCATCCCGACGAGTGCCGCCGCGCCGATCCGCCCGCCCTCGGCGGCCGTGAGCTGCCACTCCCCGCGGAGGAGGGCGGGGAGCACGGAGCCGTAGACGATCAGGTCGTAGCCGTCGACGACGATGGCGAGCCAGCACAGCCCGATCACGGTGGCGCGGGACCGGACCCGCGGCGGCGCGCCCGCCACCGGGGCGGCACGGCTGGCGGGATCCTCCATGGCACGCTCCTCGGAGTCGACCGTCGGATGCTGCGATCATGACGCCCGTCACGTGCGCGCTACGCTAACGCCGTGTCAGATGCGGGGGCAAGGTCCGATTCGCCGGGTTCACGGGAGGAGGGCGACGAGGGGGTCGTCGGCTCCCGGGCTCCCCGGGCCCTGATCGTCACCCTCTACGGCCTGTACGGGCGCGACCGCGGCGGGTGGATGTCGATCGCCGACCTCGTCGCCCTCATGGCCGACCTGGGGGTCGACCAGCAGGCCGTCCGGTCGTCGATCTTTCGCCTCAAGAAGCGCGGACTGCTGGTGGCCGAGAAGGTCGACCGGGCCGCGGGCTACCGGCTCTCCCCCGACGGCGAGGCGATCCTCGCGGAGGGCGACACCCGGATCTTCGCGCGCACCCGCGCCGCGGTCGGCGACGGCTGGCTGCTGGTGGTGTTCTCGGTGCCGGAGGCCGAGCGGGACAAGCGGCACACGCTGCGCACGACGCTGGCGCGCCTCGGGCTGGGCACGGTGGGGCCGGGGACGTGGGTGGCCCCGGCGCACCTGGAGCCGGCCGTGGTCGAGGCGCTCGAGCGGGTCGGCCTGCGCGGGTTCGCCGACCTGTTCGTGGGCGCGCACGTCGGGGCGGCGTCGGTGGGCGAGACGGTGGCCGGCTGGTGGGACCTCCCGGCCATGGAGATGCTGTACGCGGAGTGGGTCGACCGGTGCGCGCCGATCGGCGCCCGATGGAGTGCCGGGGACGCCCCGGACGCCCAGGCCTTCGCCGACTGGGTCGACACCGTCACGGCGTGGCGCCGCCTGCCCTACCTCGACCCGGGCCTGCCGCCGGCGGCGCTGCCCCCCGACTGGACCGGCCTGCGCGCGGAGGCCCTCGTCGCCGAGCTCCGCGAGCTCCTCGCGCCGCGCGCGCGCCGTCACGTCGACCGCGTCCTCGCGAGGGCTTGACCGGCACCGAACAGGTCGTAGTGTGTTGTCGTGACCACCGCAACGTAGACGCAATATTGGTCCCGACGGGAACCCGCCATGGCCGACCAGCCCTTCTGGAACCCCAAGACCGAGACCCTGCCCCGCGAGCAGCTGCGCGAGCTCCAGCTGGCCAAGCTGCGCCGGCAGGTGGCGTGGGCCCGGTCCCGCAGCCCGCACTACCGGCGCACGCTGCGCGACGTCGATCCCGACCGGCTGCGGAGCTGGGACGACCTGGACCGCCTCCCGTTCCTGACCCGCGAGGAGTGGATGGCGGGCCAGGAGACGCACCCGCCGTTCGGTGAGCTGCCGGTGGTCGGGCCGGAGGCCGCGATCCGGGTCCACACCACCAGCGGCACCTCCGGCCGCATGCCGCTGCGGGCGCTGGACGGCCGCAAGGACTGGTCGTGGGCCGCGGAGATGTGGTGCTACGCGTTGTGGGGCGCCGGGGTGCGCCCGCACGACGTCGGGTACGTCGCCTTCGGCTACGGGTCCTTCATCGGGTTCTGGGGGCTGCACGGCGGGCTCGAGAAGCTCGGGGCGCTCGCCGTGCCCGGCGGCGCCCAGACCACCGCCAGCCGGGTTCAGCAGATCGTCGACTTCGGGGCGACGGTCGTCGCGTCGACGCCGACGTACGCGCTGCGGCTGGCCCAGGAGGCGGAGTCCCTCGGCGTCGACCTCCCCGGCAGCGCCGTCCACACGCTGATCCTGTCCGGCGAGCCGGCGGGCTCGATCCCGGAGACCAAGGCCCTCATCGAGCGGGCCTGGGGCGCGAAGGCGTTCGACACCGCGGGGATGACCGAGGTGTCGACGATCGTGATGTTCGAGCCGGCGAACCAGCCCGGCGGCTGCCACGTCATCGAGGACCACTTCATCGAGCAGGTCGTCGACCCCTCCACGGGCCTCGAGGTGGGCTACGGCGAGCGCGGCGAGCGCGTGTGCACCTCGTTCGGCCGCAGCACCACCCCGCTGATCCGCTACCGCACCGCCGACCTCGTGGTGAAGGTGCCGGGCGCGACCGCCGGGAACGGGCGCACCTTCGACCTCTACGAGGGCGGGATCATCGGCCGCGTCGACGACATGAAGCTCGTCCGCGGCACCAACGTCTACCCCGGTGCCATCGAGGCCATCGTCCGCGGCCACGCGGGGATCGAGGAGTTCCAGGTGCGCCTCGAGCACCTCGACGGCCGGGACGAGGTCATCCTGCTCGTCGAGCCGCACCCCGCCCTGCCCGAGGACGGCTGGTCCGCCCTCGAGCGGGCGCTCGCCACCGACCTCGCCGACGCCCACGAGGGCCTGCGCTTCCTGCTCCGGCGCGCCGAGACGGGATCGCTGCCGCGCTTCGAGCTCAAGGCGAAACGCCTCACCGACCTCCGCGCCGAGCAGCGCGCCGCGGCGGGCGTCCCCGAGCTGTCCGTGTAGGGGGGAACCTCCATGTCCGACGCCACCGACCTGCTCGGCACCCCGCTGACCGACGACGAGCGCGCGCTGCTCGCCTCCTACGACGGCCTGCGCGCGCTGCTTCGCACCGACCTCGCCCCCTGCGCCGCCGCCGGCGTCCGTGCCGCCCTCGCCCACCTCGGCGTGGTCGTCACGGACCTCGGCCTGCGCTACGACCACCTGCTCGACGACGGGGTCTGACCATGGCTCCACCGAATCGACTGCCGATCCGGAGGGTCGCCTCGATCGGCGGCGGCCCCGGGGGTCTGTTCACCGCGATCCTGCTGAAGAAGGCCCACCCCGACCTCGCGGTCACCGTCTACGAGCGCAACGCCGCCGACGACACCTTCGGCTTCGGGGTCGTGTTCTCCGAGGAGACGCTGCAGAACATCGCCGACGCCGACCCGGAGTCGATCGCGCGCATCCAGGCCGAGTTCCGCCACTGGAGCGCCATCGACGTCGACTTCCTCGGCACCGTCGAGCGCTCCGACGGCCACGCCTTCGCCGCCCTCGAGCGCCGGCGCCTGCTGCAGATCCTCGGCGAGCGCGCCCGGGAGCTCGGCGTCGACGTCCGGTACGAGACGCCGGCGCCGGCGCTGGCCGACCTGCGCCGCGAGAACGACGTCGTGCTCGCGGCGGACGGCGTCAACAGCCCCACCCGCCAGGCGCTGGCCGACGACCTCCGCCCCCGCACCGAGGGCCGGACCGCGCGCTACGCCTGGTTCGCCACCGAACGCCCCTTCGACTGCTTCACCTTCCTCATCGTCGACACCCCGTACGGGCTGTTCTGGGCGCACATCTACCCCTTCGACGACACCCGCTCGACGTTCATCGTCGAGACCGACGAGGCGACGTGGCGCCGCGCCGGGCTCGACGCGTACGCCGCGGTGCCGCGGAGGCCGGGCGAGAACGACGAGGCCTCGATGCGGTTCTGCGAGGAGGTCTTCGCCGAGCACCTCGACGGCCACCCGCTGATCGGCAACAACTCCGGCTGGCTCGCCTTCACCGTGATGCACAACGAGCAGTGGTCCACCGGCGAGGTCGTCCTCGTCGGGGACGCCGCGCACACCGCGCACTTCTCGATCGGCTCGGGCACCAAGCTCGCCCTCGAGGACGCGATCGCGCTGGCCGGCGCGCTGGATCGGGAGCACGACGTCGACGCCGCGCTCAAGAGCTACGCCGACGAGCGCCGGCCGGAGGTCGCGTCGCTGCAGCGATCCGCGCAGACCAGCCTCGAGTGGTTCGAGGGGCTGCCGCGCTACCGGCACCTCGCGCCCGAGCAGTTCGTGTTCCAGCTGCTCACGCGCAGCCAGCGCATCACCTACGACAACCTGCGGCTGCGCGACCCCGACTACGTCGCCCGCCTCGACGCCTGGCTGGCCGGCCGGACCCGCGCGTCGGGTCTCGAGGTCGCCGACGGCACCCCGCCGATGTTCCACCCGTTCCGGCTGCGGGACCGCGTGTTCCCGAACCGCATCGTCGTCTCCCCGATGGCGCAGTACTCCGCGGTCGACGGGATGCCGACCGACTGGCACCTCGTGCACCTGGGCGCCCGGGCCACGGGCGGCGCCGGACTGGTGATGGCCGAGATGACCTGCGTGACGCCCCAGGGCCGCATCACCCCCGGCTGCCCCGGGCTCTGGAACGACGCCCAGCAGCAGGCCTGGACGCGCATCGTCGACTTCGTCCACGACAACAGCGCCGCGCTCATCGGGATGCAGATCGGCCACTCGGGGCGCAAGGGGTCGACCAAGGTGATGTGGGAGGGCATCGACGACCCGCTCGAGTCCGGTGGGTGGGAGGTCCTCGCGCCCTCCCCGCTCCCCTACCGCCCGGACAGCCCAGTGCCGCGGGAGATGACGTCCGAGGACATCGAGGACGTCGTCGCCGCCCACGTCGCGTCGGCGCGGCGCGCGGCCGCGGCGGGCTTCGACCTGCTCGAGCTGCACTACGCCCACGGCTACCTGGTCTCGAGCTTCCTGTCGCCGCTGTCGAACCGGCGCACCGACGCCTACGGCGGCTCGCTGGAGAACCGCGCGCGGCTCGGGCTGCGGATCCTCGACGCGGTCCGCGAGGTCTGGCCCGACGACCGGCCGGTCAGCGTGCGGATCAGCGCGACGGACTGGGTCGACGGCCTGGAGGGGATCGGCCCGGGCTTCTGCGGTGACGACGCCGTCGCGCTGGCGGCGATGCTCGCCGAGCACGGCGCGGACGTCGTCGACGTCTCCACCGGGCAGACCTCCACCGACGCGGCGCCGAGATACGGGCGGCTCTACCAGACCCCGTTCGCCGACCGGATCCGTCAGGAGTGCGGCGTCCCCACGATCACCGTCGGCGCCGTCGCGTCGGTGGAGGACGCGAACACGATCGTCGCGGCCGGCCGGGCGGACCTGTGCGCGATCGCGCGCCCGCACCTGGTCGACCCGTCCTGGACCTGGAACGCCGCGCTCGACCAGGGCTACGAGGGGGTCGCCGTGCCCAAGCAGTACCTCGCGGGCCTCTCGGCGCGGCGTCGGGAGCAGCGCCCCTAGGAGGCGACGCAGGCGGTCCCCTGCACCTCGACCAGCGCCTCGGCGTCCCAGAGCCGGGCGACCCCGATCCCCGCGACCGCGGGGTAGGAGCCGCCGATGAGCTTCTTCCACACGCGCCCGAGCTCGCGGGAGTGCGCGCGGTAGTCGTCCACGTCGACGATGTAGATGGTGAGGCTGACGAGGTCGGCGGGCGTGCCCCCGGCGGCGCGCAGGGCGGTCACGAGGTTGCCCAGCGCCTGCTCGAACTGCTCGACGACGGTCTCCCCGACGATCACCCCGTCGGCGTCCAGCGCGGTCTGCCCGGCAAGGTGGACGTTCTCGCCGCCGGAGGTCCGCACGGCGTGGGAGAAGCCGGAGGGCGTCGCGAGCTCGGGCGGGTTGATATGGGTGATCATGACTGCACGGCTCCTCCGTCGACGTTGATGCCCTGGCCGGTCACCGCGCCGGTGGCGACGCAGAAGGCGACGGCGTCGGCGACCTCGCCGGTCGCGATGAGCCGACCGATGGGCTGGCGGCGCGCCAGGGCGTCGCGGGCCTGCTCCTCGGTGCGCCCGGAGCGCTCGCTGATCGCGCGGACGGTCCGGTCGGTCATGGGGGTGTCGACGTAGCCGGGGCAGACCGCGTTGACGGTGACGCCGCTGCTCGCGAGCTCGGCGGCGGCCGAGCGCACCAGCCCGAGCACGCCGTGCTTGCTCGCGGTGTAGGCGGCGACCTGCGCCTCGCCGCGCTTGGCGACCACCGACGCGATGACCACGACCCGCCCCCACCGGCGCTCGAGCATGGCCGGCAGCGCGCGGCGCAGGCAGCGGAACGGCGCGGTCAGGTTCAGCTCGATCGCGCCGCGCCAGTCGTCGTCGGTGGTGTCGACGAGGGCTTTGCCGGAGCCCGACCCGGCCGCCGCCACCAGCACCTCGACCGGCCCCCACGCCTCCTCGACCGCGCGGTACATCCCCTCGACGCCCTCGGCGTCGGTGACGTCGGCGGGGACCGGCAGGACCTGCCCGTCGTTCGCCCGGATCGATGCGGCGACCGCGTCGAGGTCGTCCTCGGAGCGCGCCGCCAGCGCGACGCGGTGACCGTCGGCGGCCAGGCGCTCGGCCACCGCGGCCCCGATGCCGCTGCTCGCGCCGGTCACCAGGCAGACCCGGCCCGAGGTCATCGGGTCATCGCCCCGTCCAGCGCGGGTCGCGCTTCTCGGTGAAGGCGGCGTGGAACTCGGCATGGTCGTGCGTGGTCATGAGCAGCGCCTGGGTCATCGCGTCGAGCTCCATCGCGGCACCGAGCGGCATGTCCATCTCGCGGGTGACGAGCGACTTGGTCTGCGCGTAGGCCAGGGTCGGGCCGTCGGCGAGCCGGCGGGTCAGGCGCGAGCAGGCCTCGTCGAGCTCGTCGTCGGCGACGAGCTCGCTGACCAGGCCGTACCTCTCGGCTGTGGCCGCGTCGACGGTGTCGCCGAGCATCAGCATCTGCGTGGCGCGGCCGGCGCCGACCACGCGCGGCAGCAGGTAGGCCGCGCCCATGTCGCCGCCGGAGAGCCCGACCTTGGTGAAGAGGAAGGCGAACCTCCCGGACTGCGAGACGATCCGGAAGTCGGACGCGAGCGCCACGACGGCGCCGGCCCCGGCGGCGACGCCCTGGATGCCCGCGACGATCGGGATCGGGCACTCGCGCATCGCCTTGATGACGTCGCCGGTCATCTTGGTGAAGGCCATGAGGTCGCGGGCGTCCATGCGGATGAGCTCGCCGATGATCTCGTTGACGTCACCGCCCGCGCAGAACGCCTTGCCCTCGCCCAGGATCAGCAGGACCCGGACGTCGCCGCGCTGGGGCAGTTCGTGGAGCAGGTCGCGCAGGTCGGCGTAGCTGTCGAAGGTCAGCGGGTTGTACTTCTCGGGCCGGTTGAGCCGGACGGTGGCGACGCCGTCGTCGACCGCGAAGTCGAAGTGCTCCCACTCGCCGGTGAGGGGCGCCGAGGCACGGAACGGCATGGCCCCACCGTATGACGGTCGTTCCACGACCGTCAACGCAGCGCTATACGCGCTACTCGCCGGACGTGATCGACCGCTCCGGCGGGAACGACATCCGCGGGTGGTGGGGCACCTCGGGCGAGGACGAGTCGAGGGGCACCGAGGGCGAGCGCACCAGGCCCAGCTGGGTGGTCTGGCGCCCCAGGACGGCGTCGTGGAGCCAGTCCGACGCCGTGCGCACGCGGTTGCCGGGCATCGAGAGCAGGTGGTAGCCGCGGGTGATCACCTTCGCGGGGAAGCCGGCGAGGCGCAGGTGCAGGGGGTTCGCGGCGGCGTCGGTGCTGCCGAGGTCGACGAGGAACCCGAGGTCCCGGTGCCGGTAGGGACGGCGCCTGCCGTGGCCCAGCGACGCCGCGACGTTGCGCCCCGCGAGCCTGCCCTGGCGTTCGGCGTGCTGGGCGGTCATCGCCGTGGAGCGGTCGGGGTGCTTCGGGTCGGGGACGGCGGCGGCGTCGCCGCAGGCGAACACGTCGGGGTGGCCGGGCACGTTCAGGGCGCGGTCGACGACGACCCGGCCCTCGGCGAGCTCGAGGCCCACGTCCTCGATCAGCGGGTCGGGGCGGACGCCGACACACCACGCGAGCGTGCGCGTCGGCACCTCCTCGCCGCTGCTCAGGCGCACGCCGTCGGCCGTGGCCTCCTCGACGGTCTCCCCCCGTGCGCACCTCGACCCCGCGTTCGCGCAGCACCCGGTCGGCGGTGGCGCCGAGGTGCGGGTCGAGGCCCGAGAGGACCTTGCCCCTGCTCACCAGGAGCCAGCGGACGGCGTCGTCGCCCAGGCCCCGGGCGCGGGCGAGGTCGCGGGTGAACAGCTGCCCCTGCGCGGCGACCTCCGTGCCCGTGTAGCCCGCGCCCACGACGACGAAGGTGCACCGGGCGCGGCGCTCCTCGGGGTCCTCGGCCTGCGCGGCCAGGTCGATCTGGCGGATGAGGTGGTCGCGCATGTACAGGGCCTCGGGGATGCCGCGGAAGCCGTGCGCGTACTCGCTCAGTCCCGGGACGGGCAGCAGCTTGTGCACGCTGCCGACCGCGAGCACGAGGCGGTCGTAGGTGGTGGTGTGGTGGCGGCCCTCCGGGTCCATCCACCGCACGGTCCGCTCGGCGAGGTCGAGGGCGTCGACCTCGCCCTGGGCGTGCGACACCGTCGCCGGCAGCGTGTCGGCCAGCGACACCGAGATGCGCCGCGGCTCGAGCACCCCGCTCGCGACCTCGGGCAGCAGCGGCAGGTAGAGGAAGTAGTTGGTCGGGCTGACCAGGACGATGTCCACGGCGTCGCCCATGCTCCGGGCGAGGGACTTCGCCGCGTGGTAGCCCGCGAACCCGCCGCCCACGACCACCACCCGCGGACGGGAGCCGGTCTCGTCGTGCCGCTCTGCGCGCGTCATGGGGCGGGCTTCCCCGGCGGGTGGTGACGGCGAAACGACGCTCGCCGCAATCGCTTACGGCCTCACCCGGCACGCGATGCTCGAGGGGAATGAGGTGGTTCACCGGACACGCAGCGTGCATGCTTGTCCACCATGACCGCTGCGCCGCACGACGCCGAGGTCCCTGGCGAGCAGGGCACGGATGCCGCTCGCCCGCAGGTCCACCTCGACGGGACCTACGACAACCCGGTGCTGAGGGTCTTCCGGACCGCCGAGTGGATCCCGCCGGCGTACCGCCAGGCCTACCTCGACGGCGCCGCCGCCGTGCTCGGCACCGAGCGCCTCGACGACCGCTGAGGCGCGGACGGTCCGGACCGCCACGGTTTCGCGATCCGGCCGGATCGGGCAGGCCCATCCCATCGGTCCACCGAGGGGAGACGCCGATGCCTCGTGTCCCGAACCTCCACGGAGCGGCCGTCGCCCTGTCCCGCGCGCAGGCGGTGACCGCCGCGGCGCAGGCGGCCCGTGACCGCAGCACGGAGGGGCGGCTGCGACGGTGGCGCCAGCGGCGCCGGGAGCAGCGACCCCTGGAGGTCTCCTCCGAGACCGAGGCGATGCTGCGGGACCGTCTCTTCACGTAGCTCGTCACGGAGCTCTTCACGGAGCGGGGTGCCGTCGACACCGTCCGACGCGGATACTGGGCGCGTGGAGCCCGACCACGGCGAGCCGGCCGACCGCTTCGCCACGCTCCAGCGCGCGCAGGCGGTGCTGGCGCGCGCCGAGGCGACCCGCGAGCGGGCCCTCGAGCAGCAGCTGCAGGCGATGCTCATCCGCCGACGCGGCGAGTACCCGCGGCTCGAGGAAGCGACGCTGGCGAAACTCCGCTCCCTGCTGGGCTGAGACTTCGCTCGCGGGGTGTGTCAGCGTGGCGGCCACGCCGGCGTTGGACGTCAGGATCGCCACCAGCTCGATGTGCGACACGCCGGGACTCGGCGGGCTGCTCGAGGTTCGCCGGTTGTGCCAGCGATGCGGCATCGCTGGCGTGGGACGCCAGGATCGCCTCATCCTCGCTGCGCGACACGCCGCAGCTCCCGCGAAGGCCCGATGAGGTGCCTGTGACCTGCAGTTCTTGATCCACCGAGGTTGTCGGGGGTCGGGGCTAGCGTTCTGGTCGTGAGCATCGAAGACGTCGAGACGGGCACGTCGGTGCCGCTCGACGCCCTCGACGCGGTGGAGTTGTCCGGCCTGGTCGGGGCCGAGGTCGTGGACCACGCCAGGGCGTGTTTCCGGGCCCGCAACCGCGCCACCGCCCGGTTGCTGACCGCGCTTCACGAGACCGGCCGCGCGGTCGACGGGCACAAGGGCCGCCGGGCGCTGCTCGACGAGTTCTCCGCCGACGAGTCCGCCGCCGCCCTGGGCTGGTCGCGGGCGATGGCCACCCGCTGGCTCGACCTGGCCGACGACCTGCTGCGCCGGCTGCCCGAGGTCCACGCCGCCATGCGCAGCGGCGAGCTCGACGACACCAAAGCCCGGGTCATCAGCGACTGGACCCGCGACCTGAGCGACGACCACGCCCACCAGGTGTGCGAGCTGGTGCTGCCCGAAGCACCCGAGCTGCCGGTCGGGGCGCTGATCGAACGCCTCCAGCAGCTCGCCGGGGCACTCGACCCCGAGTGGGCCGCGCGGCGGGAGAACAACGCCGAGAAACGCGCCCGCGTGCTCGCCTCGCGTAACCCGTCGGGCACCGCGAACGTTTGCGGCTACGACCTGCCCCTCGAACGCGCCGCGGTCGGCATGGCACGGATGGAGGCGATCGCGGCGGCACTGCGCCGCCGCGGCATCCCCACCAAGATCGAGACGCTGCGCGCGCACGTCTACATGGCCCTGTTCGACGGCACCGCCGCCGGCCTCGACGAGGACACCCTCATCGACCTCCTCGCCGCCAACCTCCGCCCCGACGATCCTGACGATGACGGACCGGACGACCAGGGACCCGACGACCAGGGACCCGACGACCAGGGACCCGACGACCAGGGACAAGACCACGGCCCGGGCGATGGCCCCGGCGATGGGCCCGGCGATGGGCCCGGCGATGGGCCCGAGGACGCCGACACGCCAGACGACTCCCGCGACGGGCCGGATGACGATCAGGGCGACGGTCACAGCGACGGTCACAGCGACGGTCACAGCGACGAGCCCGTCGGGGATCCTGAGTCCGACCACGACCTCGAATCCGACCCCGACCCCGACCCCGAGCCCGAGCCCGAGCCCGAGCCGGACATCGCGCCCGACGGGGAGCCGGCGCGGGGGTCGCCGGTGCGCGACGGGACCGTGGAGATCCGCCTGCGGCTCACCACCGCCCTCGGACTCGACGACCTCCCCGCCCACATTCCCGGCTGGGGCACCACCACCGCCCCCACCGCCCGCTCCCTGCTCGAGCGCTACCACCACGGCCAGTGGCACATCGCGCTCACCGACCCCGACGGACGCCTCGAACACCTCTTACTCGCCCGCCGCCGACCCACACCCGGCAGCGATCGACCACCCGGCCCCCGCCGCCACCCGCGGCGGGGGCGACACGGACCAGCCATCGTCGAACTCCAGGTTCCGACGACGCTGCTCGCCGCCCTCGACCCCGACGACCACCCCACCTGGGCCGGACTGCTCCACGAACTACAACACCGCCTCACCCACACCACCGACCCGGACAACGGCGCACCACCCGGCGCCCCCGGCGCACCCGGCGCACCCGACGACCACGTCGCGCCCGCCGACGCCCGCCACCGCCGACCCAGCGCCGAGGTCGACCGCTGGGTCCGCACCCGCGACCGCCACTGCGTCGCCCCCTGCTGCCGGCGCACCGCCCACCGCAGCGACCTCGACCACACCCTCGACCACGCCCACGGCGGACCCACCCTCAGCCGACAACTCGGCGCCTGGTGCCGCCACCACCACCGCGCCAAACACGACGCCGGCTGGCAAGTCACCCAACCCCAACCCGGCCGCTTCCTGATCACCACCCGCGCCGGCGCCCGCTACCAGACCCAGCCCCGCCGCATCACCGAACCACTCCCCGCGCCCTCCCCCGCCGCCACACCCCGCCCCCTGCCGCCCCACGAACACCCCCGCGACGGAGACGACACCCGCTCCTTCAGCGACCTCCTCCGCCGAGCCCGCGACGACGCCCGGGCCCGCCGCACACCGACCACAGCCACGACCACAGCCACCACCACCGGGAACACCGCCCCCGAGCCCGACCTCGACCCACCGCCCTTCTGAGCCCGCTGCGGGTCACGCCCTCGCCACCCGGCCACCGCCGGAGATCGACGACAAACCGGCCAGGGTTCGGCTGGGCTACCGACCGGTAGGGGTTCTACAGTCGACGCGTGGTCGAGGACGACGGCGACCGGCTCGAGTCCGGGATACGCGACACCGCCCGGGCGCTGATCGACACGATCGACCTGCGCGCCGACCACGCGGACGTGCTGCGAGCCCTCGCCGACGCCGCGGTCCGCGTCGTCCCCCACGCCGACGCCGGGGGCATCTCGCGGATCGCCGAGCCCACCGTCGAGCCGGCTCGGGCCACCGCCGCCGTCGGGGTCCTCGACCGGATCCAGGCCGACCTCGAAGAGGGTCCCTGCCTGGATGCCGCGAAAACGCCGGCCGGCGCCGGGGCGATCCTCGTGGGCGACCTCGCGAACGACGAGGCCCGCTGGCCCGAGTTCGCCCGCCGCGCCGTCGCCCTGGGCTATCGCTCGATGCTGTCCGTGCAGCTGTACGTCAAGCCCGGACGGCAACGCTCGTCGCTCAACCTGTACTCCCGGCGACCCGACGCGTTCGACGACGCCGACATCCGTGCGGCCGGCCAGTTCGCTCTCCAGGCCGCCGCGCTGCTGCGCGGTGCGGACGAGATCGGCGGACTCGTCCGGGCGCTCGAGAGCCGCGACGTGATCGGGCAGGCCAAGGGCATCCTGCGCGAGCGGTCGGGCCTCACCGACGGCCAGGCCTTCCAGCGGCTGGTCACCGCGTCACAGGAGACCAACATGAAGCTCGTGGACGTCGCGCAGTGGCTCTGCGACGAGAGCGGCACCACCGCGGCGTCCCCCGTCGACCACGCCGTCGCGGACTGAGGGAGCCGGCCGACTACGCGCGACGGGATGCCGCGACGATCTCCGCGGCCGCGGCGACCAGGTCGGCGTTCGACGTCGCGGCCGAGCCGTCGGGCAGGGTGTCGAGGTCCTCGAGACCGACCCGGACGCCGTGCCCCCGCAACGCCGCCCGCCGGATCACGTCCCACGAGGCCGCGCCGACGCCGTGGTGGAGCTGCTCGAGCGTGACGCCCGCCGCGACCACGACGTCCTCGATCTCCGCCGCGAGGTCGAGCGCCGCCTGCGGGTCGCCGACCAGGGGTTCGACGACCACCCGCGCGAACGACGAGATGCGCGGCGACCGCACGAACCGCCGCGCGTCGTCCACCGAGAGCAGGCACGCCTCGACCGCCACCCCGCGGGCCGCCAGGGTCTCGCCGAGCTCGTCGATGCCGTCCTCGCCCTGGTTGGCGGCGACGAGGTCGGGGAGCTCGGTCCAGGCGCTGACCAGCCGGAACCGCCGGTCGACGTCCGGTTCGATCTCGGCGAAGGTCGTGACGTTGAGCGGCGTGCCGGGGCACGCGGCGCGGACGGCCCGCAGGACCCGTCCGACGTGCTCGCCGTCCAGCGACTCCCGCCCGTCGTCGTCGAAGGCGTGCAGGTGGAAGAGGTTCGCGCCCGCCGCGACGCACGCCGCGGCGTCGGCCGCGATCTCGTCGGGGGTGCGAGGGACGGCCGGGTGGACGCTGTCGCCGTTGAGGGCGGCCTGGAGAGCGGTCACCGGCGTCGTTCTACCTCACCCCACGGCATGCGGAATCTTGAACGGCGCCGTGATGCCGCCGTCGACCGGCAGCGCCACGCCGGTGACGTAGCGGGCCTCGTCGGACGCCAGCCACGCGACCGCGTTGCTGATGTCGACCGGATCGGCCCAGGAGATCGGCAGGGCGTGCATGCCCTTCATCGCGGCCGCCGCCATCTCCCGGTCCGCGTCGGGCACGCCGGCGAACAGGCTCTGGATCGCCGGGTTCTGGATCATCGGGGTGTCGACGTTCGTGGGGTGCACGGAGTTCACCCGGATGCGGTGCGGCGCCAGCTCGACGGCGAACACCTTCATGAGCCCGACCAGGCCGTGCTTGGCCGCGCAGTAGTGGGCCAGGTTCGGGAAGGCCATCAGCCCGGCCACCGAGCTCGTGAGGACGATCGACCCGCCGCGGCCGCCCTCGACGACGGCGGGTGCGGCCGCGCGGAGCGTCTTCCACACCCCGCTGAGGTTGATGTCGATCATCTCCTGCCAGCTGGCCTCGTCCATCTCCAGCGCGGGCGCGAAGCCGGCGATGCCGGCGTTGGCGACCACGATGTCGAGCCTCCCGAACGCGGCGACCGCGTCGGCGACCGCGCCCTGCAGCGCCGCCAGGTCACGGACGTCGGCGGTCACCGCGAGGGCCCGTCGATCGAGGTCCTCGACCAGCTTCACGGTCTGCTCCAGGTCCGCGGGCTCGGCCATCGGGTAGGGCGCCGAGTCGACCGGCGCACAGAGATCGACGAGGACGACGTCGGCACCCTCCTCGGCCAGCCGGACGGCGTGCGAGCGGCCCTGCCCGCGCGCTCCCCCGGTGATCAGCGCGACCTTCCCCTGCAGCTTCACGGCAGCACCCGGTCGATCTCCGGGGCGAGCAGCTCGGCCGCGCGCTCGGCGGTGATCACGTCGGCGGGGTCGGGGCGGGTGATCTCGCGGGACGCGCCGTCCTCGTAGACGTGCTCGCCGATGAGCCGCTGGCGCTCGTCGTACGGCCAGACGAAGGCCAGGGTGCGACGCAGCAGGTACATCTCGCCGGGGTCGCCGGCGCGGATGTCGGAGAAGGCGCTGTCGCCGAGCATCGGCGCCGGGACGAACGCGTTGAACACGACCTCGCCGGAGAAGCCGTGGTCGTTCACCGCGATGTCCTGGTCGGCCACCCACATGACGATCGCGTTGGCGGCCATCAGCGACTCGTAGAAGGCGACGACCTGCTCCATGCCGTCGATGACGATCGACTGGCCGCCCTCGTGGAGGCGGTACTGGGGGTGCTCGACGGTCATGTCGGGGGCGAGCAGCTCCTGGTAGCGCCCGGCGACCTCCAGCAGCCCGTGGCGGCGGTAGTTCTTCAGGATCGCGCGGTGGCGGGGGTTGTCGATGTTCTCGAGCTGCTTCTCCAGCCCGGCGAACATCGTCACGAACTCGTGCTCGTAGCGACTCACGGTGGTGGCTCCTCGGTCGGTGGGGGGCACCGACGAGCGTCACGGGCGGCGCGGGCCCGGTCCATGACACATGTCGACAGGGCCGTGAACCATCCGGTTATCGCCGCAGGTAGAGGACGTGCAGAGCGCGTGATGTGCGACACTGACGGCGATCGGAGGAGTCGGCGTGGACCTCAACCTGCACCTCGTGCGCTACCTCGTCACGGTCCTGGACGAGGGGCACTTCGGCCGGGCCGCCGCGCGGCTCTACGTCAGCGGGCCGGCGCTGAGCAAGCAGGTCCGCACCCTCGAGCGCAAGCTCGGCGTCGACCTCGTGGACCGCAGCGCGCACCCCCTCGCCCCGACCGAGGCGGGCCGCCGCTTCCTCCCCGAGGCCCGGGCCGCGCTGGCCGCCGCGGACCGCGCCGTCGCGGAGATCGAGACGCACCGGCGCGCCCTCGCCGGGGTCCTGCGGCTGGGCTTCATGACGGCCGCGACCGGCACCCACACGCGGCGCGTCCTCGAGGCGATGCAGCGCGAGGTGCCCGACGCGTCGGTCCAGCTCGTGCAGCTGCCGTGGCCCAAGCAGGCCGAGGCGGTGCGCGCCGGCACCGTCGACGCCTCGCTCGTCCGGCCCCCGGTCGCCGACGCCGAGGGTCTGCGGCTCGAGCTCGTCCGACACGAACCCCGCGTGGTCGCGCTGTCCGCGGGGCACCGGCTGGCCGCGCACGCCGCCGTCACGCTGGCCGACCTCGACGACGACGCCCACGTCACCGACGACGAGACCGACGAGCAGTGGGTGCGGTGGTGGGCGTGCGACCCGCGGCCCAGCGGCCGGCCGGTGCGCTACGGGCCCACGGTGCACACGCTCGACGAGCTCCTCGAGGTCGTCGCCTCCGGCGAGGCCATCGCCATCACCGGCGGCTCGGTCGCCGACAGCCACCGCCACCCCGAGGTCGTCTTCGTCCCCGTCTCCGACGCCGACCCCTGCCCGATCTCGCTGTGCTCGCGCAGCGACGACCCGTCGCCGCTCGTCGCCGCCCTCCGCCGGGCCGTCCGAGAGGCCCGGCTCAGCCTCGGCTGACGTGCAGCGTCGGCCGGTAGACGAGCTCCTGGATGTCGCGGTCGAGCGTCCGGTGCTCGAGCAGCTCGAGGTCGAAGTCGTCCGCGCCGCCGAGTACCGGTCCCTCGCCGGTCCTCCCGGTGATCACGGGGAAGAGCGTGACCTGGATGCGGTCGACCAGGCCGGCCGTCATGAGCGCCCAGTTCAGCGAGAGGCTGCCGTGCGAGCGCAGCGGCACGTCGGACTCCTCCTTGAGCCGGCGCACGATGTCGATCGCGTCCCCCTGCGCGACGGTCGCGTCGGGCCACTCGAGAGGCCCCTGCAGCGTCGACGACACCACCGTCATGGGCATGCTGCGCATCCGGTCCACCCACGGGTCGCGCACGTCGGACTCGTCGGTGCTCTCGGCCAGCATGTCCACGAACTGCCGGAACGTCGTGGCCCCGAAGACCATCCGGTGCGGGGTGTCGAACGAGCGCAGGCGGTGCTCGAGGAGCTCGGGGCCCTGCTTGCCCCAGTAGCCGCCCCAGTCGCCGTCGCCCCCGTAGGAGCCGTAGCCGTCGAGGCTGGAGAAGACGTCGAAGGTGTACGTGGCGGTCATCGGGTCCTCCGTCGGACGGTGGACCGGCCCGTCGCCGGTCCCTCATCTCGACGACGAACGGGCCGTACCCCCTTTCGACATCGGCGGCTGTCGGGTCCCTGACGCGCTGCTGGCGTCGCACCGCGGCGACCCGATACACCTCGCCGGACTCGCCGCGTCCACGTCTGGGGGAACCATGCGCGCCACCGTCGCCGCACTCGCCACCGCCGTCCTGCTCGCACTGGTGGCCACGGGGTGCTCCGGCGCGTCCGGTGGCACCGAAGGCTCCGGGAACGTCCAGGCCCAGGACCGGCCCGTCGCCCCCTTCACCTCGGTCGACTTCTCCGCCGCGGGCACCGTCACGATCGAGCAGACCGGCACCGACTCGCTGCGCGTCGAGGCCGACGACAACATCCAGCCCCTGCTCGTCACCGAGGTCGAGGGCACCACGCTGAAGCTGGGCACACGCCCGGACGCGAACCTCGGGCGCTCCACCGTGAACTACCGGATCACGGTCCGCGAGCTGCGCGGCATCGTGCTCTCCGGCGCCGGCACGGTGACCGCCACCGGTGTCGACAGCCCCGACCTCGCGCTCGCCAACAGCGGCGCCGGCACCCTCACTGTCTCCGGGCGCGCGGCGCAGCTCAACGTCGACCTCATCGGTCTCGGAGCGGTCGACGCCCGCGGGCTCACGGCGCAGGCCGCCGACGTCTCGGTCGGCGGTGCCGGCACGGCGACCGTGAACGCCACCGCCACCCTCGACGCCCGGATCACCGGTGTCGGCGGCATCGTCTACCTCGGCAACCCGGCCGTCGTCCAGAACGTGTCCGGTCTCGGCAGCGTCAGCCGCGGGTGACTGCGCTGCGTGTCGGATTTCCGCCATCCGCTGGGCCAGCGGAGTGATGCGGCGTTGACGCTCCGATCACCACGAGCTGACGATCGCCTCGAGCGAGGGGGTCGCCATGAGCGAGGACGTCGACAGGTCCGCACCGGGAATCGTGGACGTACGAGGGAACGCGCGCCGGGGTCTGACGCTGTTCCTGTCGTTGGTCGTCGCCTTCTCGATCGCCGTCAACGCCTGGGCGTTCACGCACCCCGCCGACGCCGCGGTGTCGATCGCCGTCCTGATGTGCACGCCCGCGCTCGCCTCGGTCATCACCCGGGTGGTCCGGCGCGAGGGCTTCGCCGACGTCTCCTTCCGCTTCGGCCCCGCCCGCACGACCCTGCCGTGGTTCGCCGCCGCGGCCGTCCTCCCGATCGTCGTGGGCTCCGTCGCCTACGGGACCGCGTGGGCGACAGGACTCGCCGACTTCACCGGCACGGTCGGCGGCGTCGCGGTCGGCGTCGCGTCGATGTTCGTGGTGGCCGTGTGGGGGACGTGCGTCTTCGCCGCCGGCGAGGAGATCGGCTGGCGCGGCTACATGCTCACGCGCCTCATCGACGCCGGGGTGCCGCGTCCGGTGCTCGCCAGCGGTCTGATCTGGGGGGCGTGGCATCTGCCGATGGTCGCCGGAGGCTTCTACGCGGCCGGCACGAACCGGCTGCTCTCGAGCGTGCTGCTCCTGATCTCGGCGACGTCGTTCGCGTTCTTCCTCGCCCGCATGCGACTGGAGAGCGGGAGCATCTGGCCGGTGATCTTCGCCCACAGTGCGTGGAACGTGATCATCCAGAACCCGTTCGACGGCGCCTCGGGCGGCGAGGGCGCGACGCTCTGGGTCGGCGAGGCGGGCATCCTCACCTGCGTCGTCCTCGTCGTCATCGGCGTCGTCGTGTCGCGCGGACGATGGGCCGACCGTCGGTGGCCGCCACGCGCGTCGGACGGCGATCCGGCGCTGTCGCGGGCGTGACAGCCGATCCGTGCCCGCCTCCCTAGATTCCGTCAAGTGATCGCCGGACGCGGAGGACCCATGAGCGCCTCTCGACGGATCCCGCGCGCGGGACTGCGCCGGGCCGCGATCGTCGCGACCCTGGCGATCGCCCTGACGGCCTGCGCCGGCGCGACCGGGGCGACACCGCCGCCGCCGAGCGGGGCGTCGGGCGACTTCGCGCAGGGCGTCGACGTCGGCAGCCGCAGCGTCTACCTCGAGTGCCACGGCGCGAACGCCCCCGGTCGCCACACCGTCGTCCTGATCTCGGGGTACCACGACTCCAGCGACGCCTGGGGCATCGACGAGATCATCCAACCGCCGGCGGTCGGGCCCGCCGTCCCCGTCGCCCTCGCCCGCGACCACCGGGTCTGCACCTACGACCGTCCCGGCACCCTGCGGATCGCCCTCGAGGGCGCCCCGATCACCGACCGCAGCACCCCGGTGCCGCAGCCGCGCACCGCCGCGGACGTCGTCGCCGAGCTGCAGGCCCTCCTCGCGGCGGCCGGGGTGCCCGGGCCGTACGTCCTCACCGGGCACTCCATGGGCGGGCTGTTCGCCCGGCTGTACGCGCAGACCCACCCGGAGCAGGTCGCGGGCGTGGTGTTCGTGGACGCCTTCTCCCCGACGGTGCCGACGGTGTTCGGCGGCACGAGGTGGCCGATCTACCGCGACTCGTACCTCAACGCGGTCCCGCCGGGCACGCCGCTCGCGGCGCCGGAGTCGGAGCGGATCGACGTGGACGCCAGCGTGGCGCAGGTGACGAGCGGGCCTGCCTTCCCGCCCGTCCCGATCGCTGTGCTCACCAAGACCGAGCCCTTCCAGACCACGCTCCCGCCGCCGCCCGGACTGACCGTCGAGGAGCTCAACGCGCTCTACGAGGACGCGCAGGCCGACTACGTCGCGCTGCGGCCGGGCACGCCGCAGACGATCGCGAACGGCGACGCCCACTACATCCAGTGGCAGAGCCCCGACCTCGTGGTCGGCGCGACGGAGCTCGTCGACGGGCGCGCGGCACGCTGAGAACCCGTGCACTGCCCGGGCGACCAGCGACCTCGCAGACGTCGCAGGCGATACCTCCACCGGCCCCAAGTCGGCCCGTCAGGCGTTTCGGTCCCGGTCACGCGGCAACGCTTCAGGGGTCGGGAACGAGGGGGCTGCCGGTTCATCCATGGGACGTCATCGCGACACAGGCGCCGGACGACGCCCGATGCCGCCGTCCGCCGGGCGGGACGTGCGGTCGCACCGCCGGCCGCCGGGACCGGCCCGGGCGCGCGCCGTCTCGCTGGTCGCCGTCGGAGCGCTCGCCGGCGGGGTGGCGATCGCGAGCACGTCGGCGCCGTGGCCGCGCGAGGCGACGGACCGGCAGCCGCAGGGGCCCGACAGGGCGTCCGGCGCGTCGGGGACCGATCATCGCGTGGCGCCCGTCCCGCCGGTGCCCGCCCAGGAGCCCGTGGCCGCCGAGACCGACCCGGACCCCGCCCCGCCCGTGCCCGCACCGCAGGTGTGGCGGGCCGACGGCCCGGGCGCGTTCCACCGCACTCCGTGGACCACGGTCGGGACCGCCGTCCCGCAGGTGGACGGCGACGAGGTGTCGTTCCGGCTGACCGGGCGCGGTCAGCGCAGCGAGCTCGAGCCCGCCATCCCCGTCGTCCACGAGGGGGACCAGCACGACCTCACCTTCGCGGTCCGCCTCGACGGCGAGCACACCGGCGACCACGTCATCGCGCGGTGGGAGAACGACAGTCCCGGACAGGCACCGCTGGCCCTGCGTGTGCGGAACGGTGAGCTGGTCCTGCGCGGCGGCGAGGGCCACCCGTCGGGCCCCCGGACGTTCACCCGCGCCCTGGGCCACGCGCCCCTCGGCGAGTGGACCCGGCTCCGTGTCCTGGTCCGCTTCTCGGCCGACCCGGAGAAGGGCGGCGTCAGCGTCTGGCGGGACGGGCGACCGGTCGTCGACGACGAGCGCCCGCGCGGCGGCACGCTCTACCCGGGTCAGCAGAGCTACCTCAAGGTCGGCCTGCACCGAGACCGCACCGTGGCGTCACCGAGCACGGCGCGCTTCGGAGCCTTGCGGGTCGACCACGGACGCGCCGACCGGGAGCGCGACGACTCCCGCACCGACGTGCGCCGGTCGACGGACGACCGTGCCGGGTCCTCCGGAGACAGGTCGGCGCGGGACGGGTCGGAACGCCGCCGGGACGAGGCGTCCGAGAGGTCGGGGCGGCAGCGGGCCGACCGTGGCGGGACCGGGACCGACGAGCGGCGCTCGACCGACGCCTCGGAGGACACCGGTTCCGATCGGGACGCCCCGTCGACGGGGAGCGACACCGAGGACCGGTGAGGTCGGGACGCGAGCAAGCGCTGGTCGTGCGTCCGGCTGGTGCAACCGCGGTTTCTGTGCAACCGTGGTTGCATGATTCACGTCCAGTGTCGGCGATCGGGCTCGTCGCCCGGCGTGAGCGCCTGCGACGGACCCGCGGTCGCGGCGCTGGTGGTGGGCCTCGTGCTGCTCGTCGCGCCGGCGCCGTTGCAGGTTTCCGCGCTGCTCGCCCTGGTGGGCGCCCTCGCCGCGTGGACGGTCAGCGACCGGCTGGCCCGTCGGCTGACCGAGGAGGACGTCCGTGGCCGGCCGTGACACGGCGGGCCCCTGGGTGCTGCTGACCCATCGGATGCCGCGGGAGCCCTCGACCGCCCGGGTGGCGGTGTGGCGCAAGCTCAAGCGCCTCGGGGTCGTCCAGATCGCCGACGGCGTGGTCGCCCTGCCCGCGGACGCCCGGACCCGGGAACACCTGGAGTGGCTGGCCGACGAGATCGTCGAGAACGGCGGAAGCGCGACCGTCTGGGACGCCACTCCGGGCAGCCGCGAGGCCGAGCGCGACCTCGCCGAGGCCATGAGCCGGGCACGGGCCGCCGAGTACGCCGCGATCACCGAGCAGGCACGGGTCGCGGTCAGCGAGGACCCCGGAGCGCGGCAGGCCGCCGTGCGCCGGCTGCGGGGCGAGCTGCGCAGGATCGGCCGCCGCGACTACTTCCCCCCGCCCGAGCGCACCGAGGCCCGTCGCGCGGTCGACGAGCTCACGGCGTCGCTGCCCGAGGAGGTGCACCGATGAGGTGGGCGACCCGCGCGCACATGCACATCGACCGCGTGGCCTGCGCCTGGCTGATCCGCCGCACCGTCGACCCCGACGCCGAGTTCGTGTTCGTCACCGACCCCGCCGACGTGCCCGCCGACGCGACCGCGTTCGACATGCGCGGCGTGGAGCTGTCCCACCACGAGGGCGACTGCAGCTTCGAGACCATCCTGCGCCGCTACGAGATCACCGACCCCGTGCTGTGGCGCATCGCCGAGATCGTCCACGAGGCCGACCTCGACGACGAACGCTTCGACTCCCCCGAAGCGCCCGGCGTCGACGTCGTCGTGCGCGCCCTGGGCATGGTCTGCGACGACCCGACCCTGCTGCAGCACACCGGCCCGCTGTTCGACGGGCTCTACGAGTACTACCGCCGCGCCACCCTGCTCGGTCGTGAACCCGCCTGAACCCCGCCGTCCCGCTCAGCCCACCCGACGTGGGTCGCCGCCGCCCGCCCGAGGAGCCGCCCGTGCCGTCCGACCCGCTCCCGCCCGCCGACGACACCGCCGATACCGGCGCGGCCCGAGCGGAAGGGCAGGACCTGGTGCCGTTCGCCACCGCGCTGCGGGCGTGGTTCGCGATCTCCTGGCAGACCTTCGGCGGTCCGGCCGGCCAGATCGCGGTCATGCAGCGCGAGCTGGTCGACCGGCGCCGCTGGATCGGGCAGCGACGGTTCCTGCACGCCCTGAACTACTGCATGCTGCTGCCCGGCCCCGAGGCCCAGCAGCTCGCCATCTACATCGGCTGGCTGCTCAACGGCGTCCGCGGCGGACTGGCCGCCGGCATCCTGTTCGTCCTGCCCGGCGTGGTCACCCTGCTCGCCCTCTCCGGCATCTACGTGGCCGCCGGTGACACCACCGTCGTGACCGCCGTGTTCGCCGGCCTCGCCCCCGCCGTGGTCGCCGTGGTCGTCCAGGCCGTGTGGCGCGTCGGACGCCGGGCACTCACCCGGCCCGCCCTCGTCGGGATCGCCGTGGCCGCGTTCCTCGCGCTGACCGTGTTCGGCGTGCCCTTCCCCGCGGTGATCGCCGTCGCCGCCGTCGCCGGCTGGACACTGCACCGCGTCCGACCGCGGGCCGACACCGGCCCCGATCGCGAGTCCGACGACGAGCCGGCCCCGGTGGTCGCCGACGACGCCCTGCACTCGAGCCGGCCGTCCCTGCGCCGCGCGGCGCTGATCCTCGGCATCGGCGTGGCGCTGTGGGCGGTGCCGATGCTCGCCGTGGTCGCCCTGACCGGCGCGGGGAGCGTCCTGACCACCCAGGGTCTGTTCTTCTCCGGCACCGCGCTGATCACCTTCGGCGGCGCCTACGCCGTGCTCGCCTTCGTCGCCCAGCAGGCCGTCCAGACCTACGGCTGGCTCACCGCCGGCGACATGGTCCGCGGCCTCGCCCTCGCCGAGTCGACCCCCGGCCCGCTGATCATGGTCGTGCAGTTCGTCGCGTTCCTCGGCGCGTTCCACCAGCCCGGCACACTCAACCCCTGGGTCGCCGGCGTGCTCGGGGCGCTCCTGACGACCTGGGTGACGTTCGTGCCCTGCTTCCTGTTCATCTTCCTCGGCGCCCCGCACATCGAGCAGCTCCGCCACAACCGCGCCCTCTCCGCGGCCCTGACCGGCATCACCGCCGCCGTCGTCGGCGTCATCGCCAACCTGGCGCTCTACTTCGCCGGGCACACCTTCTTCGACCAGTACCGGCCGGTGCAGCTCGGGCCGCTGACCCTGGACGTTCCGCAGCTCGCGAGCGTGCAGCCCCTCTCGGTGGCGATCGCGGTCGTCGCCGCCGCACTCATCTTCTGGCGCGGCTGGCCGGTCCTGCGCACCCTCGGCGTCTGCGCCCTCCTCGGGCTCGTCACCGCCCTGGCGCCGGCCCTGGCCTGAAGGCGTCGGGCTCCCCGAACAGCTCGTGGACCAGGACCAGGGCCTCCGCGGGAGCGCGGACCTCCAGGGCGTACCCCGACGCCGACCGGCGGGCCGGCAGCAGCCCCTCGGTGTCGTCGTACCGCACGGTGCTCGCCGGCACCCCGGCCCGGTCCGCGAGCTCGGAGACCCTCCACCCGTCCACGGCGGCGACGCCAGACCCGGGAGTCGGCTCGAAGGTCAAGCGCGAGCACGGGTCAGCACGGTGAAGGCGCCCACGGCCAGCCAGGCCGCGGTGCCGACAGCGAGGAAGGCGACGTAGACGCCGGTGAAGCCGAGCATCGGGGCGAGCGCGGCGGCGGCCACCGGCGCGAGCAGGCCGGCGAGTCCCCACCCGGTGAACACGAGCCCGAAGGTGGCGCCGAACCGCTCGGGCGGGGTCACATCGGCGGTCGCCGCCGGCGTGAGCGTGGACAGGGCCCCGTACTGGGTCCCGAGAACGAGCAGGGCGACCAGCGCGACCGGACCGTCGGCCCCGAGCGCGAGGGGAAGGCACACCAGGACCAGGAGCGCGGCGTTCGCGTGGAGCGCGACCGGGCGCCCGATCCGGTCGGAGAGCAGGCCGGCGATCAGGCGTCCGGCGAAGTTGCCGACGTTGAGGAGGGTGACGGCGAGCGCGACGCTCGCGGCCGTCCCCGCGAGCTGCCCGGCCTGCGCGAACGCGGCCAGCGCCGGCGCGCTCCCCAGCCCGAACGCCAGCCACAGCGCGACGACGGGTGTCCGCCGAGCTCGGCCGGACCTCGCGGCAGCCGCCCGCCGCTCCGGGGCAGCGCCGGGGACGAGGACCGCGGCGACGACCAACAGGACGCCGAGGACGGCGGCGAGCAGGGCGAACGTCGCCGGACGTCCCACGCCGTCGAGAAGGGTCGAGGCGACGGGCGCGAGCGCGGCGGTGCCGATGGCGTAGGCGCTGACCACGAGACCCAGCGCCAGACCTCGGCCGGTCGCGACGGTGCCGGCGACGCGGACCGCGGTCACGTAGCCGACCCCGCTCGTGGCCCCGACGAGGACACCGAACGCGAGCACCATCGTCGCCACCGAGCCCGCCGCCGCGCTGCCGAGCAGGCCGGCCGCCATGCCCACCGCGGCGACCACGGCCAGGCGGCGCGGCGCCACGCGGTCCGCGACCCGCCCGCCGAGGACCACCGCCGCCATGAACGCGACCAGGCCGACGGAGAAGACGCCGGCCAGGGCGGTGTCGCCCGCGCCGAGCTCGCTCCCCAGGGCGTCGGTGAAGACGTCCCACGCGAACAGCGGGCTGACCGCGAGGTCGAGCAGGACCGCACCGGTGAGCGCACGTCTCTTGCCGGCCACGATCACAGGGTGGCGGTGGGGACCAGTTCGGTCAGCAGTTCGCGGACGCGACGGTCGATCTCGTCGCGGATCGGGCGGACCTCGTCGACGCCCCGACCGGCGGGGTCCGGGAGCTCCCAGTCGAGGTAGCGCTTGCCGGGGAAGACGGGGCAGGCGTCGCCGCACCCCATGGTGACGACGACGTCGGCGGCGTCGACATCGTCGGTGGCGAGCCTGGTCGGCACCTGCTGGGAGAGGTCGATGCCCACCTCGTCCATGGCCGCCCGGACGGCGGGGTTGACCTCGTCGGCCGGTGCCGAGCCCGCGGACCGCACGCGGACGGCGCCGGCCGCGTGGAGGTCGAGCAGGGCGGCGGCCATCTGGGAGCGGCCGGCGTTGTGGACGCAGACGAACAGGACTTCGGGACGGTCGTCAGCCATGGCGGGCCTCCTCGAGAAGTGGGCGGGACGAGAAGAGTCGACGGCGCAGCCACAGCGAGACGTAGACCAGGGCGACCAGGACCGGCACCTCGATGAGGGGTCCGACGACCCCGGCACCAGCTGGATCGGCCGGATCGCGCGAGGTCAGGTTGTCCGCGCTCACGCGTCGACCACCGGCAGCGCGTCGCGGTCAGCGGGCATCGCGGCGGGGCTGCCCGGGGCGGCGGGCACGAGCACGGCCGACAGCTGGTCCAGCAGCTCCGGGCGCACCCGGTAGTAGACCCAGGTGCCGCGGCGCTCGCCGGTGATCAGCCCGGCCTCGCGCAGCACCTTGAGGTGATGGCTGATGGTCGGGCCGGACAGGTCGAACACGTCGGTCAGGTCGCAGACGCAGGCCTCTCCTCCGGCGTGGGAGGCGATCAGCGAGAGCAGCCGCAGGCGCACCGGGTCGCCCATCGCCTTGAACACCCGCGCCAGCTCGGTGGACTGCTGGGCGGTCAGCGGCTCGCGCGCCAGCGGCTCGCAGCATCCGACGACCGCGGCGAGGTGGGCGAGCACTCGCTCCTGCGCCTCATCCTGCTTCGACATACGTCTACCTTGACATCCATCGAAGCAGTAGGCAACCTTTGATTCGACTGACATCGAAACAAGGAGGACACCATGTCTTGTGTGCAGCTCGCCCTGCGGGTCTCCGACCTGGAGGGCTCGGTCCGCTTCTACAGCCGGCTCTTCGGTGTCGAGCCGGCCAAGCGCCGGCCCGGCTACGCCAACTTCGCGGTCGTCGAGCCGCCGTTGAAGCTGGTGCTGCTCGAAGGTGAGGCAGACCGTCCGACGGTGATGGACCACCTCGGGGTCGAGGTCGAGTCGACCGAAGAGGTCAACGACGCCACCGCGCGCCTGTCCGAGCTGGGGCTGTTCACCCAGGTCGAGGACGACACGACCTGCTGCTACGCCCGCCAGGACAAGGTGTGGGTCCAGGGCCCGGGCCACGAGCCGTGGGAGGTCTACACCGTCAAGGAGGACTCCCAGGTCTACGGCACCGACGGCATCGTCGGCACGATGCCCGACGACGCCTCCGCCGAGCAGACCACCGGCCGGACCGCGTGCTGCGGGGTCACCGCCTGCTGCTCCCACGACGAGCAGGCCACCGACCCCGGCGCGACCGTGACCGAGGCCAAGACCGCCGCCGGCTGCGGGTGCGTCGCGTGACCACCGGGTCCGCGGCGACGCCGACGACCCGGCCGACCTCGCCGGCACCGCGGGCGCGGGGGCGGCGAGCCTCGGGAGCGGGAACCCGCTCGCGGTGGCCGAACTCGACGCCGGGGAGACCGTGCTCGACCTGGCTCGCGGCCACGCCGCCGAGGCGGGCGCGACGAACGTCGAGTTCCTGTGCGGGCATATCGAGGCGATCCCGCTCCCGGACGCCACTACCGCGCGCAGCTCAAGAGCGCCGGGCTGTCCGGGGTCACGATCACGCCGACGACGGCCGTCGCCACCGGCGTCTCCTCGACCGTCGTCCGGGCCTCGCGCCCCTGACCCGGCCGGGCGCACACTGCGCCTCATGGACCGACAGGCGGTTCACCAGGACCTGGAACGCGCGCGCTCGACGTTCCACGACCTCCATGCGCAGGCGACACCCGCAGCGTTGAGGCGACGCTCGAACGGCACGCGGTGGAACAACCAGCAACTGCTGTTCCACATGCTGCTCGGTTACCTGATCATTCGGGCGCTCGGGAACCTCGCGCGTGTCGTCGGACGGCTTCCGCCCGGTGTGGGCCGCGCCTGGGCGAGGACCTTGAATGCGGGGACCGTGCTGTTCGACGTCGCCAACTTCGTCGGCTCCTGGGCCGGGGGCAGCACCCTCGGACGGCGCGGGCAGATCGTGCTCTTCGACCGGGTCATCGCCGCCCTCCACCGCCGCCTCGACCGGGAGACCGACGCCGACCTCGCTCGCGGCATGCACTACCCCACCCGCTGGGACCCCTACTTCACGCCCTATATGACCCTCGTCGACATCTACGCCTTCCCCACCCAGCACTTCGACCACCACCGTCGACAGCTCACGCTCGAGCTGCCCGAACCGTCGTGACGCGATGCTCACGGCTCCGGCGTCGACGGACGTACTCAGCGTCGTGCTGATGGGGTCTCGACGGTCACCACGGTCGACTTGATGACCGCGATCGCGAGGTCGCCGACTTCGAGGTCGAGCTCCTCGACGTCGCGGCTCGAATCGCGGTCACTTCCGATCAGACCCGCTGCGCCACGGTCCCTTCCCATTCGTAGTTCGAGGGCTTCCGCGATGCCATCGGTCGTTCTAGGCTTACCGTTCGTGTCGGCTTACCAAGATACCGGGCTGGGGTTGCTGGGCGACCCCATGCGCCGCGCGATCTTCGAAACTCTGGCGCGCCGGCCCAGCTCGGTCGGCGAGCTCGCCGCACAGCTCCCGATCAGCCGCCCGGCGGTCTCCCAGCACCTCAAGGCGCTCAAGGACGGCGGCCTGGTCGTCGCCCACGCCCAGGGCACCCGACGCATCTACCGGCTCGACCCCCAGGGCGTGGCCGCGCTGCGCAGCTGGCTCGACGGCGTCTGGGAGCACGCCCTGGCCGACTTCCACAAGTTCGCCGAACAGGCCGTCGCCGATGGATCCACCACCGAGGAGCAGCCGTGACCACGCCGATCCCCGCCATCGAGGGCAAGACCACCGTGAACATCAGCCGTGACCGCGCGTTCGCGCTGTTCACCGGCTCCTTCGGCGCCTGGTGGCCCCGGCAGTACCACATCGGGCAGGCCGAGGTCGCCGACGTGATCCTCGAACCCGCCGAAGGCGGCCGCTGGTTCGAGCGCGGGGTCGACGGCAGCGAGTGCGACTGGGGCCGGGTGCTGGCCTGGGAGCCCCCGGAGCGGGTGCTGTTCACCTGGCAGATCGGCGGCGACTGGCAGTTCGACCCCGACCCGGCCCACGCCAGCGAGATCGAGGTCCGCTTCCACGCCGACGGGCCCGAGCAGACCACCGTCGAGGTCGAGCACCGCCACTTCGAGCGCCTCGTCGGCGGCGACGGTGTCCACGGCGCCATCGAGCACGGCGGCGGCGGTTGGGTCGCGCTGCTCGCCGCCTACGCCCGGATGGTCGAGAACCGGTGACCGACCCGAAGCGCCTGGCCCAGGACGACCGCGCCGAGCTGGCCGAGTTCCTGGGCGGGCTCACCCCTGAGCAGTGGGGAGCCCCCACGCTGTGCACCCGGTGGAGCGTGCGAGAGGTCGTCGCCCACGTCATCAGCTACGACGACCTCGGACCGGTCGGCTTGGCGCGACGCTTCGCGGCCGGCCGGTTCGACCCCGACCGGGCCAACCAGGTCGGCGTCGACCAGTACCGGTCACTCGCCCCGGACGAGCTGCTCGCCGAGCTGAACCGCCATCTGCGGCCGGCCGGACTGACCGCGCGGTTCGGTGGCCGGATCGGCCTGGTCGACGGGCTGATCCACCACCAGGACATCCGGCGCGCGCTCGGAGCGCCCCGCACGGTTCCGCGGGAGCGGCTCGCCGCGGCGCTGCCGTTCGCCACCATCGCACCGCCGATCCGGGCCTCCGCGCGGATCAAGCGCCTGCGACTCGTCGCCACCGACGTCGACTGGTCCACCGGCCAGGGCCCCACGGTCGACGGCCCGGCCGAGCCGCTCCTCATGGCGATCGCCGGCCGCGCCGACGCCCTCGACGAGCTCTCCGGACCAGGCCTGCCCACGCTCACCTCCCGGATCGCGGGATAGCCGGCTCTCGCCCGTCGAGGTGACCCCGAGACGAACACCCGGCGACGACACGCGCGCCGCACCACACGGACTGCGCGTCCGCCGCCATGCTCGGGTCGTGGTGCACCTGGTGCGCGTCCCACATCCCTCCGACAAGGTCCTGATCTCGCTGCGCCCCGACGAGGACGACGAGGCGGCGATCGTCGCCGTGCGCGGACGGGTGCGCGTCGCCGAGCCCGCGGTGGCCGACCGGCTCGAGCAGCTGCTCCACGCCACCGTGGCCCACCGCCGGGCCGCCGGCCTCCCGGTGACGGTCGACCTCGACCGGCTCCTCGACCGCGCGACGACCGACGTCGCCGGGCGACGCCCGGGTCCGGTGGTCGGGCAACACCCGTAGGAGCCGGCCGCGACGCGAGGATGGCGCGATGGACGAACGCCCCCTGCGCGGCCGGCCGCGACCGCTCGGCCCGCCGCGTCTCGAGCGGCTGCACCCGGCGGACCTCGACACCGACCAGGCCGGTCTCCACGCCCGGATCGCCGGCGGCCCACGACGCGCGCAGGCCCGTGTCCCGCTCGTCGACGAGCACGACCGGCTCCTCGGACCGTTCGGGCCGATGCTCCTGTCGCCGCGGATCGGCGACGCCGTCCAGCAGGTCGGCGCCGCCCTGCGCACGGATCCCGATCTGCCACCGCGCCTGCGCGAGCTCGCGATCCTAACGGTGGCCGTGCACACCGGGTGCGCCTTCGAGTGGTCGGCGCACGAAGAGGCCGCCGTCGAGGCCGGCCTGGACGACGACCAGTTGCAGGCGCTGCTCGACGGCCGCGAACCCGGCGGGCTGGAGCCCGGCGAGCTCGTCGGGCTGCAGATCGTGCACACGGTGCTCGCCGGAGGAGGTCCGGACGACGAGCTCCACCGCCGCGCCGAGTCGACGCTCGGCCGGGCGAGCCTCGCCGCGCTGGTCTGGCTGACCGGCTACTACGCCGCGCTGGCGGGCGCGCTGGCCGTGTTCCGCCCGGAGTAGGGAGTCACGGACCGAGGTCGGGGTCGGTGAGGTAGCGAGCGAGGGTCGGGCCGACCCAGGCGCGGACGTCGTCGCGGGACATCGCGGCGGCGGCCGGCGCGCCGAGCACCAGGCGCACGAACGCGAACCCGAGGATCTGCGAGCCGACCAGCGCCGCGCGCTCGGCGGGCCGGTCCACCGCGGCCGTCGCGAGCGCAGGCCCGGCCTGGTCGAGGATCACCGCGAGGAGGCGCTCGGCGGCCTCCGGGCTGGTGGCGGCCGCGCGCAGGAGCACCAGCAGCGTGGGGCTCTCCTCGAACAGGGCGAAGAAGCGGTCGACGAGGGCGTCGGCGATCTCGTCGGGCCCGAGACCGGCCAGGTCGGGCAGGACCAGCTCCGTCGCCGCCGCCTCGGCGAACAGCCCGGCCTTGTTCGTGAAGTACCGCATCACCATCGCCGGATCGACGCCGACCTCGGCCGCCACCGACCGCACGGTGACCCGCTCGAAGCCGTCGCGGGCGAACTGCCGGCGGCCCGCGTCGAGGATCGCGGCACGGGTGGCGGTCGCGTCGCGGGGTCGTGGCGTCATGCCCCGAGTATAAGTCCACGCGTGTTGACTTCGATCTCGAACCCGCCCTAGCCTTCAAGTCAACATGCGTTGACCGAGGAGGCACGGTGGAACACACAGAGGTCGTCGTGGTCGGCGGCGGGCCGACGGGGATGACGGTCGCGGGCGATCTCGCCCGGGCCGGACGCTCGGTCGTGGTGCTCGAACGCCGCCCGCAGCCGCACCCCGCGAGCCGCGCGTTCGCGACCATGCCCCGGACGCTCGAGCTGCTCGACAGCCGCGAGGTCGGCGGGCGCAGCATCACCGACCAGCTCCTGGAGCAGGGCGCCACGGTGCCGCAGGTGAACCTGTGGCCCGGCGCCGCGGTCCGTCTCGCCGACCTCGACTCGCCGCACCCGTACGTGCTGGTCGCCCCGCAGACGGTCGTCGACGGCCTGCTCGCCGACCGCGCGCAGGCCGAGGGCGCCACGGTGATCCGCGGCAGCGAGGTCGTCGACATCGACCAGGACGCCGACGGGGTCACCGTCACGACGGCGGACACGTCGTGGCGCGCGTCGTACGTCGTCGCCGCCGACGGCGCCCACAGCACGGTCCGCCGGCTGCTCGACATCGGCTTCCCCGGGCGGGCCGTGCTCTCGTCGGTCGTCCTGGCCGACGTGCTGCTGGAGCACCCGCCCACCGGGCCGGGGCTCACGCTCGGCACCACCCCGGAGGCGTTCGGTTTCCCGCGCCGTACGGCAACGGCTGGTACCGGTCGATGACCTGGGACCGCCACCGGCAGCTGCCCGACGACGCGCCGGTCGACGACGCCGACGTGTCCGCGGTGCTCGACCGCGCGATGGGCCGCGACGTCGGCGTCCGCGACGTCGGATGGCGCTCGCGGTTCCACTGCGAGGAGCGCCAGGTCGTCCGCTACCGCCACGGCCGCGTCCTGCTCGCCGGCGACGCCGCCCACGTGCACTCGCCGATGGGCGGGCAGGGCATGAACACCGGCATCCAGGACGCGATCAACCTGGCGTGGAAGCTCGACGCCGTCCTCGCCGGGGCCGACGACGCCGTGCTCGACAGCTACCACGACGAGCGCCACCCCATCGGCCGCCGCGTGCTGTTCCAGAGCGGGGCGATGATGCGCGCGGTCACGCTGCGCCCCCGCCCGGCGCGGGCCGTCCGCGACGCCGTCAGCGGGCGACTGTTGCGCTGGCGCCCCTCCGCCGGCCTCATCGCCGGGAGCTTCTCCGGCGTCGGCCTGCGCTACGCGCGCCGTCGCGGCGACCACCCGCTGGTCGGGACCCGCGCCACCACGATCCCGCTCACCGAGGGCACCGTCGCCGACCGCCAGCGCGACGGACGGTTCCTGCTGGTGCGCGAGGCCGACCGACGCGACGACGGGCCCGCCGTGCTCGTCCGCCCCGACGGCTACATCGCCTGGGCCGGCGCCGGCGACGACTTGCGCCGCGCCCGCGACGCCTGGACCACCCCGCAGACCCACCGATCGGAGGCCACACGATGACCGTCAAGGTGCTCCAGACCGGGCTCGACCCGGACCTCATCGACTACGGCGCGCCCGAGTTCGCGCGCTTCGAGGGCCTGACCCCCGAGACGCTGCGCCAGGCGAACGACGACAACGTCGCGGGCCTGCGCGCGGCCGGCTACGACGTCGACAACATCCTCATCGACTTCGGCGAGACGGCGGTCGACGTCATCCGCGAGGCCGTGCGCGCGACGCCCTACGACGCCGTGCTCATCGGCGCCGGGGTGCGCCTCGTCGCCTCCAACACCCTGCTGTTCGAGGCCCTGGTGAACCTCGTCCACACCGAGCTCCCGTACGCCCGGTTCGTGTTCAACCGGTCGCCCGAGTCCACGCCCGACGACATCGCACGGTGGTTCGCCTCCCCGGAGGCCACGGCCCCGACGAGGTGATGTCCGCCGGTGCGGCGCCTCCCGCCCGGTGTGACCGACGAGGCCGTGCACCGCGGCGGATCTCCCCCCGGCGGCGAACTAGGCTCGGCGACCGTGAACGACACAGCGGTCGATCGGGAACGGCTCGCGATCACGGCTCGGTCCGTCGCGGCGAACACGGAGGTCCTGGAGGACGGCCGGCTGGACGCCGACGGCCGCGCCCGTGTCGCCCAGCTCGCGGAGCAGCTGGGCGGCGAACCCGGTGTGGCGGACGAGGCGTCGGTGTCCGCGGCCGCCGGCGAGCTGCGGACCCTTCTCGCGTCCAGCGACGGCGACACCGAGCACACGTGGGTCGTGTGGCTCGATGACGCCCTGGCCGGCGGCGAGTGACCTCCCGCGCAGGGTCAGCGGGCTGATCCGCCCGGGTCGTCGGGCACCGGACCGATCCGGCCGGCGTCGTCGGGGACGTGGAGCGTCGCGATCGCGGCGTGGTCGTCGGCGCTGAGGCGGAGGTCGGCCGCGGCGCGGTTCTCGGTGATGCGGCCCGGGGTGTCGGACTTCGGGATGACGATGCGCCCCGCGTCGAGGTGCCAGCGCAGCACGACCTGGGCGGGCGTCGCGCCGAGCCGGTCGGCGATCCCGTGCAGGACCGGCTCGTCGAGCACCGAGCCGCGCCCGAGCGGGCTCCAGGCCTCGGTGACGATGCCGTGGGCGTCGTGCAGGGCCCGCATCTCGTGCTGCTGCAGGTGCGGGTGCAGCTCGATCTGGTTGACCGCGGGCACGGTGCCGCCGAGCTCCAGGATGCGGCGCAGGTGACCGGCGCGGAAGTTCGACACCCCGATCGTGCGGGCGCGGCCCTCCTCGCGCAGCTGCTCCATGCCGTCCCAGGTCTGCACGCACTCGGCGAGCGCGTCGGTCGGCCAGTGCACGAGGTAGAGGTCGACGTACTCGAGGTCGAGCCGGTCCAGGCTGGCCGCGGCACAGTCCAGGGCGTGGTCGCAGCCCTGGTGGCCGTTCCAGACCTTGGTGGTGACGAACAGGTCCTCGCGCGGGACGCCGGACGCGGCGATCGCGCGCCCGACGCCGTCCTCGTTGCCGTAGACCGCCGCGGTGTCGATGCTGCGGTAGCCCTGGGCGAGCGCCTCGGACACCGACGCCTCGGCGTCGCGGGCTTCGGAAACGCCGAAACCCAGCTGCGGCATGCGGACGCCGCTGTTCAGCGTGATCGTCGTGTCGGCGCGGCCGAGGATCTCGGTCATCGGGTGTCCTCCCGGGTCGCGGTGGTCGATGGGCGGTGGCGCCGGTAGTGGCGGGCGACGCGGGCGCGGTTGCCGCACCCGGCGGAGCACCACTCCCGCCGGGGGTGCTGCTGGGTGAAGTACAGGACGCACCCGGGCCCGTGGCAGGCGCGCAGCAGGGACGCCTGCTCGCCGGCGAAGAAGGCGGCGCCGCCCTCGGCGAGCCCGGCCACGAGGACCGCACCCGGCGCGGCGTCGCCGTGCACGACCCGCCGCGGGCTCTCGCCGTCGGGCCACCGCAGCGAAGACCAGGTCGGCGCGGCGGCGCAGGCGCGGTCGAGCACCGCGAGCGCGACCTCCCGGTCCGGGAGCGCGGCACCGGCGGGTCGGTCGTCGCCGGTGGTGTCCGCGGCGAGCCGGCGCAGGGCGTCGCGGAGCCGGCGGAGATCGTCGGCGGCGGCGTCGAGGCCGTCCGGGCCCGGCTCCCGCAGCCAGTGGTCGACCGTCGGCGGCCGCGGCGGGAGACGGTCGTGGACCGCGCGCCACCAGCCGAGGGCCAGCGCCGGGGTGCCGAGGGCGTCGTGCACGCCGTCGCGGTCGGCCCAGACGGTGTTCATCAGCTCGACCGGCAGCTCCTCGCCGAGCAGCGGCGCCGCGGTCCCGTCCATGACCACCACCGTACCCGTTCCTAATGGTTGACAGTATCTCTAACGTTAGAGAAGACGACCAAGCGTTAGCCGGACGAGGAGAGCCTCATGACCGCTTCCGACCTCCGGGGCTTCCACGACGGGGAGCTCGCGGTGCAGCAGCGCGCCGGCGTGCGGAGGGCGGCCGACCGGCTCGAGGGCATGCTCGACGCGCCCGCACTCGACGGCGGCGCGGGACGCTTCCTCGGTGAGCGGACCTTCGCCGCCCTCACCGCACACGACGCCACCGGCCGCCTGTGGACGTCGCCGCTGACCGGGGCGCCGGGATTCCTCGAGACCCTCGGATCGTCGACGCTGCGGGTGGCCGCGGGTCCGGGCGTCGGCGACCCCCTCCACGCCCTGCCGGCCGGCCAGCCCGTCGGCATGATCGCGATCGAGTTCTCCCGGCGCCGCCGGTTCCGCGTCAACGGCACCCTCACCGCGGTGGGCGAGGACCTCCTCGTCGAGGTGGACCAGGCCTACGGCAACTGCCCGCAGTACATCCACCCGCGCGTCCTCGAGACCGGCGCCCCCGGCGACGTCGCCCGGGGACGACGGGGCGACGGCCTCGACGCGCAGGACACCGCGCTGATCGGGCGCGCCGACACGTTCTTCCTCGGCACCGTCCATCCCGAGCGGGGCGCCGACGCCTCGCACAAGGGCGGACCGGCCGGCTTCGTGCGCGTCGAGGACGAGCGCACCCTGTGGTGGCCGGACTACGCGGGCAACAACATGTTCAACAGTCTGGGCAACCTGGTGGTCGACCCCGCCGTCGCCCTGCTGTTCGTCGACTTCACGACGGGCGCGACCCTGCAGCTCTCCGGCACCGCGCGCCTCGACTGGCACACCGACCCCGACGTCGAGGGCGGCACCGGCCGCCGGGTGGTGGTCAGGGTCGACGCCGTGTCCCGCGATGGCCGGGTTCCCCTGCGCGCCGCGTAGCCCGCCCCTTCGCCGAGGGATCGACACCACGCGTCGTTCTGATCAGGCGGCGTCCGCGAGCCCCTTGCGCAGCTTGGGCCGGGTGTACGCCGCGACGGCGGCCGCGAGCGCCTCGTCGGCGACCGCCCGGCGCGCGCCCGCCTCGGCGTGCAGCACGCCGTAGGTGAAGCTCGGCTCCCCCGCGCGGTGGGCCAGGTCGGCGAGGTCGACCAGCCAGTGCGCGACGGCCTCGCTGCGGCGCCGCTGCTCGAGCGCGCCGGCCAGCGCGTCCGCCGCGTCGGCGAGCTTGCGGGCCTGCTTGCCCAGCACGGCACGCGAGACCCGGGCGGTGGTCGCGACCGTGTGCGCCGCCGTCACGACCGACGCCAGGTCCGGGTCGGGCGCCTCGACGACGGCGTCGGCGGCCTCGCGGGCCGTGGCGTCGACGTCGGCGAGCGCGCGGGCCAGGACCCGCACCGTCTGCTTCGGCTTGCGGCCCCCGATGGGCGCGGTGAGCACCAGCTGGTCGGCGTGCGCGAGCAGGCTCGTCCACTCGGGCTGCGCGAGCATCGCGGTGACGGCGTCGCGGCGCTCGGAGGTGCGCGCGGCGACGACGATCCCGACCCGTGCCTCGACGGGTCCCTGGCGCAGGGTGGGGTCGAGGTCCTCGAGGAGCTCCTCGAGCACGTCGACGGTGCCGTCGAGCGCGCGGACCTCCTCGACGGTCGAGCGTGCCCACGCCAGCTCGGCGCGCAGCGCCGGGAGCTCGCCGCCCTCGATGAGCGGCGCGAACCCGGTGACGACGGCCTCCAGGTCGGCGAGCGCCTCCGCGAGGCGCTCCACGTCCGGCTCGTCGGGACCGCCCGTGGCGGGGGCGGGCTCGTCGTCCGGCGTCTCGTCCTCCGCGGCCGGGACGGTCACCGACGACCCGCCGTCCGCGCCGAAGTCGCCGTCGCCCGCGGTGTCGGTCTCCTCGGTCTCCTCCACCTCCGCCACGACCTCCGCCGGAGGCGCGGTGTCCGGTTCGACGGCCGCATGGAGAGCGGCGACCCGGTCACGGATGGCGGCGAGGACGACGGTGGAGGCGGAGACGGTGTTCGACACGGCCCACACATACCCCAACCGCGCGGCGCGTGCGCTCACGGGGCCGACGGATCCTCCGTGTTCACGAGCAGGCCACCTCGCGTCCGGGGCTCCGGAGGGGAGTACTGAACGGCGATGGCACCACAGTCGGTCTGGAGCGGGGCGATCACGTCCCGACTCGTGACCATCCCGGTCGGCCTCCACAGCGCGACCGGGCGATCCGATGCCGAGCGAGGACGTGGTCAAGGGCCGCGAGGTCGAGGGCGAGATCGTCGTCGTGGAGCCCGACGTCGAGCTCCCCGGCCAGACGCAGCACAGTGCTCGCGCCCTGATGCCCCATCACCCGCCACGCACCGCCGGGCCGGTGTCGTCGCCGCCGGCCTCCGGCTCGTCGCCGGCGGACTCGGCGTCCTCGCCGCCGGATCGTGCTCCGTTCTCGGCCTCGGGCGCGCCGCCGGCTCCGGCGTCCGCCGCGTCGTCGGCACCGGCGGCTCCGCCCTGGCCGGCACCGCCCGCGGCCGGCGCAGCGGGAGCAGCCGGACGCGCATTGCTCCCCGACCCGCCCCGGCCCGAGCCGGACGTTCCGGAACCGGCCGACGCACCACCTGCGCTCGCCGGTGAGCCGGCACTGCCCGGGCTCGCTCCCGCACCCGCCTGGCCGCTGTCGGCGACCGGGGCCACGCCGGCCGGGGCCGGGGCCGAGGGCGTCGACGACAGGCCCGACCCGAGGGCGATCGCCCCCGCGGCGGCCGCGGCGACGAGCACGGTCGCCACCACGCCCCGCTTCGCGTAGCGCGTGACCTTGCTGCGGTCGATCCCGGTCTGGTCGGGCGAGGGCTCGTAGCCCCGCGGCACCTCGTCGACCGCCTGCCACTGCGTCGGGACCCCGTCGTTGCTCGCCGGCGGGGTGTACGGCCGGGCCACCGCACCGACCTGTTTCGTGGGCGGGGTGTACGGGCGGACGACCGCCCCGACCTGCTGGGTCGGCGGCGTGTAGGGACGCACCGCCGCGCCGACCTGCTGGGTCGGCGTGTACGACCGCGGCGGCACCCCGACCTCCGCCGTGTTCGTCCGCGGGATCGCACCGATCTGCGCCGCCGGCGTGTACGACCGCGGCGGCACCCCGACCTCCGCCGTGTTCGTCCGCGGGATCGCACCGATCTCCGCCGTCGGCGTGTGCTGCCGCGGCACCCCGACCTCCGGCTCCGGCGAGCTCGACGGCCTCGCCTCGGGCACCGGGGCCCGCCACCGGTAGTGGAGACCGTTGTCCCGACGGCGGTGACGGGGTAGGCCTGCTCGATCGGGACCATCCGCCCGGACGCGTCGGGAGCGGTGTGCACCTCTTCGATGTCGCCGCTCGGGCCGGTGGCGAGGTAGCGCGTGCCCCCGTTCTTCCGGGGATAGCTCTCCTCGAACCATTCGGCGGGTTCGCCGACGATCTCCTCGAACTTCTGGACCGTCGGGTCCCAGATCATGTGGTGGGGCACGGTGGTGACCCGCTTGCCGTCGAAGGTGCGCCTCGTGGGCACCCGGGCGTCGGCGCGCGTGGACGGCGCCGGGCCCTGACCGGTCCGCGGAGTGGGCAGCACCGGGGTCGGCCCCGTCGGCGGGTCGTCGACCCCGCCGTCACCGGCCGGTGGGCCGGGCGCCCGCACGACGGTCGTGACCACGGGCCGGCCCTTGTCGGTGTCGCCCGGGCTCTCGGGGCGGTCCGCGCCGGCCTGGTCGCCGTCCGCCCCACCGCCCGGCGTCGCCTGCAGGGGCGGCGCCGCGCCCGAGCCCGTCGTGGGGGACGGCCCGCCCGCGGAGGGTGGTTCGGCGTACGACCCTCCGACGAGGTGCACGCCGTAGTTGTACGTGTCGAGCTTCCGCAGGCCGGTCGACATGGGCGCTCCGGGGAACTGCCCGATGGCGACGTACGTGTTGGACGGTCGCAGCACAGCGGCACGGTGCCCCCACCCGTCCCCGCCGTCGTTGTACATCCACCCGAAGACCGCACCCGCCGGGTTCGAGTCGGTGGCGAGGATCTCGTCGGGGTTCAGCGCGTCCAGGCCTGCCGCCGCCCGGCGGTCCTTGTACCCCGCGTGGGTGGGGTTCGTCCCGGCGACCCAGGCGTCGGTCATCTTCCGGAGCGGCTGTCCGGCACCGCCCCGCGTGAGAGCCGGGAGCCCACCCGCCTCGCGCTCGATGTTGAGCAGGCAGAAGACCTGGTCGTACGGCGACCGTGACAGGAAGTCGGCCGGCAGCACGAACTTCTTCGGGGAACCGTCCGGGTTGCGGATGTCCTCGGCCGTCCAGCGCTCCTGGAAGGCGCTCGTGATGAGCTCGAGCGTCGGGGAGTTGGTGAGCCAGAGGGCGGTGGGCTGCACGTCCCGGGTAGGAGTCCCTCTGGGCATCCTGCGCTCCTCGCTGCTCCGAGCGGGGCAGTTCGCCCGCTGCGAGCACGGAGAGTACTCAGAACCCTGTGATCTCGGTCAAGTAGGCTCGACCGGACACTCGAACAGCCGCTTCTCGATTACTGAGAGCTGATCAGCGAGCACCCCGGTACTCGGTGACCCGAGAGGCACGCCGCGCATGATCGACGGCGGGATTCGTCTGCGGGACGTGCCGGTGGCCTGACAGGGTGGCGGCCGCACCGGGGTACTCCCCCGGTCCCGACGGCCCCAAGGAGCACCGTGTACCTCGACATCGCCAGCGACGGACTCGACCTGCGCCAGCCCGAGAACACCAGGGACCTCTACGCGTCCTACTACGAGCGCCTGGGGCCGGAGCAGATCCAGAAGGTGCTGGTGGACAACGACGCGGGCGAGCTCTCCGAGGACCGCCAGCACGTCATGATCCCCGTCGCGGCGCTGCGCCGCCTCGCCGCCGGCAAGGTCCCCGAGGGCTGGGACGCGGAGTTCGACGCCATGATCGAGAAGGCCCGGGAGCGGGGCTGGCTCAACGAGGCCGGCGACGCCGTGCAGGCCCACCTCGAGCGGGAGCGCTAACCGGGCGCCTGGCCCAGCACCGCCCAGCAGTACCAGGCGGCGACGCTGCGGGCGGGCCGGAACGCCTCGCCCAGGACGTCCAGTTCCTTCGCGGTGGGCACCGGGACCTCCCAGGCGACCGCGTAGCCCTTGCGGATCGACAGGTCGCCGGTCGGCCAGACGTCGAGGCGTTGCAACCAGAAGAGCAGGAACATCTCGGCGGTCCAGCGACCGACGCCCCGGACCGCGGTCAGGTTCGCCACCACGGTGTCGTCGTCCTGCTCGGCGAGCGCGGCCCGGTCGAGCACCACCGTGCCCTCGGCGACCTTCGCGGCGAGGTCGCGCAGCGAGAGGATCTTCGCGAGCGACAGGCCGGCCCGGCGGAGGTCCTCGTCGGTGACCGCGAGCAGGGCCGCGGCCGTCATCTCGCCGCCGAGCGCGTCGAGCAGCCGTCGGTGGATGGCCTCGGCCGAGCGGTTCGAGAGCTGCTGGTGGGTGATCGCGCGGGCGAGGGAGGCGAACCCCGTCTCCGTCGGTGCGGGATAGGTCGGCAGCCCGTAGGTGTCGGCGAGCCGCGCGACGACGGGATCCCGCGCCGCCAGCTCGACGGCCGCCGCGCGGTGGCTCTCCGACAGCACGGCACCACCGTAGGGGTGGGCGGTCAGCCCACCCGCGCGATGTCGACCGTCGCCTCGCTGCCCTCCACCGCGGTGACGCGGGCCTCGAGCTGCGCCTGCTGCCCGTCGACCGCGCCGGCGCAGATCGTCGACGCCTCGACCTGCGCGGGCAGGTAGCCGGGGCAGATCACGTCCGTCGCGCCGCTCTGGGCGCCGACCTGCTCGGCGAGGGCCTCGCTGGGCACCTCCGGGCCGTAGTCGCCGTCGGCGATTCCGACCTGCGCGGTGCCGGCCGGTCCCGTCGGCACCGGCCCGGTCGGCGCGACGGGCTCCTCCGCGGGCAGGTCCGCGGGCTCGGAGACGCCGGGCTGGTCGGTCGGCACCGAGCCCACGAACTGCGCCGCGAGGACGGTGACGTACAGGGTGGCCGCGACCGCGGCGACCAGGAAGACGATCGACAGCACGAGCCCGGTGGCCGCGAGCCCGCGCCCGGCCTGCCCGGTGCGCCGGGTCTGGTTGCGCCCGACGACCCCGAAGACGATGCCCAGCGGCGAGAACACGAACGCGAAGACGATCGCGAGGATCGCCATCGTGTTGGTGCCGGTGGGGCGGTTCTGCAGCGGCGGAGGCGGGCCGTGGGTCGCCGACGGGCGCAGCGTCACCGTCGGCGCGTCGTCGTGCGGGTACGGCGGCTGCTGGCTCATGCGCGGCGTCCTCGGGGGGAGCGATGCGGGGTGCCGCGAACGCTACGACCGCGACGATCACCGGCGAAGGCCTGCGCGGGCGATGCAGTAGCGCGCCGGTCGGAAGCAGTAGTCGTGATCTAGGCTCCGCCCGTGCCCGACCCCGTGAGCCGCGCCCTGGTCGTCGTCGCGCACCCCGACGACGTCGACTTCGGGTCCGCCGGCACGGTCGCCGCGTGGACCGCCGCCGGGATCGCGGTGTCGTACTGCCTGGTGGCCTCCGGGGACGCCGGCGGCTTCGACGACACGCCCCGCGACGCGATGGCCGGGCTGCGCGAGGACGAGCAGCGCGCCGCCGCCGCGGAGCTCGGCGTCACCGACCTGACCTTCCTGCGCTGGGCGGACGGCGAGGTGACGCCGAGCCTCCCGCTGCGCCGCGACATCAGCCGCGTCATCCGCCGGGTGCGCCCGCAGCGGGTGCTCACCCAGTCGCCCGAGTACTTCTGGGAACGCCTCGGTGTCTCGCACCCGGACCACCGCGCGACCGGCGAGGCCGCCCTCGCCGCGGTCTACCCCGACGCGCGGAACCCCTTCGCGCACCCCGAGCTGCTCGCCGACGAGGGCCTCGAGGCGTGGACGGTGCCCGAGACGTGGCTGATGGGCTGCCCGCCGGAGCGCGTGAACCGGGTGGTCGACGTCGGTCCCACCCTGTCGGCCAAGTTCGCGGCCCTGCGCGCGCACCGCTCCCAGACCGCCCACCGCGACGACCTCGAGACGCTGATCAAGGGGTTCCTGGCCCGCAACGCCGAGCGCTACGCGTCCCTCGCCACCGGCGGCGAGGAGTACGTCGAGGCGTTCCAGGTGGTCGACACGGCCTGACGCCGCTCACGTGCGCCGGCGCACCGACTCGGCGTAGAGCAGCGGGCGCAGGTGCAGGATCGGGTCGTCCGAGGGCTCGATGCCGTCGGTCACCCGCATCGGGTCGTTGACCAGGACGTCACCGTCGCGCTCCCGCTCGGTGTCGGGCCCGGTGACCTCGACGACGCCGAGGTCGACCCACTCGCGCTCGGCGGGCCACGCCTTGCTCGCGTCGGTGGTCTGGTCGCCGTCCTCCGCAAGCTGGGCGAGGAGGCGGTGGCGCACCGGGACCTGCTCGAGGACGCCGGTCATGAGGTAGTCGTCGTCGGCGCTCCCCTGCTGCTCGGGCGGCAGGGAGGCGACGCCGGCCTCGGGCTCGAGGCGGAAGCGCACGTACCGGCCGACGCCGTCGGCGTTGACGAGGCGGTAGGCCACCAGCGAGTTGAACGCCATCGCGCCCCACGCGAGCGGCGGATCCCCGAGCGCGGCGATCGCCTCCAGCGCCTCGGCGATGTCGGGGTTCTCGGCGAGGAAGCTCTCGGTCGCCTCCGGCCCGGCGCCCTGGGCGCGCATCAGCCCGAGGAACGCCCGCGGGGTGCCGGCCGGGAAGACCGGCCACGACTGGCAGACGAGGTCGGTCTCCGACCCGTCGGGCAGCGCGAACTTGACCGCCATCCCCCGCGGGTCGTTCTGCGCCGCGTCGGGGCACCGCGGGTCTCCCGCGCCGTTGGAGAACCGCACCGTCACGGGCACCGGGTCGCCCTGCATGTGCGCCGCGCGGGTCAGCTCCCGGGCGCGCGGCGTCGCGGTGAACGTGCCGCGCAGGACGATGCCCTTCGCGTGGGTCACCCGGTGCCCGGGCACCGAGCCCATGACGACGGCGACCGCGTCGATGAGCTCCCGGGCGAGTTCGGTGTCGTCCTGCACTCCGGTCATGGCGTCCCCCGGCGACACGGACGTCGTGGTGGTGACGTCGGGTGCGCACCGACGCTAGCCGGGGCCCCGCCCCCGGACCAGGACGGTCGCAGTCCGGACGGACACGATCGGATTGCCCACGATCAGGCGCCCGGGGCCAGGACCACGACCTTGCCGCGCAGCGTGCCCGCGTCCGCCTCGGCGTGGACCGCCGGCAGGTCGGCCAGCGCCACGCGGCGGTCGACGTCGACGCGCAGCTCGCCGCGGTCGACCATCGCCACCAGCCCCGAGAGCTGCTCGGCGTCGCTGCGGACGAAGACGTCGACGGCCCGCACGCCCCGGGCCTCGTCGGCGGGCGCGGGCGTGCGGGGCACCGTGTTGACCACGACGCCGCCGTCGCGGACCAGCGTGACGAGCGCGCTCAGCTGCTCCGGGGTGATCGTGGCGAGGTTGAGCAGGACGTCGACCGGCTCCCCCACGGCGGCGACGACGTCCGTGGCGGTGTGGTCGACGACCTCGTCGGCGCCGATCGCCCGCAGCCGCTCGGCGCTGCGGGCGCTGCCGACGGCGACGACGTGGGCCCCGACGTTCTTCGCGATCTGCACGGCGTAGCCGCCGACGCCGCCGCCCGCGCCGTTGATCAGCACGCGCTGCCCGGCGGTGAGCTTCGCGTCGTCGACGAGCGCCTGCCAGGCCGTGAGCCCCACCGACGGCAGCGCGGCGGCGTCGGCCGGCGGGACGCTCGTGGGCGCCGCCGCGAGGAGCTCCGCCGGCGCGAGCACGTACTCCGCGGCCGCGCCGTCGGCCAGCATCGGGAGGAAGCCGACCACGGCGTCGCCGACCCGCCACCCCTCGACACCCTCGCCCAGCGCGTCGACCGTGCCGGACACGTCGATGCCCGGCGTGTGCGGCAGCGCCACCGGGAACGGGCCCTGCAGGTACCCGCCGCGGATGCCGTCGTCGACGAGGTTGAACGCCGACGCGGCGACGCGGACCCGCACCTCCCCCGCGCCGGGGACCGGCTGCGCCACGTCCTCGTACCGCAGGACCTCGGGGCCGCCGTACTCGTGGAAACGCACTGCCTTCATGGGGAGCCTCGCTCTCGTCCGACGTGCTTCGAACTCGAAGCACCTGCCGACGACGCTAGACTCGCTTCGAATTCGAAGCAAGTAGGATCGAGCGATGCCGGAGCCCCCGCACTCGGTCGACCCCGTGCAGCTCGGCGCGTACTTCGCGCTGATCGAGGTGTCCGGGCTGCTCCGGTACGCGATCGAGCAGCAGCTCGGCGAGGCGGGCGACCTGACGTTCGTGCGGTTCCAGGTGCTCATGCGGCTGCGGCGGACGCCGACGGGGACCCTGCGCATGACCGACCTCGCCGACGCGATCGTCGTCAGCCGCAGCGGCCTGACCTACCAGGTCGGCCTGCTCGAGAAGGCCGGCCTCGTCACGCGCGCGCCGTCCCCGGACGACGACCGCAGCGTCACCGTCACCATCACCGACGCCGGCCGCGCGCTGATCGCGGAGGTCCTGCCCGGTCACGAGGAGGTCGTCGCCCAGCAGCTCTTCGAGCCGCTCTCGCGCGACGACGCCCGCACCCTGGCCGCGCTGCTGGAGCCGGTGCGCGACCACATGCGCGCCGCCCCGCCCCGGTCCGCGGCGGCCCGCCGCCGGCGGAACGCGCCCTAGCCGAGACCGCCGAGCAGCAGGCCGAGCGTGAAGTCGAACCGCTCGTGCCCCTCGCCGCCGGCCAGCTCCGGGGCGTGGGCGACGGTGTGCGGGAAGCGGTCGGCGGGCAGCATCCGGAACCGGGCGACGACCTCCTCGCGATCGAGGAGCCGCCGGTCGGCGTCCGCGGCGGCGCGCCGGCGCAGCGAGGCCTCGAGGCTGTAGGCGCCGACGTAGAGGAACGCGGCGTCGATCGTCCAGGCCGCGTCCTGCGGCGGCACCCCGCCGGCCAGGAGGATCGCCAGCAGTCCCTCGGTGAGCCGGAGGGCGTCCGGGCTGCTCGGGGCCGTCGCCAGGGCGGCGCGCGAGATCCCCGGGTAGCGGAAGTACTGGTCGCGCAGCTGCCCGCAGACGTCGAGGACCTGCTCGCGCCACCGGGCGGCGTCCGGCTCGGGCAGCACGATCCGGGCGCACACCTCGCCGATGAGCAGGTCGTCGAGCTCCGCCTTGTCGCGCACGTGGGCGTACAGCGAGGCCGGGCCGGTCTCCAGCGCCGTCGCGACACGGCGCATCGTCAGCGCGTCGTACCCCTCGGCCTCGATGAGCGCGAACGCGGTCGCCACGATCCGCTCGACGGTGATCGGCGGCTTGCGCGCCCGGGACCGCCGCGGCTCGTCGAGCGCGGCGACCTGCGCCGCCCACCGTTCCCGCGACGCACCCCGCTCGGCCACGGCCGCGAGACTAGCAGTTGACACGAACACTGCTCGTCGCTAGAACGGTGTTCGTGACTGGAACGCTGTTCGTCGCCCGGCGCCCGCGGTCCCTGCGCGAGGCCTGGGTCGCCCTCACGGGCCTCTCGGCGGTCTTCCTGTTCGAGATGCTCGACAACTCGATCCTCAACGTCGCGCTGCCCACCATCGGCCGCGAGCTGGCGGCGTCGACGGTCGCGCTGCAGTGGGTCACCAACGCCTACGCGGTCGTCTTCGGCGGGCTGATGCTGGTGCTCGGCGCGGTCGCCGACCGGGTCGGGCGCCGCCGCATCATGATCGTCGGGCTGACGCTGCTCGCCGCGGCGAGCCTCGCGACGGCGACCGTCACCAGCGCCGAACAGCTCATCGCCGTCCGCGCGGTCATGGGCGTCGCGGCCGCGATGACCACGCCCGGCTCGATCGCGCTCGCCTTCCGGCTCTTCGACGAGGAGGGCCTGCGCGTCCGCGCGATCACGCTGATCTCCACGGTCGGCCTGGTCGGGCTCGCCGTGGGCCCCACCACCGGCGGGCTCGTCCTCGCGGTCGCGCCCTGGCAGGTCCTGCTGCTGGTGAACGTGCCCGTCGCCCTGCTCGCGATCGTCGGCATCCGCGCCGGCATCGCCGCGGACGGCGCCGACGACCTCCACCGCGCCCCCGCCGACGTCCTCGGCGGCGTGCTGGGCACCGCGGCGGTGGTGCTCGCGCTGGTCGCCCCGACGCTGTTCGTCGACCAGGGCACCCGGTCGTGGGCGCCGTGGGCGGCCGTCGCCGCCACCGCGGTGGCCGTGGCGCTCTTCGTCGTCCGGGAGCGCACGGCGCGCCATCCGCTGCTGGACCTCGCGCTCGTCGCCCGGCCCCTGGTGTCGAGCGGGCTGGCGTTCAAGGCCGCGGCCGGGCTCGCGATCGCCGGCCTGGGCTACATGGTGACCCTGCAGCTGCAGCTCGATTGGGGGTGGCCGCCGGCGCTCGCCGCGCTCGGGATGCTGCCGCAGGTCGTCGTCCTCGTCGCGGGCGGCCCGTTCGTCGGCCGCTTCGTGGCGTGGGCCGGCATCGGCCGGGCGGCCGCGCTCAGCGCGGCGACGGTCGTGGCCGGGCTCGCCGTCTACTCCGTGCTCGGCACCCTCGGCTACCCCTGGGTCGCGGTCGCGCTGGTGCTGGTGGCGGCCGGGCTGCGGGTCGTCGGCGTCGTCGCCGGCTACAACGTCCTGCACGGCCTGCCGGGCAACCGCACGTCGATCGGCGCGGCGCTCGTCGACACCGCCTCAGAGGTCACGTCCGCCGCCGGAATCGCCGTCGTCGGGACCATCCTGGCGGCCCTGTTCGTCGGTGCCGTCACCGCGCCGGGCTGGACGGCGCAGCAGACCGCCCGGTTCGAGGCGGCCCTGCACGTCTCCGGACTCGTGCTCACCGTCGTCTCGGCCGCCCTCGTCGGCTGGGCGATCCTGCGGTCCCGCCGGGCCGCGGACGGATGATCACGCGAGGGCGCGCGGCTCCCCGAGGTCGAGATCCAGGAGCGCCCGGCACCGCTGCCGCGTGGACTCGAGGTTGGCGCGGCCCCGGTCGGCCGCGGCCCGCAGCCGCTCCTGCCGCGGGCCGGGCCCGGTGACATCGACCAGGCGGTCCAGCTCCCGCACCGAGCGCTCGTAGTGGCGGCGCATGTCGGTGAGCACCCGCAGCGTCTGGTCGCGCAGTACGCACGCCTCGCTCACCAGCGACTGCTTGAAGTTGAGCTCCTCGCACGCGAGCTCCAGCGCGTCCTTCACGCAGCCCGTGCGGGAGGGGCGGCTCGAGGGGCCGGCGTCGTCCAGCCACCACGACGGGTCGTCGTGCACGGGGACAGCATGCTCTGCGTGACCGATCTCCACCAGAGCGATCAGGGACCGGGCAGGAGCTCGCCGTCGTCCTGGTCGTCGCGCGCGAGCTCACTCGCGCCGGACTCGCGGTCGATCGTCTGCTGCTCGCGCTGCGCCAGCTCCGTGAAGCGCCGCAGCGCGTCCCGCGACCGCGCGACGCGCTCGCGGGCCCGCTCGACCGCCTGCTGGTCCCGGTCCAGCGCGCGCTCGGCCCGCTCGACCGCACCCGGCACGTTCGCACCGAGCGCCCGGGCCGTCGCGTCCATCCGGGCCTCGCGCTCGTCGGCGCGCGCCTCCCGGGCATCGGCCGTGCGCTCCCGGCGGTCGGCCTCGGCCTCCCGGCGGTCGGCGTCGACGTCGCGGCGGTCGGCGGCCTCGTCCCGCGCGTCGGCCCGCGCCTCCCGCTCGGCCAGGAGATCCTGCCGGGACGGTGAGCCGCCCGCGCCACCGTCCGGCACTGCCGCGGTGGTCTCGCCCATGCACCGAATGTAGTGCCCCGGACGGTGCGCGTCACGGTCAACTGGTTCGTTCAGTGTCCCCCGGGCCGACCCCGTCGCCCTGCTCCACCGATTCCGCCCCGTCCGACGGCTCCGCCGCGTCCGCCTGGTCCATCAGCACGATCGCGCCCGTCGGGCCGCTGTTGCGCAGCCGCAGCGGCGACGCCGACAGCGCGAGCTGCACCGTCCGCCCGCGCCGGTTGATCGCCTCGAGCCGCAGCGTGTCGTCCGAGCCGCCGTTGAGTGCCCCGCGGACGAGCGGGCGCAGGCGCTCGGTGGGCAGCCCGATGTCGAGGTTGAGCAGGTGCTGGCCGATGGTCTCGTCGGCGCGCAGGCCCCAGAGGTCGTCGGCCTGCCCGTTCCACGCCCGCACGATGAGCTCGGTGTCCACGACGACCACGGCCGTGCGCAGACTGCCCAGCACCGACTCGAGGAAGTCGTTGGCCTCGTCGAGCTGGCTGGTGCGCTCCCGGAGCTCGTCGTTCATGGACTGCAGCTCGTCGTTGGTCGACTGCAGTTCCTCGTTGGTGGTCTCCAGCTCCTCCACCGTCGACTGGAGCTCCTCGTTGGTGGTCTCCAGCTCCTCCACCGTCGACTGGAGCTCCTCGTTGGTGGTCTCCAGCTCCTCCACCGTCGACTGCAGCTCCTCGTAGGCGGTCTCCACCTGCCGGTGGGCGGCCTGGAGCTCGCCGTTGAGCCGCTGGTAGCGGGTGACGTCGGAGAAGAACGCGGCCACCGCGGGGCCGCCGTTGGCCTCGCTCTCCAGCGGCACGAGCTGGACGTCGAAGTAGAGCGTCTCGGTGGCCGACCGCGAGTACTGCACCTCGTGCAGCCACATCGAGTTCCGGCTGCGCCGCACGTCGTCGTACGCGCTGCGCAGCCCGCCGACGCGCTGGCACAGGTCGAGGTCGGTGAAGTTCCGCCCGATCTCCCGCTTGGTCACCCCGAGCTGGGCCTCGGCGCGCTGGTTGGTCTTGGCCACGACCTGGTCGGCGTTGACGACGATCGTCGCCAGCGGGCTGTGCAGCAGCGTCTCGTCCTCGAGCCGCACCTCCCGGCCGTTGCGGCCGTCGTCGAGGCGGGCGGACACGGCGAACCGCTGACCGGGGTCGACCTGTTCGGCCTTGCGGAAGAACCGGCGCTTGAGGTCGATCGGGAGGAACAGCCGGGCGTGGCTGAGCAGCATCTCGGCCTTGCCCAGGAACAGCACCCCGGTGGGGTTGAGGGCGAAGTGGAACCGGCGCAGCACCTGGGCCTGGGTCTCGGCGTTCAGGTACATGAGCGTGTTGCGGCAGACGAGCAGGTCCAGGCGGCCGATGGGCGCGTCCTGGACGAGGTCGTTGCGGCCGAAGATGACGCTGTGCCGCAGGTCGCCACGGAAGGTGAAGCGCGAGCCGTTGCGCTCGAAGTACTTGTCGCGCAGCTCCTCGGGCACCGGCTGGAGGTCCTTCTCCGCGTACGTCGCCTGCCGGGCCGTGGCGAGGGCGTCCTCGTCGACGTCGGTGGCGTAGACCTTCACCCGCCGGCGGAACTCCTCGGGCCCGATCTGCTCGGCGAGCAGGATGGCCAGCGCGTACGCCTCCTCGCCGCTGGCGCAGCCCGCCGACCACACCCGGATGCTCTCGCCGCGCGTCTTGGGCGCCAGGAGGGCGGGCACCACCTCCTGCTGCAGCTCCCGCCACGCCTCGGGGTCGCGGAAGAAGCCCGTGACGTTGATGAGGATCGTGTTGAACAGCTGCGTGAACTCGTTCTGGTCGACCTGCAGCCGGTCGAGGTACTCCGTGAAGCTCTCGATCTCGACCTGCTGCATCCGCCGCTCGACGCGGCGCTGCACGCTCGAGCGCTTGTAGCCCGTGAAGTCGAAGCCCCGGCTCTCCTTGATGAACTCGAGCAGGTTCTCGAAGTCGGAGTTCTGGTCGGAGTTCTGGTCGGCACTCTCGCCCGCCGTGCCCTCGGTGTTGCCCCCGGTGTTGCCCTCCGTGCTCACCGCACGCTCCCGTCGTCACCCTCGGACCCCTCCGGGTCCGCCCTGCCGTTCGCCGCCCCGCCGCTGCCCGTCAGCAGCCGACGCAGCACCACCGCCGACCGCATCGCCTCCCGCGCCGACTTCCGCGACCGCGCGGCCACCGTCGTCGCCCCGCTGCCCTCGGCCGAGCTGGCCACACGGCGGGCGAGCGCCATCTTGTCCTCCAGCGCGCGCAGCGCCGCATAGAGGGCGCGCTCGGCGGTCTCGTCCTGCTCCGCGCCGAGGCTCACCACCGACCAGGCGTGCCCGGTCCGGCACCGGTAGCGCGGTCGGTCCTCGCTGCCCAGGTCGAACAGCGGGCCCGCGCAGTCGGGACAGCTCAGGCCCGCCGGCGCGCCGGGCGGGTCGTGCTCGGTCATCTCGACCTCGTCGCCCCGGCTGATCCGGACTTCGTAGGCGAGCTGCGCGGACGGGCGCGCCACGTCGAGCGGCCGCCGGGCGACGATCTCCGTGAGCGCGGGCCCGATCTCGCGGGCCGGGCGCACCAGGGCGCCCGGCACCTGCTCCAGCGCCGCGGTCGGCATCCCGTCGTAGAGCGCGTCCCCCGGCTCCTGCACCACGGCCGTCCCACCGTGGCGCACGAGGTCGAGCAGCCCGGCCGCGCCGTCGTCGAGCATGCCGCTGAGCACCACGCCCGTGGCGCGCGGTCCCGCGGCCAGCGCGAGCGACCGGAACAGCGGGTCGATGCCCGGGCGGTGCCCGTTCTCCTTCGGCCCGCGGGAGACCTCGACCCGGCCGTCGACGACGTGCAGGTGGTGGTCCGGGGGCGCCACGAGCACGCGGCCGCGCTCGAGCCGCTCGCCGCCCTCAGCGCTCGCCACGGAGAGGGCACACCGCCGGTCGAGCAGGCCGGCGAGCACGGACGGCGCGTCCGCCGCCTGGTGCACGACCACGAGCACGGCGGCGTCCAGGTCGGCGTCGATCCCCGCGACCAGGTCGAACAGCGCCTCGATGCCGCCGGCCGACGCGCCCACCCCGATCAGTGGCAGGTCGTTCATCCCGTGCCCCCAGGACCTGTGTCGCCGTCCGTCCGCGCGACGGGGCCCGTCGCTGTGCGAGGGTAGCGACAAGCCCGCCGCATCCTCACCCAGCGGGTGCGTGGAGGCGTCGTGCCCGAAGACCCCGCAGCCGAGCCCGTCGAGTCGCCGATCGACCGCGCACAGCGCCACAGCCTCGAGCTCACCGACCGGCTCGCCCGCATCGCCGAGGAGGTGGCCGAGTCGGAGGACAAGGTCGCGCAGGCGTACGAGGACGCCGCCCGCCTGCGGCCCCACGCCGCGGAGCGCCTGCAGGGCGCGGCCCGGGAGGCCCGCGACTTCGCCGAGCGGGAGCGCGAGCACGCGCGCCGCGTGCGCGAGCAGCTGGGGAGCAGCGACCAGGAGTCCTGACTCCGCGCCTGGTGCACCGGCCCCCGGGGGACCACAGTGGTGCGGTGGGTGGCTCGGCCGCGGACCGACCCCTCGCCGGGGTCGTGGTCCTCGTGGCGTCGGCGGGGGGCTTCGACGCGATCATCCGCGTCCTGCTCGGCCTGCCCGCCGACGCCGGCGTCCCGGTGGTCGTCGCCCAGCACCTCTCCGGGCCGCACGAGAAGTTCGTCGGGGTGCTCTCCCGGCGGGTCGGGCGCGTGTGTGCCTGGGCCGAGGACGGCGACGTCGTCGCGGACGACCGGGTGACCGCCTGCCCGCCGGGCAGCGTGCTGGAGGTGCTGCCCGACGGGACCTGCAGCGTGCGCCCGCTCGACGGGGCCGCCGGGCACCACCGCTTCGACGTCCTGCTCTCCTCGGTCGCCGAGTCGTTCGGCGCGGGCGCCGTCGCCGCCGTCCTGTCCGGCATGGGCAGCGACGGGACGGCCGGGGCGCGCGCGGTCCGCGCGGCCGGGGGCGTCGTGCTGGTCCAGGACGAGGACACCGCCGAGCACTTCTCCATGCCGGGCTCGGTGGTCGACGCCGGCGTCGCGGACCGGGTGCTCCCGGTGGACGAGATCGGTGCCGTCATCGGCAACCTCGCCGGCGGGTTCGGGCTGCCGCCGTCCCGGGCGGAGCTCGACGCGGTCCGCACGGTCCTCGCCGGCGCGGGCGAGGTGGCGCGCCTCGCGCGCGGGACGGACTGGGAGGCCACCCCGTTCGGCGCGGTGAGCGGCTGGCCGCCGGCCCTGCGCACGACCGTGCGCCTCGTGCTCGGGTCGCCCCTGGCGATGTGCCTGTGGTGGGGACCGGACCGGGCCAGGCTCCCCAACGACGCCTACCGCGCGCTGATGGGCGCCGACGACACCGGGCTCGGTCAGCCGGGTGACGTGCCCGACGTGCTCGACGAGGACGTCGAGCGGCGCGTCCGCGCCGGTGAGTCGGTCGAGGTGCGGGAGGTGCGGCAACCGGTCACCCGGGGCGGCGGCACGGAGGACGCCTCGTTCGACCTCGCCGTCGTCCCGGTCGAGGACGCCGGCACGGTCCCGGGGATCCTCGCCACGGTCGTCGAGCGCACCGCGGAGGTGCTCGCGGACCGCCGCCTGCGGGCCCTCCACGAGCTCACCGAGCGGACCGCGGACGCCGACGGCTGGCACGAGACCTTCGAGCGGGCGATCGGGGTCCTCGCCGGGCACGCCGAGGACGTCCCGTTCGCCCTCGGGTACCGGATCGACCACGTCGGAGCGGTCGCCCGGCTGGTGGCGGGCACCGGCGCCGCCGGCGTGCTCGCACCGCCGCGGATGCCGCTCGGCGAGCGGTGGGGCTGGCCGCTCGCCCACGCCGAGTCCACCGGGGAGCCGGTCCTGGTCGAGGACGTCGGGGCGCGCTTCGCGGACGCCGGCCGCGACGGGGACCCGCCCTGCCGCCGGGCCCTGGTGCTCCCGCTGCCCCACACCGACGGCGAGGCCGGCGCCCTCGTGCTCGGGCTCCCGCCCCGGCACGACGCGCGCCACGAGGAGTTCCTGCGGCTGGTCGGCGCCGCGGTGGCGCTGCGCCTCGGCGAGGCGCGCACGCGCGAGAAGGACCGCGAGCGCGCCGAGCGGCTCGCCGCGCTCGAGCGGGCGAGGACGAGCTTCTTCGCCGACGTGTCGCACGAGTTCCGCACGCCCCTGACCCTCGTGCTCGCCCCGGTCGAGGACGGCCTCGCGCGGCCCGACCTGCCCGACGACCTCCGCGCCGACCTCGAGCTCGCCCGCCGCCACGCCCGGCGCCTGCTCCGGCTCGTCGGCACCCTGCTCGACTCCGCGCACGTCCGGGCGGGACGGCTGCGCGCCCGGTTCGAGCCCGCCGACCTCGCGGCGCTCACCGCGGAGATCGTCGCGGTGTTCCGCGAGGCCGCCGACCGCGGTGGTGTCGCGTTACGGGTGGACGCCGCGCCCCTGCCCGCGCCGGTGTGGCTCGACCCGCAGCTGTGGGAGAGGATCCTCGCGCACCTGCTCTCGAACGCCCTGAAGCACACCTTCGAGGGGGCGATCGACGTCCGCGTCCGGGCGCTGCCCCACCACGCCGAGGTCCAGGTCGCCGACACCGGCGTCGGCATCCCGAGGACGGACCTGCCGCTGGTGTTCCAGCGGTTCCACCGCGTCGCCACGACCGCCGCCCGCTCGCACGACGGGGCCGGGATCGGCCTCTCGCTCACCGAGGAGCTCGTCCGGCGCCACCGCGGCCGCATCCGGGTGCGCAGCGAGGAGAAGGTCGGCACGACCGTCACCGTGTGGCTGCCCATGGGATCCCGACCCGAGATGGAGCACACCGTCGAGGAGCGGTCGGACCACCCGCTCGACGTCGCCGAGGCGCTCGCGGAGGAGGCGGCCGCCTGGGCGCCGGTCGACGGCGACCGGACGCTGCACGACGTCACCCTGCTCGACGAGCCCCCGGGCGCGGCGGGCGATCCGGTCCGGAGCAGCCGCGTCCCCGGGGCGCGCGTGCTGGTGGCCGAGGACCACCCGGACCTGCGCCGCTACCTGCACCGCCTGCTCGCCGCCACGTGGGACGTCCGGACCGTGGAGGGCGCCGCCGAGGTCCTCGAGGCCGCGCGCGAGCACCGTCCCGACGTGGTGCTCGCCGACGTCACCGCACCGCCCGACGGCCCCGCGCTCGTGCGCCGGCTCCGGGCCGACCCGCAGCTCCGGGCGACGCCGATCGTCCTGCTGACCACGGACCCGAGTGCGGACGCGGGTGCCGACGACCACCTCGTCACGCCGTTCTCCGGGCGCGAGCTGGTCGCGCGGCTGGGGGCGCAGATCGAGCTCGCGCGGCTCCGGCACCGGGGCGCCGAGGGTGCCGGGGGCGCCCGCTGACCCGTCCGGCACGCGCCTTGCGACCGGCCGGGTCCCGTGGAATGTTCGTCGCGGACAGCAGTGTTCGTTTCGCGAACAGATCCCGCCCGGGGGTAGCGGTGGTGGGCGAACTCCACGGATCGGCGCCGTCGCCGGTGCAGCGGCTCCGCGTCACGTCGACCGACCTCGACGAGGCGACCGCCCTGCTGCGGTCCCGGTACGCCGAGCACCACCCGTCGTTCCACGGCTCCCGCGAGGGGTTCGCGTTCGGGCTCGCGGCCACCGCGGTCGCGGCCCCGGCGGGCACGGTGAGCGTGGACGGTCTGCGGCACAGCATGCGGGCGTCGGCGCTGGCCGAGCCCCTCGCGGCGCCGACGGTCGTCGTCCCGCTGCGCGGGCGGGTGCGCTACGCGTGCGGCCGGGACGAGGCCGGTGCCGGGCCGACCCTGTGCCCCACCTGGGACCGGTTCCGGGTCGAGTGGGACGACGTCGAGCTCGCCGTCGGCAGCGTCGACGCCGACGGGCTGGCGCGCGTCGCCTCCGAGATCCACGGCATCGAGCCCGACGCGGTCGCCTTCACGGGGATGACCGCGATCTCGGCCAGCCGGGCCCGCTACGTCCACGCCCTGCTGCGCCACCTCGAACAGATCCTGCGCAGCCACGACGAGGTCATGGCCAGCCCGCTGGCGCGCGCCGAGACCTTCCGCCAGCTCGCCGTCGGTCTCCTGCAGGTCTTCCCGAACACCACGCACACCGCGGACGCCCCGCGCAGCCCGGGCTTCCACGGCCCGGCCACGGTCCGCCGGGCGGTCGCCTTCATCGACGGCCACGCCCACGAGGACATCAGCCTCACCGAGATCGCCCGCGCCGCCCGCCTGGGCCCCCGGGGCCTGCAGAGCGCGTTCCACCGCCACCTCGGGACGACGCCGCTGACCTACCTGCGCAAGGCGCGGATGGCGGGCGCGCACGCCGACCTGCAGGCCGGCGACCCGACCCGCGGCGACACCGTGGGCGCGATCGCCGCGCGCTGGGGCTTCGCCAACGCCGGGCGGTTCTCGGTCGAGTACCGGCAGGTCTACGCCCGCTCCCCCCGAGAGACGCTGCGGTCCTGAGCGAGCTGGTCCCGCCGGCCCTGCAGGAACGCCCGCTCGGTGTCGTTGCCGGCCAGGGCGAGGGCCTCCTCGTAGGCCTCGCGGGCCTCGTGGGTGCGTCCGAGCCGGGCGAGCAGGTCGGCGCGGGTGGCGGGCAGCAGGTGGTAGCCCGGGATGTCCAGGGCGTCGACGGCGTCGAGCGCCGCGCCCGGCCCGTGCACCTCGGCGACGGCGACGGCGCGGTTGAGCGCGACGATCGGGGTGGGACGCAACGCCAGCAGCTGGTCGTAGAGCGCGAGCACCTGCGCCCAGTCGGTGGCGTCGCCGTCGGTGTGCACGGCGTTGATCGCCGCCTGGAGCTGGTAGGCGCCGGGGCGGTCGCGGCGCAGGCAGCGGCGGACCAGCTCGTGGCCCTCGGCGATCAGCGCCCGGTCCCAGAGGGCGCGGTCCTGCTCGGCCAGCGTCACCAGCTCGCCGCCCGGGCCGACCCGGGCCGCGCGCCGCGCCTCGGTGAGCAGCAGCAGGGCGAGCAGGCCGAGCACCTCCGGCTCGTCGGGCATGAGGTCGGCCAGCGCCCGGGCCAGGCGCACCGCCTCCGCCGACAGGTCGGTGCGCAGCAGCGGGCCGGTGGTCGCCGCGTAGCCCTCGTTGAAGATCAGGTAGAGCACGGTGAGCACGGGCGGCAGCCGGTCGGGCAGCTCCGCCTCGCCCGGCACCCGGTACGGGATCGCGGCGTCGCGGATCTTCTTCTTGGCCCGCACGATCCGCTGGGAGATCGTCGCCTCGGGCACGACGTAGGCCCGGGCGATCTCGGGCACCTCGAGCCCGCCGAGCAGGCGCAGCGTCAGCGCGGTCTGCGCGAGCGGGGAGAGCGCCGGGTGGCAGCAGGTGAAGATCAGGCGCAGCTGGTCGTCGCGCACCGGTCCCACCTCCTCCTCGTTCTCGTCGGGCCCGTGCAGCAGCAGGGCCTGCGCGTGGCGCGCCTCGCGGGTCGACTCCCGGCGCAGGCGGTCGAGGGCCCGGTTCCGTGCGGTGGTGACGATCCAGGCGCCCGGGTTGCGCGGCGGCCCGTCCGCGTCCCACTTCTCCATCGCCACCGCGAACGCGTCCTGGACGGCCTCCTCGGCGAGCCCGATGTCGCCGAGGAGGCGGGTCAGGGTGGCGACGCAGCGGCCGTACTCGTCGCGGTAGACGGCGGTGAGGTCCATCGGAGGGGTCAGGCAACGCCGCCGAAGGGGCGCACCTCGATCGGCACCTGACAGGCCTCGGCAGCCTTCCCGGCCCAGTGCAGCGCGGCGTCGAGGTCGTCGACCTCGATGACGTAGAAGCCGCCGAGCTGCTCCTTCGTCTCCGCGAACGGCCCGTCGGTCATGGCGGTGCTGCCGTTCTCCACGCGGACGACCGTGGCGCTGTCCGACGGCAGGAGCCCGCCGCCGAACACCCACACGCCCGCGGCCTTCATTTCGTCGTTGACCTTCCCGACCCGGGCGTAGCTCGCCTCCATCTCCTCGTCGGAGTAGGGCAGCACGCTCTCGTCGATCCGGACACCCATGAGGTAGTGCACGGCACTCGTCCCTTCGCGTCGTCGGGGGTCGTCAGGCCAGCTTGCGGGCCACGGCGGGGATCACGATCGCGGCGGCGGCGACGTGGGTCAGCATGAGCAGCACCTTCGTCGCCACGGTCGCGTCCGCGAGCACGTCCGGGACGAAGGACAGCACGGTCAGCGCCACCGTGGTGCGGATCCACGCCGTGCGGGGGCTGCGGGCGAACCGGCGCAGCACGGTCGCGATGGCCAGCCCGACGACGGAGAAGATCGCGGTCAGGACGGCGAACCCGGTCGCCTGGATCGTCGCGCCGGACACGGCGGTGCCGATGCCGACCGCCTGGCCGGCGGCGGCCACGACCGCGGTGGCGGCGGCCGCGGCGACCGTGGCCACGGCGCCGGTGCGCAGCAGCGCGCCGGCGGTCGGGACGGTGGTCGGGGTGGTGCTGGTGGGGACGGCGAACGTGGTCACGGGAACCTCCGGTGGTGCGGAGACCGGCTCGGTGCCGCTCTCTCACCCTGGCGACGAACGGGGCCCGCACCGTTTCGACACGCCCCGCGAAGATTCTTCGAGGAGTTTCCGGCGGACCCCCGGAACGGGTAGGACACGACCGGAGGTGGTGGCAGTGCCGCGGACGGAGTCGTCGCCGGTCGCACGGTTCGACGTGCGGTCCCGCGACCCGGAGTTCGCGGTCCACGACATCAGCGGGACCTACGCCGAGTACACCGCGCGCTTCCTCGGCAGCCGGGAGGGCTTCTCCTACGTGCACTCCGGGGTGGTGGCGCCGGGGTTCGCGCTGATGCACCTCGAGTACGGGATGGCGACCGAGCTGCGCTCGGAGGTGTCGCCGGAGGACCTGATGGTCTGCCGGGTGACGGGCGGAGAGCTGTCGGTGTCCTCCGGGCAGGACGTGGTCCGGGCGGCGCCCGGGGCGCCGACGCTGCTCCCTCCGGACCGGTCGGGGTGGACGGTCGAGCTCGACGACCTGCGCGGCGACGCCGTGATGCTGGACCGGGCCGCGGTGGACCGCGCCGCCGCGGCGTCCGGCGTCGAGGACGGGCGGCTGACGTTCACCTCCCGGACCGCGGTCTCCCCCGCGGCGGCCCGGTACTGGGACGGCGTGGTCGACCACGTCCGGCGGATCGTGCTGGCCGACGACGACCTGGCCGCGAGCCGGCTGGTGCTCGGCGAGGCCACGCGGGCGCTCGCCGTCGCCGCCCTGGTGATGTTCGCGGACGCGGGGCACGTCGAGGACCGCCGGCGCAGCGACCGCGCCGAGCCCGCGGTGCTGCGGCGCGCGCTGGCCTTCATCGACGAGCACGCCGGCGAGGACATCGGCGTCGAGGACATCGCCGCGGCGTCCGGGGTCGGGGCGCGCGGGCTGCAGCAGGTGTTCCGCCGGCACCGGGACACCACGCCGCTGGCGTACCTGCGCCGGGCGCGGATGTCCCGCGCGCACGGCGACCTCGTGGCCGCCGACCCGACGCGCGGCGACACCGTCGGCGCCATCGCGGCCCGCTGGGCCTTCACCAACCCGGGACGGTTCTCCGTGGAGTACCGGCGCATCCACGGCTGCTCGCCCAGCGAGACCCTCCGGCACTAGCCCGCGTCGCGTTGCCGTGATGCCCGTGTCGCCACCGCGACCTCGGGATCCACGAGGGCCGTCGGCCGCTGTCGGATCCGGGTCGGCCCGGGCACGATGACCCCGTGGCGAGTGCCGTGCGGATGTCGCCGTCCGCGACGACGAAGTGGCAGCCGGCGCCGGCGGCCCTCACCGCGCCCACCACCGCGGTCGAGGACCTCTACGTCATCGGCCACTTCGGCATCGCGCACGTGCCCGCCGACTCGTGGCGCCTGCGGGTCGGCGGCCTCGTCGACCGGCCCCTGGAGCTGGACCTCGCGCAGCTCCGCGCGCTGCCGAGCGTCACCGTGACGGCCGTCCTCGAGTGCTACGGCAACCCGCTGGACCCCGACGTCCCCACCCGGCGCGCGGGCAACGTCGTGTGGCGGGGCACGCCGGTCGCCGCGGTCCTGGAGCTCGCCGGCGCGTCCGACGGGCCGATCCTGTGGGCCGAGGGGTACGACGCCGGCGTCTTCGACGGCACCCGCTGCGGCGAGTACCTCAAGGACCTGCCGATGGACGTGGTGCGCGAGCGCGGTGTGCTCGCCTACGAGATGGACGGCGCGCCGCTGACGGCCGAGCACGGGCACCCCGTGCGGCTGTTCGTCCCGGGCTACTTCGGCACCAACAACGTGAAGTGGCTGCGCGCGCTCACCGTCGCCGACCGGCGCCCCGAGCACCTGTTCACCACCACGCTCTACCAGCGCGCGACGCCCGGGACGGGCGCGCTCGCCCCGGTGCGCGACCTCGACGTCGCCAGCCTGGTCACCGCGGTGCGCCTCGACGGCGACGGCCTGCACGTCGCGGGGTGGGCGTGGGGGTCGTCGGCGGTCGTCGGCGTGGAGGTGGGTTCCGGGCCCGACGAGCCGCGGGACTGGGTGGACGCCGCCCTCGACACCCCCGTCGGCGGGGAGCACGGCTGGCGGGCGTTCGCCGCCACCGTGCGCCCGGGGACCGTCGTCGGCGCCCGTGCCCGCGACGCGGCGGGCCGGCGGCAACCGCTGCGGGGCGCGCGCAACGCCTGCCACGTCGTCGCCGTGGATCCGGAGTTTGCCGATCCGGGGTGAGGGCACTCACCCTGAACCGTCCCGAAGCCCCTTCGAGAGCAGGACCAGCGATGACGGCCGACCCAGGCGCCGTGACCACCCTCCGCACCGACACCACCGTGCTCGAGCTCGAGCGCCTGCACGTCGCGGCACGATCGGTCCTCGAGTGGCTCGGCGAGACCGGGAACGGGCGGCTCGACCCCACGCAGGCCGAGCATCTCCGGCACCACGCCGAAGCGCTCCTCGACGCCCACGGCTCGCCGACCCCGTTCGCCGCGACCCGTGCGCACGCCCTCCGCGTGCGCAACGAGCTCACCCTGCTCGCCACCGAGCGCTCGCTGACGATCGCGGTGTGGATCGACGACGCCCTCCACCTCGCCGACCACGGGCCGCAGATGGTCACGGAGGATCCGCTGGAGGGCGGCGGCTGAGCCGGGTGCCCCGTGGACCAGGAGCTCTCGGTGGCCGAGCTGGCCATCGAGCTCGAGACGCGGAGGATCCTCCTCCTCGACGTCCGTGACGGCGAGGACGTCGCGGTGGGCCACATCCCCGGCGCCTGGCCCGTCAGCCTCGCCGCACTGCCCCTGCGCCTGCGCGACCTCGACGACCCGCTGCACCACAAGCTCGGGACCGTCCGCGCCCGCGTCGCGCTGGTGGCCGGCGACGAGGACCGCCTCCTCGTGGCGCGCGCCATGCTCGCCGAGGTCGGTGTCGACGCGCTCGCCGTGGCCGGCGGGGTCGCCGCGTGGAGCCGCGCCGGGCGTCCGTTGAACCGCGGCGCGCACTGAGTTGTGCGTGACCGGACCCACACGGACCTCTCGGCACCTCTCGTTCTACAGACGGTGAACGCAGCGTTACCGGCGCTTTGCACATGTTCACCGAACGAGCTAAGAGTCCATGTTTGCCCGGATCGTTACTCCACTGAGACCACCACCTCTCGGGCAGTCGGCTTGCGACGCGACCCCCGGGTGCTCCCCACCGGAGGCAACGATGCCCACCCACCGCATGGCCCCGGCGCCGTCACGGCGTCCACATCGACCGAAGCGGGCCGACACCGGCCCCGCCGACCCGGGGCGGCGCCGGTTCCTCGGCATCGTCGTCGCCGCGCCGGTGCTCGTCGCCGCCGCCGAGATCGGGCGGCAGACGATCTTCGACTCGGTGCCCAACGCGTCCGCGGCAGCGCTGCCGTCCGCGCCGCAGACACCGGAGCTCTACGACCTGCTCGACGCCCTGCGCGACGCCGCCCGACCGACCGCGAACCTCATCCAGGTCAAGGTCAACCGTGACGGCACCGTCTCGTTCGCCCTCCCCCGCTCGGACAACGGGCAGGGGATCATCACCTCGACACAGATGATCATCGCGGAGGAGATGGGCCTCGACCCGGACCAGGTGAACGTCACCCTGGCCGACGCCCGCCCCGAGCTGGTGTTCAACCAGCTCACCGGTGGCTCGTCCACGACGTTCACCACCTTCACCCCGATCCGGGTGGCCGCCGCGCTCGCCGCGGGCCGGCTGCTGGACGCGGCCGCCGCCCAGCTCGGCCAGGAGAGCAGCGTGCTCACCAGCCGGGCCGGCGCGATCATCGGGCAGAACGGCGAGTCCCTGCCGTTTGGCGAGCTGACCGAGGCTGCCGCGAGCCCGGTGACCGAGGCCGTCGAGGTCGCGCTGAAGCCGCGCGAGGAGTTCACGGTCATCGGCACGCCGCGGACGAAGTCCGACGCCCGCGCCATGGTCACCGGCAGGAAGAAGTTCGTCACCGACCTGAAGGTGCCGGACGCGCTGCCGACGGTGATCTGCCGCGCGCCGGACCTCAACGGCGCCCCGGAGGACGTCGAGAACCTCGACCAGGTCCGCACCATGCCCGGCGTCACCGACGTCGTGCAGGTCAGCACGGGCGTCGCGGTGCGCGCGCGGACCTTCGGTCAGGCCGTCGACGCGGTGAATGCGCTGCAGGTCTCCTGGGAGGCCGGCACGGTCGCCGGCGAGGACGACGACTCGGTCCTCGCGCAGGTGCGCGGGGGCGAGCTGCCGCTGGCGGTGCCCGACGTCGGCGGGAACACCGTCGAGGGCGAGTTCACGTTCTACTTCCGCAGCGGTTCCCCGCTGGAGACCAACGCGGCGATCGCCGACGTGCGCGAGGACTCCGCCGAGATCTGGAGCCCGTCGAAGAGCCCGATCGCGGCCCAGGCCGAGATCGCCCGCAAGATCGACCTGCCGACGAACGCGGTGACGTTCCACGTCCTCGAGGGCGGCGGCTCGTTCGGGCGCAAGCTGTTCTTCGACGCCGCGCTCGAGGCCGCCGAGGTCTCCAAGGAGATGGGCAAGCCGGTCAAGCTCATGTGGACCCGGGCCGACGACTCCCGGCAGGGCCGCACCCACCCGATGTGCACCTCGCGGGTCCGCGCGGTCGTCGCCGGCGACGCCGTGGCGAGCTTCGAGCTCCGCCACACCAGCGTCGCCACCGAGGGCAACCCGGGGCTGTCGGAGCCGATCACGGCCGCGGCGGTGAAGGCACCGCTGGGCAACCTGACGCTCTCGGAGAGCCTGTTCGAGCTGACGCAGGTGACGCCCTACAACTTCGGGGCGAACACCCGGCTGCTCAACGAGGTCGAGATGGGCTTCAACACCAGCTCGACGCGCAACATCTACTCGCCCGACGTCGCCACCGCTCGCGAGCTGATGGTGGACAAGATCGCGGAGGCGATGGGCAAGGACCCCTACGAGCTCCGGTCGGAGTTCATCAAGCTCGACCGCTGGAAGAACGTCCTGGACCGGGCCGCCGAGGAGGCGGACTGGGGCAAGTCGATGCCCGACGGCACGGCCCAGGGCATCGCCTTCCACACCGAGTACAAGGGTGCCGCCGCGGCCGTCGTGGAGATCGACTGCCGGCCCGAGACGGTCAACCGTCAGATCCGCTCCGCGCGGACCGGGCCGCGCGTCACCAAGGTGACCTACGTCGTCGACGTCGGCATCGTGATCAACCCGCGCGGCCTCAAGGCGCAGATGCAGGGCGGGATCATGGACGCGATCGGCAACACCCTGACCGCGGGGCTGCACCTGCGCGACGGGCACTTCGTCGAGGCCAGCTGGGACAACTACTTCTACACCCGGCAGTGGAACACCCCGGACGAGATCGACGTCGTGATCATCGAGGACTCCGAGTCCCCGGAGCCGGGCGGTGCCGGCGAGTTCGGCGTCGCGGCGACCAGCGGCGCGATCGCGTGTGCGTACGCGCGGGCGACCGGCACGACGCCGGAGTACTTCCCGATCATGCACAAGGAACCGCTGCCGTTCGAGCCGTACCCGACCGTCCCCCCGATCCCGCCGTCGCCCGTCGACGGCCTCGAGAAGACGACCTGAGGACCACCACATGCCCACCCACACGTTCAAGCTCAACGGCGAGCAGGTGTCGGTCGACGTCGAGGACGACGTCCGGCTGCTCTGGGTGATCCGCGACCTGCTCGGGGTCACCGGCCCGAAGTACGGCTGCGGCATCAACGTCTGCAAGGCCTGCACCAGCCACATCAACGGCAAGGGCTTCAACCCCTGCTCGGTGCCGGTCGGCGCGATCAAGCCCACCGACGAGGTCACGACCATCGAGGGCCTCGCCGACACCACCCCCGGCGGCGGGCTGCACCCCATGCAGCAGGCCTGGATCGACAACGACGTCGCGCAGTGCGGCTACTGCCAGCCCGGCCAGATCATGGCCGCGGTCGCGAAGGTGAAGCAGGCCCGCGCCGAGGGCCGCGACATCGACGACGACGTGCTCGACGAGATCCGCAACATCTGCCGATGCGGCACGTACTACCGCATCCGCGAGGCCATCAAGGCCGGCGCGGAGAACATGTGATCACCGCTCCCCTGTCTGGAGGAACCTCCCCATGACCAACCCGATGCGCCGCCGCGGCACCGCCGCCGCCCTCGGCCTCGCCGCCACCGTCCTGCCCGTGCTGGCCGCCGGCACCGCGCAGGCCGACGAGACCGGCTACCCCAGCACCCAGAGCCCGACCCAGGGCGTCGACGCCCTGCTCGGGACCGGGGCCACCACCGCGGAGTCGTCCGCGGACGCCGTCAACGGCGAGGACCGCGCGCCCGGCGTGGACGGCACCGAGACCGAGTTCCCCGAGGCCGACCCCCGCTACGTCGAGGGGCCGCTCGGCGGCCTGCTCGTGAACGGGCCGCTCTCGTAGCGAGTCCTGGAGCGAGCGTTCGTCCCGCGAGCCGCGTCCTCGGTCGAGGACGCGGCTCGTGGTGCGTCCGGGGGCCGGTGACTGCGTAGTTCGGGTAACGGGTACGTTCGGTGGACATCGCCACCGCCCCGACCCCGCACGCAGGGAGGCGCGCGCATGGAGCACCCCGGGCCCGACGGCGCCGCCGAGCAGGACACGGACCACTCCCTCGACGACGAGGCCGCCCGCCGCAGCGTCGAACGCGCCCGGCACGCGGCCGAGCGCGCCCGGCGCGCCGTGGAGGTCGCGGAGGAGAAGCAGCGGCGCGCGCGCCGGGCGGTCGCCCGGCGCCGTGAACACCCGACCGAGATCGGTGCCCGGGAGCGCCCGGCGAACCCCTGAGGAATCGTCCGGTGGTGAACGGCACGGGTCTGTCCGGCACCGGCCGCCGTCCGGGATGCTGGTGGCATGCAGCCAGGACGCAACGGGGTCGAGACGCCCGCGCGCGTCGCGGCCGTGCGCGCGTCCCGGCTGCTCGACCAGGGCCCGGAGGAGTCGTTCAACCGCATCACCGCGCTGGCGGCGAGCCTGCTGGGCACCCCCATGACGTACATGACGGTGGTCGACGACGTGCGCTCGGAGCTCAAGGGCGCCCCGGACACGGCCGCGATCTGCGGGCCGGACGGCCGGTTCTCCGCGCCGATCTACGAGGCGACCTGCCACCTCGTGATCGACTCGGGGCGCGAGGTCGTCGTCCCCGACACCGCCGCCGACCTGCGCACGCGTGACCTCGCGCAGATCAAGGCGTTCGGCGCCGCGTCGTGGGTCGGCGTCCCCATCGTCGACCCCGACGGGTACGTGCTCGGCAACCTGTGCGGGATGGACGCGCAGCCGCGGGAGTGGACGGAGGCCGACCTGCGGGGGCTGCGGACCCTGGCCGAGACGGTCGACGAGACCATCGCGCTGCGGCTCGCCGGGCACCGCCTGCAGACCTACGCCGAGCAGACCCACGAGCTCGCCGAGACCCTCCAGCAGAGCCTGGTCCCCCTGCTCCTGCCGCAGGTCCCCGGCCTGACCGTCGCCGCCCGCTTCCACCCCGGGGGCACCGGCGTCGAGGTCCTCGGCGACTTCTACGACGTCGTCCCCACCCCCGACGGTGTCGACGTCGCCGTCGGCGACGTGTGCGGGAAGGGGGCGACGGCCGCGCGCACCACCGCGCTCGTGCGCTCGGCGATCCGGACGGCCGGGCACCTCGACGCCGACCCCGTCGCCGTCCTCGGCACGGTGCACCAGGTCCTGCTCGACTGGTTCCGCCCGCAGCGCAGCTTCGTCACCGCGGCGCTCGCGAGCCTCGTCCGCGGCCCGGACCACTGGGCCGTCCGGGTGGGCAGCGCCGGGCACACGCCGGGGTTCGTCCGCCGGTCCGACGGGCACGTCGACGAGCTCGCGGCGGGCGGCCGGGTCCTCGGTCTCACCGACGAGCCCCGCGTGCGGATCGAGGAGGTCACCCTCGGCGCCGGCGACAGCCTCGTCCTGTGCACCGACGGGATCACCGAGGCCCGCGATCCCGACGGCGTGCAGCTCGACGAGGCCGGCGTCACCGCGGCGCTCGCCGCCACGAAGCCCGGCGCGGACGCCGAGGAGCTCGCCGACGCCCTCGTCGACGCCGCCCACGCCACGCCGGGCACACCAACTCCGACGACCTCGTGGTGGTCGTCGTCCAGGTGCCGCGCCCCGGGTGACCGCCCGGGCGCGGTCGGTGATCGTTCTTGCGCCGCCGGGGGATCCTCGGGTGCGCTGGGTCCCGTGCCCGACGGATCCGTGCTGCTCGACCACGTCCGGCTCATCGACGGCCACGGCGGGCCGCCCGTCGAGGACGCCGCACTCCTCGTCGACGGGTCCCGGGTGTCGTGGGTCGGGGCGTCCTCCGAGCGCCCGGCCGGCCACGAGGACACCCCGCGCGTCGACCTCGGCGGCCGGACGGTGTGCCCGGGCTTCGTCGACGCCCACGTGCACTTCGCCCTGCCCGGCCGGTCGGGCAACCCGCTGGAGGGACTCCAGGAGCCCGCGACCTACCGGGTGCTGAAGGTGCTCGAGCGCCTGCGGACCACCCTGGAGAACGGCGTGACCACCGCGCGGGACCTGCTGGGTCTCGACGCCGGGTTCCGGCGCGCGGTGGCCGAGCGCCGTATCCCGGGGCCGCGGCTGCTCGTGTCGATCGCGATGCTCAGCCAGCGCGGCGGGCACGGCGACTTCACCCTGCCGTCGGGGATGGACGCGCTGGCCACGGCGGTCGCCTTCCCCGGCAGCCCGCCGAACCTCGTCGACTCGGTGGACGCGATGCGCCTGCGGGTGCGCGAGCTCGTCGCGGGCGGCGCGGACTGCGTCAAGCTCGCCACCAGCGGCGGCGTCACCTCCCCGCACGACGACCCCGACTGGCTGGGGCTGCGCCCGGAGATGATCCGTGCCGCGGTCGAGGAGGCCGCGGCGTACGGCGGGCTGCCGGTGGCGGTGCACGCGATCGGACGCCTGGGCATCGCGGCGGCCGTGCACGCCGGGGTGACCAGCATCGAGCACGGCTACGCCCTCGACGACGACCTGCGTGCGGAGATGGTCGAGCGCGGCCAGTTCCTCGTCCCCACCCTCGTGGAGACGATGGACGAGCCCGATCCGGCGCGCAGCGCTCCCGGTGCCTACGAGAAGGCCGTGCGGTGGCACCGCGTCGCGCACGACTCGGTGGCGCGCTCGGTCGAGGCCGGCATCCGGATCGTGCTGGGCACCGACGCCGGCATCACCCCGGAGCACGGCACGAACCTGCGGGAGCTGGACCTGCTCGTGCGGCTCGGCGGGATGACGCCGCTGCAGGCGATCACCGCGGGGACCCGCGACGCGGCCGACCTGTGTGGCGTCGGCGACATCACCGGGACGCTGGAGGCCGGCAAGGCCGCCGACCTGGTGGTCACCGACGTCGACCCGCTCGCCGACATCGCCGGCCTGGCCGACCCCGCGCACGTCCTCGCGGTGGTCAGGGACGGACGCGTGGCGATCGACCGCGGCGGCGTCCTCGCCGGGGCCCTCCCCGCCCTGTGCCCGTGAACGCCGGGGCGTTCCGGATCGGACACCTCGGCACGATGACGGTGCCCGGCCGTGTCCTGGAGGGGGTGGCAGGGATGGCGCCTGGGCCACGTGTTCCTGCAGGAGGGGCGCCTCGCGGCGCCAACGGGTCCGGGCCGGCCCCCGCCCTGGTGGTTGCCGCGCCGGTGCCCGGGGCCCGCGCCGCTCGGTGGGCAGGCGCCGTAGGGCGGCTCAGTCGGGCACCGCGCGCAGCGAGGTCACCTGCAGCCCGAGCGCCTGCAGGCGGGCGAGCACGCCGTGCAGGTGGGCGTCGTCGACGATCTCGCCGTACATCACGGTCTCGGCCGGCGCGTCCCGCACGGTGAACTCCGTGAAGTCCGCGGCCACGTCCTCCGACAGCAGGCCGGCGACGCGCACCTCGTAACGGGCGGGGCTCATGGCCGGGCTCCTCTCCTGCGAGCTCCCCCTCACCGTGCCGCCGTCCGCGCGGGTCGGCGTCATCCGTCGCGGGTGAGACCGGACGATCTCACCCGCTGCGTATGAGGCCGTGTGCCCGTCCTCCCGTCACGCTGGGTCGTCGATCGGCCCGCCCCGAGAGGTCCCGACATGACCGAGCCCGCCGGCGACTCCCCCCGCCCCCGGCGCATGCCCCTGACCGACTACGCCGCGATCACGGCGACGGTCCTCGTCGTGCTGCTCGCGGCCGGGGCGGCCTACGTGGCGCGCGGCGCGCTGCTGCTGGTGTTCGTCGGCTTCTTCCTCGCGACGGGCATCGAGCCGGCGGTCCGGGCCCTCGGGCGCCGGGGCGTGCGGCGCGGGCTGGCCCTGGTGCTGATCGTGCTGGCGCTGCTCCTCGTCGTCGCGGGGCTCGTCGCGGTCCTGGTGGTGCCGGCCTCGCGGGAGATCGGCCAGCTCGCCGACCAGCTGCCGGCGCTGCTCTCCGCCCTCGGCGAGCGGCTCGGCGGCCCGCAGAGCGCCCCCGGCCAGGCACTGTCCGACCCCGGCACCCACCAGCAGCTCCAGGGTCTGGTCAGTGCAGCGGGCAACGTGCTGGCCGTCTCGGTGGCGGCGATCTTCGGCGTCCTCGGCACCCTGCTGGGCGGGGCGTTCGCCACCCTGACCGTGCTCGTCCTGCTCGTCTACTTCACCCTCGCGATGCCCCGCATCCGCGCCGGGATCGACCGCATGATCGGGCGCGAGGACCGCATCGACGCCGCCGACCAGGCGCTCGGGCGCATCGGCGGCTACGTGTCCGGCCAGCTGATCGTCTCCGGCATCGCCGGGGTGTGCGCGTTCCTGTTCTTCCTGCTCGCCGGGACGCCGTACCCGGCGCTGCTCGGGCTGGTCGTCGCCGTGCTCGACGCGATCCCGCAGATCGGGGCGTCGCTGGCCTCGCTGGTCGGGATCGCGGCCGGGCTCTCGGTGAGCGTCGGCCTCGCCGTCGCCACGCTCGTCTTCTTCTGCGTCTACCAGGCGCTGGAGAACTACCTCGTCGCGCCGCGGGTGTTCTCCAAGGCCATCGAGATCTCCCCCGCCGCGGCGTTCGTCGCCGTGCTCGTCGGGGGGTTCGTCGGCGGCCTGCTCGGCGCGATCACGGCGCTCCCCCTCACCGCGGCCGGCAAGGTAGTCATCCGCCAGGTGAACGACGAGCGCCGCCGGACCACCACTCCACCGCCCGCGCCGGCGTCACCGATCACCGATTCCGTCGGCACCGCGGAGGTCGACCATGGCTGAGAAGACCGCCGGACCACCCTCGACGACGCCCTGGTGGCGCGCGCGCTGGGTGCTCCCCCTGCTCCTGCTCGTGCTGGCGCTGATCTTCGTGCTCGAGAACCGGGACCTGGTCAGCATCCGGCTGCTCATCCCGATCGTCGTCATGCCGCAGTGGGCGGCGCTGACGATCACCCTCGTCATCGGCGTGATCATCGGCCTGCTCGTGCGGCGCCGGCGGCGCTGAGCGGGTCTCCCGGGAGCGATCTCCACGGGCGGTGATCGTCCGGGTACGACCGGTCCGCGATCAGCGCGCGAGCGGAGCAGCATGTCCCCCTCCCTGGTCGCATTGCGGCGTCGTCCCTGGTCACGAGGCCATGATCGGCGTACAACAAGTGGATCTGTCGAGGCCGGCAAGGGGAGGACATGCCGCGCGCCAAGACCGTGGTACCCCATGCGCCCGCGCAGCTGGTCGACCGTCCGGCGCTGCGCGGTGTCCTCGACGCGCGCTCGTCCGGCGGCGAGCAGGGGCCGGTGGTGCTGGTCAGCGCCCCGGCCGGCTACGGGAAGACGGCGACCGTCGCGGGCTGGGTCCGTGCGCGGGACGACGTCGACACGGCCTGGGTCACCCTGGACACCGCCGACCGCGAGGAGGCGTCGTTCTGGTCGTCGGTGCTCGCCGCATTGCACGCCTGCCCGGGGCCGCACCGGCCCGTGCCCGACCCCGCCGACGCGGCCGCGCTCCGCGCGCTGGTCGTCGAGGCCCTCGACGAGCTCCCGGCGCCCGTGTGCCTGGTGCTCGACGACGTCCACGAGATCCTCGGCCACCCCGCGGTCGAGGGGCTGCGCGCGCTCGTCCGCCACCCGCTGCGCCGGCTCGTGCTGGTGCTGTGCACGCGCGTGGACCCGCCGCTGGGCCTCGACCGCCTCCGCCTCGACGGGCGCCTGGGCGAGCTGCGGGCCGCGGACCTGCGCTTCAGCACCGACGAGGCCGCGGCGCTGCTCGACCTCGAGCGGATCGACCTGCCGCCGGACCGGGTCGCGACGCTCGTCGCGCGCACCGAAGGCTGGCCCGCGGCCCTGCGGCTCGCCGCGCTGTCGCTGCGCACCGCGCCCGACCCGACCGCGTTCGTCCGCGACTTCGCCGGCGACGACCGCTCGGTGGCCGACTACCTCGTCGACGAGGTGCTCACCCGCCTCTCCGAGCGCGAGTACCGCGTGCTGGTCGCCACCAGCGTCCGGCGGGTCGTCGCCGTCGACGCCGCCGTCGCGCTGACGGACGACCCGGGCGCGGGCGACGTGCTCGCCGAGCTCGCCGCGGGCGGCGGGATGCTCACCCCGCTCGACCGGCACGGGCGGCTCTTCCACACCCACGAGCTGCTGCGCTCCCACATCCTCACGCGGCTGCGCCGGCGCGACCCCGAGCACCTCGCCGAGCTGCACCGCCGCGCCTCCGCGTGGTGCGAGGAGGACGGCGACCCCGTCGGCGCGCTCGAGCACAGCACCGCCGCGGGCGACCGGTCCGCGACCGCGGCCCTGCTCCGGCGCCGGACCGCCGACCTCCTCGCGCGCGGGGAGTTCGAGGTGCTGAACGGGACCCTCGGGACGTGGCCCGCGGAGCCGCGGCTGGACCTCCTGCGCGCCGTCGTCGACCTCGAGACCGGCCGCCTCGACGCGGCCGACCGGGCCCTGCGCACCGCCGGGGCGAGCGGCGACGAGACCCTGCGGCGCGTCGTCGAGGCACGCCGGGCCGCCGTGCACGGGCGGCCCGCCGAGGGCGTCGCCGCCGCCCGCGGGATCGACCCGGACGCGATCCCGGGAGCGGCGCTGCGCGGGATCGCCCACGCCACGCGCGGCACCGCCCTCGCGACCGTCGACCCCGCGCGGGCCCGCCGCGAGTGCGAGCGGGCGCTGGAGATCGCCGACCGCCACGGGTTCCCGTACCTGGCGCTGCAGGCCGAGTCGACCCTCGGCATCGCCCGCACGAGCGAGGGCGACCCCGTCGCGATGACGCGCAGCGCGCACGCCGTCGTCGAGCGGGCGGCCCGCCACGGCTGGGTCGAGAGCCCGTGGGCGATCGCCGCGCTGGCGATCCTCGCCGCGGCCGACCTGCGCCGGGCCCGGCCGGCGCGCGCCCGGGAGCACGCGACCCGCGCGCTGCAGGCGGACGCGGCCCGCTTCCCGGCCCTGCTCCTGCTCGTCAGCACGGTCCTCGGCGCCGCCGAGCACGACCTCGGCGACACGCTCGACGGCTGGCGGCGCATCCGGCACGCGCGCATGAGCGGGGACCCGTCCGCCCTCGACGAGCACCTGCTCGCCCTCACCGCCCTCCACGAGCAGGAGACCGCCCTGGCGCTCGGGCACGCCGCCGAGGCGCACGAGGCCGTCCGCGCCGTCGCCCACCGGCTCGCGGGATCCCCGGACCTCGCGTTCCTCGAGGCCCGCGGCGCGTGGGTCACCGCCCGCGACCCCGGGGCGCGGCGCCTCCTGGCGCCCGCGCTCGACGACGCGCGCCCGCCCGTCCTGCTCCCCGTCCTCGTCGAGGCGCCGCTGCTCGACGCCGAGATCGCGCTGACCCGCGGCGAGCGGGCCACGGCGCGCCGCCGGGTGCGCACCGCCCTCGAGCGCGCCGACCGGCTCGGCGTGACCCGCCCGCTGCACCACCTCGCGCCGCCGGTGCGGCTGCTGCTCGCCGAGCACGCCGGTTCGTTCGGCCGGGTCGACGCGCTGGTCCGCGAGGCGCTCGCGCTGCCGGCCGCGGCGGCCGCGCCGGAGCCCACGGCCCTGACCGACCGCGAGCGCGCGGTGCTGGAGATGCTGCCGACGCAGCGCACGGCGGTGGAGATCGCCGACGACCTCGCGGTCTCGGTGAACACCGTGAAGACCCACGTCCGCGCGATCTACGCGAAGCTGCAGGTCGACAGCCGTCGTCACGCGGTCACCGAGGCCCGCCGGCGCGGGCTGTTCGACGTCGCGCGGTAGATCTCAGGACGGGGTCGGCACCACGAGCACCGGCCGGTGCACGTGGTGGAGCACCGCCATGGCCGTGCTCCCGACGACGAGGTCGCGCAGGGCCGAGCGGCCGCGGGCACCCACCACGACCACGCCGGCGTCGTGGTCGGCGGCCTCGGTGTCGAGCGCGGCGGCGACGGCGCGGGCCGATCCGCCCGGAGCCCGCGACACGACGACCGTGCGGTCGCCCAGCAGCCGGTCGGCGGTCGCGCGGGCGTGCTCGGCGCCCGCGGACCCGTCGTCGCCGACGAGGACCGGCCCCGTCGAGGCGGCGGCGCGCTCGCGGCTGAGCAGGGGCGGCACGACCAGGACCGGCGCCGGGCTGTGGTGCACCACGAAGTCCGACACGCTGCCGAGCACGGCCGCGACGCCGCTGGTCCCCCGCGAGCCGACGACGACCGCGGCCGGCCGCACCTCCTCCGCGAGCCGCGCGAGCACGAGCCCCGGGTCGCCGTAGGCGCGCTTCGCGGACGGCTCGCCCGCCCACCCGGCGGCGCGGGCCAGCGCGACCCCGTCGGCGGCGACCAGCAGGGCGGCCTCGCCGCCCTCGTGCTCCATGAGCTCCGTCAGCTGGTCCAGGGTGCTCGCGTGCCGCCGGACCCGGTGGCGCAGCGCCGAGTCGGCCCACGGCGGGGCCCAGACGTGCACGACCCGGGCGGTGCGGCCGGGCAGCAGGCGGGCGCCGGTCGCGATCGCGGCCGACGCGTCCCGCGAGCCGTCGTAGCCGACGAGGAGGTCACCGACCGGCGGCGTCACGCGCGGGCGTAGGTCTCGGCGGTCTTGGCCTCGAACTCGAGACCGGTCACCGGTTCGTCGCCGACCACCCAGGCGTCGTGGCCGGGCGTCAGCCGGTAGATCTCCCCGGCGCTCAGGTCGGCCTCGGTGCCGTCGTCGGCCACGATGTGCATCCGCCCGGACATCAGGTAGCCGAGGTGGGCGGCCTGGCAGCTCTCACCGCCGACGACGGGCCGGATGCACTCCGACCAGCGCCAGCCAGGCTGCAGGGCGATGCGCGCCACCGTGGCGTCGCCGAGCTGTACGACGTCCAGTCTCGTCTTCTCGGGCGTCCGGGTCTCGTCGGGCGCATCCATGCTCCGGTGTTCGATCGCGGGCATCTCCCTCTCCTCTCCGCTCGCGAGGGACCCAGCATCCTCGGGTGATCTCCGGGAGGAAATGCGGAACACGAACCGCCGTCGGTCGGTGACGATCCGCGACGCGGGGGTCGCCACGTAGGGTCGCGCGCGTGGCGACCGACGGGCTGACGTGGGGCGATGTCTTCACCGCACTCACCGATCGCTCGCATCTGGTGGTGGGTGAGGGCCTGTCCGCCATGGTCGACGAGTGCGTTGCTCCGCTCGGACTGCACGCCGACGTCCTGCTGGTCGATCTGGGGCAGCGGGTGCTGACGTCGGTGCGCCCGGACCCGCCGCCACCGGTCGCCGTGGACGGCACGCTGGCGGGACGCGCGTTCCAGCACGGCGAGTTCGTCACCGGTCTCGCCGACTCCGGGCGGCGCGTGCTGTGGATCCCGATGCTCGACGGCACCGAGCGCGCGGGGATCGTCCGCCTCGAGCTCGACCCCGACGTCGTCGACGACCTGGAGTTCCGCCGGCGCTGCTGGACGCTCTCCGGGCTGATGGGCCACATCGCCATCGGCAAGCTGCCCTACAGCGACCGCATCCGCCGCATCCGCGCCCCGCGGCCCCTCTCGGTCGCCGCCGAGCTGCTGTGGCACCTCGTCCCGCCGCGCACCTTCGCCACCGACGCCGTCGTGGTCACCGCGCTGCTCGAGCCCTACGACCAGGTCGCGGGCGACGCGTACGACTACGTCGTCGACACAGAGACCGCCTACGTCGCGGTCTTCGACGGCGTCGGGCACGACCTCGCCGCGGGCAGCGCCACCGCCCTGGCCGTCAGCGCGCTCCGCAACGCCCGCCGCCGGGGTGTGGAGGACCTGGCCGAGCTCGCCACCGACGCCGACACCCAGATGCGGGCCGCCGGGGTCCGCCCGCGGTTCGTCACCGCGGTCCTCGCGCGCCTGGACCTGCACACCGGGGAGCTCCGGTACGTCGTGGCCGGGCACCCGCCGCCGCTGCTGCTGCGCCACGGGCATCTCGTCGACGCCTTCGGGGCGTCGCCGTGGCCACCCCTGGGGCTCGGCGCGGCCCCCGCCCGCAGCGACGTCGCCGTCGAGTGGCTCGAGCCCGGCGACCGCGTGGTGTTCTACTCCGACGGGATCACCGAGGCCCGCGACGCGGACGGGGCGTTCTTCGGCGAACGCCGCCTGGCCGATCTGAGCGAGCGCGCCGAGCTCGACGAGGTCTCTGCGCCGGAGACCCTGCGCCGGCTCGCGGCCGCCGTGCTCGAGCACCAGGGCGGCGAGCTCCAGGACGACGCGACCCTGCTGATGCTGGACTGGTCGACCGCCGGCCACGAGCGGATGCTGCCCTCGCTCGCCCGCGAGGTCACCGCCGCCGACCCGCCGACCGCGCGCCCCGAGCAGGTGTCGGCGGCCGCCGCGGAGGGCTTCCGCTCCCCCACGGTGTGAGCGGCCGACTGTTACATCGGTGGGTCGGTCGGGGTCGCGACGTCCCGCGGCGGCGGCCCGCTCATTAGCCTCCCGGGCACGACCCCGTGACCGGCAGGAGAGATCCCGAGTGCTGCTGACACCGCACGAGCAGGAGCGGTTACTGGTCCACGTGGCGGCCAACCTCGCCCGGGAGCGCCGGGCGCGCGGCCTGCGGCTCAACCACCCCGAGGCCACCGCGCTGCTGACCTCGTGGATCCTCGAGGGCGCCCGGGACGGCCGCTCGGTCGCCGACCTCATGGCCGACGGGCAGCACGTGCTCACCCGCGACGACGTCATGGACGGCGTGCCGGAGATGCTGGCCACGGTCGCCGTCGAGGCGACGTTCCCCGACGGGACGAAGCTCGTCACCGTGCACGACCCCATCACGTGAGCACGCCCGGGGAGGTCACCCCCGCCGACGGGGAGCTGCGCTCGGGCGAGGGGGCGCCCTCCGTCGTCGTCCACGTCCTCAACGGCGGCGACCGGCCGATCCAGGTCGGGTCGCACGTCCACTTCGCCGCCGCCAACCCGGCGCTCGAGTTCGACCGGGACGCCGCCGTCGGCATGCGGCTCGCGATCTCCGCCGGGACGAGCGTGCGCTTCGAGCCCGGCGTGGAGCAGGACGTCACGCTCGTCGCCCTCGGCGGGGCCGGCGTCGTGCCCGGGCTGCGCCTCGACGTGGCCGACCCGGCGGGCGCGCGGGGCGGGTCCCCGGGGTCCGGCTGGACGGTGACCCGCGAGGCCTACGCCGAGCTGTTCGGGCCGACCGAGGGCGACCTCGTCCGCCTCGCGGACACCGACCTGCGCATCCGGGTCGAGGCCGACCACTGCCGGGGCCCGCGCGGCGGCGACGAGGCGGTGTTCGGCGGCGGCAAGGTCATCCGCGAGTCGATGGGACAGGCGCGCACCACGCGCGCCGAGGGCGCGCCGGATCTCGTGATCACCGGGGCCCTCGTGCTCGACCACTGGGGCGTGGTGAAGGCCGACGTCGGCGTGCGGGACGGCCGCATCGTCGCCCTCGGCAAGGCCGGCAACCCCGACACCATGGACGGGGTGCACCCGGAGCTCGTCATCGGGCCGGGCACCGAGGTGCTCGCCGGCAACGGCAAGATCCTCACCGCGGGCGGGGTCGACTGCCACGTCCACCTCATCAGCCCGCAGCAGCTGCCCGAGGCCCTCGGCTCGGGGGTCACCACCATGATCGGCGGCGGCACCGGACCGGCCGAGGGCACCAAGGCGACCACGGTGACGCCCGGGCCCTGGTACCTGGCGCGGATGTTCGAGGCCCTCGACGGCGTGCCCATGAACTTCTCGCTGCTCGGCAAGGGCAACACCGTCGGTGTCGACGCGCTGCACGAGCAGGTCCGCGCGGGGGCGAGCGGGTTCAAGGTCCACGAGGACTGGGGCGCGACCCCGGCCGCGATCGACGCCGCCCTGCGCGTCGCCGACGAGACCGGGGTGCAGGTCGCGCTGCACACCGACACGCTCAACGAGGCCGGTTACGTCGACTCCACACTTGACGCGATCGCCGGCCGGGGCATCCACGCCTACCACACCGAGGGGGCCGGCGGCGGGCACGCGCCGGACATCATCACCGTCGCCGGGCAGCCGCACGTGCTGCCGTCCTCGACGAACCCGACCCGGCCCCACACCGTCAACACCGTCGACGAGCACCTCGACATGCTGATGGTCTGTCACCACCTGTCCCCGTCGATCCCCGAGGACCTCGCCTTCGCCGAGTCGCGCATCCGTGGCTCGACGATCGCCGCGGAGGACCTCCTCCACGACCTCGGGGCCATCTCCATGATCGGCTCGGACTCGCAGGCGATGGGGCGGGTCGGCGAGGTCGTCCTGCGCACGTGGCAGACCGCCCACGCCGCGCGGCGCCGCGTGGTGGGGACCGGCGGCACGACCGGGGACGACAACGACCGGGCCCGCCGCTACGTCGCCAAGTACACGATCTGCCCGGCGGTGGCCCACGGTCTCGACGGCGAGGTCGGCTCGGTCGAGGTCGGCAAGCTCGCCGACCTCGTGCTGTGGGACCCGGCGTTCTTCGGGGTGCGCCCGCACGTCGTCCTCAAGGGCGGCCTGATCGCCTGGGGTCGGATGGGCGACGCCAACGCGTCCATCCCCACCCCGCAGCCCGAGCTCTCCCGCCCGATGTTCGGCGCCGCACCCGCCGCGGCGGCGGCGACGTCGCTGCACTTCGCCACCGAGCAGGCGCTGGCCGACGGGCTCGCCGGCCGGGTCGACGTCCGGCGGCGGTTCGCCCCGATCCGGTCGACGCGCACGGTGGGCAAGGCCGACATGCCCGAGAACGCGGCCACGCCCGACATCAGCGTCGACCCGGACACCTTCACGGTCCGCATCGACGGCTCGGTGGTCGACCCGGACCCGGTCCGCGAGCTCCCGATGGCCCAGCGCTACTTCCTGTTCTGACGTGGACCCCGCGCTGCTCCTGCTCGCCGACTCCCGCCTGCCCACCGGCGGCCACGCCCACTCCGCCGGTCTGGAGGCCGCCGCGACCCGGGGAGTCGTCCGGGGCCCCGAGGACGTCGCGGCCTACCTGGCCGCGCGCGTCCCGACCACCGGCCTGGTCACCGCGGCCGCGGCGGCCGCGGCGTGCCGCACGCGCACCACCACCCAGGAGGCCTGGGAGCCCTGGGACGCCGCGGTGTCCGCCCGCACCCCGGTGTCCGCGCTCCGGGAGGTCTCGCGGGCCCAGGGACGGGCGCTGCTGCGCACGGCGCGCGCGACCTGGCCGTCGCCGGACTACGACGCGCTCGGTCCTCGCCCGCACCAGGCCCTCGCGCTCGGCGTCGTCGTCGCGGCGGCCGGCGGCGCTCCCCACGACGCGGCGGCACTCGCCGTCCACCACCTCGTCGGGCAGATCTGCTCGGCCGCGGTCCGGCTGCTGGGTCTCGATCCCCTGGCGCTCGCCGGCGTGCACGCCCGGGCGCTCGGCGCGGCAGCCGGGACCGTCACCGAGGCGGTGGCCTCCGGGGTCGCGGCAGCCGAGAGGGACGACCCCGCGCTCCTGCCCGCGGCCACCACGCCGCTGCCCGAGGTGCTCGCCGCCCGGCACGCCCGGGCCGACGGAGCCCTCTTTGCGTCCTGAGACCGCGCCCGGGGTCGGGGCACACGCCCGGCTGTCCCGACGGGACGGGCGCCTCACCTGGGCGTCCAGCCCACCACTGGTGCTGCGGCGGACCGGGCGCGAGCGGGTGCACCTGGTCCAGGTCGGCGGCGGCCCCCTCGGCGGCGACGTCCTCCGGCTCGACCTCGACCTCGGTCCCGGCGAGCGTCTCGAGCTGCGCACCGCGGCCGCGACCGTGGTGCAGCCCGGGCGGGAGGGCGGCACCGCCCGGTTCGCGGTGCACGCCCGTCTCGACGAGGGGGCCGTGCTCGACTGGCGCCCGGAGCCGACCGTGGTCACCGACGGCGCCGACTGGTGGGCGAGCCTGGACCTGCACCTCGCGCCCGGGGCGGTCGCGACGGTCACCGAGCAGCTCGTGCTGGGCCGCGCGGGGCAGCGGGGCGGTCGCGCCCGCAGCGACCTCGCCGCCGCCGTGGACGGGCGGGCGCTGCTCGTGTCGTCGAGCCGTCTCGACGGCGCCGACCCCGTGGTCTCCGGTCCGGGCGGGAGCGGCGGGGCACGGTCGGCCGGGACGCTGCTCGTGGCCGGGCGGCGGATCGGGGAGGACGGCGGCGAGGAGAGCGGCCTGCGCTGGGCCCGGACCGCCCTCGACGGCCCGGGCACCCTCACCACCGCCGTCGGGTCGGCCGGTGCCGTGACCCGGCTGCTCGCCGCCGAGCGCGCTCAGCTCGCCGGCAGCACGTGACGCCCCTCGCGGTCGGTCGACAGGCACAGCGAGCAGACGTGGCCGGACCCGGTGCCCGACGCGGTCATGTCGGGCCGCTCGAAGTCCTGGTCGCACACCTGGCAGTGCAGCGTCGCGCCGATCGGGTTGCCGTGCTCGTCGAACATCGGCACGTCGATGCCGTCCTCGGTGCGCCGCAGGTAGTACCGCCCGCCCGTCGCCAGCGCGATGACCGGCGGGAGCACGAACGCCAGCCCGATCGCGACCAGCGGCGAGTACGACGCCAGCGTCTCGCCGAGCAGCCCGAAGAACGCCAGGATCGAGACCCCCGCGGCGACGAGCATCGAGCCGAAGCCGACCGGGTTGACCGCGTAGAGCATGCCGCGCCGGAACTCGGGGACCTTCGGCGAGATGCCGAGCAGGTACTTGTTGATCGCGATGTCGGAGGCGACGACGACCACCCAGGCCATGCCGCAGTTGGCGTAGAAGCCGAGGATCGTGTTGAGGAAGTCGAACATGTTCGCCTCCATCAGCACCAGCGCGATGAGGAGGTTGACGCCGAGGAAGACGAGCCGGCCCGGGTAGTGCTTGGTGACGCGGGTGTAGGAGTTGGTCCAGGCCAGCGAGCCGGAGTAGGCGTTCGTGACGTTGATCTTGATCTGGCTGATCACGACCAGGATCACGGCGAGGGTGAGCGCGAGCCACGCCGGCATGATGTTCGTGTAGATCTCCAGGAACTGGCGCACCGGCTCGTTGGCGAACGCCGAGGCCCCGGCGACGGTGGCGAGCAGGTAGACCGCGAGGAAGAGCCCGACGACCTGCTTGGCGGCGCCGAAGATGACCCATCCCGGCCCCGCGAGGATCGTCGCGGCCCACCAGCGCCGGGAGTTCTCCGGGGTCTTCGGCGGCATGAACCGCAGGTAGTCGATCTGCTCGGCGATCTGGGCGATCAGCGAGAGGCACACGCCCGCCGCGAGCATCACGGCACCGAGGCTCGGCGTGCCCCGGCCCTCCTCGCCCTGGTAGGCGAAGAACGTCTCGACCGACTCGGGGTGGCTGATGAGCAGGTAGACGAACGGCAGGACCATGAGGACCAGCCACAGCGGTGTGGTCCAGAGCTGGAGCTTCGAGAGCAGGCTCATCCCGTACACGACGAGCGGGAAGATGATGATCGTCGAGACCGCGTAGCCGAGCCAGAGCGGCATGCCCAGCCCGAGCTCGAGGCCCTGGGCCATGATCGAGCCCTCGAGGGCGAAGAAGATGAACGTGAACGTCGCGAAGATGATGTTCGTGACGACCGACCCGTAGTAGCCGAAGCCGGAGCCTCGGGTGATGAGGTCGAGGTCCAGGTTGTACCGGGCCGCGTAGTAGGCGAGCGGGAAGCCCGACAGGAAGATCACGACCGCGAAGACCGCGATGCCCCACAAGGCGTTCACGGTGCCGTAGGAGATGCCGATGTTGGCACCGATCGCGAAGTCCGCGAGGTAGGCGATACCCCCGAGGGCCGAGGTGGCGACGACGCCCGTCGACCACTTCCGGTAGCTGCGGGGCGCGAACCGCAGCGTGTAGTCCTCGAGTGTCTCGCGGGCCGCGCCGGCCCGGGAGGCCGTGGCGTCCGTCGGCGGCGCGGTGCTCGGTTCCGGGGGGCGCGTGGCGTCCTGGGTCACGATGCGAGCGTGAGATCGGTGTGTGTTCACGACGCAACAGCCGATCGACACTCGTGTTTCCGGCGGGGACAACGGGCGCCTCGTGCCCGATGATCCCGGGGTGCACCGACTCGACACCGAGGACCCGGGCGGCGGCTCCGTGAACCACGCCCCGGAGCAGCACCGTCACGGGCGCGCGCTGCGCGTCGGCATCGGCGGTCCGGTGGGATGCGGCAAGACCGCGCTCGTCGCCGCGCTCTGCCGCGCACTGCGCCACGAGCTCTCGCTCGCCGTGGTCACCAACGACATCTACACCACCGAGGACGCCGACTTCCTGCGTCGCGAGGCCGTCCTGCCCGACGACCGGATCGTCGCCGTGCGCACGGGTTGCTGCCCCCACACGGCCATCCGCGACGACATCACCGCCAACCTCGACGCCGTCGAGGACCTCGTCGAGCGCCACGACCCGGAGCTCGTCCTCGTCGAGTCCGGCGGCGACAACCTCACCGCGACGTTCAGCTACGGCCTCGTCGATCGCCAGATCTTCGTCCTCGACACCGCGGGCGGCGACGACGTGCCGCGCAAGGGCGGTCCGGGGGTGGCGGGCGCCGACCTGCTGGTGGTCAACAAGGTCGACCTCGCGCCGCTGGTGGGCGCGGACGTCGACCGCATGGCCGTCGACGCGGCCCGTGTGCGCGAGGGCCGCCCGACGATGCTCACGTCGGTCCGGACCGCGCCGGACGTCACGGACGTCGCCGGGTGGGTTCGTGGGCAGGTCGCCCTCCACGGGGCCGGAGCGGGGGTCTGAGGAGCAGCACGGCGGGACATCCTCAGCGCACCCAGCGCTCGGCGATCGCGTCGAGGCGGGTCAGCACGTCGCGCTCGCCGACGGGGTCGACCCAGAAGGTGATCCGGTCGACGCCGGCCTCGTCGAAGCCGGTGGGGTCGAGGGTGTCGGGGTCCGCGCCGAACGCGGTGAACGGGACGTCGGGACGCCCCTGCTCGGACAGCCACGCGCGCACCCGCCGGTAGTCGGCGACGTCGAAGGTGTCGGGCAGCCAGGCGTCGCCGTGGTCGCGCAGGCGGGCCAGCGCGGCGTCGCTGCCGCCCCCGACGAAGATCGGCGGGTGCGGGCGCTGCACCGGCTTGGGCCAGCAGTACAGCGGCTCGAACGCGACGTGCTCGCCGTGGAACTCGGCCACGTCCTCGGTCCAGATCCGGGCCATCGCGGCCAGCTTCTCGTCGAGCACCCGGCCGCGCCTGCGGGGGTCGACGCCGTGGTTGCGGGCCTCCTCGCGGTTCCAGCCGACGCCGACACCGAACAGCGCCCGCCCGCCGGAGACGAGGTCGAGGCTCGCGACCTGCTTGGCCGTGTGGATCACGTCCCGCTCGGCGGGCAGCGCGACCCCCGTGCCCAGGCCCAGACGAGTGGTCGTCGCGGCGACCACGGCGAGCGTCACGAAGACGTCGATCGTGCGGTGGAAGTGGCGCGGCAGGTCCCCGCCGCCGGGCGCCGGGCTCTCGCGGCTCGCCGGGATGTGGGAGTGCTCCGGGACGAAGAGCGACTCGAACCCCCGCTCCTCGAGTGCCGGACCCAGCACCGCCGGTGCGATGGTCTCGTCGGTGGCGAACAGCACGACCCCGTACTCCACGCGCGAGATGATCGCGCGTGAGGCGGCGCGACGACAGGGAGGAACCGTGACCCGTATCCGGACGACCCACGTGGGCAGCCTCGTGCGCACCCCCGAGCTGGTCGAGATCCTGCGTGCCCGCGAGTACGGCGAGCCCGTCGACGCCGACCGGCACGCCGAGGTGCTCGCCGCGGCGGTGGCGGACGTGGTGCGGCGGCAGGTCGAGCTCGGCCTGGACGTGGTCAGCGACGGCGAGTACGGCAAGTCCGACAGCTGGTCGCGCTACATCCGCGAGCGCCTGGGCGGGTTCACGGTGTCGGCGGCGTCCGACCCGACCGCCGGCCGGTCGAACGTGCCGCCGGGGACCGACAAGCACCTGTTCGGCGAGTTCTACGCCGAGTACGAGGCGGGCCAGGGCTTCGTCGGCGGCGGCGGGGAGTGGCGCGCGACGGGCCCCGTGCACTACACGGGCGCGGCGGCGGTCGGGCGGGACATCGCGAACCTCACCGCCGCGCTGCCGGACGGCGCCGAGGGGTTCCTGCCCGTCGTCGCCCCGGCCAGCGCGGTGCCCCGGCCCACGCACGACTTCTACTCCTCCGACGAGGAGCTGCTGTTCGCCGTCGCCGACGCGCTGAACCAGGAGTACCGCGCCGTCGTCGACGCCGGGCTGACCGTGCAGATCGACGACGCCCACTTCGCCATCGCCTACGACACGATGCGCGGCGACCTCGCGGCCTACCGGCCCTGGGCCGAGCTGCGCACGGAGGCGCTGGTCCGGGCCCTCGACGGCATCCCGCCCGAGCGCGCCCGCTACCACGTCTGCTGGGGCAGCTGGAACGCGCCGCACGTCGGCGACGTGCCGCTGCGCGCGATCGTCGACCTGATCCTGCGCGTGCCCGTGCAGACCTACTCCCTCGAGCAGGCCAACCCGCGCCACGAGCACGAGTGGCGCGTGTGGGAGGACGTCCTGCTGCCCGACGACAAGGTGCTGATGCCCGGTCTCGTCAGCCACGCCACCAACGTCGTCGAGCACCCGGAGCTGGTCGCCGAGCGCATCCTCCGCCTCGCGAAGCTCGTCGGGCCCGAGCGCGTCGTGGCCAGCAGCGACTGCGGGTTCGCCCAGGGCCCGCTGGTGCGCCGCGTCCACCCCACCGTGCAGTGGGCCAAGCTCGGCGCGTTGGTGGAGGGCGCGCGGCTGGCGGAGCAGCGACTCTGAGGCCCTGTTGTTCAACCTTCTGATTGAGTACACTTTCAGGACTACTCACCGCAGAAGGAGGACGACATGGCGACCCTCATGGTCGACTTCATCATCTCCCTCGACGGCTACGGCGAGGGCGAGGGCTGGCCGGGCTTCTGGGGCATGGAGGGCCCGGAGTACCTGCGGTTCCTCGAGGACGAGCCCGCGCACACCGCCCTGCTGGGAGCCACGACCTACCGGCTGATGGCGGGCCTCGCCGACGAGATGCCCGACGAGCTGGCGGGGATGACCGCGCAGCCCAAGGTGGTGTTCTCGTCGACGCTCGACGAACCGCTGACCTGGGCGAACACCGAGCTCGTCCGCGGCGACCCGGTCGAGGCCGTGCGCGCCATGAAGCAGGACCACCCGCGTCCGTTGCACACGGTCGGCAGCCTGAGCCTGACGCGCGCCCTGCTGGGCGCGGGCGTCGTGGACCGCTTCCGGGTCGTCGTCTTCCCGGTGATCACCGGGATCACCGGCCGGAACCGCGTCTTCGACGACTATCCCGACGTCGCCCTCGACCTCGTCGAGAGCCGGACGATCGACGGGCGGCTGCAGCTGCTCGAGTACGTCCCGACGGTGATCGACGGACCGCCCGGATGACCGCCGTCAGGACGCCCCGGCCGGCGGCATCGAGCGGAACCAGACCTCGGCGATCGAGACGGCGATCGCCTTGACCCGCTCGGGCCGCGGCGCCCGCTCCGGGAGCCCGATGTGCACGTAGGCCATCTGCTCGACCATCGACCCGAGGCACTCCGCCAGCAGCTCGAAGTCGGTGGCGCCGATGGCGCCCGCCCGGTGACGTGACTCGAGCCAGCGGCGCGTCCGGTCGATGAACTGCGCCCGCTGGTCGAGCCAGACCCGGGCGAAGTCGCTGTCGGCGGTCATCGCGGCGGCCTCGCGCAGCACCCGCAGCAGCCGGCGGTTCTGCGCGTAGGAGATCAGGTAGGCGTTGGTGCGGTCGATCAGCGCGTCGAGCGGGTCCCGCGGCGTCTCCGGCGACCGGCTCGACGCGGACAGGAGCTCGTCCATGCCCGGCTTCAGCGCCTCGAGGAAGATCGCTTCCTTGCTCTCGAAGTGCCGGTAGAAGTTCCCCTGCGAGACGCCGGCGTGGAAGACGATGTCCGCCACCCGGGTCTGCGCGTAGCCGTACTCGGAGAAGCAGGAGACCGCGGCGTCGACGAGCTTCTTGCGCGTCCGCAGACCCCGGACGTTCTTCTTCACCGCGGGCGGGCTCTCGACGGCCGCGGCGGCACTGGACTCGGGTCGCCCCACAGGTGCTCTCCGCTCGCCGACGTGACCGAGGTTCACAGAATACGCTGCACGCGGGCCAGCAGCCCGGACAACGACGCCGACCCGCCGTCGACGCCGAGCCGCGCCGCCGCCCAGGTGCGCAGCGCCGTCTCCGCCTCCCCGGGTCCGGTGGCGTCGCCGTCGGTCACGAGGTCGCCGTCGAGCACCACGCCGCGGGTCCCGTCGACGGTGACGCGGCGCCCGGCCAGCGCCGCCACCGTGCCGTCGCCGCACCCGACCACGCAGGGCAGGCCGGCCTCGCGGGCGACGAGCGCGGCGTGCGAGGTCGTGCCGCCGTGCTCGGTGACCACGGCGACCGACGCGTACATGGCGGGGACGTCGTCGGGCGCGGTGTGCGGGCGGACCAGCACGATCGCGGCGTCCTCGTCGGCGTCGAGGGCGTCGTCGGGATCGGTGACGACGAGGCCGGCGGCCACCCCCGGACCGGCGGCGGTGCCGCGCGCGAGCACGACGGCGTCGGCCGGCCCCGTCGTTCCCCCGGTGCCGAGGGCCTCCGCCTGCTCGACGCCGACCAGGGCGAGCGCCTCGTCCTCGCCGAGGATCCCGTCGCCCACGAGGTCCACGGCGATCCGCACGGCCGCGGCGGCCGACCGCTTCCCGGCCCGGACCTGCAGCACGTGCAGCTGCCCGGACTCCACGGTGAACTCGATGTCGACCATGTCGCGGTACTCGGCCTCGAGGCGGGCGGCGACGTCGCGCAGCTGTGCGTGCAGCGCCGGCATCGCCTGCGCGAACGCGTCGATGGGGGTGGGGGTCACGGCGCCGGAGACGACGTCCTCGCCCTGCCCGCGCGCCATCCACTCGCCGTAGAGCACGGGCTCGCCGGTCGCCGGGTCGCGGCTGAAGACCACGCCCGTGCCCGACCGCGCGTCGCGGTTGCCGAACACCATCGCCTGCACGGTGACCGCCGTGCCGAGGTCGTGGTCGATGCCGTGGCGGTCGCGGTAGACCCGTGCCCGCGGGCTGTCCCAGGAGCGAAAGACCGCGCCGATCGCCGTGCGCAGCTGGCGCCATGGGTCGTCCGGGGGCTCGGTCGCGCCGTCCTCGAGGCCGACGACGTCGGCGTAGGAGCGGCGGAACCGGTCCCAGGTGTCGCGGGCCCAGGCGGGGTCGCCGGTCTGCACGGCCAGGGCGTCGGTGAGCTCGCGGGTGAGGCCCAGGTTGAGGACGGTGTCCATCATCCCCGGCATGCTCTGCGCCGCGCCGGAGCGCACGGAGACCAGCAGGGGCGAGGCGGGGTCGCCGAACGTGTGGCCGGTGGCGCGCTCGATGCCGGCGAGGGCGTCGAGGACGCCCGCCCAGACGTCGTCGGGGAGCTCCGCCCCGCCGTCGCGGAAGCGGGCGCAGGCGTCGGTGGTGATGGCGAAGGCCGGCGGCCCGGGCAGGCCGAGCGCGCGCATCCGGTTGATGCTCGCCGCCTTGCCGCCGAGGCGGTCGCGGTCGAGCGGGCAGGTGCCGTCGAGGGCGACGACCTGGGTGCTGGCCTGGGCGCTGACGGAGGTGGTCACGTCCGGCTCCTCGTCGGTCCGGCGGTACGAGCGGTCATGGCGGCACGGGCGGCCCGCACCGCGAGCAGGCCGCCCTCCACGGGCAGGTCGGTCCCGCTGATCCAGGACGCGTCCGGGCCGAGCAGGAAGGCGATGGCGGCGGCGACCTCCTCGGGGCGGCCGTGGCGGCCGACCGTGGCGGCCGCGCGGTCGATGTCGGCCTCGCCCATCGAGCGGCGGAAGTCCGCGAGGATCGGGGTCTCGACCGGGCCCGGGCTGACCGAGTTGACGCGCACCCCGCGCGCCACGGCCTCGCCGGCGGCGAGGCGCGTCCAGCGCACGAGGGCCTTCTTCGCGGTGTCGTAGGCCTCGGCGCCGGTGTGGGGGTGCCGGCCAAGCCAGTCCGCGAGCTCGGCGGTGTCGGTGCAGCCCAGGAGCTCGTCGAGCACCTCGTCCGGCACGGCGGACCGGTGGGCGGCGACCGACGACACGGTGACGGCCGACCCGCCGGGACCCATCCGGGCGACCAGGGGCCCGACGAGCAGCACCGGCGCCAGCACGTTGACCGTGAGCACGGTCAGCGGCGGCGCGGTGCCGGGCACGCCCGCGACGTGCGCGACGGCCGCCGGGTCGACCCGGTCGAGGACCGCGGCGATCGCCGCCGGGTCGGCGAGGTCGCACGTCAGGACCTCGACGCCGGGTCGCGGGTCGACAGACACACGGTCGAGCGCGAGGACGCAATCGCCCCGGGCGAGCAGCAGCTCGACGAGCGCCGCCCCGATTCCTGAGGCGGCGCCGGTGACGAGCACCCCCTCAGACACGGGCGGCCTCGACGATCCGGACGGGCAGGTGCTTGATCCCGCGGAAGAAGTTCGAGCTCAGGCGGTCGACCTCGCCGGCCTGCTCCACGACGAGGCCGCGCTCGTGCAGCCGCCGGAAGAACACCTGGGCCTCCAGGCGCGCCAGGTGGGCGCCGAGGCAGGCGTGCGGCCCCCAGCCGAACCCGAGGTGGTCGGCCTCCGCGCGGTCGGGGCGGAACCGGTCGGGGTCGCTGAACACCCGGTCGTCGCGGTTGCCCGACACGAACCACATGACGATCTTCTCGCCGGGCGCGACGGTGCGACCGTGCAGCGCGATCGGCTCGACCGCGGTGCGGCGCATGCACAGCACCGGCGAGACCCAGCGCAGCATCTCCTCGATCCCGCCGCGCAGGTTCTCCGGCGACTCGCCCATCCAGGCGTGGCTGCCGGGCTCGAGGTTGAGCGCGTGGACGCCGCCGGAGAGCAGGTTCCGGGTGGTCTCGTTGCCCGCCACCATGAGGATCAGGTAGTACGCGTCGAGCTGGCCCCGGGACAGCGGGCAGCCGTCGACCTCCGCCGTCGCGAGCACCGAGACGATGTCGCCCTGCGGCGCCGCCCGCCGGCTCGCCTCGAGCTCCCGGAAGTAGGCGAACACCTCCTCGCGGGCCCGCACCGCGGTCTCCGGACCGTCGGAGTACTCCGGGTCCTGCGAGGCCATCTGGTTGGTCCACCGCAGGATGTCCGGGCAGTCGGCGGCCGGGACACCGAGCAGGCGGCCGAGGACGAGCAGCGGGAGGCGGGACGACACCTCGGCGACGAGGTCGAGCTCGCCCGCGCCGACGAGCGGGTCGAGGAGCTCGTCGACGGTCCGCTCGATCTCGCCCTCGAGCCGCTTGACCACCGCCGGCCGCACGTGGGGCACCACGACGCGGCGCAGCTTGAGGTGCTCGGGCGCGTCGAGGTGGTGGATGCTGCGCGCGCTCTCGCCCTCGGCGCGCCGGCTCGGGATCTGCGTCCCCTCGCGCACGGTGACCGCCGGCTCGGAGGCCACGCGCCGGACGTCCTCGTGGCGCGTGACCGACCAGAACCCGGGGCCGCCGTCGGGCTCGGCGTTCCAGTGCAGCGGGTCCTCGTCGCGCAGGAGCCGGAAGACCTCGGCGTCCCGCCCCTCGCGGAACACCGACAGGTCGGTGAGATCGATACTCGCCGCTGAGGTCACCCTCGGCTCCTCTGGTGGGCGTGGTTGCCGACGGGTGACACGCAACACTAGTCTGCGTACGAATGCAACTAGCGTTCACAAACTGAGCCAGGAGGACCTCGTGGACGACGGCCGCTTCCGGACCTTGCACGCGCTGCGGGTGAAGGGGCTGACCTCGCCCGCGGTGGCCGCCGAGATCGTGTCGATCACCGTGGAGGACGCGCAGGCGCAGCTCACGGAGCTCGAGCAGGAGGGCCTGGTCCGCCACCGGGGCGCCGGGCGCGTGCAGGGGTACGCGCTCACCAAGGACGGGAAGACGGCGCACTCCGCACTGCTCCCCGACGCCGTGGACGCGGCCGGCCGCGCCGCCCTCGAGGCCGCGTACGAGCGCTTCCTGCCCGTCAACGGCGACTTCAAGGAGGTCTGCACGGCCTGGCAGACCCGCGGCGACGACACCACCCCGAACGACCACACCGACGCCGCGTACGACGCGGGCGTGGTCGAGCGGCTCGCGGCCGTGGACTCCCGGGTGGACGGGGTGCTGCGGGACCTCGGCGCGGAGGTCGACCGGATGGCGGGGTACCGGCCGCGGCTGGCCGACGCCCTCGCCCGCGTCCGCGACGGCGACCCGACGGCGTTCACCACGCCGATGACCGCGTCGTACCACGACGTGTGGATGGAACTGCACCAGGACCTGATCGTCTCGCTCGGCCGCACGCGCGGCGCCGCCGACGAGTGAGGGCTCTCAGGGGACCGCGCTCCCGACCGACCCCGGCGCGAGCTGCAGGTGCGCGGTCTCGTTGATGCTGACCAGCTGGCGGTGCCCGCGACGCGACGCGAGGACCCGGCTCACCGAGGTGTAGCCGAGCTGGCAGAACATCCCGTGCGGGCGGTCCAGGATCGAGCACAGGTAGGAATTGATCACCCCGCCGTGGCAGACCACGGCCACCACGGCGCCCTCGCGGGCGGCGACGATGTCGGTGAAGGCCGCGACGACCCGCTGCTGGAAGGCCTCGGGGTCGAAGCGGTGGCTCCCCCACCGGCCCGTCTCCAGCGCGCGCCACAGCTCCGCCCGGTCCCCCGGGCCGACCTGCTCCATCGGGACGTAGGCCGGGGCGCCGAGGTCGAACTCGGCGAGGCGCTCGTCGACGCGGACACCGACCCCGGCGCGCTCGGCGACGTGCTCGGCGGTCTCGCGGGCCCGGCGCATCGGCGAGCTCCACACGACCTCGGGCGTCGGCACGTCGGCCGCGACGAGGTGGGCGCCGAGCAGGCGCGCGTCGTGGTGCCCCTGCTCGGTCAGGCCGGGGTCCGCGCCGTGGCTCGCCTCCACGCGCACGGGCCGTCCGTGGCGGACCAGGACCAGTTCCATCAGCGACCCCCGCCCCTCACCGGGCGTCCACGGTCGTCAGCTGCTCGCGCACGACCCGGTGGAGGAGCTTCCCGGCGTCGTTGCGCGGGAGCGCCGCGACGACACGGACCTCCCGCGGGCTCTTCGCGGGGGCGAGGCGCTCGCGGGCCCATCGCAGGAGCCCGTCGTCCGCCTCGGCGCCGGGCGCCGGGACGACGACGGCGACCACGCGCTCGCCGAACTCGTCGTCGGGGACGCCGACCACCGCGACGTCGTCGACGGCCGGGTGCTCGAGCAGCAGGTCCTCGACCTCGCGGGGGTAGACGTTCACCCCGCCGCTGATGATCGTGTGCCCGGCGCGGCCCGTGAGGTAGAGGTAGCCGTCCGCGTCGAGGTGGCCCAGGTCGCCGACCGTGCCCCAGCCGGGGGTCGCGGCGAGGTCGACGCGCCCGTCGGCGTCCGGGACGGGGTCCGGCGCGTCGGGGCGGGCGAACCAGACCGCCCCGTCCTCCCCCGCCGGCAGGAACCGCCCGTCGGGGTCCGCGACCGCGACCCGGCTGGCGACCGCGCGCCCCACCGAGCCGGGGTGCGCGAGCCACTCCTCCGGACCGATCACGGTGCGCCCGTGGCCCTCGCTCGCGCCGTAGTACTCGAACACGATCGGCCCCCACCACGCGAGCACCGCCCGCTTCACCGACGGCGGGCAGGGCGCCGCCGCGTGCACCGCGACGCGGTGGGACGACAGGTCGTGGCGCGCCCGCACCGCGTCGGGCAGGCGCAGCAGCCGCACGAACATCGTCGGGACCCACTGGCTGTGGGTGACGCGGTGCCGCTCGATCGCGGCGAGCGCCGCCTCCGCGTCGAACCGCTGCATGAGCACGACGGTGCCGCCCGCCTGGTGCAGCGACTGCAGGAACCCGAGGGGGCCGGCGTGGTACGCGGGGCCGGGGACGAGCAGGACGTCGCCGTCGGCGGGGACCCGGTCGCCGTCCGGCACGGTGAAGCCGAGCATCCGCATCAGCCCCGCCGAACGGACGCCGACGTCGTCGGGGTGCACGTCGCGCGGGGCCACCCGCGCGGGCTTCGGGCGACCGGTGGTGCCGGAGCTGAACAGGAGCCGGCCGCCGGCACGCTCGGGCACGTCGAGCCGTTCGGCGTCGTCGGCGAGCACGGCGTCCAGGTCCGCGCCCACCAGCAGCCACAGCGGCTCCGGCAGCCCCGCCGCCGCGAGCGCTGCGGCGACGACCGGGCGGTGCTCGGCCGTCGTCACGACCGCCCGGGGCGCGGCGTCGGCCAGGACCGGCTCGAGCTCCCGCGCGGTGAGGTGGTGGTCGACCGCCGCGAGCACGAGGCCGCTGCGCCAGCACGCCCAGCAGACGTCGCCCCAGCGGACGTCGTTGCCGAGCAGGATCGCGACGACGTCGCCGTCGCCGAGCCCGTGCCGCCGCAGCGCACCGGCCAGGCGGGCGCTGCGCGCGTCCAGCTCGCGGTAGGTGACCGTCTCGCCGGTCTCGGCCAGCACCATCGCCGGCCGGTCGGGCACCTGCGCCGCGATGCTCCCGGGGTACACGACCCTCCTCCTCGACGACCGTCGATGTAGACGTCCGTTCGCATTGTGTAGCGCGCTGAGGGCCGTCGCGGCAAGAGAAGCCGCCCCTTGACACCGATAGTGGCCGCCATCACGATGCGACTGCGGGTCACAGACTTGGGCGCCGCGCTCGATGCGTCCTCAGCGACGAGGGAGACACCTCCGTGAACGACTGGCCGATCTTCGACGCGACCTCGAAGACGTTCCCGCTGTACTCGCGGGCCAACGTCGGCGAGATCTTCCCCGACCCGATCTCGCCGCTGAACGCGTCCGTCGGCTTCCAGGAGTACCTGGAGCCCGGGTGGCGCGACGCGTTCGTCGCCTGCGGGGTCTGGGACCACGACCTCTACGACACCGCGGTCGACCGCAACATCCTCCCGGCCTTCGGCAGCTACCTCTACATCAACATGTCGCTGATGCGGCTCTTCGGCGTCCGCGTGCCGGGCATGGGCGCCGAGGCCGTCGACCTGCAGTACTTCGGCGACATGCCGGGCATCCCGTCCTACGAGAGCGAGAAGCGCGACTTCGACGACGACCCGGCGGCGAGCGAGAAGGCCGGCGCCTGGCTCATGAACGAGGTCCTGCTCGCCGAGGGACTGCCCGCCTACGACGCCGACCGTGCCGAGGTGCTCGGCATCCGCGCGGCCCGCCCGGACGTCGCCGCGCTGTCCGACCGCGAGCTCGTCGAGCGCCTCACCTCGTTCGGCGGGGTCCAGCGGCGGCTCTTCCAGCACCACATCGAGTCGAGCCTGAAGTCCGGCGTCGGGCTCGGCGCCGTCGCGCAGGTCGCGGCCGCCGTCGGACGCCCCGAGCTCGGCCTCACGCTGGTCAGCGGCATCGGCGACGTCGACTCGGCCGGGCCGTCGAACGGGATGTGGGCCCTGAGCAGGCCGGCGCGCGGCGGCCCGGTGGCCGCGCTGTTCGACGCGGGCGTCGCGGGGCTCTACGAGCGGATCACGGCGTCGACCGAGCCGGAGGTCGTCGCCTTCCGCGGGCAGCTCGACGCCTTCCTCGCCGAGTGGGACTTCCGCGGCCCGGCCGAGTGGGAGCTGCGCGCCCTGACCTGGGGTCTCAAGCCCGAGCTCGCGCTGCACACCGTCGACCGGATGCGCACCGTCGCCGACGACGAGGCGCCCGCGGTCAAGAACGCCGCCCGCGCCGCCGAGCGCGAGGCCGCCACCGCGACCCTGCGCGAGATGCTCGCCGCCGACCCCGAGGCGGCCGGCCAGTTCGAGGCCGCCCTCCACGCCGCGGCGCTGTGGCTGCGCGGCCGTGAGCGGTCGCGCACCACCTCGGCGATGCTGGTCCACGAGCTGCGCCTGCCCGCCCTGGAGCTCGGGCGCCGCGGCGAGGCGGCCGGGCACCTCGACACCGCGGCGCAGGTCTTCATGCTCTTCGCCGACGAGCTCGACGGCTGGCTCGCCGACCCCGGCGCCTTCACCAAGCGGCTCCGCGAGCGCGAGCGGACCTACGTCGAGCTCTTCGACCTCGAGCCGCCGTTCGTCGTGATCGGCGACGCGCCGCCGCTCGCCGAGTGGACCCGCCGGTCGAGCAAGCAGCACACCGTCGCGCAGGCCGGCGAGGTCATCCAGGGCGTCTCCGGCTGCACCGGCGTCACCCGCGGGCGCGCCCGCATCTTCACCGACCCCGACGACGACGCCGAGCTCGAGCCCGGCGACATCCTCGTCGCGCCCATCACCGACCCCTCGTGGACGCCGCTGTTCGTCGCCGCCTCGGCCGTCGTCGTCGACGTGGGCGCGCCGTTCTCCCACGCCGCCATCGTCAGCCGCGAGCTGGGCATCCCGTGCGTGGTGTCGGCGGCCGACGCCACGAGCCGGATCCCCGACGGCGCGACCATCGAGGTCGACGGCACCGCCGCCACCGTGACGGTCGTGGGCTGACCGTGGGCGACGCCCCGGTGGCGGTGGTCCGCCGCTACCTCGACGAGATCTACCACGCCGGCGACGTCGAGCTGGTCCGCGAGATCACCGCCGACGGGGTCGTCCGCCACGACCCCGGCGGCGCCCGCACGCTCGACCACGAGGCGCAGATCGCCCGCATCCGCGCCGACCTGCCGCAGTGGCAGCCGTGGTTCACCGCCGAGGTCCTCGCGGGCGACGACGACCACGCGGTGCTCGTGTGGACCGCCCGCGGACGCACCGCCGAGCGGCTCCTGTCCGGGATCGAGGTCTTCCGGGTCCGCGACGGGCGCATCACCGACGTCTGGAACACCCCCTACTCCACCGAGCCCTGGGGCTGACCGCCCCGAGGAGGTCCCGATGGCCCTGACCGCCACCCCCGCGGCCCGCCTGCTCGACACCACCGACGAGATCGACGCGGCGTGGGTGACCACCGTCCTCGCCGAGCGCTTCCCCGGGGTCGCCGTCCGCGGCGTCGCCACCCGGCCGATCGGCGCCGGGAACGTCAGCGACACCGTCCACCTGCAGCTCGACTACGAGGTGCGGCCCGACGGCGCACCGGACGCGCTCGTCGCCAAGTTCCGGCCGCGCGCGCCGGAGGTCCACGCGCACGCCCTGGGCAGCGGCGCCTACCACCGCGAGATCGGCGGCTACCGCGCGATCACCGAGCGCAGCGCGTGCCGGATCCCGCGGCTGTTCCACGTCGCCGGCGATGAGACCACGATCAACCTCGTCGTCGAGGACCTCACGGCCGCCCGGCCCGGCGACCAGGTCGCCGGGTGCGGGGTGGACGAGGCCGCGGCGGTGCTCGCGCAGCTCGCGCGCCTGCACGCGACGTTCGCCCCGACGGACCCCGCGACCGCGCCGGCCTGGCCCATCCGCATGACCGAGGCCGCGGACTACTGGACGCCGACGATCGAGCGCGGCGCCGCGATCCTCCTCGACCGGTTCGCCGACCGGCTCGAGCGCGGCGACCTCGACACGGTCGCCGCCGCGGGCGAGATCGCGCGCGACTGGCACCTCCTGCCGCAGACCCGCCTCACGCTCACCCACGGCGACCCGCGGGTCGACAACGTCCTCTTCGAAGCCGTCGGCGACGGTCTCGGCGCGGTGCTCATCGACTGGCAGGTCACCGGGCTGCGCAACCCGATGTACGACGTCGGCTACTTCCTCTCGGGGAGCATCGGCGTCGCGGACCGGCGGGCGCACGAGCGCCGGCTGATCGAGGGCTACCTCGACGGGTACGCCGCGATCGCCCCCGGCTACGACGCCGACGAGGCGTTCTCCGACTACCGCACCCAGGTGCTCTCCGGCCTGATGATCACCACGGCGGCCATCGCGGTGCTCCCGGACGTCGAGCCCGTCAACCGCCTGATCCTGGCGCTGCTCGAGCGCAACTGCGCCGCGGCCCGCGACTGGGACGGCGTCGCCGCCACCCGCGAGCGGAGCGGCCGATGACGACGCCGACGATCAGCGACCTCCTCGCCCGCTACCGGACCCGCTTCGCCGCCGGCTCGCCCGGTCACGCCGAGATCAGCACCGCGCTGCGCGGGGACGTCCTCGCCCTGTCCGGCGCCTCGCTGGAGCCGCCGGCCCTGAGCGACGTCGACCTCGACGACCTCATCGCCTACAGCGGCTGGAACGTGTGGGACATGCTCGGCAGCCGGGCCACCGAGGGCGAGTCGGGCCTCATCCCGCGCCAGGAGTACGAGACCATCGCCGGGGTCGCGCAGTTCGCCGCGTATCCCGAGGTCTTCGCGCGGATCACCGAGGCGGTCGGCGGCGCGGACGGCGTCGTGGACCTCGGCGCCACCGCGCGCCGCGAGATCGGCACCAAGGTCAACCTGCTCCACGCCTGGTGCTGCTGCATGCCGTTGCTGACCGGCCGCGGGTTCACCACCGGGCTCGGGCTGGCCTCCCCCGCCGACCGCGGCGCCGAGCTCGCCACGGCCCTGCAGTTCCCCCGCCGGCTCTACCGCGGCCTGTGGGGCGACGAGGGCCCGATGTTCGCCACCGGCCGGGACTACCGGGCGCCGCTGCTCGCCGGCTCGGGATGGATCGAGCGGTTCCACGACGACGTGGTGTGGTTCGACGACGACCGCGAGCGGGCCGCGACACGGCGCTCCTTCAACGCGATGACCCAGCTCTTCGCGTTCCTGCTCCACCTCGACAACCGCCTGGGCCTGGCCGACTCCGGCCCGTACCCGCAGCCCGACGGCACCGTGCTCGTCGTCCGCGACCACTTCCTGCACGACCCGGCCTATCCCTGGTTCGGCGTCTCGGCCGACCTGCCGCACGCGGTGACCCAGGCGCTGTTCTTCCGGCCGCCCGCGGGCATGCGCTTCACCGTCAACGACCTCTCGACGACGTTCACCGACCCGACCGACTACCTCCCCTACCTGGCCGGCACCGCGGTCTACGCCCGCGACCGGTGGGACACCCCGGTCACCGACATCCGGCTGCTCGACGAGGCCGAGCTCGCCCCGATCGCCACCGCGGCGCGCACACGCAACGCCGGGCTCTACGCCCGCTACGCGTCGATGTCGCGCGACGAGCTGATCATGGCCGGCGTCCAGATGTACGTCCTGGACTTCGTGCTGCCGTTCCTCCGGCTCGCCGGGCTCGCCGACGAGGCCACCCTGCGGGACCTCGGCCTGCGCCTGCCCGACCGCGACGCCCTGGGGCCGCTGGCGCAGGCGTCGTACCCGTTGCTCACCGACGCCGGGACGGCCGGCGAGCTCCTCCCCCGCGTGCTGATCGCGGGCGAGGGGTTCGTCCCGATCCACGGCGACGACCCGGTGGGCCTGCCGTGAGCCGGCGCATGCCCGAGCTGGGCTTCTACACGCTCGGGGGCCAGCCGGACTCGCCGCGCGCGATGCTCGACGAGGTGCGTCTCGCGGAGGATCTCGGGTTCGGCACGGCGTTCCTCTCGGAGCGCTTCTCGATCAAGGAAGCGGCCTCGCTCACCGGCGCGATGGGCGCGGTCACCTCCGAGCTCGGGGTCGCGACCGCGGCGACCAACCACAACACCCGCCACCCCGCGGTCACCGCGGCGTGGTCGACGACGATGCACCGCCTCACCGGCGGGCGCTTCACGCTCGGGCTGGGCCGCGGGCTCCCGCCGCAGCTCGAGGCCTTCGGCCTGCCGCCGATCACCACCGCGCAGATGGAGGACTTCATCGGCCTGATGCGCCGGCTCTGGCGCGGCGAGACGGTGGAGGGCCACGACGGCCCGGCGGGGAGCTGGCCGAGGCTCCGGCTCGACCCGACGTTCGACGAGGACATCCCGATCGCGCTGACCGCGTTCGGGCCGCAGACCCTCGCGCTCGCCGGCCGGGCCGCCGACGCCGTCGTCCTGCACACCTACTTCACCGACGAGACCACGGCGCGCTGCGTCCGCACGGTGCGCGAGGCCGCCGAGCGGGCGGGCCGCGACCCCGCCGCCGTGCGCGTGTGGGCGTGCTTCGCGACGGTGCCCGACCACCTGCCCGAGGACGTGCGGCTGAAGCGCACGGTCGCCCGCCTCGCCACGTACCTGCAGGTGTACGGCGACCTCCTGGTGCGCACCAACGAGTGGGACCCGGCGGCCCTGGCGCGCTTCCGCGCCGACCCGGTGGTCACCGGGTTGTCCGGGTGGGCGGACATCGTCGCCACCCGGCCCGAGATCGAGCACATCGCGGAGCTGCTCCCCGACGCGTGGCTCGCGCCCGCCGCGACCGGGAGCCCGGAGCAGTGCGCGAAGTCCGTCGCCGCCCAGTTCGACCTCGGCGTCGACGGCGTGATCATGCACTGTTCGGCGCCCGCCGAGCTCGCTCCCGTCGTCGACGCCTACGCCACGCACCACCGGAGGACCGCATGACCGAGACCGCCGCCGGCACCGTCATCGGGCGGGGGACGTCGGCCTACACCTCGCCGGAGGTCGTCGAAGGGCCGGTGCGCTGGCTCGACTCGCCGGACGCCGTGCTCGACCTGGTCGGCTCGGGCCGGATCGGCGAGTACATCGCGATCAGCCGGGGCGGCACCACGACCTTCATGGCGCCCGCCCTCGCCGCCGGGGTGCGCGGGTTGCTGACCCTGCAGGGGATGCCCACCTCGCACCTGGGGATCCTCTCGCGCGAGTTCGGCATCCCGTGCCTCATGAGCGTGACGTTCACCGACGGCGTGCGCACCGAGCGCGGCGAGACGGTCCCCGCCGACGACACCGTCGTGCGGCTCGACATCAGCCGCGGCGAGGGAGCGGTCCTGCTCGGCTGACCGGGTCGACTAGGAAGGACGGCGTGCAGATCGTGATCGGCGGCGCCGCCGGGTTCGACGACGTGCCCGGGCTCGCCCGCCTCGCCGAGCGGCACGACATCGCCTTCGCCCCGAATGACGCGGCCCTCTCGCAGCACCTGCCGAGCGCCGAGGTGTTCGTCAGCTGGAGCTTCCGCGGCTCGGGCCTCGAGCGGCACTGGCCGCTCGCGCGGCGCCTGCGGTGGGTGCACTGGTGCGGGGCAGGCGTGCGGCCCGCGCTGTTCGGAGACCTCGTGGCGAGCGACGTCGTGCTCACCAACGCCCGCGGCGTGTTCGACCGCGCCATGGCCGAGTACGTGCTCGGCACGATGCTGGCGTTCGCGCTGCACCTGCCGGAGGCGCTCGAGGAGCAGCGCGCCCGGCGGTGGACCCACCGGCTCTCGGAGCGGCTCGGGGGGACGACCGCGCTGGTCGTCGGGGTCGGCTCGATCGGGCGGCGGGTCGCGGAGCTGCTCACCGCCGTGGGCGTGCGCGTCCGCGGCCTCGGGCGCACCGCGCGCGACGCCGACCCCGTGTTCGGGCGGGTCCACGGCCGCGAGGACCGGTTCGCGCTGCTCGCCGAGGCCGACTGGGTCGTCGCCGTCATGCCCGACACCCCGGGCACCGAGGGGTGGTTCGCCGCCGAGGAGTTCGCCGCCATGCGGCCCACGGCGCGGTTCGTCAACGTGGGGCGCGGGAGCACGGTCGTCGAGGCGGACCTCGTCGAGGCGCTGGTGACGGGACGGATCGCGGGGGCGGCGCTCGACGTGTTCGCCGAGGAGCCGTTGCCGGCGGACAGCCCGCTGTGGTCGCTGCCGGGCGTGATCGTGACCCCGCACCGGTCCGGCGACCACGCGGGCTTCGAGGACGCCCTGTGCGACCAGTTCCTCGGCCTTCTCGTGCAGTGGGAGGCCGGCGCGCCGCTGGACAACGTCGTCGACAAGCGCGCCGGGTACGTCACCCGCCCGTGACGACCGACCGGCCACGATGAGGGGGCGCGCCGACCGACCGGGTCGATCGATCCGGGTCGGCACCCGGTGCGAACCCTCCTCGACCGCTCGGCCCGACAGGAGGTGGCCCCGTGACCCGATCGACCCCGGGCTCCTCCGGCGAGGACGAGCGCCCGCTCGACGCCCGCGAGACGCGGGAGTTCGACCGCATCGTCGCCGACTACCGCCGCACCGCCCGCCGCCGCGACCGCACCGGACACCCGGCGCCGACGCTGCGGTGGCGCACGGTCGTGCTCGTGCTGCTGGCGAGCGCGGTGTTCGCGGTCCTCACCACGAGGCTGCCCGCGCCGGTGAACCTGTGGTCGCCGGTCTTCCTGCTCGTCCTCGTCGCGCTCGCGAGCCTCGCGTGGGCGGTGCGCGGCAGCCGCCGCGCCGGCCGCCGGGGCGACACGCACTAGCGGTCCCTCCCGGCGGCGCGGCGGAGCGCGCGCCCGGTCAGACCGGGGACTGCTCGCGCACGAGCGCGACGAAGCCGGTCGCCGCCGGCCCGAGGTCGTCGTCGCGCCGCAGCACCAGGTAGAGGCAGCGCTCGATCGGGTCGCCGTCGAGGCGGACCTCGCGGACGTCGGCGCGGCCGTGCCGGGCGAGGGCCCAGGAGCTGACGACACCGATCCCGTCACCGGCGGCCACGGCCTCGATGACGCCGGCGTTGGTGTCGCGGATCGTCCACTGCTGATCGGTGATCAACGGCGTGCCGCGGGCGGCGAGGGCGTCGGTGAACGAGCGTCGCGTGCCCGATCCCTCCTCGCGCTCCACCAGCGGCGTCGCGGCGAGCTGCGCGACGGTGACGGACCCCGCCCCGTCGAGCGCGTGCCCCCGCGGCACCGCGAGCACGATCTCATCGGCGCCGACGACCTCGGCGTCGAGGTCGTCGCCGTCGGGCTCGGCGCCCGCGAACCCGACCTCCGCGCTCCCGTCGCGCAGCGCCGCGAACACGCCCGCCGAGTCGGTGACGACCGTGTCGACGACGGCCTCCGGGTGCTCGGCGGTGAACGTCTCCACGAGGTCGGGCACCAGGAACTCGCCCGGGATGCTGCTCGCCGCGACGGCGACGGCGGTGGCGTCGACGTACGGGTCGTCCTCGAAGCCCTCGGGCGTGGTCAACTCGATCCTCCTCCGGTCGGCGTGGTGACGGCCCTGGGCGTACCCGTCTGCACGTGGCGCACGCCTCGCGGGTCCATCGCGAACGATTGAATGGTGGACAACCGTCCGGGGTACGAGATCGGTGTCGCGGCACCGTCGCCCGACACCGCACCGAGGAGCCACCACCGTGCTGTCGACTCCCCGCTCGGCCGGCGCCGCCGGCGTCACGCTCGACCCGACCGACCGGTTCCTGGTCGACCGCGCCCGCGGCGGCGACCGGGACGCCTACGCCGCCCTCGTGCACCGTCACCGCGAGCGCGTCTACCGGACCGCGCTGCAGGTCCTCGGGAGCCCCGCGGACGCCGACGACGTCACCCAGGACGTCGTCATCCACCTCGCGACGGCCCTGGTCCGGTTCGACGGCACCGCGTCGTTCACGACCTGGCTCCACCGCGTCGTCGTCAACCGGTGCCTCAACCACCGGCGGGCCCGCCGCCCCACCGGTGAGATCACCGAGAGCGCCCACCCGCACGTCCGCGGGCCCGAGCACGCCGTGGTGACCGCCGCGGAGGTCGCCGCCGGGCTGCGGGCACTGGCCGCCCTCCCGGACGACCTGCGGGTGCCCTTCGTGCTGGTCCAGCTCGAGGAGATGTCCTACCGGCAGGCCGCCGCGGTCATCGGCGTGTCCGAGGCGACGCTGCGCGGGCGTCTCGCCCGCGCCCGGCGCCGTCTCGCCGCCGCGATGACCGAGTGGTCCCCGGCGGCCCCGGCGGCACCGAGGTCCGTGCCGGCCGCTGGCTAGCCTGGCCCCGTGCCGATGACCGCGAAGTACGCCACCACGTGCGGGGTCTGCGCCTCCGCCGTCACGCCCGGCGAGGAGATCGCCCGCTCCGGGGAGCGCTGGGCGCACGCGGACTGCGCCGGCTCGTCGGGCACAGGTGCCACCCCCAAGAAGGCGAGCCCCAAGGCGAAGAAGCCCCCGCGCCCGGACATGCCCGCCGCCGAGGGGGCGCTCGAGGTGTGGACGGACGGCGCGTGCTCGGGGAACCCCGGTCCCGGCGGCTGGGCCTGGGCCACCCGCGACGGCCGCCAGGACAGCGGCGGCGAGCCCGGCACGACCAACCAGCGCATGGAGATCCGCGCCGCCCTGGAGGCGGTCCGCGCCCTCGACGGCCCGCTCGTCGTGGTCAGCGACTCGACCTACGTCGTGAACTGCTTCCGCGACGGCTGGTGGAAGGGCTGGATCGCGCGCGGCTGGACCACCAGCGCCAAGAAGCCCGTGGTCAGCCGCGACCTCTGGGAGCCGCTGATCACCATGGTCAACGAGCGCGGCGACGTGTCCTTCCGGTGGACCAAGGGCCACTCGGGTGACGAGATGAACGACCTCGTCGACCGCCTCGCCGTCGAACAGTCGAAGGCCGTGTCGACCTCGTAGGACAGCTGGTGGGGTTGGCCCCCACCGTCGAGGGGCGCACACCATGTCGACGCCGGTGCCGTCGGAGCAGTCTCGGTCCATCGATCCGAGAACGCCGACGAAGGAGGCGAGCACGATGAACGCCACCACCACCGCCACTGCGCCGCAGCAGGCCGTGCGAGTGAACTGCGACCGCTGCGGGGTGCGCGCCCTGTCGCTGGCGATCCTGCCCGACGGCGGCGAGCTCGCGTTCTGCGGCCACCACGGCCGCGCCCACCACGACGGCCTCGCGGCCGCGGGCGCGCAGCTGATCCCGCTGCCCTGAGCGGACCGGCCTAGGCTGGTGTCGTGTCGTTGCGCGGCGGAACGGTCTGAGGCCGGTGCTGCGTACCCGCACCCACGGCCGCTTCGCGACCTTCGCCGTGGCGTCCGTGGCGTCGGTCGCCGCCTCCGCCGCGGCGGGTGTCCCGGCACCCCTCTACGTCGTCTACCAGCAGACCTACGGGCTCTCGACGGTCGTGCTCACCGGCGCGTTCGCGATCTACATCCTCCCGCTGCTCGCCGCGCTGCTCTGCTGCGGCGGCCTGTCCGACCACCTCGGACGGCGGTGGGTGGCCGTCCCGGCCCTGCTCGCGGGCGCGGCCGGGTCGCTCGTCCTCGCCACCGTGGACTCCGCGGCACCCCTGCTCGTGGGGCGGGCGGTCCAGGGGGTGTCGGTGGGTCTGGCGCTCTCCGCGCTCGGGGCGTTCGTCGTGGACCTCGAGCCGCCGTCGCACCCCGGCCTCGCCGGCGCCGTCACGAGCGGGGCGCCGCCCGGCGGCATCGCGATCGGCGCGCTCGCCTCCGGGACCGCCGTCGCCCTCGCCCCGGCGGCCGCGCCGGTCCTGGCGTTCGTGGTGACCGCCGCCGTGCTCACCGCGGCCGCCGTGGCCGTGCTGTTCCTGCCGGAGACCGTGGCACGGCGGCCGGGAGACGAAGCGGAGCGGAGCTCGACCACGAGGTGGGGCGCCGTACGGTCCCTGCGCCCAGTCGTGCGGGTCCCCCCGACGGCGCGGCGCGTCTTCCCCACCGTGTGCGTGCTCGTCGCGGGCACCTACGTGCTCGGCGGCTTCACCCAGGCGCTGGCGCCGTCGCTGGCGGTGTCGGTGCTGGACGGGGACGGCCTGTTCAGCGGGGCGCTCGCGGTCGCCGTCTACCACCTCGTCGGACCGGTGGCGGGGCTCTCCGCGAACCGGATGCGCGCCGGGCGGGCGCTGACCGGCGGGGCCGCGGGGCTCGTGGTCGGCATCGGGGGCTACATCGTCGCGATCGCCGTCGGGAGCTTCGCGCTGTACATGGTGGGCGCGGTCGTGGCCGGCGCCGGGTTCGGCATCGCGTTCGCCGGCGCCATGCGCATCCTGCTCGAGCGCAGCCCGGAGGGCACGCACGCCGGCACCCTGGCCGCGATCTACCTCTACTGCTACCTCGCCGCCGCCGTCGCCAGCCTCGTCGCGGGCGTGGCCGTGGAGGTCTGGGGCCTGGCGCCGGTCGCGGTGGGCGTCTGCGGCGCGGTCGTCGCGATGGTGGCGCTCGGCGCGGTCGGGTCGGTGCTGCGGATGCGCACCGCCTGAGGGCTCCCTGGACGCCCCTCCCCGACCCCGGCACTCTCTCGACCATGGACGAGGACAGCACCGTCGCGAGCGTCGGCACCGACGACAGCATCGCCGTCGCCGCGAGCGTCGACACCTCCCGCAGCGTCGCGGTGGCCGGGAGCGTGGCCACCGTCGGCAGCGTCGGTGTGGCGCGCAGCGCGGGCACGGCGGGCAGCGTCGCCGTCGCGGGCAGCGCGGCCACGGCCGGCAGCGTCGCCGTCGCGGGCAGCGCGGCCACCGCCGGCAGCGTCGCCGTGGCGGGCAGCGCGGGCACGGCGGGCAGCGTCGCGATCCTCGCCAGCGTGCTCACGCTGGTCGGCCTGCGCCTGCGGCTCTGCCTGGCCACGATCGCCTGCGTCGACTGCGTGCGCTCCGTCGGCTGCATCGGGTGCGTGGACTGCGTCGACTGCGTGGGGTGCGTCGGCTGCGTCGGCCTGCGCGGGGCGGTCGGGCAGCGCGGGGTCACCGCCGCCTAGTCCCGCAGCGCCCGCCGCAGGATCTTCCCCGTCGTCGTGCGGGGCAGCTCGTCGAGGAACGCGATCTCCCGCGGCACCTCGTGCGCGGCCAGCCGCGCCCGCACGTGCGCGCGCAGCTCGTCGGCCAGCTCGTCCGTCGCCGTGACCCCGGGGCGCACCACGACGAACGCCTTCGGCACCTCGCCGCGCCGCTCGTCGGGCACGCCGACCACGGCGGCCATCGCGACGGCCTCGTGCCCGCCGAGGCTCTGCTCGATCTCGCCGGGCCCGATCCGGTAGCCGGCCGAGATGATGACGTCGTCCTTGCGGGACTCGAACCAGACGTAGCCGTCGGCGTCCTGGCGGGCGAGGTCGCCGGTGAGCAGCCAGTCGCCCCGGTACTTCGCCGCGGTCGCCTCCGGGTTGCGCCAGTACTCGAGCATCGTCGACGGCGTGCGCCGGTCGAGGGCGAGCTCCCCGACCGTGTCGATCACCGGCTCGCCGCCGTCGTCGAGCACCACCGGCGTGAAGCCGGGCAGCCCCTTGCCCAGCGACCCGGGGCGGATCGGGTAGACCGAGGCGCAGTTGCCGATGCAGGCGTTGAGCTCGGTCTGCCCGTAGCCCTCGTTGACGGTCGCGCCGAAGAACTCCTCGCTCCACTTCAGCAGGTCGGCGCCGAGCGCCTCGCCGCCCGAGCAGATCGCGCGGAACGCGAACCCGCCGCCCTCGATGCCGGACGCGCGGATCATCCGCAGCGCCGTGGCCGGGAGCAGGGTCAGCGTGAGCCCGAACTCGCGCATCAGCCACACCGCGCGCTCCGCGGTGAACGCCGGCTCGCGGTCGACGACCACGGGCAGCCCGTGGAACCAGGCGGGCGTGAGGATGTCCATGATCCCCGCGATCCACGCCCAGTCGGCCGGGGACCAGATGACGTCGTGGGCCTGCGGGAAGAACTCGTACACCGCCTCGAAGGCCGGCAGGTGCCCGAAGATGATCCGGTGGGCGTGCAGCGCGCCCTTCGGGTCGCCGGTGGTGCCCGAGGTGTAGATGAGGAACGCCGGGTCCTCGGCCGACGTGTCCACCGGCGTGAACTCCGGCGACGCCGCGGCCAGCGCGTCCTCGTAGGACTCGTCCCCGCTCAGCCCCTCCTGGCTCCCGATGACCAGCAGCGGCACCTGCTCGCCGCCGTCGTCGAGGGCCTCGCGCACCCGGTCGGCGTTCGCCGCCGCCGTCACGACGGCCTTCGCGCCCGCGTCGCGCAGCCGGTAGCGCAACGAGTCCGGGCCGAACAGCGAGGACAGGGGCAGCGCGATCGCGCCCATCCGGAACATCGCGACGAAGCCGACGCCGGTCTCGAACGACGCCGGGCTGACGAGCCCGACGACGTCGCCGCGCCCGACACCGAGGGCGGCCAGGGCGTTCGCGAGCCGGTTCGACGCGGTGGTCAGCTCGCCGAACGTGTGGTCGCGGGCGGTGCGGTCGGGCGCGACGACCGTGAGGGCGCGGGCCTGCGGGTCCTGGCGGTCGGCGCAGGCCACGCCCAGGTTGAAGCGCTCCGGGATGTCGATCGTGGCGAAGTCGACCTGGCGCCAGAGCTCGTCGTAGCTCGTGGCCGGGCGCAGCAGCGGTGGTTCCACGACGACTCCCCCGGTTCCCCGATGGTGTGACCGCCCTCACGGTAGGGGGAGGCGAACGCCGTCGGTAGCCGTCGGCATCGTCCGCCGCGCGCACCTTCTGGTGATTTCGCGAAGCGCTCCGTATGGTACTCGTCACACACCGCGACCGATTCCGCATGGCGGAAAGGCAGGGGTTCAGCGATGCATCCTGCTCCGAGCGCACCGCACACGCCGACGGCCAAGGAGACCCGCCGCGTCGCGGGCGCCACGCTCATCGGCACGTCCATCGAGTGGTTCGACTTCTTCGTCTACGGCGCCGCGGCGGCGCTGGTGTTCGGGAAGCTCTTCTTCCCGACCGCCGACCCGCTCACGGGGACGCTGCTCGCCCTCTCGACGTTCGGCGTCGGCTTCCTCGCCCGGCCGTTCGGCGGCGTGATCTTCGCGCATTTCGGCGACCGCATCGGGCGCAAGTCGATGCTCGTCCTGTCGGTGGTGATGATGGGCGGCGGCACGTTCGTCGTCGGCCTGCTGCCGACCTACGCGACGATCGGGATCGCCGCCCCGATCCTGCTGGTGCTGCTGCGGATCGTGCAGGGCATCGGCCTCGGCGGCGAGTGGGGCGCCGCGGCGGTGATGGCGGTGGAGTACGCGCCGCCGAAGCGCCGCGGGTTCTTCGGGAGCTTCCCGCAGACCGGCGTGCCCGCCGGCATGCTCACCGCGAACCTGTCGCTGCTGATCATGTCGGCGCTCATGTCCGACGAGGCGTTCCTGGCCTGGGGATGGCGGGTGCCGTTCCTGGCCTCGATCGTGCTGGTCGTCGTGGGCATCGTGATCCGGCTGAAGGTGGCCGAGTCGCCGGTCTTCGAGGCGGCGAAGTCGGCGGGGAAGATCGAGCGGCAGCCGATCCTCGCGGTGCTGCGCCGCCAGCCGCTGAACGTGCTGCGCGCCGCGGGCCTGCGGTTCGCCGAGAACAGCACGTTCTACATCCACACCACGTTCGTCCTGACCTACGGCACCGTCGTGCTCGGGCTGGCCCGCAGCGACCTGCTGCTCGCGGTGATCGTGTCGTCGGCGCTGGGCCTGCTCAGCATCCCGTTCTACGGCTGGGCCGCCGACCGCTTCGGACGCCGCCCCGTCGTGCTGTGGGGCTCGCTGGTGCTGCTGCTCATGAGCTGGCCGTACTTCTGGGCGCTCGACACGCGCTCGCTGCCCTGGATCATCCTCGCCACGGTGGTCGCGGTGAACATCGGCAACTCGGCGGTCTACGCCCCGCAGCCGGCGTGGTTCTCCGAGCTCTTCGAGCCGGAGGTCCGCTACAGCGGGGCGTCGATCGGCGCGCAGGGCGCGAGCGTGTTCGCCGGCGGCCTGGCCCCGGTGATCGCCACCGCGCTGCTCGACGCGACCGGCGGCTGGGGCTGGATCGCGGTGTACATGTCGGCGATGGTGCTGATCACGATCGTCGCCGCGCTGTTCTCCCCGGACCCGTACCGGGCGTCGACGAAGGAGCGGGAGGCGGTCGCGGCCTGACGCCGCCGCGACACCCTTCCGGGTCCTCCTCGTTGGACTCCGTGGGGCGCTGCCCTGTACTGCGCGTGATCGGGAGACCCTCGGTCACCGACGGGGTGGACACTCCTCGGGAGGACAGCATGTCGGTGGGGTCCGCGACCCGCCCGCAGGATCGACCGGACACGGTGCTCCGGGCCCTGCTGCCCGTCGTCGCCGTGGTGGGCACGGTGCCGCCGGCGCTGATCGGCCCGGTGGTGCCCCCGCCGGCGTCGCCCGAGGTCGTGCTGGCCGCGGGCGCGGTCGCGCTCGCCGGGGTGGGGCTGACCACGGTGGGTGTCTGGCGCCTCCTCGCGCTCGGGACCCGCGTGGTGCCCGCGGTGGGGCTCCTCGGGGCCGGGGTCCTGCTCGGCGAGGGTCTCGCCATCGGCGCCGAGGTGGCGCCGGCCGGGTCGACCGGGCTCGTGGTCGGGGCCGCCGGCGGCGCGCTCGCCGGGGCCGGGCTGCTCGGGGTGCTCGTGCGCTGGCGGCGCGGGTCGCTGCCCGGCACGCCCGCCCCGCGCGCCCTGCGCGGGCCGCTGGTCGGCGCGGGTCTCGTGCTCCTGGTGCTCGCCGCGACGCGGACGTCCGTGCCCGCCTGGCTCGTCGCGGTCGGCGTCGTCGCGCTCGCCCTCGCCGGGCTGCCGCTGGTGGCCGCCCACGTCCGCGCCGGGACCCCGCGGGCGGCGCTGGCGGTCGACCCGGTGCTGCGCCCGGCCCCCGTGAGGACCCCGGTCCCGGACGACCCCTACGCGACGATCGAGGTGGACCCGCCCGCCGTCAGCCCCGTCCCGTCGGGACCGCGCCTGCGCGTCCTGCACCTCGCGGGCGCCGACCCGGACGCGGCCGCCGCGCTGCACCGCCACCTCGCCGCCGCCGGGCACGAGGTCACCGTGCTCGGCCCGCGCTCCCCCGGCGTCCACGACCGGATCGAGCAGCACGGGACGGGCATGGTGCGCTGGACCCACCCGGTGCGCCGCGGGTGGACGCGATCCGGGCGGATGCTGGGCTACGTCGCCGCCGCGGTCGTGGCCGCCCGGCACACCCGAGCCGACGTGGTCGTCGAGGAGATCGCCGCCTCGCCGGGCCCGCTCGCGGTGCCGCGCTGGACGACGCGTCCCGTGGTGGCGCTGGCGACGCGGCTGCCGGACCCGGAGCCCGCCGAGGGGGCGACGTCCCTCCTGCGCCTGCGCTGGTGGGCGGTGCGCGCCCACCGCTCGATCGTCGTCCGCTCCCCCGCCGACGCCGAGGTCCTCGCCGCCGCGCGCTGCCGCGCCGACGTCGCGGTGATCGGCGACGGGATCGACCCCGCGGCGCTCCGGACCCCGCCCCATCGCCGCGAGGACGACGTGGTGGTCCGCGTGGGACGCCTGGGTGCCGGGGCGGACGCCGTGCGCCCCCTGCTCTACGCCTGGGCGCGGGTGGCGCCGTCGACATCGTCGCCCGGCGGACCCCTGGTGCTGCTGGGCTGCGGCGCCCACGAGGCCGCGCTGCGGGAGTGTGCGGCGCAGCTGGGGCTGGCCGAGCAGGTGGAGTTCGCCGCCGACGCGGGCGGCGAGCACGCGCGGGTGGCGTCGGCGCGGCTCGCGGTGGTGCCGCCGGGCGCGCCGGCGAGGGCGGCGCGGGCCGTCGCGCTCGAGGCGCTCGCCGTCGGAACGCCGGTGCTGGGTCCGGACATCGCGGCACTGCGCGAGGTCGTGCCGCCGACCGTCGGCGTTCTGGTGCCCGAGCAGCTCGACCCCGCCGCTCTGGCCGACGCGGTGACAGCCCTGCACGCCGACCGGCCGCGCCGCGAGGCCGCGGCGACCCGGGGCCCGCGGCTCGCGCGGGCGCACGACCTCGACGTCCTGGCCGGCCAGCTGGAGGACGTGTACCTGGCGGCGGTCACGCGGGGCGCGATGCCGCTCGTGCGGCGCTGACGTCCTCCAGCTCCAGGGCCAGGAGCCGCGAGCTCAGCGACTTCCCGTGGGTGTCGAGCGCCGTCGACACCGTGACGCCGCCGCCCCGCACCCCGGAGCAGACGAACTGCAGCACGCTGATCAGGGGCAGCTCGTGACGCACGACCTCGCCGCCGATCCAGGGGTCGAGGTGCGCGCGGACGCGGTCGGCCGTGAGGACGCGGACCAGGTCGTCGTAGGACGCGTCGTCGTGCGGGACGACGGTCAGCGTGGCGACCGTGCCCTTGTCGCCGGCCCGGCAGTGCGCGAGGTCATGCAGCTGCACCGACCGCCTCCAGGATCCTCGTGCGCGGGCGCACCGCGTCGCGCGGGATGAAGGTGGACAGCACGCCGAGCACGGGGGCGTGGTGCACGCGCACGCCCCCGCCCCCGGCCGGTCCGTTGGTGTAGAGCGCCTCGACCTCGTGGCCGACGACCTCGAGGACCGCGGGGTCGTCGCCGCGGGCCGCGACCCGCAGCCGGGCGTCGGCGGGGCCGCCGAGGACCTCGATGCGCGGCGTGACCGGGAGCCCGGCGAGCCGGGTGGCGACGACGTCGGCGGCGAGGCGTCCGCGGGCGTCGGCACCCGGCCCGGCGTAGGAGATCTCGGCCTCGACGCGGGAGCCGGCGTCGTAGCCGACGGTGACCTTGAGCCGCTCGGGGCGGGGACGACCGCGGGCACCGTGCACGCGCACGCGGTCGGGGCCCGTGGCGTCGACCCGGACCCCGCGCAGGTCGAGCAGGACGTCCGGGGTGACGTAGCCCGAGGGGTCGGTGACCTCGTAGAGCAGCTGCTCGCGCACGGTGTGGCGGTCGAGGCGCCCGCCGGTGCCGTCGAGCTTGCCGTAGGTCGCGGTGCCGTCGGCGGCGACGTCGGCGAACGGGAAGCCGAGACGCGCGAGGTCGGGGACGTCGAGGCGTCCGGGGTCGGCGGCGTACCCGCCGGTCAGCTGGCCCGCGCACTCCAGCAGGTGGCCGACGAGCGTGCCCGCGGCGGCCGCGTCGACGTCGTCGGGGGCCCAGCCGAGTCGCTGCGCGAGCGGGGCGAGGAACAGCGACGGGTCGGCGACGCGGCCGGTGACGACGACCTGCGCGCCCGCCTCCAGCGCGGGCGCGATCGCGTCGGCGCCCAGATAGGCGTTGGCGGAGACGATCTCGCCGTGGGCCCGCAGCGGGCGGGCGTCCTCGAGGGCGGGCGCGTCGAGGTCGAGCGCGTCGAGCACGTCGTCGCCGGTGACGACGCCGACCGTGGCGGTCGAGCCGGCGTCGTCGAGCATGCGGCGGACGATGTACCCGGCCGCGGGCGGGTTGGCGGCGCCCATGTTGGTGAGCACCCGGGTGCCGGTGTCCAGCGCGACCGGCAGCAGCGGCGCCAGGCGCGCGTGCAGGCGGGGGTCGTGGCCGGCGCCGGGGTCGGCGAGGCGTCGCTGCTGGCCGAGGGCGATGGTGCGCTCGGCGAGGCACTCGAGGACGAGGTCGTCGAGCGCGGCGCGGCGGGCGAGGTCGACGGCCGGATCGATGCGGTCCCCGGCGAACCCGGCGCCGCTGCCGATCCTCACGGTCACGGCGGTCCTCCCCTCAGATCGCGCCGGTCAGCAGCGCGACGGCGGTCATGACGAGCGTGGTGCCGAACGCCCAGCCGAAGACGAAGCGCTGGTGGGCCCCGAAGTCGACCCGTGTGAGGCCGACGAGGATGAACGTCGACGCCGTCAGCGGGCTCAGCGGGAAGCCGGTCGTCATCTGCCCCAGGATCGCCGCGCGGGCGACCTCGGCGGGCGCGCCGCCCAGCGACGCCGTGGTCTCGGCGAGCACCGGCAGCACGCCGAAGTAGTAGGCGTCCGGGGTGAAGACCAGCGACAGCGGCATGCCGGTGACCGCGACGATCGCGGGCAGCAGCCCGCCCGCCCCGGCCGGGATGACCGACACGAGCGCCCGGGCCATCGCCTCGATCATCCCGGTGCCGGCGAGGATGCCGGTGAAGACGCCGGCCGCGAAGATCATCGTGACCACGAGGACGACGCTCTTCCCGTGACGCTCGAGGAGCTCCTGCTGCTGCGACCAGCGCGGTGCGTTGATCAGCAGCGCGATCACGAACGCGCCGATGAAGACGACGGGCAGCTCGGCGAGCTGGAGGAGCAGGACGACGAGCAGGGCGAGCGTGACGGTGGCGTTGAGCCAGAAGCGCACGCGGTCGGCGCGGGTCCGCGGGGTCGTGCGGGTGAGGGTGGCGACGGTGCCGTCGTCGTGCCCCTGCTCCTGCTGCTCCTCTGTCGTGCCGGACGTCGCCCCGGGCTCGTCCAGCGTGATCACCCCGAGGCGCTTGCGCTCGCTGCGGCCGAGGATCCAGGAGACGAGCACGACCCAGGCGATGCCGGCCGCCATGGCCGGGATGACCGGCACGAACACCTCGCCGCCCGAGAGGTCCAGCGCCGCCATCGCCCGGGCCGTCGGGCCGCCCCACGGGACCATGTTCATCACGCCGGCGCCGAGGCAGATCAGCGCCGCCAGCACGATCCGGCGCATCCCCAGGCGCTCGTAGATCGGCAGCATCGCCGTGACCATGATCAGGAAGGTGGACGCGCCGTCGCCGTCGAGGGCGACGAGGACGGTGAGCACGGCGGTGCCCACGCAGATCTTCAGCGGGTCGCCGCCCGCCCAGCGCAGGACCCGCCGGATCGCCGGGTCGAACAGGCCCGCGTCGATCATCAGGCAGAAGTAGAGGACCGCGAACGTGATCATGATGGCCACGGGCGCGACCTGCTCGAGGCCGTCGAGCACCAGGTCGCTGAGGTCGCCGCCGGCGCCGATCGCCACCGCGGCGACCGCGGGGATCACGGTCAGCGCGAAGAGGACCGACACCCGCCCCGAGAGCACGGCGACGAGGAAGACGGCGATGGTGAGGAATCCGGCCGCGGCGAGCATCGTCGACCTCCGGGGTCGGGCTGGGATGTGCCGTGACGATGGCCACTCGGACCTATGCTCGTCAAAGACCGGTTCCGGATGGATTGATGCTCACAAGACATGGACGTGACGCTGCCGCAGCTCCGCGCGGTCGTCGCCGTGCACGAGGCCGGCGGCTTCACCGCGGCGGCCGCGTCCCTGCGCGTCGCCCAGCCGTCGCTGAGCCGGACCGTCGCGGAGGTCGAGCGGCGCCTCGGCACGACGCTGTTCACACGGACCACCCGGCGTCTCGAGACCACGCCGGCCGGCCTCGAGCTCGTCGCGGCGGCCCGGCGGGTGCTCGACGGGCTCGACGAGGAGATGCGGCGGTTCTCCGACTACCTGGCGGGCACCCGCGGCCGGGTCCGCGTCGCGACGCTGCCCTCGCTCGCCGCGCTGCTCCTGCCCGGCGTCGTCGCGGTGTTCCGCGCGGCGCGGCCCGACGTCGAGGTGACCCTCTCCGACGCGCTGGCCGACGAGGTCGTCGAGCACGTCCGGGCCGGGCGGGCGGACCTCGCCGTCACGGTCGTGTCGGTGTCGACGCACGTGCTCGACGACCTCGCGGTGCGCCCGGTCGCCGAGGACCGGTTCTGCGCGCTGGCGCCCCCGTCGCATCCCTTGGCGGCCCGCGACCGGCTCGCGTGGCGCGACCTCGCCGGCGAGCCGTTCATCGACTTCGACCCCACGACGAGCATCCGCCACCACGTCGACCACGCCCTCGTCAGCACGGACACGCGGCCGCGGCGGGTGGTGGCGGCACGCAACATCGCGGCCGTCGCGGGCCTGGTCGCCGCGGGGCTCGGGATCACCGCGGTGCCCGGGCTGGTCGTGCCCCTGACCGGGTTCGCGGGCCTCGTCGCCGTCCCGCTCGACGACCCGGTGGTGGTGCGCCGCATGGCGCTGGTGCACGGCGAGGTGGCGTCACCCGCGGCCGCGGCCTTCGCCGACCTGCTGATCGCCGGGCGTGACCGCCCGGCATTGCCGGCGTTCGCGTCGTGGCTCTAGAACCAGCTCAACATCCGTCCCCGTGACCAGCAGCGACCGACGGCGTCGGCGCGCAGCGTCCCGTGCTCGAGGATCACGAGGCCGAGGATGCTGTGACCGGAGGCGGGGCGGTCGCCCATCGTCGGGACCGCCGGCGCGACCCCGACGCCCTCCGCCGACACCCACGCCACCGGGCGGTCGGTCGCCGCGGCATCGAGGCGTTGGAGGAAGCGCAGGCGGTGCTCGAGCGGGAAGGCCGAGAGCGTCCAGGTGGTGGTGACGACGGGCAGGGCGTGGCCCGGTACGCGGGCGAGGGCGTCGGGGAGCAGGTCGACGGCGTCGCCGCGGAGGAGGGTGGCGTCGGTCTCCCGTGCCATGGCGATCTCGGCCTCGCGGTGGTCCTTGTCCGCGTGGTCCGGGGGCAGGCAGGCCCGCAGCCACCGAGCCTGGTCCGGATCGGCGACGTCGATCGGGTCGAGGTCGATGCCGAGGCGGGCGACGACGTCCGGGACCTCCCGTGGTGGTACGGGCCGGCTCTTCACCACCGAGGCCGTGTACCGGACGGTGCTCATCGCCGCGCCGCGCGTCGGGCCGTCGTCGTAGGTGACGGCGACGCGGTCGAGGGCCAGGTCCAGCCCCGCGGCGCAGCCGACGTCGACCAGCCCGATCGCGTCGGCGCCGACGCGGTGCGCGGCCTCGGCGACGAGCGGGTGGAGGACCGTGGCGCGGCCGGTCACCTCGGGTCGCGGGGCCCTCGTGAGGTCGACCGCCTGGCGCAGGAGGACGTCGATCGCCGCCGTCGCGGCGGCGTCGGCGTCGCGGGCGGCGTAGGCGTCCGCGAGCGCCGGCGCGTGCCCGGCGAGGGCGAGATCGTGCAGGGCGGCGAGGACCCGGGCGGGGTGGCGATGCCGGGCGGGCGCTGCCTCGATGGCGCGCAGCGCGGCGTCGGAGCGACTGATCGCGACGGCCACGCGCTCGGACAGCGGCGACGTCCCGGCAACGTTCTCCCCGAACCGCCGGTACCGCTCCGCGAGCACGCTTCCCACGGCGTCAGTCGTACCGGAGGTCGTCCGCCGCTGGTGGTTCCGACCGAAGGGCACCGTTGGTCGGGTAGATGGGCGAGAGGCACCCTCGGCCGGAACGCTGAGCGGGGCAGCGCTCGCGCGAGAGGCGCGGCGCGCATGATCATCGGGCAGCTGAGCTGCGGACGGTGCCGCTCGCGCATCGGCCGCGCGGGGGGCGCCCGCGACCGGCACCTCCCGCATGATCATCGGGTCGCTGAGCTGCGAAGAGTGCCTCTCGCAGGGTCGCCGAGGCGACCTCGACTTCGCGGTTCGTGTCTGACGCAGGTGTCGCCGATGGCGCGATTCAGGTATACTC